>NZ_JABDWI010000024.1:0-37079 GCF_019685235.1 Rhizobium sp. NLR8a
ACGACGCCACGGTGCAGAAGGTGCTGATCAACGGCGTCAAGTGGGCCTACAACCCTGAAGGCGCGTTGACTGGCATTACCGACGCTCCAAATGTGCCCGTGGAAAAGGCATTGGAGCCGATCGTCGAACGCGGCCCGAAACTGCACCAGGCCGGCGAAGCCGGTTACCGCTGAATTTGATAAACGACTATGAGGACACAAATGCGCTTGATCATTCTCGGAACGGGAGGATGGGCAAACACCCATGCCATGAATTTCTCGGAAATCGCCGGCGTCAAGATTGTTGCTGCCGTTGATACCGACGAGGTCCGACTTCGGGCCTTCGCGCTCAGGCATGGCATCCCGCTTACCTTCACATCGCTCGATGACGCCCTTGCGTGGGGGGAGTTTGACGCCGTGACCAATGTGACGCCGGATCGCGCGCATTATTCCACGACAATGAAGATACTCGGCGCCGGCAAACATGTGCTCTGCGAGAAGCCCCTGGCCGTCAACTACCGCGAGGCCAAGGAGATGGCCGACGCCGCGGCGGCGTCCGGCAAGGTCGCGATGGTAAACCTTACCTATCGTAACGTGGCGCCGCTGCAGGCGGCGCGAAAGATGGTACTGGATGGCCGCCTCGGCGCGATCCGCCACTTCGAAGCCTCGTATCTGCAGAGCTGGTTGGTCTCCAAGGCCTGGGGCGACTGGACCAAAGAATCCCAATGGCTTTGGCGGCTCTCGACAAAGCACGGCTCCAATGGCGTGCTGGGCGATGTCGGTATCCACATTCTCGACTTCGCGGTTTTTGCCGCCGGAAGCGACGTCAAGGCGGCGGCGTCGCATCTCAAGGTTTTCGACAAGAGTCCTGGGAACCGGATCGGAGAATACGAACTCGATGCAAATGACAGCTTCCTGATGATGGCCGAACTCGAAAACGGGGCGGCCGGTGTCATTCATGCGACGCGCTGGGCGACAGGCCATCTGAACGAATTGCGCCTGCGCTTGCATGGAGACAAGGGGGCGCTGGAGGTGGTGCATACGCCTGAAGGCTCCACCCTCAGGGCCTGTGAAGGCGCCGATGCCGACAAGGCGATCTGGCGCAAGATCGAGGTCGAGCCGGTCATCACCAATTTCCAGAGATTTGCGAACGCCGTGCAAAAAGGGGAGAGGGATGAGCCGGGTTTCGGCCATGCCGCCAAGCTGCAATTTGTTCTTGATCACGCAGTCAAGACGGCCGGCGCCCTGACGGAGCTTTAGGCAGGCTCTTCGGAGGGCGGTCGAACTCGTCAAATGCGCTGGTTCAGCTCGTCTTCGCTGATGCCGAAATGCTCGAGGATGATCCCGACGTTCCGGCGGTGCGACTTGAAATAGACGTCAAAGAGATCGCCGATCAGCGGAACCGTGCCGCAGGCGGCGTCGACGCCGAGATTGACCGCCATGCGGGCGAGCTTATGCGCGGGAAGGCCGAGGCGCCTTGCTTCGTCGATGATGAAAAGACCGATAAGCGACCCGGCAACGTCACCGACGGCCGGGATGAGGCCGAGAACCGAGTCTGCACCGATCCGTACGCCCAAAGGCAACCTGACTGCGGTGTCCATGAGCCGAGCGATCGCGGCGGCGCGGCGAATTCTGCCGAGTTCGGCGGCGGTGGGATATCTCATGGCCTGGGAAACTGGCATCAGCGACTCCGCCGAGCGACGGATCGCTGCGCCTCCATCACGAAGGCAGGGACGCCTTCCATCGTCCGAAGCTGCGTGTACCCGGTGCGATCGAAAGCGTTTTCCATGGCGGTGGAACGCCGCAGACCCGATAAGGTTCGTGCGGTGCGACGGAGATCATCTCGCGTCGGGAACGACGACCAGTTTGCCTACAAAGTTTTTCGCCATGAATTCGGTCTGCGCCCGGTGGAAGTCCGACAGCGGATAGACGCCGCCGACGAGGGGCCGGATTTTGCGGCCTTCGATATAGTCGACGAGCCTGCGGAAATCGGCGCGACTCCCCTGGCTCGATCCGTGCAGCTCGAGCTGCTTCAGATATATCGTCCGCAGATCGAGCTGCACGACCGGGCCGGCGATGGCGCCGGCCGTCGTGTAGCGGCCTTCCGGACGCAGGATCTTCAAGAGATCGTTGAACAGCGGTCCGCCGACCAGATCTGCGACGACGTCGATCGGCTGGCCACCACTTGCGGAATGGACGGCCTCGACAAGATCGCCCTTGCTGCGGGTCACTACCGCTTCGGCGCCGATGTCGATCATCGCCGCCTCCTTGCCGGGGCCTGCGACCGCGATCGGGATGGCGCCGCGGGCGCGGGCGAGCTGGATGATCGCTGAACCGACGCCGCCCGAAGCGCCGGTGACGAGAACGCGCTCGCCGGCGACAAGCCTTGCCCGTTCCAGCATACGTTCGCCGGTCAGATAGGCGCAGCAGAAGGTAGCAAGCTCGACATCGGTCAGATCGGTCGCGACGACATGGGCGTTCTCGGCCGGAAGCGCCATATATTCGGCGTAGCCGCCATCCCGCCCGTGGCCCATGTAATCGATGTCGGCAAGACTGTCGTCATCGCGATTATAGATCGAGAAGTCGACCATGACGCGTTCGCCGATGCGTCTCGGATCAACGCCCGCGCCGACGCCGACGATATGGCCGACGGTATCGGTGCCCTGGATGCGTGGAAATGTCAGAGTATTGCCCTGCCTGCGCCAGGTGGAGACGGCGGAGGGATCATCTTCTGTGCCGTAGGCGCCTTGGCGCACCCAGACGTCGGTATTGTTCATGCCGCAGGCAGTGACTCGGATCAACACCTCACCCTCCGCCGGTGTTGGGACAGGAACGTCCCTGTCGTAGACGAGCTTTTCCAAGCCACCATGGCCGGTGAGCAACACCGCCGCCATCTTTTCCGGGATCGTCATGCGGCTCTTCTCCTCAGATGGTTTTGAAAACACTCTCGATCGCGTCCGCAGCCGCCTTGACGACGACGTCTGCTTCTTCCCGGCTGAGGCAGAGCGGTGGAGCGAAGCCGAGAATGTCGCCCTGCGGCATGGCGCGGCCGATGACGCCGCGTTCGAGAAGGGCGGATGCGACCTGCGGACCGATCTTGCGGGCGGGATCGAAGAACCGGCGATCGTCCCTATCCTCGACGAATTCGATTGCCGCCATCAGACCGTCGCCGCGGACCTCGCCGACATTCCGATGGCTGCCAACCGCCTCCTGCAATTGCGACCGGAAATAGCTGCCGGTCGTGCCGGCATTATCGACGATGCCGAGTTCGTCGATCAATTCCAGATTGGCGATGCCTGCGGCAGCGCAGATCGGATGGGCGGAATAGGTCCAGCCATGGCCGATTGCGCCGAGCTGATCGGAGCCCTGCACCAGCACCTGCCAAATCTTGGTCGAAACGATCGAGCCGGAAAGCGGAGCATAGGCCGAGGTAAGGCCCTTGGCGATGGTGATCAGGTCCGGCTTCATGGCATAGTGATCCGAGCCGAACATGGTGCCGAGACGGCCGAAGCCGGTGACGACTTCGTCGGCAACAAGCAGGATGTCGTATTTGTCGAGCACGGCCTGGATCTTCTGCCAGTAGCCCCGCGGCGGCGGCACGATGCCGCCGGTGCCGAGGATCGGTTCGCCGATGAACGCGGCGACGGTATCGGGGCCTTCGGCGAGGATCATCTCCTCCAGTCTGTCGGCGCAATATTGCGAGAACTGGTCCTCGTCCATCGAACGGTCGGGGCGGCGGAAATAATAGGGCGCCTCGGTGTGAAGGATGGGCGTACGCGGCAGGTCGAAGGCATTGTGGAAAAGCGCAAGACCGGTGAGGCTACCGGTCATGACGCCGGAGCCGTGATAGCCGCGCCAGCGCGAGATGATCTTCTTCTTTTTCGGCCGGCCGAGAATGTTGTTGTAATACCAGATCAGCTTGATGTTGGTCTCGTTGGCATCCGAGCCGGAAAGGCCGAAATAGACGCGGCTCATGCCCGCGGGCGCGCGGTCGATAATCATTTTCGCAAGCGTAATCGACGCTTCCGTACCATGGCCGACATAGGCGTGGTAGTAGGCGAGGGTCTTCGCCTGTTTGGCGATGGCGTCGGCGATCTCCTGGCGGCCGTAGCCGACATTGACGCAATAAAGCCCGGCAAAGGCATCGAGGCTTTTGCGGCCGCTGGTGTCGGTGATGTAGACACCTTCGCCCCCGGTGACGACCCGCGTCGGCGTCTCGCCACGCGCATGCATGCCCATATGGGTCGAGGGATGAAAGAAGTGGTCGCGGTCCCAGGCGGTGAGTTCGTTGCTTTGCTCGAGCATATCCTATCCTCTCTTGAAATGGGCGCTCAGGCGGCGGTGTCGATGCAGAGATACTTGAGCTCGGTGAAAGCCTCGAGCCCGTGGCGGGAGCCTTCCCGGCCGAGGCCGGACTGCTTCCACCCGCCGAAGGGGACGGGGCCGCCGGTGATCTTCACGCGATTGATCGCCACCATGCCGTATTCCAGCGCGCGGCCCAGGCGCATCTGGCGGGCGCCATTTTCGGTGACGACATAGGCGACCAGGCCATATTCGGTGTCGTTGGCACGGGCGACGACCTCTTCCTCCGTATCGAAAATGGCAAGTGCTGCCACAGGCCCGAAAGTCTCCTCGCGCATGATCAGCGCATCCGCCGGCACATCCGTCAAAAGCGTCGGCTGATAAAAGAGTGGGCCGGCTCTATGGCGGCTGCCGCCTGCAACGAGCCGCGCGCCACGCGCCAAGGCGTCGGCAACCTGGTCCTCGACCTTGACGACAGCGCGTTCATGCATCAGCGGCCCGATTTCGCTTTCAGCTTCGATGCCTGCGCCGACCTTCAGCGCGCCGATGCGCGCGGTAAAAGCCGTGGCGAAGACATCGGCGATGCACCGCTGGACAAAAATGCGATTGGCGGCAAGGCAATCCTGGCCTGACGTGGCAAACTTGGCACCGACGGCGATCTCGACGGCTTTCGCGACATTGGCATCGTCGAAGACAATCAGCGGCGCGTGCCCGCCGAGTTCCATTACCAGCCGCTTCATGGTCGGCGCGCACTGGCCGGCGATCAGGCGTCCAACTTCGGTCGAACCCGTGAAGCTCATGGCGCGCAGGCGGCTATCGCCGCACATCCGTCCGACGATCGTTGCAGCATGGCCGGTGACCACGTTAAAGACGCCGGCGGGAATACCGGCCCGTTCGCCGAGTTCGGCAAGCGCCAGGGCAGAAAGCGGCGTTTCCGAGGAGGGGTGGGCGACGACCGTGCAGCCGGCGGCAAGTGCTGCGGCCGCCTTACGGGTGAGCATAGCGGAAGGGAAATTCCAAGGCGTGACGATGCCGACGACCCCAAGCGCCTCGCGCCGGACAATCATTTCCGCTCCGGCTAGATGGCTGGTGACGCTTTCGGCGTTCAGCCGCTTGCCTTCTTCGGCATACCACTCCATGAAGGAGGCGGCGTAGTCGATCTCACCGCGCGCTTCGGCAAGCGGCTTGCCCTGTTCGAGCGTCATGATCAGCGCCAGATCTTCCCTGGCGGCGAGCATCAACGCGTGCCATTTCTGCAGGATCGCCGCGCGGTGCTGCGGCAGCATCGCGCGCCAAGCGGCAAAGGCCTGCGACGCCGCATCGATCGCCATCGCCGTCTCCTCAGCATCGAGGCTCGCAACCCATGCCAGCGTTGCCGAAGAGGCCGGATCGGCAACAGCGAAGCTTTTGCCTGTGGCCCCTGCGATCCACCGGCCGCCGACATAGGCGAGATCGCGCAGGAGATGACGGTCGGCAAGCCGTGACAGCGCATCATGAAAGTCGGGGCGGGCAAACACGGCGGTCATGTCCAATCTCCTCGTTGCGGTTGACGCAAGTCTTCCACAAGAGCCGACGAGAGATTGTCCTTTACCGAAGGCGGAAAGAGACAGACGGTCTAAAGGACGGCCGCCTGCTAGAGAGATTGTCTAGGAGGCGCTCTGTTCTTCCCCGGAGACGGCGAAGGAAGAGACCGGAAGGACTGTATCCTCCTTCACCGTCTTGGTGACGATGTAGGTGAAGTAGCGGTCGATGCCGAGTTGGCGGTCGAGAAGGCCGTCGACCAGCCGCTGATAGGCGTCGATATCGGCCGCCATGATTTTCAGGATATAGTCGACGCCGCCGCCGACCGACCAGCAGGCGACGATCTCGGGAGTTGCGGCAACGGCGCGCTCGAAGCGCTCGAAATCGGCCTGGCGATGATTGGCGAGCGTCACTTCCATCATCACGCTGGCCACCGGCGCAATGCGCCGCGGGGCGATCCGGGCGTGGTAGCCGGTAATGATCCCCGCCTTTTCGAGCTTGCGCAGCCGCATCCAGCACGGCGTCGGCGACAGCCCTGCCTTTTCGGCCAGCGCCAGCTTGGTAATGCGGCCGTCGTGCTGGACGGCGTCGAGGATGCGCAAGTCGATGGCGTCGAGCTTCATGGCGCTTTCTTTAGAAAGAAATCATTTCAAACGCGGTGAAAAGACAATGGA
The DNA here is from genome assembly GCF_019685235.1 of Rhizobium sp. NLR8a. Lineage (NCBI taxonomy): Bacteria > Pseudomonadati > Pseudomonadota > Alphaproteobacteria > Hyphomicrobiales > Rhizobiaceae > Rhizobium > Rhizobium sp. NLR8a. Next base: position 6,476 of record NZ_JABDWI010000024.1, read on the forward strand.
AGTGCATTTTGGCATTGTCAATTGAACTGATTTTCAGCAGTGTTAAAATCATGACAAATTGGCGTCCCGATCCCTCGCAACTCCGCCGCCCTGCCTATCTCTCGCTCGCCGAGCAGATCGCCAATGCGATCACCGACGGCAAGCTCTCCGACGGCACGCAATTGCCGCCGCATCGCAAGCTGGCGGATGATCTGCATCTTTCCGTGCAGACGGTGAGCCGCGCTTATGACGAGCTGAGCCGCCGCGGACTGATATCGGGCGAGATCGGACGCGGCAGCTTCGTGCAGACGCGGCCGCCCGAGCCGGAGCCGCCTTACCTGCCGGAACGGCTGGGGGAGGTGATCGATCTTTCGATCCTGAAACCGGTCTGCGAGCAGATCCATCTGGAAAGGCTACGCCAGGCCTTCGGCTGGCTCTCCGAGAATCTGCCTTCCAGCTCGGCCCTGTCGTTCCGGCCGAATATGGTTTTTCCCCGCCATCGTGCCGTTGCTGCCGAATGGCTGGAGCGCTGCGGGCTCGACGTATCGCCGCTGAACATCAGCGTGACGAATGGCGCGACTTCGGGCATGACGGTGGCGCTGATGAGCGTCGCCCCGCCCGGTTCGACCGTTGCCACCGAGGCGATCAGCCATCATACGCTGGTGCCGCTCTCCAGCTATCTCGGCCTGCATCTCGAGGGGCTGGCGATCGACGAGGAGGGGATGATACCCGAAGCGCTTGATGAAGCCTGCCGGACGGGGCCGGTCCGGGCGATTTTCCTGCAGCCGTCGGTGATCAATCCGATGGCGGCGCTGATGAGCGCCAAGCGCCGGCAAGCTCTGGCAGCCGTTGCCGCCAAACACGACATAGCAATCATCGAAAATGACATTCTCGGCCCGATGGTCGAGGACCGCGCGCCACCGATGGCCGCCTTCGCGCCGGAACGCACGCTCTACGTCACGAGCTTCACGAAGATCACCGTTCCCGGCCTCAGGATCGGTTATCTCGTTGCCCCTGACCGCTATGTCGCCGCCGTTGCCAACCGGCATCTGGTCTCCAGTTGGATGGCGACACCGGCGATGGCCGAAATCGCCACCCGCTGGGTCAGCGACGGAACGGCGATGGAACTCGTCAACTGGCAGCGCCGCGCCCTTGTCGGGCGCCATGCGATCGCCGCGGATATGCTGGCCGGCCTGTTCTATCGAACGCATCCGCAAAGCCTGCATGTATGGCTGCCGCTTTCCGGCAACCATACGGAAGATGGTTTCGTGTCGCAGGCAAGGCTGCGGGGCGTGGCGATCGCGCCGGGCAAATCCTTCCGCACCGCCGATCACGGCTGGACGCCGGCGGTGCGCATCTCGCTCGGCTCGACGACGGAAGGCGAGCTGCGGACGGGACTGGGGATCGTTGCCTCACTGGCGCAGGGAAATCCCGAAGAGCTGCTGCTCGCAATTTGAGGCCGGCGCCTCATTTGCGGCAGACGCAGAATAATTGTCATGATATTATTTTACGAATTGACATGATTTTCGAGCGCCGTCATCGTTAGGCCATTGCTTGTCTCAACAGGGAGAGACATGAATGCCTGCGCCCATCATCCGCATCGACAACATCGTCAAGAGATACGGCCCGCTGACCGTGCTCGACGGCCTGTCGATGAATGTCATGCCGGGCGAGAAACTGGCGCTGATCGGGCCGTCCGGCTCCGGCAAGACGACGATCCTGCGCATCCTGATGACGCTCGAAACGATCAGCGGCGGCCATATCGAGGTCGATGGCGAGCAGCTCTATCACATGCCGAATGGCAACGGGCTGGTGGCGGCCGATGAACGGCATCTGCATCGCATGCGCGAGAAGATCGGCATGGTCTTTCAGCACTTCAATCTATTCCCGCACAAATGCGTGCTCGACAATGTGACGCTGGCGCCGATGCTGACCAAGGGCATCAAGCGGCCCCAAGCCGAAAAGCGGGCAATGGAGCTTCTCGACATGGTCGGTCTCGCCGATAAGGCTAGAAGCGTGCCGGCGCAGCTTTCCGGCGGGCAGAAGCAGCGCGTCGCCATCGCCCGGGCGCTGGCGCTGTCACCGAAGATCATGCTGTTCGACGAGGTGACCTCGGCGCTCGACCCGGAGCTGGTCGAGGAGGTGCTGAACGTCATGCGCCGTCTCGCCTCCGAGACCGACATGACGATGCTGCTCGTCACCCACGAGATGGGCTTTGCCCACGACTTTGCCGACCGCGTGCTGTTCTTCGATCGCGGCAGGATCGTTGAGGAAGGCAAACCCGGCGACATTTTTCGCAATCCGACGCAGGAGAGGACGCAGATCTTCTTGCGCAAGATCATCGCGGCAGGGCACCGCGTCTGAGATCCGACATTGCCCGCAAAAACAAAGCGCAAGGAAAGCCAGAGGAGTTGGGAACGATGAAAGCAGGATATATTTTGAACGCCATCGGCCTGTCGGCGCTGCTGATGACAGCAGCCGGCCAGGCTTGCGCCGGCGATGACAAGCTCGAACAGCTGAAGGAGCAGGGCTTTGCCCGTATCGCCATCGCCAACGAGCCGCCGTTCACGGCGGTCGGCGCCGACGGCAAGGTCTCGGGTGCCGCGCCCGATGTGGCGCGGGTGATCTTCGAAAAGCTCGGCGTCAAGGAAGTCGTTGCCTCGATCTCCGAGTACGGCGCAATGATTCCCGGCCTGCAGGCCGGCCGACACGACGCAATTACGGCGGGCCTCTTCATGAAGCCGGAACGTTGCAATGCCGTCGCCTATTCCGAACCGATCCTATGCGACGCTGAGGCCTTTGCTCTCAAGAAGGGCAACCCGCTGAAGCTGACGAGCTACAAGGATATCGCCGATAACCCGAACGCCAAGATCGGCGCGCCGGGCGGCGGCACGGAAGAGAAGCTGGCGCTGGAAGCCGGCGTGCCGCGTGACCGCGTGATCGTGGTTCCGGACGGGCAGAGCGGCATTAAGATGCTGCAGGACGGCCGCATCGACGTCTATTCGCTGCCGGTCCTGTCGATCCACGATCTGTTGACCAAAGCGAACGATCCGAACCTCGAAACCGTCGCCCCCGTCGTCAACGCGCCGGTCTATTGCGACGGCGCCGCCTTCCGCAAGCAGGACGTCGCGCTTCGCGATGCCTTCGACGTCGAGCTGAAGAAACTGAAGGAATCGGGCGAATTCGCCAAGATCATCGAACCCTACGGCTTCTCGGCCAAGGCGGCGATGTCGACGAGCCGCGAAAAGCTCTGCGCCGCAGCCAAGTGATCTGATGTAAGCAGCCGGCCATGCTCCCGCCATGGCCGATTGCCCTTCGCACCATCTCCAGAGAAGTGAGCTGCCGATGTCGGTGTGGTCCGGCTATCTGACACTGATCCTTCAAGGCGCCCTGGTGACGCTCGAGCTGACGATCATGGGCTCGGCGCTGGCGCTCGTCATGGCCTTCCTGGCCGGCCTCGGCCGCCTGTCGCGCTTCTTTGCCCTCCGGGCTCTGGCGACTGCCTATATCGAATTCTTTCGCGGCACCTCGATCTTCGTCCAGCTCTTCTGGGTCTATTTCGTCCTGCCCTTCGCGGGATTGACGTTGACGCCGCTGCAGGCGGGCGTGCTGGCGCTCGGTCTGAATGTCGGCGCCTATGGCGCGGAGGTGGTGCGCGGCGCCGTCAAGGCCGTCGGGCGCGAACAATCGGAAGCCTGCATCGCGCTCAATCTGTCGCGATACCAGCGCATGCGCCACGTCATACTGCCGCAGGCGTTGCCGCTGATGCTGCCGACCTTCTGCAACAATGCGATCGAGCTTTTGAAGGGCACTGCCGTCGTGTCGCTGATCTCGCTGACCGACATGACCTTTCAGGCGCAAGTGGTGCGGGCGCAGACCGGCAATACGCTGGTGCCTTTCGCAGCGATCCTCATCCTCTATTTCCTCATGGCCTCCGCCATCTCGGCGGCGATGCGCCTCTTGGAGCGACGGATGACACGCGGCCTCGATGGCATGAGGACCTGATCATATGGAATGGGATTGGGACTTCGTCTGGCAGATCATGCCGACCCTTCTCGAAGGGTTCAAGATCACCATTCTCGCGACTATCCTCGGCGCTGCTGTCGCCATGGTCGCAGGCCTCGCGCTTGCCATCGCGCGGCGGTCACCGGTCGCCGTCATTTCCAGAACGGTCGGCTTCGTCTCTGAATTCATCCGCGGTACGCCGCTGCTGGTGCAGCTCTACTTCATCTTCTACGTCCTGCCGGATATCGGCATCCGGCTGTCGCCGCTCACCGCCGGCGTCATCGGCATGGGCATTCATTATGCGACCTATGCGGCCGAGGTCTATCGCGCCGGCATCGAGAACGTTTCGCGCGGACAATGGGAGGCGGCCAAGGCCACCAATCTGACGACGCGCCAAGCCTGGATCCACGTGATCTTGCCGCAGGCGATCCCGCCGATGATCCCGGCGCTCGCCAATTATTTCATCGCCATGTTCAAGGAAACGCCGCTGCTGTCGGCGATCACCGTGCTGGAATTGATGAACCAGGCCAAAAGCATCGCCAATAGCAACTATCGCTATATTGAACCCATGACGCTCGTCGGCGTCTTCTTCCTCGTCGTCAGCTTGATTTCGGTTGTCGGATTGCGCTGGCTCGAGGAGCGCTATGCCAGGGTGGATGACTGACATGACGGCATCGATCGAGATCATTCCCGCCGGCCGACTGCCACGGCTGGACGACCGGCCGCTGGAAAAGCGCATCGGCCTCGTCATCCTGGCGACCGACCACACGACGGAAGTCGACTTCCGGCGGATGGTCGCCAGCGACCGTATCGGCGTCTATGTCAGCCGCATCCACTACGCCAATCCGGTGACACCGGAGAATCTCCTGAAGATGCAGCCGTCGCTGACCCAAGGCGCAGGGCTCATTCTGCCGGATGAGACGCTGGATGCCGTCATGTATTCCTGCACCTCCGCCTCTGTTGTCATCGGCGACCGCAAGATCGAGAAAGCGATCCATGCGGCCAAACCCGGCGTTCCCGTTGTGATGCCAACGGCGGCGGCTGTGAAAGCCCTGAAGGCGTTCGGCGCCAGGCGGATTTCCGTGCTGACGCCTTATACAGTCGAAACCAGCCGGCCGATGGCGGATTATTTCACCCGTCTTGGTTTTGCGATCGATCTCTTTACCTGCCTCGGTCTGAGCGACGACCGCGAGATGGCACGGATTGCGCCGGATGACATTGCAGCCTTCGCCCGCCAGGCGCTGGCGCCGCAATCCGATGCACTGTTCATTTCCTGCACTGCAGTGCGCGCCGCACAGGTCGCCGCCCGCATCGAAGCCGAGACCGGCAAGCCGGTGGTGACCAGCAATCTCGCCACCGCCTGGGCCTGCCTGCGGCTCTGTGGCGATGATCAGGCGCGGCCCGAACTCGGTCGGTTGATGACCAGACCCTATGGGGAAGGCTGAGCGCATGAAGGGTCTCCTGCCAGTTTCGATGGAGGATATCCGTGCGGCGGCGCACCGGATCGCCGGCCGTGTTGTGGAAACGCCGATCGTGTCGTCGGCATCGCTCGGCGAGATCGCGGGCGTTCCGGTCTGGCTGAAGCTCGAACATCATCAGACGACGGGCAGCTTCAAGCTTCGCGGGGCGACCAATGCGGTAGCGTCATTGTCGCCGGCGGAACGCGTGCGTGGCGTCGTCGCCGCCTCGACGGGAAATCACGGCCGGGCGCTTGCCCATGCGGCGAAGGCACAAGGCATGGTCGCGACGATCTGCATGTCGCGGCTGGTGCCGGCGAACAAGGTTTCAGAAATCCGCCGTCTGGGTGCCGATGTGCGCATCGTCGGTCGATCACAGGACGAGGCGCAGGAGGAGGTGGACCGGTTGGTGCGAGAGCAAGGGCTGGTGATGGTTCCGCCTTTTGACCATCCGGCTGTCGTAGCCGGGCAGGGAACGCTGGGGCTCGAGATCGTCGATGCATTGCCGCAGACAGCCACGGTTCTGGTGCCGCTCTCGGGCGGTGGCCTTGCCGCGGGCGTTGCCGCCGCGATCAAGGGCGTCAATCCGAAAACGAGAGTGATCGGCCTGACGATGGAACACGGCGCCGCGATGAAAGCGAGCCTCGATGCCGGACGGCCGGTGCAGGTCGAGGAAGTGAGAAGCCTTGCGGATTCGCTCGGCGGCGGCATCGGCCTCGACAATCGCGTGACTTTCACCATGTGCCAGGCGCTTCTCGACGAGGTCGTCCTGCTGACGGAGGCGGAGATCGCCGCAGGCATGCGTCATGCCTATGCCTGCGAGCGCGAGATCATCGAGGGGGCGGGAGCGGTCGGAATAGCAGCGCTGCTGGCGGGCAAGATCAGCTCCGGCGGCCCGGTCGTTGCGATCCTTTCCGGGCGAAATGTCGACATGGAACAGCACCGCCGGGTGATCAACGGCGAGGGTACGGCATTCACGGAAGGTGGCCCATGAACCGCATGATCATTCTGACGGAAGCGGAATTGCGCAAGATCGTGGTGCTCGATCGCGATGCGGTCGCCTGCATCGAGCAGGCTTTCGCGGCGCTTGCCACGAAGGCAGTCGCCATGCCGCCAATTCTGCGGCTCGACATTCCGGAATATCGGGGTGAGGTCGATGTGAAGACCGCCTATGTTCCGGGCATTGAAGGTTTCGCCATCAAGATCAGCCCCGGTTTCTTCGACAATCCAAAGATCGGACTGCCGAGCACCAATGGCATGATGGTGCTGCTGTCCAGCCGGATCGGCCTGGTGCAGGCGCTGCTTCTGGACAATGGCTATCTCACGGATGTGCGCACCGCGGCAGCCGGAGCCGTCGCCGCGAAATACCTGTCACGGCAAGACTCCAGCGTGGCCGCAATTTTCGGCGCCGGAATGCAGGCTCGGCTGCAACTCGAAGCACTGACGCTGGTGCGGCCTATCGCCGAGGCCAGGATCTGGGCCCGTGATGCCGCCAGGGCGCAGAAGGCAGCGGCCGAATTGAGCGGGAAACTTGGATTTCCCGTCAGTGCCGCCTCGGATCCGAGAGAAGCAATCTCCGGCGCCGATATTATCGTGACCACCACGCCTGCGGAAAAACCGATCGTCGAAGCCGAGTGGCTCGAACCCGGGCAGCATCTGACAGCCATGGGGTCGGATGCGGAGCACAAGAACGAAATTGATCCGGCGGCCATCGTCCGGGCCGGTCTTTATGTCGCCGACAATCTGAAACAGACGCGCCGCCTCGGCGAATTGCACCACGCAATCGAAGCCGGCCTGGTCGCGGCCGATGCCGAGCTTGCCGAGCTCGGCCGGATCGTTTCCGGTCGGACGGCGGGCAGAACGAGCAGCGACCAGATCACCATTGCCGACCTCACCGGCACCGGCATCCAGGACACTGCTATCGCCACCCTTGCCTTCGCCCGCGCCGGCGTGATGAAGGCGGGGACCACATTCGAAAGCTGACCGGCGCGGCGCCGGAAAAGAAGGGAAGAAACATGACCCAGCCCAATCTGAAGTTTTCGCTCGGCGAATATGCCGCGCGGCTGGAAAAAACACGGCGTGCCATGGAAGCGAAGGGTGTGGACCTGCTTGTTGTCAGCGATCCCTCGAACATGGCCTGGTTGACCGGCTATGACGGTTGGTCCTTCTACGTGCACCAGGCGGTGATCGTGCCGCCGCAGGGTGAGCCGATCTGGTTCGGCCGCGGCCAGGACGCCAATGGTGCCAAGCTCACCGCCTATCTCACGCACGACAATATCGTCGGCTATCCCGATCACTACGTGCAATCCACCGAGCGTCATCCAATGGATTACCTCTCCGGCATCCTGACGGAGCGCGGCTTTGCCAAGCTGACGATCGGCGTCGAGATGGACAATTACTGGTTTTCGGCCGCCGCCTTCGCCGCGCTGCAGAGGCATCTGCCGAATGCGCGCTTCGTCGACGCGACCGCGCTGGTCAACTGGCAGCGCGCGGTCAAGAGCGAGACCGAAATCAAGTACATGCGCAATGCGGCCCGGATCGTGGAAGCCATGCACGCCCGCATCTTCGACAAGATCGAAGTCGGCATGCGCAAGTGCGATCTGGTGGCGGAAATCTATGATGCCGGCACGCGCGGCGTCGACGGCATCGGCGGCGACTATCCGGCCATCGTGCCGCTGCTCCCGTCCGGCGTCGAAGCATCCGCACCGCATCTGACCTGGGATGATCGGCCGTTGAAGAAGGGGGAGGGCACCTTCTTCGAGATTGCCGGCTGCTACAACCGCTATCATCTGCCGCTGTCGCGCACTGTCTTCCTCGGCAAGCCGACGCAGGCCTTTCTCGACGCCGAAAAAGCGACCCTGGAAGGTATGGAAGCCGGTCTTGCGGTCGCCAGACCCGGCAATCGCTGCGAGGATATCGCCAATGCCTTCTTCACGGTGCTGAAGAAATACGGGATCGTCAAGGACAACCGCACGGGTTACCCGATCGGGCTTTCCTATCCGCCGGACTGGGGCGAGCGCACCATGAGCCTGCGGCCAGGCGACCGGACGGAGTTGAAGCCCGGCATGACCTTCCATTTCATGACCGGCCTCTGGCTCGAGGACATGGGTTTCGAGACGACGGAGAGCATCCTCATCACCGAGAGCGGTGTCGAATGCCTCGCCAGCGTTCCGCGCAAGCTGATGGTCAAGGATTGAGGCTGTCATGACAGAGACTGGCTTGCGGCCGTCGCCGATCAGCGCGACGGTGGATTTCGCCGCCGAGGGCGTCCAGCACGGTTTCCTGAGGCTGCCCTACAGTCGCGACGATTCCGCTTGGGGCTCGGTGATGGTTCCGATAACGGTCATCAGGAACGGCAAGGGACCGACGGCGCTCCTGACCGGCGGCAATCACGGCGACGAGTACGAGGGGCCGATCGCGCTCTTCGATCTCGCCCGTTCGCTGCAGGCAGAGGAGGTGAGCGGCGCTGTCATCATCGTGCCGGCAATGAATTACCCGGCATTCCTTGCGGGAACCCGGACCTCGCCGATCGACAGAGGCAACATGAACCGCAGCTTCCCGGGTCGTCCGGACGGTACGGTGACCGAAAAGATCGCCGATTATTTCCAGCGTGTGCTTCTGCCGATGGCGGATCTCGTGCTCGACTTCCACTCCGGCGGCAAGACGCTCGATTTTCTCCCGTTCTGCGCAGCGCACATCCTGCCGAACAAACAACAGGAGGCGCAGGCTTTCGATTTCGTGACAGCCTTTGCCGCACCCTATTCGATGAAGATGCTGGAGATCGATGCGGTCGGCATGTACGACACGGCGGCCGAGGAGATGGGCAAGATCTTCATCACGACCGAACTCGGCGGTGGAGGTACTGCCACGGCCAGAACAGCGGCGATCGCAAAACGCGGCACGATCAACGTGCTGCGGCATGCCGGTATCGTCGCCGGTGCCGTCGATACCGGGCCAACGACCTGGCTTGATATGCCGGACGGCCGCTGTTTCTCCTTCGCGGAACAGGGCGGGTTGATCGAACCCGCCATCGACCTCGGCGAAGCGGTCGCCAAGGATGCTGTCATCGCCCGCATCTATCCGACCGGGAGGACGGGTGAGGCGCCGCGCGAGATCCGTGCCGCCATGGACGGCATTCTCTGTGCGCGGCATTTCCCGGGGCTGGTCAAATCAGGCGACTGCGTTGGGGTCGTGGCGATTGTGACGAACTGAAATGACGGCGGGCGTGTGAGATGAATGTCACCCCTCGATCTGTGTCAAGCCGCCTTGCGCGCTCTTGACCCGGCAGCTGCCGCATTGGTTTGGAAGCGACCGACAATTCCTTCCAGCGTCTGCGTCTGGCTGCCGAGCGCGCGGCAGGCTGAGACCGTTTCCGCGGCCATGGCGGCGTTGTGCTGCGTGACCTCATCGAGCGCGTTGACGGAGGCGTTGATTTCCCCGATCGCCACCGCCTGCTCGGAGGAAACCGAAACGATGCGGGCGATCAGGCCGGCGACCTGCTCGACCTGACCTTCGATTTCCGTAAGCGCCCTGCCGGTGCGGTTGACAAGCTCCACGCCGGTGGAAACCTGAGACGATGACGTGGAAATCAGAGATCTGATCTCCTTGGCGGCGTTGGCTGATCGAAGAGCGAGCTCGCGCACTTCCTGCGCCACAACGGCGAAGCCTTTGCCGGCCTCGCCGGCGCGGGCGGCTTCGACGCCGGCGTTGAGCGCCAGAAGATTGGTCTGGAAGGCGATCTCGTCGATGACGTTGACGATCTCGCCGATCTGGGCGGACGAACCTTCGATCTTCTGCATGGCGGCGATCGCATCGCGAACGATGGCCGCCGAATGTTCGGCGCTGCTGCGCGTCTCGGCCATCATGCCGGTCGCCTTGCCGGCATGGTTCGAAGCATCCTTGGCCTTGGCGTTCATTTCGCCGAGCGCACTCGTAGCCTCTTCAAGCATCGCTGCCTGCTGTTCGGTGCGTAATGCAAGGCTGTCGGCGGCATCCGTGATGCCGGCGGAGGAGCTGCCGACCTGCCTGGAGGTCTGGGCGACCTCCGCAATTGAGGCGGAAAGCGCGTTCATGCTGTCGTTGAACTTGGCGCGCAAGCTCTCATAGGCGGCGGCAAAGGATGTCGTGATACGGCAATCAAGATTGCCGTGCGACAGCTGGTCCAGGCCATATGTCAACTCGTTGATAACTGTTTCGCGTGTCCGCTCCTCGGCCGCCTTCTCGGCCATTTGGCTGCGCTCGCGTTCGAATTCGGCATCGCGAAGGGCCGCTTCGCGCTTTTGCGCGTCCTGGCGTTCCAGCGCATTGCGACGGAAGACCGCGACTGCCTTGGACATGGCGCCGATCTCGTCTGAACGGTTCGCATAGGGAACTTCGGTTGAAAAATCGCCCTCGGCAAGGTTGCGCATATAGGCCTTCATGCCGTCGAGCGGCACGATTGCCCGGCGGCGCAGGAGATAGAGCCCCGCCAGCAGCAGAGTGAAGGAGCCGAAGCCGGCAGCGCCCGCACAGATCGTCCAGGTCACGATTTCCGAAGCTGCGTTCTTTTCCTCGCCCTTCAGGAAAGCGTCGGAATTGGCGACGAGCTTCTCTACAGCATCCTGGTGCGCATGGAAGGCGACGCGCAATTGCTCGATCGCGCCGTGGGCCCTGTCTTCATCCTTTGCTTTCAGGGCCGGGATGATCTCGCGGTTCATCACGTCCCAGAATGCATCGCCCTTCGTCAGCACATCGTTTTCAAGCTCGTCCTTCAAAGCCTGCGGCAGCCTGGTGGTTTTCCAATAGGCGCGACGGTCGTCGTAAGCGGCTTTCAGATTGGCGATCTTCGCCAGATTGGTTTCGGTGAGTTCGGGGAATTTGCTCGCCTCGAAGGAGAGCATATAGGACTCGACCACGAAGAGCGGCGGCGGCAATATATCGGCGATGAGATCCTTGCCGTAGACCACCTGCTCGTAAACCGGGCCGTTGACTTTCAGCCTTTCAAGCGCCGATTGCTGCAATCCAATCGACATGAAAAGACCGGCTGAAACGGCGATGCCAAACGCCACCAGGCTGCGCGCAATGGTAAATGCCAAGACTCTCTCCAAATAACTTTGGGCTTCTCTTCTTCGAGATGCCTGATTTACACATGCCATTATTTCTCAAGAACGCTGAGATATGGTTAATTCTTTAGAATGTGGGAGGCTCCAAAAGATCTTCCCAGACTGCCCAAAATTGGGGTGATCCGCGAAACGCTTCTAGGTATCAAGCCATCAATTGCCATCTTGATGGCGCATCTGGAGCGCGCTATATCTGTCGTAAAGGAAATTAACATGGCCGAACCCCAGCTTTCCGTACGAAGTGCAAGGGCGCGTGACCTTGCTCATCGACTCGCCCGCCGCGAAAACCGCTCGATAGCCGATATCGTCGAGCGGGCGCTGGAATCCTATGAAATACGCGAGGCCGGCCGTGAGCCGGCATCGTCCTTCTACAACAGGCTCTCGCAGCAAAGTGGGACGGATATTGACCTCGAGGCCGTCCTGAAAGAAGACCGGCAGGCGCATAAAGGCATCGAGCTTTGATTTTTCTCGATACCAACGTCGTCTCGGAGACGTTGAGAAAATCGCCTGATGAAGCGGTAATCGCATGGCTGGTTCGTCATGATGCTGAACTGGCACTGCCCACGGTGACGATTGCCGAGATCGCTTTCGGTATCCAGAAGATCCGGCCGGACCAACGAGCCGAGCGCCTCGAACAGGGACTTTCCGACTGGCGGCGCCGCTTCGCGGACCGGATTTTTGGCCTGACCGAAGAAGCCGCTCTTGCCTATGGCGAGATCATGGGGACCGCAGCTCATCAGGGGCGCGGCATGTCAGCGCCGGATGGCATGATCGCAGCTATTGCGAGGGTTAATGGCGGTCGGCTCGCGACGCGAAACCTGAGCGATTTCGTGACCACGAACCTTGAATTGATTTCCCCGTGGGAGTTTTGATCTGAGAAGCACCGCAGCCACGAACCTGAAGCCAAGCCGACCAGTTTTGTAATTTGCCAAGAGACGACGCGATCGTCGCAATACTTACATTGACAACGGCGCCACTCAAGCCAATCGCATCAGCATGTCGTTGAGTGCCGATCTCTCGCAGCAGTTCGATCAGCCTGTCCGTGTCGTCTTGGCTGAGCCGGCCGCTTCCGCCGCTTTTATCCCAGAGATGCTGGAATTGCTGGCTCATCTCACGCGCGCTATGCATGATTTCGATGATTTGCGCGCGGTTTTCCCAGGTCCTGCCGGCGTCAGGCCGCGGACTGTGTGGACAATGAACCGGTGCCTGAGGTGTCGAGCAGATCGAAGAGCTGGCTCGCCTGGCTTTCGGTGACATCGTCAGGCTTGCCGGCCATGAATTCGTCGAGGCTCACCACCCCATCTCCATTCGTATCGAGATCGGAAAGCAGGGAGGCGAACTGGTCTTCGTCCTCGGACGGCGGCGGCCCCTGGGGACGCTCCGACTGCTGGGCGGACATGGCTTGGGTTGCCGCGTCGACCGACAGCGAACCGGCGCCCTCGCTGTCGAAGCTGTCGAACAGCGTTCCTGTCTGATTTTCGCTGACATCGGACGGACGGCCTGCGACGAATTCGGCCTTGCTGACGAGTCCGTCGCCATCGGTATCGAGATCGGCGAGCATGGACGCCAGCTGATCATCGTCGCCTGGCGGCGGCGGGGGCGCGCCATCGGGACGTTCCGACCGCTGGGCGGACATCGCCTCGGCGAGTGCATCGACCGACAGCGAGCCTGCGCCTTCGCTGTCGAAGCTGTCGAACAGCGTTCCTGCCTGATCCTCGCTGACATCGGACGGCCGGGCCGCGACGAACTCGGCCTTGCTCACATAGCCGTCGGTATCCAGATCGGCAACGTCCATGCCTGCGCCGCCGTCGGCTTCGCCGGTGGAGCCGGACTGGTCGAAACGGTTCATTGCCAGCGTCACCAGCTGGGCCATCAGTTTGTCGGCGCTGCTGGACGAGTCTTCGTCGAGCTGCCTGCTTGTGGTTGATTTTTTCGCCGAAACCGTACTACAGGATAGGATGTCCTGGGATGTGGATGTCGAGCTCTTGCTATAGGAATGGGAAGAGACTGACGTGGCGGCCGAAATGGTCGTCATAGGCGCTCCATCGCTTGAGGGTGGGGATGCAACGCATTACAGAACTTATGGGTTCTCTAAATCGAATTTACTAATGCCACAACCGAAAAAATCATCCCTCAGAAATAACAGGCTGCTTCTCGCGATCGTTGGCATGCGCGTCGGCAAAGCGGTCTGATCGTCATGGATATCGTCGACGACCCCGCAGATGAGCCGCGCAAAAGAGGCAGGCCTAAAGTCTCCAGCGATGAAGACAAGCGGACGCATATCGTCGAGGTCGCCCGCCGCGTTTTCGTAAAATACGGTTATGCCGGAAGCACGACCGCGATCGTCGCCTCGGAGGCGGGTGTCTCCAAGCAGACGCTCTACAAGCTGTTTCAGAGCAAGGAAGAGCTGTTTGCCGCCGTGGTCGGCGCGCATCGGCGCCTGATGCTCGACCTGCCGAGGCCTGCCGAAGATATCTCGATCGCCGAGAGTCTCGAGCGTATCTTCATGATCGACATGGACGAGGATACGGATGCGGAACGCGCCGGCTTCCTACAGCTTGTCTTTCGCGAAGCGGCTCAGTTCCCCGAGCTTATCGACATTCTCCAGCGCGAAGGCATACTCGCCAGCCGGCAGCATCTCGCCGACTGGCTGAGCGATCGCCGGTCGGAAGGTAGGCTGTCGCTGGATGATCCGGAGAGCGGCGCCCGCATGCTGATGGATATGATCTTTGGCGGCATGGGCCCTCCGGAAGGCCGCGTGCAAGCCTGGCCGGACCGGACCCTGATGCTGGCCCATCTTCACCGCTGCATCGCGATCTTCGCCGCCGGTGTCGGGGCCGCTTGAACTGGTGGTGGAGATCCCTCGATTTCAAGCTTCCAATTCCCGATTGGATGATTTATAGAACTATAGAGTTCCATTAAGTCGATTCGGCCACATGCAGGTGGCTGTGCTTCGCCATGACCGGCGACGATATTCCCGTAAAGACGAAAAGTTCCACCGTGGCTGCCGGCAGGCTTTCACGCGCGTTGACGCGCCTATGAAGAGGACGGACGTTGGTTTCCACCTATGTAAGCTATCTCGCGGTCGCGCGAAATCTGAACGCCAGTCTCTCCAGCGTTGCGTCTCAGGCCACGGTTGCTCGCGACAGCGCCTATTACAAGGAAAACATCGGCAAGGTCACGACCGTCGATGAATTCATGAGCGATTACAAGCTCTATTCCTATGCGATGAAGGCCTACGGCCTCGAAGACATGACCTACGCCAAGGCCTTCATGAAGAAGGTGCTGGAGAGCGACCTCAGCGATTCATCGAGCTTCGCTAACAGCTTGAGCGACGGCCGCTATGCCGAGTTCGCCGCCGCCTTCAAATTCTCCGGCGAGACGAAGACGGCGCAATCGGATGCGCAGCGGGACAATCTGCTTGATGCTTACGAAGACTCATTCGACACCGAGGCCGAGAACATCGAGGACGAGACCGATTATTTCGAGGAGAATATCTCGTCGATCACATCCGTCGGCGAGTTGCTGTCGAGCTCGCGGCTGAAGAACTATGTGCTGACGGCTTTCGGTCTCAGCACCGAATACACATCGACCAGCTTTCTCAAGGATGTTCTGACGAGCGATCTCGACGATGCCGACAGCTTCGTCAATCAGCTCGACGATGATGTCTATGTCAGCCTGGCAAAGGCCTTCAATTTCAGCCAGGACGGCTCGGTCGACGGCGAGGTGATGTCGGAAGACCAGCTATCGCTGGTGACAAGCGCTTATGCCGTGGCATCATCGACGATCGCTTCTACCGAGACCGGGGAGGCTTATGATACTTATTTCGCTGCTCAGATCGGAAACATCACCTCTGTCGATCAATTAATGAGCGACGACAAGCTGGTGTCCTATCTCAGAACAGCCTACGGTCTTTCCGACACCGAAACTGACAATTTCATCTCCGCGGCCCTGAAAAGCGCCGACACCGCCGACGCGATCGGCTTGTCCGACCTGCACGACGCCTTCAATTTCGATGAGGACGGCGCGCTTGCCGACGGCGACACGGCCCAGACGTCGGAACAGACGGCCGCGACCACGGCGGCCTTCGATGAAAACTACCAGGTGCTGATCGCCAATACCGACACGGAAGATGCGGTTGACAACTATACGACACGCATTGCCAGCGTCACCTCGATCGACGATTTCCTGGTGTCGAACGGCGATGATGACGATGACGACAACGACGATCTCCCTGAATTATGGGAGATGGCGCTGCGGGCATTTGGCATAGACTCCGGCGAGGTCTCGAAAAGCGAAGTCCGGAAGATCCTCGAAAGTGATCCCAGCGATCCGAAGAGCTATGTCAACAGCTTGAAGGACGATCGGTTCGAGGCGTTTCGCAATGCCTTCAACTTCGACAGCGAAGGCGATGTGACCGTCCCGCTGGAGGCGATGTCGGAATCGGTCGTCGATGACTATGCCGCCTATTACAAGCAGAACAAGATCCGATATTTCGAAGGTGACGAGCTGACCGAGGCGACCGACGCCGCGGATGAGGAGATCACCTATTTCCGTGACCAGATGGCGACGATCACCTCTGCCAGCGAGTTTCTCGCCGACGACCGGCTGGTTGCCTTTGCGCTTCAGGCGAAGGGCTTGGATCCGGAGGACGTCACGTCGGACGACCTGGAGAAGATGTTTTCGTCCGATCTCGACGACGAAGACAGCTACGTCAACAAGCTCGAAGACAACCGCTTCGCCGAACTGGTCGGCTCGTTCAATTTTGACCAGGACGGCACTATCTCGGCTGATCCTACCGGGACGGTGCAGCAGCGCGGCGACGTCTTGGAAACGGTCGACGCCTATGTCAGGCTGACGCTCGAGGATGATCAGGGCGACAGCAACACCGGCGTGCGCCTTGCACTCTATTTCGAACGCAAGGCACCGGAGATCTCGAGTGCCTATGACATTCTGGGCGACAGCGCGCTGTTCGAATTTTTCACCACGAGCTTTAACCTGTCCCGCTATGTCTCGAATATGGACGTCGACAAGCAGGCCGAGATGATCGAGAATTTCATCGACATCAAGGACCTCGCCGATCCGGACAAGGTCGACGATCTGATCAAGCGCTTTACCGCCATGTACGATATGGCGAACGGCACCGGCACCACGTCGACGGCGCTTTCCATCCTGACCGGCTCGGCGACGATCAGCGCCGATACGCTGCTTGCGATGGCACAGTTGAAAGGCGGCTGAGAAAGTCGCTTATCCGGCGGGTAACGCCCCTTCAAAAAGAGACCGTGTGGTAAACCCCATCAAGGGCCTGTGAATATTCGCGCTGCACGCCGGCCTGGCGGCGATGAACGCCTATTGCGTGGCTGAAAGGCTTCCCCTTCCTATATCGCGGCCCGAAGCTATCGGGCCGCCGCAAGCGCAACCGAAAACCAACCGCAAAATGTTGCGCTGCCGAAAAAACCGCCAAGCACTCTGCTGCGCGTTTTTTCGGCATGCCCCATTGACAATTCACCGCCGATGGCACTTGATATTGAAATCCAATAAAATAGACACATGTCCAGTATATTGGATCATCGAAACATCTACAAGGGGAACGCCATGATCATTTCCTTTCGCGCCGGCCTGATGTCGCTGGCCGTCGCCGCCCTGGTGTCGACGCCTGTGCTTGCCGAGGGCAGCAAGCTCGACGAGGTGCTGGCCCGCGGCCATCTCGTGCTCGGCACGGGCAGCACCAATGCGCCCTGGCACTTCAAGAGCGCGGACGACAAGCTTCAGGGCTTCGATGTCGACATGGGCCACATCGTCGCCAAGGCCCTGTTCGGCGATCCGGATAAGATCGAATTTGTCAACCAGTCGTCGGACGCCCGCATTCCGAACATCACCACCGATAAGGTCGACATCACCTGCCAGTTCATGACCGTTACGGGCGAACGCGCCCAGCAGGTCGCCTTCACCATTCCCTATTATCGTGAGGGCGTCGGCCTGATGCTCAAGGCGGATGGAAAATACGCTGATTATGCCGCTCTGAAGGCTGCCGGCTCCTCGGTCACCATCTCGGTTCTCCAGAACGTATACGCCGAAGCTATGGTGCACGCCGCATTGCCGGAGGCGACCGTCGACCAGTATGAATCCGTCGACCTGATCTATCAGGCGCTGGAGTCGGGGCGTGCCGATGCCGCCGCCACGGACCAGTCGTCGCTCGCCTGGTACATGACGCAGAACCAGGGCCGCTACAAGGATGCCGGCTACGGCTGGAACCCACAGACCTATGCCTGCGCCGTCAAGCGCGGTGATCAGGATTGGCTGAACTTCGTCAACACCGCTCTTCACGAAGCGATGACCGGTGTCGAGTTCGACTTCTATGCCAAATCCTTCAAGGCCTGGTTCGGTAAGGATCTGGCGCCGCCGCAGATCGGTTTCCCCGTCGAATTCAAGTGACCGCGATGCGGGGCGGGAGCTTGCTCCCGCTCCGCTGGAACAGGATGATCTCGGTCTAGGTCTGGCTAAGATCTCAGTCCGCTTCTGGATCGAATGATTGGAGATGACGTTGTCCGGCCCGCTCACAGGCTCGGCGGCATGCTCTGGTCTGAAAGGACCCGCATGGGTTACACACTGAACTTCGCTGCCGTCTGGCGCAATTTCGACTTTCTCTTAAGCGGACTTGCCCTCAGCCTCGGCCTTGCCGCGATCTCGATCCTGATCGGGGCCGCAATCGGTCTTGTGATGGCTTTCGCGCTGACGTCGAGGAGCCGCTTCGCGCTCGTGCCGGCGCGCGGCTATGTCACCGTCATTCGCAACCTGCCGATTCTCGTTCTGGTGCTTTTCGCCTTTTTCGCGCTGCCGCAGATGGGCTTGCGCCTCGACAAGATGAAAAGCTTCGTGCTGGTTCTTTCGCTCTATTCTGGGGCCTATCTGGCCGAGGTGTTCCGTGCCGGACTGCTGTCGATCCCGAGAGGGTTGACGGAAGCCGGCCTTGCCATCGGCCTGACGGCAATGCAGATCCGCAGCTCGATCATCGCACCGCTGATGCTGCGCAACGTTTTGCCGTCGCTATCCTCGACGATCATCTCGCTCTTCAAGGACACCTCGCTTGCCGCTGCCATCGCTGTGCCCGAGCTGACCTTTGCCGCCCGCAAGATCAATGTCGAGAGTTTCCGCGTCATCGAAACATGGATGGTTACATCAGCCCTCTATGTCGCCACCTGTTTCCTCATCGCCGCCTTGATGCGCCTCGTCGAGCGCCGTCTGGCCCTGCCGAGATAGTCCCGATGTCTCACACCTTTCTCGAACAACTCTGGATCGCCCGCTACGTCATCATGAACGGCATTGCCATGACGGTGTCGATCTCGCTGCTGGCCATTCTCGCGGGCTCCGTGCTCGGTGTTTTTGTCGGTCTGGCGCTGGTTTACGGCGGCATCGTCTTACGTCTCCTCGTGCGTGCCTATACGGATATCATCCGCGGCACACCGGTGCTCGTGCTCGTACTGGCAAGCTATTATGTCTCCGCCGCGGTCGGTCTCGATCTCGGACCGTTCTCCGCCGGCGTCCTCGCCCTTGCCGTCTTCTGCTCTTCCCATGTCGGCGAAATCGTGCGCGGAGCGCTTCAGGCGATCCCGAAGGGCCAGACCGAAGCGGCCAAGGCGATCGGTCTGACCTTTACCCAGACTTTCACCTCGGTGCTGTGGCCGCAGGCCATGCGCCAGTGTCTGCCGGCCTGGGTGAATACGGCGGCCGAGATGGTGAAGGCCTCGACGCTGCTCTCCGTCATCGGCGTCGCCGAGCTTCTCCTGCGCACGCAGGAGATCATCTCCCGCAATTTCATGAGCCTCCAGTTCTATTTTCTGGCCGGCGGTCTCTATTTCAT
This sequence comes from Rhizobium sp. NLR8a, assembly GCF_019685235.1. Taxonomy (NCBI): domain Bacteria; kingdom Pseudomonadati; phylum Pseudomonadota; class Alphaproteobacteria; order Hyphomicrobiales; family Rhizobiaceae; genus Rhizobium; species Rhizobium sp. NLR8a. Next base: position 25,876 of record NZ_JABDWI010000024.1, read on the forward strand.
CGTCAACTACGGCATCGAGCACTTCGGCAAATATGTCGAGCGCAAGACCGCCCTGCCGTCCTGAGGAGACTTTCCGATGGCCAAGACCATTCTCGACATCAAGGGTCTGCGCAAGACTTACGGTATCCACGAAGTTCTCAAGGGGGTCGATTGCGCCGTTCAGGAAGGCGAGGTCATCTCCATCATCGGCTCCTCAGGCTCCGGCAAGACCACCTTGCTGCGCTGCGTCAACATGCTCGAGGAATTCCAGGGCGGCACGATCCGCCTCGACGGCGAGGAGATCGGCTATCACGTCGACGGCGCGACGCGCCGGCGCAAGAGCGAGAAGGAGATTGCCCGTCAGCGCGCCCTGACCGGCATGGCTTTTCAGCAGTTCAATCTCTTCCCGCATATGAGTGCTGCCGAAAACGTCATGCTCGGCCTCGTCAAGGTGAAGAAGATGACGAAACCGGAAGCCCGCATCATTGCCGAAAAATGGCTCGAACGGGTCGGCCTCGCCGCCCGCGCCAACCATTATCCCGGTCAGCTCTCCGGCGGCCAGCAGCAGCGTGTTGCGATTGCCCGCGCAATCGCCATGTCGCCGCGGCTGATGCTGTTCGACGAAGTGACCTCCGCGCTCGATCCGGAATTGGTGGGCGAAGTCCTGCAGGTGATCAAGGGGCTTGCTGCCGATGGCATGACCATGCTGCTCGTCACCCATGAAATGCGTTTCGCCTACGAGGTTTCGTCGCGCGTAATCTTCATGAACCAGGGCGTCATCTGCGAGGAGGGCGATCCGAAGGAAATGTTCGTGCGCCCGAAAACCGAACGGTTGGCGGAATTTCTCAAAACCTCGAGCTTCCACTAAAACCGGCGACGGCGATGGGTTTGCCCCGTCACGCGGGATAGGGTTGTCTTCGACGCCGCAGGTGTTGGCGCGCACGATCGATTGACGACGACTGGCAAAGCGTTGCCCCGGTCCCGATCCGCAGGGTCGGGGGCAAGTCGGTCGGGCCTATGAACTTGCCCCGGCATCGGTGACAGGCCGATGCGGGGGAGGGGCAGCCCCGCATAAATTACAGTCAGTCTGCATGCCTGGCGGGCAAATTTTGCTCGGAGCATCCCAGGCATCTTGGAAATCCTCGGCGCAAAATTTTGGCACGAGCTTTGCTTCCTGTCTTGTATGCAAGATAGCCACGCATCCGAGACCACGCAGAAATCCATTGAGGCAACGATCGTCTCCGGGATCCTTTCTGCCAAGATTCGGCCGGGCACGCGTCTTGGCGAAAATCAGCTGGCGGCGCTCTTCGGCGTGTCCCGAACCCGCGTCCGTGAAGCCATGATGCGTCTGGAGACACGCGGCATCGTGCATGTCAGCCCCCGGCGCGGCTGGTTCGTCGTCGAGCCCTCCGCTGAGGATGCGATCGCCGTCTATGATGCAAGGCGTGTCGTCGAGGCCGGATTGCTGCGCAGCATGGGCGTGCTGACGGAGGAGGGACGCAAGGCTCTCGACGCCCATCTGAACGCGGAGCGGAACGCGATGGCGGCGGGCGACCGCCAGCGCCTGACCTATTTGATGGGCGATTTCCATATCCGCATTGCGGAATTGAGCGGCAACACGATCATCGTCGACATCCTGCGCGACCTGACCGCAAGGACGATCCTCATTTCGATGCTCTATCAATCCGAATTTCATGCGGCGCAGTCCCATGAGGGGCACTGCCGTATTTTCGAGGCCATGCAGGCAGGGGATTTCGTCAGAGCCGCGGAGCTCTCCGTCGAACATCTTGATGAAGTGGAGATGGGCCTCGACCTCACGGCGCGTCCGGATCCGCTTTCGGATCTGCGCAATTCCCTGTCGCTTCCGCCTAAGGCCGCGTTCTCCATCTCCCAGCCGTCAGACCCAAAAATCACACCATCAAAGGAGCAATGAACACATGCTGACCAGACGGATCTTCTTCGCAATCGCGGCTCTCGCCGCGGCCTTCAGCTTCAACTCGCCGTCTCACGCCGATGCTCTTGCCGACATTACGGCGCGCGGTACGTTGCGTGTCGCAGTCCCGCAGGATTTCCCGCCTTTCGGCAGTGTCGGCACCGATATGGCGCCGGTGGGCTACGATATCGACATGGCCAATCTCATTGCCCAAAAGCTTGGCGTCAAAGCCGAACTTGTGCCGGTCACGAGCGCCAACCGCGTCCCCTATCTGCAGACGAACAAGGTCGATCTCGTCATATCGAGCCTCGGCAAGAATGCGGAGCGCGAAAAGGTGATCGATTTCTCGGTCGCCTACGCGCCCTTCTTCAACGGCGTGTTCGGTCCGGCCGATCTTTCGGTCGCCAAGGCGGAAGATCTCGCGGGCAAGAGCATCGGCGTCACACGCGGCGCCGTGGAGGATCTCGAGCTGACGAAGATCGCGCCGGCCGATGCGACGATCAAGCGTTACGAGGACAATAACGGCACCATCTCGGCGTTCCTCTCCGGCCAGGTCGACATCATTGCTACCGGCAACGTCGTGGCGGCTGCGATCCTCGCCAAAAACCCTCCCAAGCGCCCTGAGCTGAAGTTTCTGATCAAGAACTCGCCCTGCTACATCGGCCTCAACAAGGAACAGTCCGCGCTTCTGGAGAAGGTGAACGGCATTGTCGCCGCCGCCAAAGCCGATGGCAGCTTGAATGCGATATCGCAGAAGTGGCTCGGTGCCGGTCTGCCGTCCGATCTTTAAGGAAACCAGGGTCTCGCGCATGTCTCCTGCGGCCGCGGGATGACATGCGCTCCGTCACCGCGAGAGGGGACATTCCTTGAGCTACCATTTCGAATTCGGCTGGCTGCTTCAATATTATCCCGAGATCATCAAGGGTGTGCTGATCACCCTGGAGCTTATCGCGATCGGTGGTGTGCTCGGCATTTCGCTCGGCATCGTCTGCGCTTGGGTGCGGGCGCTTGGCCCGGTCTGGCTGAAGCCGGTCGCTGCGGCCTATGTGGAACTGATCCGCAACACCCCGTTCCTGATCCAGCTTTTCTTCATCTTCTTCGGTCTGCCGTCGCTCGGCCTCCACCTTTCAGAATTGACAGCCGCCAATCTTGCGATGGTCGTCAACCTTGGCGCCTATAGCTGCGAGATTATCCGCGCCGGCATCCAGGCGACGCCGAAAGGCCAGTTCGAGGCAGGCGAGAGCCTCGCCATGACGCGCTTCGAGACTTTCCGCCATGTCGTTCTCGTGCCGTCGCTGCAGCGCATCTGGCCAGCGCTGTCGTCGCAAGTGGTCATCGTCATGCTCGGCTCGGCGGTCGTATCGCAGATCGCCGCCGAGGATCTGACCTTCGCCGCGAATTTCATACAATCGCGAACCTTTCGAGCCTTCGAGGCCTACATCGTCTCGACATCAATCTATCTCGCGCTGGCGATCCTGCTCCGGCAGGTGCTGGGCCTGATCGGCTGGTTCATTTTCCCGAGGAGAGCAGCACGATGATCACGTTCACGCTCTGGGACATTCTGCGCAACCTGCTGCTTGCCACCCGCTGGACGATCCTCCTTTCGCTCGTCTCGTTCGTCGGCGGCAGCCTGGTCGGCTTGGGCCTGCTGTTCCTGCGCATCAGCAGGCGCAAGGCCGGCCGGGCGTTTGCGAAATATTATATCGAGCTCTTCCAGGGTACGCCGCTGCTGATGCAGCTCTTCATCGCCTTTTTCGGTCTCGGCCTCTTCGGAATAGACGTGCCGGCCTGGCTTGCGGCGGGATTGGCGCTGATCCTATGGAGCGCCGCCTTTCTCACCGAGATCTGGCGGGGCTGCGTCGAAGCGGTTGCGAAGGGGCAATGGGAAGCCTCCGCCAGCCTCGGCATGGGCCGTCTGCAGCAGATGCGCTACGTCATTCTTCCACAGGCGCTGAGGATCGCCATACCGCCGACCGTCGGTTTCTCCGTTCAGATCATCAAGGGCACGGCGCTGACCTCGATCATCGGCTTCGTCGAATTGTCGAAGGCCGGCACCGTGGTCACCAACGCCACCTTCCAGCCCTTCACCGTCTATGGGCTCGTGGCGCTCATCTATTTCGCCCTTTGCTGGCCCTTGTCGAAAAGCAGCCAGATCCTGGAGAGAAAACTCAATGTCGCTCATCGAAATCACTGACGTCCGCAAGAGCTACGGATCCAACGAGGTGCTGAAAGGCATCAATCTGAATGTCGAGCCTGGCGAGGTCATTGCCATTATCGGCAAGAGCGGCTCGGGCAAATCGACCCTGCTTCGCTGCATCAATGGCCTGGAGACCATCACCGACGGTTCCATCTCCGTGGCCGGCGCACAGCTTCTCGATGACGAAGTTCACCTGAAGGCGCTGCGTCTGAAGGTCGGCATGATCTTTCAGCAATTCAATCTTTTCCCGCATCTGACTGCCGGCGGCAACGTCATGCTGTCGCAGACGGTGGTCAAAAAGACACCCAAGGCCGAAGCGGAAGCGACCGCCCGCAGGATGCTGGAGCGGGTAGGTCTGGGCCACAGGTTCGATGCCTATCCGGACGAGCTCTCGGGCGGACAACAGCAGCGCGTCGCCATCGCCCGCGCGCTCGCCATGCAGCCGACCGCCCTTCTTTGCGACGAGATCACATCGGCGCTCGATCCGGAACTGGTCGCCGAAGTTCTGGCCGTCGTGCGCGAACTTGCCGCCGAGGGAATGACGCTGCTGATGGTCACGCACGAGATGCGGTTCGCCCGCGACGTCTGCAGCCGCGTCGTCTTCATGCATCAGGGCCGTGTCCATGAAGCCGGTCGGCCGGAGGATGTCTTCGCCGATCCGCAAACTGCCGAGCTCAGGCACTTTCTCGGTGTCAGCTAGTCAGTGGCTCAGCATCTCCTCGGCGATCTGTTTCCCATTCAGGCTCGATGGGTAATAGGTCGGCCAGTTGGTGACCTCGTTCAGTAGTGCGGCACGGTCGTTGCCCCAATAGAGATGGTAGTGATCCGCCTTCTCAGGGGCGACGAGGTGGTCGCTGAACTGAATGAACTGCGGTGCGGCGTCATCGCCGGCGCTTTTCCTGAAGATGAAACGAACCCCTCGATTACCCTTCTTATAGGTGAGGATTTCGCGGCCATCCGTCTCGTAGTCTCCGCTGACGGAGTCCTTGCCACGGAAAAGGTAACCTTCTTTCCGTTGATGACGATCCGGTCGACGTCGGTCTTGTATCCCGTGTCGTAGTAGGCACGATATTCTCCGGCGCTCTTATCGCCATGTCTCGCCTTGTCGGCCATCACCGGATCCAAGGTTCCGTCGACAAGAAAGGGGTAGATGGACTGCCAGTCGTCCTCCCAGTCCGACAGTTCACGCGCCTTTACCTGATCGTCGTCGAAATACCCATCATACACCGACCCCTGTTTATCGTGGGAATGGCTGTGGCTGTGATTGTTTCCCGAAGATGTCTCAGCGCCTGCCATTCCTGCAAAAGTCAATGTTGCGGATACAGCCAGTGCGTAGCTGAGTGTTGTGATCGCCTTGTTCATTCGCTGAAACCCTTCTGACTGGCCGGCACGGCTTGTGCCCGTCCAGTGATGTAATAACATAACAGTGGCCAATTAGCGTGCTTTGACGGCAAGCGCAAGGCGGAAATCGCCGATGCGCATCGCCTCGATGACCATTCAAATGCATGACATTCAAGTGAATTCGGGACGCGCCCGTCGCTGCAAGAGCTCCGGTTCAACCCGCATCGATGTCGAAACCCGGGATCGTGCTGGTGTCATGGGCGCGGTCGGCGAGCGCGGGCTTGGCCGGCTGCAACGTCAGAGTTCGGCGTGCGGCCGCTCTGTCTTCGATCTCTCCGACAGGGCGGCCGCTCCGGGTATTCTCAGTCCTTGTTGCCAGCGGGCGGCGGGAGCAGGACGGGCTCGGCCGAATGCTTTGGTGCCATCAACTGTGCAAGGATGTCGTCCGCCGATTCACGGGAACCGCCAATGCCGGCCTCGCGCAGCTGACGGTCGAGATCGCTGCCGTTTTCCAGCGCGGCCAGTTCCTCGCCGGCCTCGATGCGCCCGGCCGTCATTTCCTGGCGCTTCTTGATGCGTTCGAGACTTTGGACGGCGCTGCCGAGACGGGTATTGATGCCCGACTGGTTATGGGCAATCGCCGACTGAGCGCGCAGCAGCGACTCGTTGGCTTTGACATTCTCCACCTCGCGTTTCATCTGAGCGATCCGCGATTCGGTTTCCTGGATCGTGCGCAGCATCTGCTGCTGGCGGGGCAGCAGCCGGTCGAGCTCTTCCTGGTCTCGCTGCGTTTCGGCGCGAATGTTGGCAATGCGCTGAGCGAGACCCTGCGCCAGATCCGTGCGGCCCGCTGAGATCGCCGCGCGGGCGCTGTCGGTGTCCTTGGCTTCCTTCGCGCGGTTTTCTTCAAGCCGGCGCATGACGCTCTTGTTCGACGCCATGATACCGGCCAGATCGGATCGCGCCCGGCGCAGCGACTGTTCGGCATCGCGGATTTCCTGGTCGAGAATGCGCATCGACTGGCTGTCGGCGGCCGCTTCCGCTGCCTCGTTAATGCCGCCGCGAATGGCGGTGAAAATCTTTCCCCAGGTGCTCACGCTGCAATCTCCCCGCTTTTCCATTCTTCAATCATGTGTGCGGCGTCGACCGCATTGGCAGCCAGAATGGCGACTTCCTCGACCACGGTTTCGGCCGACGAACGTGCCGACAGCGAGCCGAACAATTCGTACCATTCCTCACCGTCAATCGTGGTGATGCCGAAGCTCGACAGCGGCACGAACTTGTGCGTCTTGAGAACCATCCGTTCGAAGGCCTCCCGCTTGGGCACGTCCTTGCATGGCACCAGGACAACGCTGACAAGAATATCGCGCTCTCCGCTCACCGCGACGAAGACGTCGAGATCGCCTCTTTCCTTGAGAGTTACGCAGATAACGTCCCCATGTTCCGGCACGGCTACATCCACATCGCCCAGCGCTTCCGGGTCGGCTGCGAACAGGCGCGTTAAAGTGGTAAGGCTCCAGGTCTCCAAAAAGTCCTCCATCGGTTAGAGCGTCGCAAATATCTGGGTAATCGGTTTACAACTTAAAGGTCTAGCGCGCGAAATAAATTCCGGTAGGTAGGGGTCAGCAACGGGGGCGAATCGCTTGCCATTTATCGCTTCATTACTGCGGCGTGTATATCTGTCGCTCGGCGAATTGGCGTGGTCAGCCCTTCTTGTTATCCTCGTTGTGCATCTGGTTACTTCCTATTTGCTCTTTATGCTGGCCGGGGAAGGCGATCTCGTCGGCAACCCGGTCGACTTTCTTTACTATTACATGATTACGGCAACGACTGTCGGTTATGGCGATCTTTCCCCAAAATCGGGCCTCGGCCGGATCATTACCGTCCTGGTCGTTCTGCCCGGTGGCATCGCCATCTTTACCGCTGTTCTTGGCAAGTTGTTGACAGCGATCGGTACGATTTGGAGAAATCGCATGCGCGGATTGGGTGATTACAGCGAACGCACCGGTCATATCGTCGTTTTGGGATGGCAAGAGGGGCAGACATGCCAGACGTTGCGGCTGCTGCACTCCGAACGGCATGCCAACGAACCGATGACGGTTCTGGTCGCCAGGGATCTGCCGGAAAATCCCGCCAGCAATTATGCCGACTACGTCCGCACGGAACGGCTTGCCGATGCCGACGCTTTGTTGCGGGCCGGAGTGGCCCAGGCGCGGGCAGTCATCGCCCGCGGCGCAAATGACGATGAAACGCTGGCCGCGGTGCTGATCGCCGAGGATCATGCGCCCAATGCCCATATCGTCGCCTATTTCGCCGACGACCGCACAGCACAGATGGTCAAGCAGCGTCGGCCGCGTGTCGAGGCGGTGGGTTCCCTCGCCGAGGAGCTTCTGTCGCGTTCCGCACGTGATCCGGGTTCTTCGGAAATCGCCGCACGGCTGTTGTCGGCTGCCTCCACCGACACGGCCTTTTCCCTGGCGGTGCCGGCCTTGCACGCGCCGCTCTCCTATGGCGACATGTTTTTAAGCCTCAAGCGTCGGCACCATGTGACGCTCGTCGGCATGCTGAGCCACGGCGTAACGGACCTTAATTGCCGGGACGAGACGCTGATGCGGGGCGGCGAGACGCTTTACTACATCAGCGAAATTCGGCTAGATCCCGCTGCCATACCTGGGCTCGAATGGGAGACGTGACATGATCGGCTGGTTCGGCGGAAACAAGAGCGAGGGGGCCTTACCCGAAGAACTCGGCCCCTTGAGTGCGGCCATCGGCGGGGCACTCGAGATCGATTTCCTCTCGCTCGAAGCCGATGCTTTGGGCGGCGAGCCTGCCATGCCGCTGCCGCGAAGCGGGCCGTTCATCATTGCCGGCTACGGTGAGGTTTCGCTCGACGCCGCGACGGTTCTGTCGCGCTACTACGATGAAGAAAACCGGATGATTCAGGTGATGTCGGCGTCGGGTAAGCCGGGTGAGGCGATCGACGACATCAGCTTTTATCAGCCTTGGGACAGCGTCGTGCCCGCCGGCCAGAGCGAATGGAACCGCTGGACCGGGCCGGGCGGCCTGATCGGCCAGCCATCCTATGATGCTGACGGGATCCTCTATAACCGGTTCTGGGGCGACGGTCCGGAACGGGCGCAATTGGTGGAATTTGTTGAAAAGGTCAGCGATGGTGAAACGCAGCGCTCCATCCATCAGACCTGCATGCTGTATTACCGCCCGCTTGGCTCGACGCGCGAAATGCTACTGATCAATGTCGAGCGCGACCTCGATTTTGGGCAGAGCCAGGCGGGCAGCTCAGTGGAATTTCTGATCGGTTATGGATTGGCTCCGGCCGACGTTCGTCGCGTCTGAGGGACCGATCAATTTCAACGGAGGACTTTTTCGATGCTCGACTACGTGGCGGGCCTGCCTGCTTTCCTTGGTTATTTCGCCATCGGGCTCGCCGCCTACGGCGTTTTCGCGGTGATCTACACCTGGTTGACGCCGCAACAGGAGGTCCAACTGATCCGGGCGGGCAATCTTGCTGCCGTCACCGCGTTCTTAGGCGCGCTTGTCGGTTTCAGCTTGCCTCTGGCTTCCGCCGCAGCCAATTCCGTCAGCGTCATCGATTACATCATATGGGCGGTGATAGGCACTCTGGCGCAGATCCTTGCTTTCTACATCGCGAACTTCACCATGAGGGACCTGCATGAAAAAATCACTGCCGGTGATATCGCGGCGGGCCTGTGGGGCGGCGGAATAGCGCTCGTCATCGGTCTGCTCAACGCTGCCTGCATGACCTATTGAGGGAGGGAAAAATGCGCAGACGTATGAGCGGGCACAGGCGACCTTTGCTGGCCCTTGGCACCATCGCCGCCTCGACACTGGCGCTGTCCGGGTGCGGCGAGGAGGCCCCTTCGGATATAATGTTCACGTCCGTCGACCAATGCGTGGCTGCGGGCATGGACCGGCAGGTCTGCCAAGCCAGCTATCAGGATGCGATGCGCGCCCATCTCGCCACCGCGCCGCGTTTCAACGGCATGGCCGCCTGCGAGGCCGAATACGGCAAGGGCCAGTGCACCGAACAGCCGGCCAATACCGTCACCAACAACAATACCGGCGGAGGCGGCAGCTTCTTCGTGCCGTTCCTGGCGGGCTACATGCTGTCTTCGGCACTCAACAATATCGGCGACTATTACGACTATCGCCGGCGCCAGGAGGCGAATGGCTCCTATTATGGCTCGACGCCGATTTATCGCAACCGCTCGGGGCAGACGGTCACAACCACCGTTCGCTCGGGTGGCGACAGCGTGACTGTGCCCGCGCGCCAGAGTGTCAAGCCGGTCAACGTCAATACCCGCACCGTTGCCCGGCAAGGCTTCGGCGGCCGTTCGTCCTTTAGTTTCGGCGGATGACATGAAACGCATCACCCTCCCGCCGCGTCCTGACTGGCGTGACAAGGCGCAGGCCGTCGGCTTCGGATTTCACGTCATGTATGGCGAGCCCTACTGGCTCGACGATGCCGCCTATACGTTCACGCTCGAGGAGATCGAGAAGCAGATCGAACAGCCGAGCCAGGAACTGCACGATATGTGCATGGATCTGGTCGGCGAGATCGTCAGCAGCGAAGAGGCGCTCGACAGGCTGGCCATTCCGGCGGACCTGCGTGATGTTGTGCAGCGGTCCTGGCAGCGCCGCGACCGGCACCTCTACGGCCGTTTCGATCTTGCTTATGATGGCAATGGCCCGGCCAAGCTACTCGAATACAACGCCGATACCCCGACCTCGGTGTTCGAGACGGCCTATTTCCAGTTCAACTGGCTGACCGATCAGATCGCTTTGGGTGTTCTGCCCAAAGATGCGGACCAGTATAATTTCCTGCAGGAAAGTCTTGTCGAGGCGTTCGATCAATTTCCCAAGGAGCCCATCTTCCATTTCGCCGCGATAACCGACAATGAGGAGGATCGCGGCACGACGGTCTACCTCATGGATTGTGCGGTGCAGGCCGGCCATCGCGTCGAGCTTCTGGACATTCGGGAGATCGGCATCGATGCGCAGGGCCGCTACACCGACCTCAAGGATCGGGTGATCGACCGCTGCTTCAAACTCTACCCATGGGAATTCATGCTGCGCGAGCCTTTCGCGCGCGAACTTGCCCGCTCGGGCGATGTTTTCGTCGAGCCCGCCTGGAAGGCCGTGCTCTCCAACAAGGGGCTTCTGCCGCTGCTCTGGCAGCGCCACCCCAATCACCCCAACCTGCTGCCGAGTTATTTCACCGACGACCCGGCGGCTTCGACCTTGACCGACTACGTGCGCAAACCACTCTTGTCGCGAGAAGGCGAGAACGTCTCGATTTTTCGAGATGGGCGGGAAGCGTTTTCCGCACCGGGCGATTACGGCGAGGAAGGTTTCGTTATCCAGGCCTATGCCCCGCTTTTCGAAAGCGATAACGGCTTTGCTGTGCTCGGCAGCTGGGTTGCCGGTGATCGCGCCTGCGGTCTTGCCGTTCGCGAAGACCGCGCGCGTATAACGGCCAATCTATCACGTTTCGTGCCACACGTCATAATGGAATGATTCTATATAATTCCCTGTGACTTCTAATGTAAATGCAACAAGGGCTTAAAGGCTACTACAGGGCAGGGAGATCAGCCCCCGATCCGACCGGCTGGGCCGGATTGCAGGGAGGAGCGGGGGCGGGTAGGACGCACCCCTTCGGCTTTAGCTTTGAGACTATGTCCCTCACCATTCATTCCGCAGCCTCCATCCGCGCCA
>NZ_JABDWI010000025.1:0-34262 GCF_019685235.1 Rhizobium sp. NLR8a
AACCGGGCGCCGACATTGCCGCCTATCTTGCCCGGCACGGCGTGAAGGTGCAGGTGGATCGCATTGCCAGCGGCGGCCAGCCGGCAGACCAGGTCCTGCGGCAGCACGCCGTCGACGTGTCCGCCGATCTGATCGTCATGGGTGCCTATAACCATCCCCGCTGGCAGCAGACGATCTTTGGCGGCGTGACGCGCGGCATGATCGAAGAAAGCAGGATGCCGATATTCATGGCCCACTGATCGGCCGGCGTTCAGCCGGCCCGGCGCCTCTCACCTTGCATGCATGTCGCCCGGTTGCGGCACGTGTCCGGGCGATAGGTATTAATCGATGGCAAAGGCCGCGCGGCCTGACAACGTCCGGACAAGGATGCCAAAGAAGATGTGCGGAGATTCGGCAAGGATCGGAACCTCCTTCGGGCTGAGCGAACCGACTTCCCACCAGTCCGCGTGCTTCTGCAATATTTCCCAGGCGTGCAGACGCTCACTCCGCCGGAGCTCGGTGTCGGGGAACTCCTCGAACTTTCCTTCGGCGATAACGCTCGTCCAGCCCTTGCCCACCCGCCGGTCCACCTGCAGGCACGCCCTGTCGTTTTCCCGCATCCATTCCACTTTGCGGCCGGGCATCGAAAAACAGTATGCGACGCCATCTTCAAAGGAGAAATAGATAGGCACGACATAGGGCCGACCGTCCTTGCAGCAGGCCAGGTGCCCAAATCTTGTCTCTCCCAGGACGGCGTGGCATTCAGCCAGCGTAAGTTCCCGTAAACCCAATGACATGAGACGCTCCTTCGGGTGGTGTTCCAGGAGTCATTTTAGACCGGCCGCGCGGCTTCGCACATTGATAAAGAGCAATCTCGTTTGGGTCTGGCAGGGCCGACTGACGGCTCGGGCAACAGATCGCTCATCACAGAAGAGGTCAGCTTGGCTGACGCCAAGAGTGCTGCATGGTCGCTGCGGGATGACCAGAGGAGCGATTATCCAGGCGGCGAGAAAGGCAGGCCCCCTCGCTTTCTCGCCGCCACAGAACGCTCGGTCTTACGGGGAGGGCCCCTCGTCCGCCAGACGGGCACAGCTCACGCAATATGGCGTGTAGGGGATGGCCTCCAACCGGTTGGGTTCGATCGGGGCGAGGCATCTGACGCAGCGACCGAAGCTTCCGCGCTTCAGCCGTTCCAGGGCCGCCTCGATCGATGTGATTTGCGCAACGGCTTCCCTTCGCATTTCGGTCAGCACCTGATCGTTCTCGACCTGGGTGATACGATCTTCGCTATCCGGATCCAGCGCGGCACCGAGATCGGCATCGATCGCCGACCGCCGGCGCTGCAGGTCCGCTTTCATGGTCTTCAGTTTGTTTTCTATCTCTTCGTTCTTCATCGACGCTTTCCCGCTGCGTGAAACGGCGGCACATGCCGCGCTCTGTTCGCCCATTCGGCCGGCCGAATGCAACGCTCATCACCGTACAACCGCCCGGGAAGGCTGCATTGATCGGCATCAATGGGGAGGGGATGGGCAGTTTGAGACATGTCAACGCGCAATTCCCGCTGAAGTGCGAGAGTGGCGACCCAGTCCGCCATTCTCTTCTTGGGGTGTCCACCATGAAACGGCATATCTTTTTACCGCTTCTCACCTATCCTGATGCGACTTCGGAAATCATGATCGCCAATGCGGTCATGCTGGCGCGCCACATGCAGGCGACGCTCACCGTCTGTGCGGTGGAGATTACCATTCCCGACGTCTCCAATGCCCTCTCCTCACTGATCATCGATGCGGCACAAATGGCGCGGGAAGCGGCGGCGCTGAGCCGCAGGCGCGCTTCGACGCTGACGCAGAAAGCGGTCGATGAGGCACGGGCGGCTTCCGTCGATCTACGCACCCGCGAGATCAAGGTCGAGGAGCCATTCGTCGTCGACGCGCTGGCGGAAGCCTCGCGCGCCTACGATCTCGTGCTTCTGGAACTGGCCGGCCTCTCCCGCCCGATCGTCGAGGCGGTACTGTTCGGGTCGGGGCGGCCGCTCATACTCTATCCGCCGGCGCCCTTCGGCGGCCGGATCGACCGTGTCGCCATCGCCTGGGATGGCAGCCGCGCGGCTGCCCGGGCGGCACATGATGCCTCCGTCTTCCTGGAGCAGGCCTCCAAGGTCTGCCTGCTTTCCGTGGTCGACGAGAAGCCGGTGACGTACGAGACAGGCGATTATCTCGTCGAAAACCTGCTGAAGAGCGGCGTGATGGCGGAGGTGACGCGGCTGCGCGCACACGGCGATCCTGTCGGGGAGGTACTGCAGAGCAAGGCCTTCGAATTGCGAGCCGATCTTCTCGTCATGGGCGGCTTCGGTCATTCGCGTTTGCGGGAATTCGTGCTCGGCGGCGCGACGCAGGCGGTGCTGACCAGCATCACCCTGCCTGTCCTGCTGTCGCATTGAGGGGCCTGTGCATGACGTTCAAGGACCGGCTTCCGAACGATCGGCTGTGGGATCGTATCGTCGATGCCGCGGAGGCCGCGCAGCTGATCACCGATGGCATGATCGTCGGCATGAGCGGCTTCACCAGAGCCGGCGAGGCCAAGGCCGTGCCGCTGGCGCTGGCGGAACGGGCAAGACGCGATCCGCTGAAGATCACACTGACGACCGGTGCATCGCTCGGCCACAATCTCGACAGCACGCTCACCGAGGCTCATGTCATCGCGCGCCGCATGCCGTTCCAATCCGATCCCGTCTTACGCCGGGCATCAATGCCGGCGAAGTGATGTTCGTCTATAGCATCTTTCGGAGACGGTGGAATTCCTGCGCAGCGGCCAGCTTGCACCGGTGGATTTGGCCGTCATCGAGGCGACCGCGATTACCGAGGGCGGCGGCACCGTGCCGACGACCTCCGTCGGCAATTCGGCAAGTTTCGCCGTCCTCGCACCGAAGGTGATCGTCGAGATAAACCTGTCGCAGCCGGGAGCACTGGAAGGTCTCCACGATATCTATATCCCTGCCGCGCGACCGAGCCGGGAGGCGATCCCCATCGTTGCGCCCAACAGCCGCATCGGCGTACCATTCATTCCGATCCCGCCGGAAAAAATCGCCGCGATCGTCGTCACCCAGCCTTGCCCCGCGGGAGCGGGCGGAGGTCGTCATCGCCAACTGCGTGCATCCGACCTATCGTGAAACGCTGGAAGATTATTATCGGCGCGCGCTGCTACGCGGCGGCCACACGCCTCATCCTGGAAGAGGCGCTCAGCTGGCATGACGCCTTGCGGCGGACGGGAAAGATGCTGCCGTAGTGCCGCCCGTTTCACGCCTCCATGGCGTCAGCCGCTGCCGTGTCCCCGACCATCTCGTCCTCCTGCAATCTTACGGCAGTACTTGCATCCCGGATCATGGCATACTTCACCTGCGTAACCCTCAGGTCGCGATACCAGTCGACGAGTTCTCCCCACGGGTCTCTGATTTTGGAGAGGCCGGAGATGAAGGCGACGACGGTTCCAATTTCAGTCTGACCGGTGACGACATAATAGCCGCCCAGGGCGAAGATGCCGGCATAGCCCAGCTGGGTCATCAGGTTCATCATGAAATTCATCGTGAATTTGATCCTGTAGACGCTCATGTTCAGCGAGAAGAGCCTCTCAATCCGATCATCCTGGGCATCGAGCGCATCACTAGTGACAACGTGCTGGACCATACTCTGGCTGACATGGCGCATGACGGTGATCTTGGTTTCGACGCGGCGGTTGATGGCGGACTGCATCAGCGGCACGAAGCCGATCTGCGGAAGGAAGACGACGGCGACGGCAAGCGCCATCAGGGGCTGCAGGAAGATCAAATAGCCGCCGACCGCGACAAGAATGCCTGCCTGCAGCAGCGGTTCCGAGATGCTGGTGCCGACAAAACCGCCGACCGGTTCGGCTTCGGCGATGATGATCGAGAGCTGCACGCCTTCGGCAATCGCATCGAGAGGAGCCTCGGCCGAGCGTTCCGAGGTCGCAAGCGCCGATTTACGCAGCCAGCGGACCGCGACCTCGCCGATCCAGCCACGATAGATATTGAGCATCAGCTTGGTCAGGCCTTCCAGCAGGACGAGGCCGAGATAGGCAAGAACGAGAATTAGAATGGCCTGATAGGGGGTGCCGTTTGTGGCCGCATTGATGATGCGCCTCTGGACCTCCAGCGGCGCGGTGCCGGCGAGGAAGAGAACGATCGAAAGGGCCGCGATCGCGATCTGGTGATGGCGCCCTATCAGGAACACGAATCCAAACAGACTTCTCGGCATTTCAGCCTCATGGCCTCGTATTTGTGCGTCAGAATGGCCGGCGCCGCTGCGAGCGACGGGAACGGGCTTTCACCTTTTGGAGCGCTCCTGCCGGCTGGCCATTCCGTGGTTTGCCTCCCTGACTTTTCAATTCTGTCTCATCTCGGCATCCGGCGGCGGCAGTGCGATGCCGTAATAGGGATCCACCCAGACGAGCAGGTCCCTGACAGACGTCACGCCTGCAACGTTCTCGGCCGCGACCTTTGCGGCCAGGCGCTCGCGTTCGTCGAAGATCGTTCCGGTCAGTTCGGCAACGCCGCCGGTGACGTGGCAATGGATGAAGCCGTTGCGGCTCCAGCTCTGCTTTGCAAGTTCCGATTCGATTGCCGCCTGGATCTGAGCGTCTCCGGCCGAAAGCGATGACGGTAGTGCCCGAGACAAAGCCCGCAAGAGATCGCAGCGCGAGACGATACCGACAAGCCTGCCATTTTCCGCCACCGGCAGACGCTTGACATCCTGGCGTTCCATCGATTTGACGGCGTCGGAAATGGAGGCGGTCGGCGCGATCGTGCTGACCTTGGAGGTCATCACCTCATCGACCCGCCTTCCATGAGTTCGGACATATTCGGCGGCGATCTTTCCGGAGCTCGTCAGCCATTCGAGCAGCCACGACCGCTTGCGCTCGGTGTTCAATTCGCCGCGGCGCAGAAAGTCCCCTTCGCTGACGATGCCGACGAGCGCTCCATTGGCATCGACAACCGGTAGTCCGCTGATCTTGTTGTCGAGCATCAGCTTGGCGGCTTCGGCGACGGAGCAGGACGTCGTCACAGTGATCGCCGGCGATGTCATGATGTCTTGAACGAGCATTTTCGACTCCTGTTGCTTCGCATCTCCTCGGCAACGGCGCACGAGAATCTTTAACCAGGCGGGCATTTGCCTGCGAAGCCCGTGGGCTGAGTGCCAGCCTTTGGAGCAGGCAAGCAACCTTGGGGCTAGTGAGGATAAGTTAGCGGCGTTGAAGCCAGGACGCTTTGATCAACGTCAACAATGGAAGGAACTCGAAGCCGCGGCCGAATCGTCTTCAATTCCGGCGTGGGGGCTTTGCCCTACCCACCGGATCGGCAGGACCAAGGCGCCCGCAGGCTACCCGTCTTCGCCTGCCGCAAATACGAATGGTCTCACCGACAGCAAACAGACAGGTTCAAGCCTCTATCCAGTCGCGGTCGCCTCATGGAAGGCAGAAGCAAAGGATTGAACGATGAAGTTGAAACTTATCTCCGCTCTTGTGATCATCGCCGCAACTCCCGCTCTGGCCATTGCCAGTCCAAGCTGCACCAAGGAGCCGAAGTCCAAGTGGATGCCCGAGAAAGCCATGAAGGAAAAAATCGACGCTCTGGGCTACCAGGTGAAAACCTTCGAGATCACCGGAAGCTGCTACGAGATCTACGGCAAAGACAAGCAGGGCGACCGCGCCGAAGTCTATTTCAATCCGGTGTCCGGCGAAATCGTCCAGAAAGGCGACTGACCATGGCGCCCATTGAGTTGCAGAAGCAGGAGGGCCTCCGGCCCTCCCAGGTCGCGAGCGGCACCGTCAAGGTCTGGGACCCAATCGTCAGACTGTTTCACTGGACCGTCGTTACGGCCTGCATCCTCAATCTTTTTGTGTTTGAGGAAGGAAAATATTGGCACCGTTTGACCGGCTACGTCGTTGCCATGGCCATCGTCGTACGGATCATCTGGGGGTTCGTCGGAACCAGGCATGCGCGGTTCCGAGACTTCTTCCCGACACCTGGCAAAGTGAGGGCGCAGATCCTTGGCATGATCAATGGCAGCGAGCAACGCTATATCGGCCATAATCCGCTGGCATCGATCATGATGCTGGGCCTCATGGTGATTCTTGCAATGACCGCGGTCAGTGGCTGGATGACGACGCTCGATGCCTTCTGGGGCGACAAATGGCTCGAGGAAGTGCACGGTGTCATCGCCAACAGCATCATGGTCTTCGCCTTCATCCATGCCGGGGCGGCATTGGTCGAGAGCTGGAGACATCGGGAAAATCTCGTCTGGTCGATGGTGACAGGTCGAAAGAGAGCATGAGAATTCTTCTGATCGAAGACAGCGTCCGGCTTCGCGATCTTCTTTGCGAAGCCATCCGCGAGGCCGGCTGGCGCATGGATGCCTTTGCTACGGCAAATGAAGGCCGTCTCGCGCTTGACGGAACAAGCTACGATCTCCTTCTTCTTGACCTTGGCCTGCCTGACGAAGATGGCCTCGACGTGTTGAAGTCTCTGCGTCTCGCGAAGCGGCAGATTCCGGTGCTCGTCCTGACGGCACGCGGGGCCGTCGACGAACGGATCGCCGGGCTGGATGCCGGGGCTGACGACTACTTGATCAAACCCTTCAACAATGGCGAGTTGATCGCGCGGATTCGAGCCCTGATGCGGCGCTCGCCCATGACAGCCATGCCGACACTGGAATTCGCCGACGTCAGGTTTGAGGCGGCGTCCCGCCAGGTCACCTGCAACGGCATTGAAATGGCGCTCGCCCCCTCGGAAAAGTCGCTGCTCGAACTGCTGATGCGCAATGGCGGGAACGTGGTTTCCAAGCGCAAGATGGAACACGCTTTCTCCGAGTTCGGTGACGAGCGCAGCAGCAACGCCGTCGAGCTGGCGGTCTCCCGGCTCCGGCGGAAACTGGAGGGACATCCCGCCAATGCCGTCATCGAAACCGTGAGAGGCGTCGGTTACATGCTGCGCGAGGACCGAGGTTGATTCGATCGGCTCCTACCTTGACGGCCATTCTGACGCGAAGGATCGCCTTCTTCGCCATGGTCGCGATGCTTGTCCAGCTCGCCGTCGTCTTCTCTGACTATTATTGGAACGTCGGGGAACTTTCCCGCCTGTATGTCGAGCAGGAAACAGAGCGGCTTGCCTCGGGCGTCGGTGGCAGGGACGGAGCCGTTACCTACAGGCTGCCGGCAGCTGTAGGCCGGCGTTATGCCCATCCGCAGACCGGCTATGTCGCCCGCATTCGCGACGGCCGGGGCCACCTTATCTTCGAGTCCTGCGACGATGCCTGCGAAAGCCGTTTCCTGCCCGCGGAGGTCAATCCTCCGGATTTTTGGCTTCGCACCATCAAGCCAGGGAAACCGCTTACGCTTGTCGGGGGCCGAGCTTTCCAGATCGGCGAGCAACGGATTCTGGTTGATGTCGCCACTGTGGGCGATCCTGAGAATCTCGCCTCCGCCGTCTTTTGGAACGAGATCCTCGAGCACATGATCGTGCCGATGAGCATCTTGCTCGGACTTGTTCTCGGGGCAACCTTAATATCGGTTCGCCGCGCCCTGAAGCCTGTGAAGGCCGCGGCCGATGCTGCCGAACTCATCGATCCGATGGATTCCGGATCTCATCTGCCCTTCGAGGGAATGCCGCGAGAAATTGCCCATCTCGCGGTGGCCGTCAACCGGGCGTTCCAACGAATTGGCGAGCTGATGCTATCGCAAAGGATACTGACATCGGGCATCGCCCATGAAGTGCGCACACCGCTTGCGGCCATCAAACTCGAACTCGGCCGTATTGACCATCCGAGGGCGCGGAAAGCTGAGGCGGATCTCGATGACCTCGTGCATTTTGTGAGCCAGCTGACGGCGCTCGCGCGGCTGGACACGTTCGATCACAGCACGTTCGAAGAGGTCGATCTCGTCGTTCTTTGTACAGGCGTGGCCGAGCAGCTCGCACCTTGGGTTTACGAAAACAAGCATTCGCTGGAGGTGTTCGCCCAGATCGAGGCGGCAGGTGTCAGAGCAGCACCAGCCCTATTGAAAGACGCCCTTCGCAATCTGATCGAGAATGCGGTTCGCCATACGCCGGATTCAACGAAGATCATTGTCAGGGTGGGAGAATACGGTATCCAGGTCGAAGATCGACAGGATGTATTTGGCAGTTTCCTCCATCAAACCCAGAGTGCGGAAGGCCTCGGAATAGGACTTAAGATCGTTGAACGGATCGCGGAACTTCATAAGGGATCGTTGAGGCGTTCCATATCGCGGCACGGCAACATCTTCGAACTCTTATTGCCGGTGGTGGCGCGACGCAGGCGGTGCTGACCAGCATCACCCTGCCTGTCCTGTCGTCGTATTGAGCGACGGCAGGCGGTCAAGGACCGGCTCTCGAACTCATTGTCAACGCCACGAGGGCCGCGTACCTCATCAGCCGCAGCCTGCCGGCCGGCAACAAGCGGCTCCTCAATCCCGTCGCAGCGTCTTGCCGGACTCCGCATCGAACAGATGAAGCTTGCCCGGCCGGGCCGCGATCGTTACGGCCTGCCCGGGCTCGAAATCGTGACGTTCGGACAGCACCGCGACAAGTTCGCCGGATCCGTAGCGCAAAAATACCATCGTCTCGTGGCCAGTGGGTTCGGTGACGTTGACGGTCGTCTTCAAGCCGCTCGGAGCGAGCGACAGATGTTCGGGCCGCACGCCCAGGCGCACAGGCTGGCCATCGGACGCCTCCGGCGTGAAGCCGAGCGCAATCTCATCGCCTGTCTCCGTGACGAAGACCGCACCGTCGGCCTTGTAGTGACCTTTCAGCAGATTCATCGACGGCGAGCCAATGAAGGTGGCCACGAACGTATTGCGGGGACGGTCGTAAAGCTCCAGGGGCGTTCCCGTCTGTTCGACCTTGCCGCCCTGCATGACCACGATCTTGTCGGCCATCGTCATTGCTTCGACCTGGTCATGGGTAACGTAAATGGTCGTGGTCTTCAGCCTTTGGTGGAGCTCCTTGATCTCCTTGCGCATCTGCACGCGCAGCTTGGCATCGAGGTTCGACAGGGGCTCGTCGAATAGGAAGACTTGCGGCGATCGGACAATGGCTCGCCCCATCGCTACGCGCTGCCGCTGGCCGCCCGAAAGCTGGCGCGGATAGCGGTCAAGATAGGGCACGAGGTCGAGGGTTTCGGCCGCCGCCTGTAGGCGCTGCTTGATGACATCGGCCGGCTGCTTCTGCAGACGCAGCGCGAAGACCATGTTCTCGGCAACGGTCTTGTGCGGATAGAGCGCATAGCTCTGGAAGACCATCGCAATATCACGGTCCTTCGGCGGCAGATTGTTGACGATCTTTCCGCCGATCGAGATGGTGCCGCCGGTAATGCTCTCGAGGCCTGCGACCATGCGCAGCAAGGTCGACTTGCCGCAACCGGACGGGCCGACGAGGACCACGAACTCGCCATCGCGAATGTCTATATTGACCCCATGCAGGATGTTTAAGGCGCCGTATGCCTTCCGCGCCTCTGAAATATTGACCTCAGCCATATGCCTCCCACTCGCTTTCCGGTCACCCCCGGCACACGTTCCAGGGGATGAATTTCTCGACAGTATCCAGAGTTTGAGGCACAGCGAAAGTGCGCTCTGCCACGATCCGAAATACCTTCAGAACCTCCTCCATGAAACGTTTCATTTTTTATTGACTTTTTGCGCTTCCCGTCTAATGCTCACTGATGAGACCGAGAGGAGCGGTTTCAAACAAGAATTATGAAACGTTTCATTTTCTTGTTTACCAGATAGTTCTGCACGAGACCAGTCCCAAATTCGGGCCGGAGCCTATCCGGAACACTGGCTGGCGGCAGCGCACCAAACGTGGAGGAGGAAGACATGAAAGTCGAAATTTACGATGCATTGATGCGCCGTCAGGCAAGCCGCCGCGACCTTTTGCGCGGAACGGCAAGTGCGGCGGCTCTGCTCGGCCTGTCCGGCGCGATGGGCGGAATTGCCGGCACCGCATTCGCGGCCGATGACCTGCGCGCCCAGATCCTGCAGATCCCCGGCGTCGGCAAGGGTTCGCCGACGGACGCGGACTGGCAGAAGGTCGGCGAGCTCTGCCTCGGCCCGACCAAGGCCAATGTCAAGCAGGGCGAATTCGCCGGCGTCGAGCTGACCTTCATGGGGCTCAACAACCAGAATCTGCACAACTTCCTGTTCCGCGGCTTCCTGAAGCCTTGGGAAGCCTATACCGGCGCCAAGATCAACTGGATCGACCTTGCCCAGGCCGATTACAACGCCCGCCTTCAGCAGTCGATCGCAACCGGCACGGTTGATTTCGACATCCTTGAAATGGGCGCGCCTTTCGAAGGCGATACCGCCGGACGCGGGCTTCTCGACGAGATGCCTGATTGGGCTGCAAAGCAGGTCGAAGCCGACGACCTGGTGAGCTACCTGAAGCCGCCGGTCGGCACCTGGGACGGCAAGACCTATCGCGTCACGATCGATGGCGACTGCCACACCTTCGCCTATCGCAAGGATTACTTCGGCGAAGGCTCGATCAGCGGCATGGCCGAGCCGCCGAAGACCTGGCAGGACGTCAACGCAGCGTCCAAGGCGCTGATCGGCAAGACCGATCCGCTGACCGGCCAGCCGGCCTATGGCTATCTCGACCCGCTCAAGGGCTGGGGCGGCTTCGGCTTCTATTTCATCGAGAACCGGGCGACGGCCTATGCCAAATACCCCGGCGATCCGGCCTGGCTGTTCGATCCTGAGAACATGAAGCCGCTGGTCAACAACCCCGCCTGGGTCCAGGCGATCCAGGATGTGCTGGATCTGATCGCGGCCAAGGCCTATCCCGCCGACCAGATCAATGCGGACCCCGGCACCACCGCCTTCTCGCAGTTCCTGGCAGGCACCGGCGCAATGCTGATGTGGTGGGGCGACGTCGGCTCCAGCGCGCGCACCTCGGATACCTCGGTCGTCGGCGACGTGGTCGGTTTCGGCATCAACCGCGGCTCCAACCGCGTCTACAACCGCAAGTCCGGGCAATGGGAAGACAAGTATAACGAAGCGCCCAACATGGCCTATCTCGGCTGGGGCATCTACGTCACCAAACGGGTCTCCAGCGACGAGAAAAAGCGCAAGGCGGCCTGGTCTGCTGCAGCCCATCTCGGCGGCAAGGATCTTTCCCTTTGGACGTCGGCCTATCCGTCCGGTTTCCAGCCCTATCGTCAGTCGCACTTCAACTACGACGAATGGGAAAAGGCAGGTTACGACCGCGCCTACATCGAGGACTATCTGGGTTCGAACGCCGACAGCTACAACCATCCGAACGCTGCGATCGAGCCGCGCATCCCCGGCATCTTCCAATACTACTCCGTTGCGGAGGACGAATTGGCGAAGGGCTTTGCCGGACAATACAAGTCGGCACAGGAAACCGCGGATGCGATTGCAGCCGCCTGGGAAAAGATCACCGACCAGATCGGCCGTGATAGCCAGCTGAAGCTCTATCGGACGAGCCTCGGGCTCTGATCGATTGACATAAACGCGCTGGCGGACTGAAAGGCTTCGCCAGCGCCCATCCTGTCCGGGCGAGGAATATCAATGTCGACAGTCGAAGGCGACCTGCTCCACACGGTCGAAGCCGGCTCCATTTCCGCGAGCCGCCGTTTTTGGGGCCGCTCGGCTCTGTGGCTGAGCGCCATATGGTTCATGGCATCCTTTGTATTGCAGGCTGTCCACGAACTTGGCTGGACCGATTGGGGCTTTGCCAACTGGCGGCCGGTTCTCTACGCCTATTTCATTTGGGCCGCGGTTCTCTGCGTCACCCGCGTCGTCATATACGGCGAGGCCGGCAAGAAGGCGCTCTTTGTTCTGCCGGCCGCGCTTTTCGTCGTATCGATGGTGGTCTTCCCGCTGCTCTTTGCGCTCTGGATCGGCTTTTCGGATTGGAACCTCGCCTCTTCCGCCGGCCGGCGCTTCAACGGGCTCGACAATGTCCGCCGGATGATCGCCGATCCATTCTATGCCAACGCCTTGCTCAACATGATCCTTTATTGCCTTGCGATCGCTGTGGAATATGCGATTGCCGTCGGCCTGGCGCTGCTCCTCAACCAGGAAATCATTGCCCGGAAGTTCTGGCGCGTCACCTTCCTCGTGCCCTTGATGCTGTCGCCGGTCGCGGTGAGCTGGATGGTGGGCAAATCGATGCTGGAGACCCGTTTCGGCCCGATCGCGCGCATGGCCCGCTGGCTCGGCTGGGAAAACCCGTCCTTTTTCGGCGATCCGCTGACGGCGCGCCTTTCGATCATGATCATGGATGCCTGGACCTTCATTCCCTTCATGATGATCATGCTGCTCGCCGGACTGCAGGCCTTGTCGAGGGAGGTGCTGGAGGCGGCCGAGGTCGACGGCGCCACCAAATGGCAGCGCTTCTGGCAGGTGATTTTCCCGCTGATGCTGCCAGTGTCGGTCACGGCAGTGATGATCCGCATCATCTTCAAGTTGAAGCTCGCCGACATCATCATCACGGTGACATCGGGAGGCCCCGGAGGAGCGACGGATTCCGTCACCAGTTTCATCTATCGCGAATACCGCGACCGTTCGAATGTCGGATACGGAACCCTGCTCGCGCTCGTCTATCTGGTGATCATCGTCGTCGGCATGACGGGGCTGATGAAGATCTCCGACCGTATCGTCAAGCGGATGACAGGAAGGCTCTGATGGTTCGCATCGATTTCGAAAAATACGGACGGGGCCAACGCATTCGCTGGTGGGCCATGCGTTTGGCGGTCTACGGCCTGCTCGTCATCTGGGCGTGTGTCTGCATCTTCCCGCTGTTCTGGACGGTTTCGACCTCATTCAAGACAGCCGCAGATGTCATGCGCGGCAATCTGATCCCCTGGTTCAATTTCGCGCCCAACTGGCTCGGCTGGCGCTCGCTCGGCCTCTCTCCCGATACGATTCCCCAGATTTCGACGGTGCGTGATGAATTCATGCGCAGGCTCTGGAACAGCGTGATCATCTCCGTCACGGCATCCGCTCTTGCGGTTGTGCTCGGATCGCTCGCCGCCTACGGCCTCAGCCGTTTCTCCTATAAATTCGGCCATATGCGCAATTCCGACATTTCCTTTTTCTTCCTGTCGCAGCTCATCATGCCGCCTGTCGTCCTCGCCCTGCCATTCCTGGTTCTCTACAAGGAGCTGGCGCTGCTCGACACCTATGCCGGCATGATCGCCGTCTATACGCTGATGGTCCTGCCGATCGTCGTCTGGATCATGCGCGATCAGTTCGCGACCATACCGGTCGAGCTCGAGGAGGCCGCGCTGGTCGACGGCCTGTCGATCTGGGGCGCGTTTGCCCGCATCATCGTGCCGCTCGTACTGCCGGGCATGGTTGCCGCCTTCCTTTTGGCGCTGATCCTGTGCTGGAATGAATATTTCTTCGCCGCATTGCTGACCTCGACCAACACGAACACGCTGCCGGTGATGATCGCCAGCCAGACCGGCAGCCAGGGCATCAACTGGTGGTCGATGGCTGCCCTTTCCACCGCTGGTATCCTTCCGCTGGTCATCGTCGGCGTCGTGTTGGAAAAGCACATCATCGCCGGGATGACCGCAGGAGCGGTAAAATAGCCGCGGGACGTTTGAACATGCCAAAGATGCCCACAGTCAAGGATGTCGCCGAATATGCGGGCGTCTCCGTGGGCACCGTTTCGCGCGTTCTGTCGGGCGAAGCCGCGGTCAAACCCCTGCTGCGGGAAAGGGTCAACGACGCTATTTCGGCGCTCGGTTACCGGCCGAACGTGACCGCACGAGCCTTGCGTACCAGCAGAACCGACGTTATCGGCCTCGTCGTTCCCGACATCACCAATCCTTTTTTTGCGCAGCTTGCGGCAAGCATCGAGCGTGCGGCGCTCGAATGCGGTCACAGCCTTATGCTGGCAAGCTCGCATAACGACAGCGAGGCGGAGCAGAGCCACGTTTCGGCTTTTCTCGACCGATCGGTGCGCGGCATCATCGTGGTGGCTTCGAGCGACGGTTCAGGTCTCGATCTGCCAGCCTCG
The DNA here is from genome assembly GCF_019685235.1 of Rhizobium sp. NLR8a. Taxonomy (NCBI): domain Bacteria; kingdom Pseudomonadati; phylum Pseudomonadota; class Alphaproteobacteria; order Hyphomicrobiales; family Rhizobiaceae; genus Rhizobium; species Rhizobium sp. NLR8a. Next base: position 14,054 of record NZ_JABDWI010000025.1, read on the forward strand.
GTCCCGGTCATATCGCTGGACCGGCGCTTCGGCGCCTTTCCCCTGGTGTCGACCAACCATGCGCAGGCGGCCACGCTGATTGCCGATCATCTCTATGGGCTGGGGCACCGGCGCATCGCTTATATTTCCGGGCCGACCGACACTGAGGCAGGGCGCATGCGCAAGGAGGCCTTCGTCAGCCGCATGGACGGCTTCGGCAAGACCGGCGAGCCTGTCGAACTGCAAATCGCCCATGGCAGATTCGACTATGAATCCGGCGAAAGAATTGCCCGCGAGCTGCTTTCGCGCCCGCCGCAGGATCGGCCGACGGCGATAGCCGCCGCCAGCGACCAGCAGGCGATCGGCGCATTGCGCGCCGCCCGTGACCTTAAGATCGATGTGCCGCGAAAACTGTCCGTCACCGGTTTCGACGACATTTCGCTTGCCAATCTCGTGGTGCCGCGGCTGACAACCATACGCCAGCCAGCCGACATGCTGGCGCGGCGCGCGGTCAGCCTTCTCCTGGAGGAACCGCCGGGCAAGGGGGACGAAATGGTGGACGGATCGCTGATCGTGCGCGGTTCGAGCGGCCCGTGCCCGCAACCTGGCGAACCGAAAGGCGCACGGGCGCTCCGAGCCGGACATCGCCGGGACAGAAATTGAAGCACGGCCGGCGCTCCGGCTAGAGAAAGGATGGAAGATCAATGCTCAAGGGAATTCGGGCCGAACTCAATGGCGACATTCTTCAGGCACTTAGCAACATGGGACATGGCGACTATCTCGTCATCTCCGACATGAATTTTCCATCGGATTCGATAGCCCGCCAGACGCGTCTGGGTAAACTGCTGACCATGGAAAACATTCCCGCGCCGCAGGCGATCGACGCGGTCCTTTCGGTCCTGCCTTTGGACACGCCGATTCAGCCGTCGGTCGGACGCATGGAAGTGATCGGCAAACCGGATGAAATCCCGCCGATCCAACAGGAAGTACAGTCGATTGTCGACCGGGCCGAAGGCAAGCCGTCGCCGATGTATCCCGTCGAACGCATGGCGTTCTACGACATCGCCAAAAAGGCCTATTGCGTGATCGCAACCGGGGAACTGCGGTTCTATGGATGCTTCCTTTTGACCAAGGGCGTCATTCCAGCGGAAGAGGCCGTGCGATGAGCGAGAAAAGCGGGATCGTCATCTTAGGCATTTTTGCCGCCGACACCGCCTATAAGGCAAAGCGCTTGCCCCAAATCGCCGAGACGCTGATGGGGTCGGGTTTTACGCTCGGGCCGGGAGGCAAGGGCTCCAACCAGGCGATCGCCGCGGCAAAAGCCGGCGGCAAGGTGACTTTCATTTCACGGGTGGGCAACGACGCGTTCGGCGCGATGGCCCTTGCGGCCTATGCGGAGGCGGGTGTCACAGCCAATGTGATGAAGATGGAAGGGGTTTCCACGGGCGCTGCCTTCATCTTCGTCGACGAAGCGAGCGGCGACAATGCCATCATCGTGGTGCCGGGCGCCGCAGGGCTGATCGGCATCGAAGATGTCGAAGCGAACCGGGCAGCGATCGAAAGTGCTGCTATCTTCATGACACAGCTCGAACAACCGCTGGAAGCGGCCCTGCATGGCCTGTCGATCGCCAAAAGGGCAGGGGCCACGACCATCTTCAACCCGGCGCCGGCCAGCACCATCCCGGACAGCATCTATGGCCTGAGCGATTTCATCGTTCCCAACGAAGTCGAAGCGGCGCAACTGGTGGGCCATGCGATCGAAACCGATGAACAGGCGCGTGCGGCGGCGCGCACGCTGGTCGCCCGAGGCGCGCGCGCAGCGGTCATCACGCTCGGCGCGCGCGGTGCGCTCTATCACACCGCCGAGCAGAGCGAATTCGTCCCCGCATTTTCGGCGGGAAATGTCGTTGACACAACCGGAGCCGGCGACGCCTTTCTCGGTGGGTTCGCGACGGCGATCTCCGAAGGCCGGGCGCCAATCGAGGCCGTCCGTTTCGGCTGCGCGACTGCCGCGATCGCCGTAACACGGCCGGGTACGGCCCCCGCCATGCCTTCTCGCGCCGAGATCAGCGCCTTGCTTGGCTCCTGATGACTGGCCGTCGCAGGGGAATTGGGCGGGGCGTGTCAACCTCTCCAGAAGCCGTCAATCCAGCCTTGCGGTAAAGACGTAGCCGACGCCGCGCACGGCCTTGATGAATTGAGGCTTCTTCGGGTCCGTCTCAATCTTGCGCCGCAGCCGGACGATCTGGGCATCGATCGTCCGGTCGAAAGCTTCGAGGCTTCGGCCCCGGGTCAGATCCATCAGCACGTCGCGGGTCAGAACCCGTCCGGCATGCCGGACGAAGGTCGTCAGCATATCGAACTCGCCGGTCGTCAACTCGATTTCCGTGCCTTTCGGATCGAAAAGCTGCCTGCGGCTGAGATTGAGCTTCCAGTCTTCGAAGCCGACAATCTCCTCGCCGGCCGCCTCGGCACTGCGCGCAGGAGCTTGCCGGCGGCGCAGGATCGATTTCAGGCGGGCATGAACCTCCCGGAGATGGAAGGGCTTGGCGATGTAATCGTCGGCACCGACTTCCAGACCGACGATTCGATCGACGACGTCGTCACGGCCCGTCAGCATCATGATCGGCACGTCGGACTGGGCGCGAATTTCGCGGGCGAGGTCAAGGCCATCCGTGCCGCCGGGAAGAACGAGGTCGAGCAGGACGGCGTCGAAATTCTGCTGGCGCAGGCGCACGCGCATCTCGATTCCGTCGGCGGCGGAAGAGACCGTGTAACCCTCGTCCTCGAAGTAGCGCGTCAACATCTGGCGAATGCGCGGGTCATCGTCGACGACGAGAAGATGCGCGTCATGTTGAAGTGCTGCCATCGTCCATCCGCCAAGCCGTTGCTCGTTACAGATCGTCTTCAATGGCATCGTCTTTAACATGCCCGTCAAGCTGGTGTCACCACCAGGCGGTCGTTGTCCTCATCGTAAACCGCAAATCCATTCCGGCCAGAATTACGCGGGCCTGGCATCGTGCAGCCGATGGCGTTTGGTCTGCATCGGAACGGGAGCCGGCGAGGATTGCCACGCGCAGAGCCATCCGCGGACATCGTTCGCTGTGATCCGAACCGTGTTTGCGCTCGTGGAGGCAAGGCGGCGCGCGGCTATCTGGCAGAAAGTGTCGACGTATTGAAGAAGGCGGAATTCGGTAGCCCGCGGCGGCGAGGCCACCGACAGCAATGCCCGCCGCGACACGATGACGGTCTTCATGTCGGGCCCGAACCGCACATCGATACGCCCCGACTTGTCTTTCGCGTCGAGATTTGCTGTGACGATTTCATATGGCATTCCATCGCTCCGGATCGTTGGTTCGTCGCTGCGGCTTCCGAATTTTTTTCTCCAAGTTACGACGCCGGTCGCACGACGCTTTGACTTCGATCAAATGAACAGGGCGAGAGGTCGGCACCGAAACATCCGCGCCGTGACCGAAAGGATATGGACAAATATCCGGACAATTTCCACGCCGACGGCATCATCATTGATTTGGGACAAGGAAGAGCGTGCGGCCTGAGGTCATAAGGCATCCTGCTTTTGAAAAGGGATGTGACAATGTCCGACGATCTGGTCGCCAAATACGGCGATGCGCGGCTTCCGCGTTATACGAGTTACCCGACGGCACCGGCTTTTTCGGCCACCGTTGGGCCGGATGAATATGCCCGCGGTCTCGCCGATATCGGCAAGACCGGGCCTGTTTCGGTTTATCTCCACGTACCGTTCTGCCATTCGATGTGCTGGTACTGCGGCTGCCACACGACCAACACCCGGCAGGACGCCCCGGTCGTCGAATATCTTGATGTGATGAACCAGGAGATCGAACTCGTCTCCTTTGCCGCCGGAAACGACGTGCCCGTCAGGAACGTTCATTTCGGCGGCGGCACCCCTACAATCATGAAACCTCGGGACTTTTCCGCCCTGATGGCAAAGCTCAGGAGCGCCTTTGCTTTCGAGGCAGATGCCAGTGTTGCCGTGGAGATCGATCCGCGCAGATTGGCCGCTCCCATGATCGATGCGCTCTGCGAAAACGGCGTCGATCGCGCGAGCCTCGGCGTCCAGAGCTTCGATCCGGTCGTGCAGGCGGCAATCAACCGGCTGCAGTCCTTCGAGCAGACGGAGACGACAGTGGCCGAGTTGCGGTCCGCAGGTGTGACCAGCATCAATTTCGACCTGATCTATGGCCTTCCGAAGCAGACGGTACAATCCTGCTTGGAAACGGTCCGCCTGGCCACAGAGCTGCGTCCCGAACGTTTCGCCGTCTTCGGTTACGCCCACATACCCACCTTCAAGAAGCATCAACGCCTAATCGACGAAGCATCGCTGCCGGACGCAAAACAGCGGAATGAGCAGGCCGAAGCCATCGCCCGGGAGCTTCAACAAGCCGGATATGTGCGTATCGGGCTCGATCATTTTGCACTGCCGCAGGATCAGCTCGCACTTGCCGCCCGCAACGGCACGATGAGACGGAACTTCCAGGGCTATACCACGGATGATTGCGATAGCCTCATCGGCCTTGGCGCTTCCGCGATCGGACGGCTGCCGAGCGGCTATATGCAGAACCACGTGCCTCTCGGACTTTATGCCGAGCGGGTTGCCGCCGGCATGCTGCCCACGGCCAAGGGTTATCTTCTCAGCGAAGAGGACAAACTTCGCGCGAGAATCATCGAAAGGCTGATGTGCGATTTCGAGGTCGATCTCGGAAAGGTGAGCAGCGGCTCGGGTTTCGACACCGGCTTCCTTGTCGAACGCAACGAGCGCCTAGGCGAGCTGGTGGCCGACGGCGTCGTGGCGATCAGCGGCGAGCGGATCGTCGTATCTCAGGATGCACGCTTCATGGTCCGTGCCGTCGCGGCGGCATTCGACGCCTATTTCGGCTCGCACGGACGCACGCACAGCAAGGCCGCCTGACCTGAATCAGAGCCAGGCCGGAAGTGCCGATCCATGACTCCGGCCTGTTTACTCATGCCCTTCAGGCGGTGGGTTGATAGATTGCTGGCAGGGGTGCGCCAGCACCGTCTTCGCGTTTGTCACACGGCAGTAGAGATCGCCGGTCATTTCTTGCAGAGGTAATATGATGAACAAACCGATTCCGACCGATTTCATGGAACTCGAACGCTGCTACGACCAACTGATGTTGTGGTGCGACGTGCTCCAGGCAATCGCCGATTTCCTGCCTTGCCACATAGACGAAGATCTTTGCGACCGCATCTCTCGCGGCCTGCTTCCGCTGCTGCAGACGACGCATGAGCTCGAACAGCGGCTGATCTCCTCCCGGCTCGGATTGATCATGGACGCCGCGGAAAAAGCCGGCGCGGAAGAACGGCGGCGGGCAGGCCGCCTGGTGGGTCTTGGCGCCGCGCGAGACGTGGCCGTCACCCTGGAAACGGTGGGCGAGGGGGGCTGCCGGCTGTCCTGGGAAACTGTCGGATATCAGCTGCGTTCGTTCTTCTGCTCGATGCGCAGTCATATCCGGTCCGAACGCGAGATCATGACGTTAATGCAGCGGGCGACGGAAACTGCAGCGCGGCTGGAGGAGGCGACCAATCGGACCGAAGCAGCCTGAGCAAAGCCGGATTACCGTGCCGACATCTCAAGAACGCGCTTGCCGGTCCACGCGCCGCAACAGGCTTTTCAATTCCGGCTCGTTCACCATTGAGGCCGCCTCGAGAGGCGGCATCCAGGCGAGCTTGCGCTCCTTGTGCTCCGGGAAACGGGACTTGGTGTGGCGAACCGTCATGACGTGCACCGTCACGAATGACGCCACCTGTTTCCCATCCTGAAGCGTCTTGAGATAGGAGAAGCAGCCGAAAGCGCGTTTCTTCGCCCGCCCCTTCACACCCGCTTCTTCCCAGGCCTCACGCTCGACCACCTCATGCGGCGCGAGACCCTTGATGGGCCAGCCCTTCGGAATGGTCCACCGTTTCGCGCGTCGTGATGAGCAGGACCTCATAACCGCCGCCCGGTCCATCACGCAGGCAAAGCGCACCGAATTGCTCCAGGGCCTTGCCGAGGAGGATTGTCTCGGCATGGTCGGCTAGCTGGGACAAGAGTGTCGGGGCCTTGTTCATAGAATTCAGATGTGTCGGTTGTTCACCTTGGCAAGCAGACGCGACGGTTGAATTCCGCAGTGACCGTCATTCCGACAGGCTGCTTTTGAAATGCGCCGAATGACTTCGGCCGGCGCCGGTCCAGCGTCTCGTTGCCAGCCGGCATCTAACAGCTGCGCCGGCCGCACAGACAACCGCCGCGAAAGCAAGCATCACAGGCTTGAACATGATGGTTCTCCATCGTGCGGGATGGCGCGCGATCACGGCCATCCGCACCGGTCGTTGATCACTGGGCGATATGGACAAGATCGGCATCGAGCCGCTTGCGTACCATGTTCGGCACCTTTGCCGTCTTGATCGCTTCGAGATTGGCCGGGCTGTCGCCGACCTGGATCAAGGCAACCATGCCCATGCCGGCATGCGGCGTGCATTTCAGGACATAGGCGCCGGCAACATCGAATTTGGCCTGATACTGTTCGTTCGGCTTGGATTTGAATTCGGCGACGCCATCCGGAATGAGGCCCTTGAAGGTCTCGACGTTGTGGCTCTTGTCGGTGGGAATGAAGGTGACGGTGTCGCCGGGGGCGATCTTCAAGAAGCCGGGCTCGAACACCATTGCGCCGTCGGCGCCCTTGTTGAGCATCTGAACCTGGTGGTCGGCGGCCAGCAACGGCGCTGCCGAGGCAATCAAGGCTGCCGCCGCAGCGATCAGACCGAATTTCAAACGCATTTGCAATCTCCTGTTCTGCGAGGCTCGATCAGCCTCATGAACCTGTTTTAGGAGATGCCGAAACCGGCCTCTTTGACGCCCGTCAAATTCCCGGAAAAAGCTGAAGATCAGTTTTTGGCTGTTGCCCGCCACACCAGGAATGGCCTTGCCTTACTCGGCCATACGGCCTTGCGCCAATTGCCGGAGCGTTCCGACGAAGCCGTCAGGCGACACAGATGACCGGGAGGACGTTCGCCTGGCGAGCGTCAGCAATTCGAGATGGAAGCAGGTCCGAGATCACCTCGCGTCGAGAAGCTCGCGGATCTTCAACCCCAGTTCCTTGGCGGTATAGGGCTTGCGCAGCCACTGTGCGCCGGGAACGATGCCTTTGCCCGCAAGGCCCGGCTCGCTATATCCGGAGGTGAACAAAACCGCGATGTCGGGACGCTGGAGGCGCACCTGTCGTGCGAGTTCGTCGCCCGTCATCCCGCCCGGCATGACGATATCGGTGAACAGCAGCGCGATTTCGGGATTTTCCCGCAGGAGGTCGAGTGCACGGTGGCCGTTTTCGGCTTCACGCACCCTGTAGCCCATTGAGGCGAGCCTGGCGACGGCCACGCGGCGGACGCGGGCATCATCCTCGACGACCAGCACCGTTTCGTCGCCGCGCGGCAGCTGGCTCTCGCCGCTGCCATCATCCGCCGCGGGCTCCCGGGGTTTTACCCCGTTGACCGCCGGCAGATATATCCTGACCGTCGTGCCGCGCCCCACCTCGCTGTAAAGCTGGAGATGCCCGCCCGACTGTTTGACGAAACCATAGACCATGCTGAGTCCGAGCCCCGTGCCCGAGCCGACCTCCTTGGTGGTGAAAAACGGCTCGATCGCGCGCTTCCTGACCTCCTCGGTCATGCCCGTGCCGGTGTCCGTCATGGTAATGAGGACAAAGTTGCCGCTGCGCACCTCCGGATACATTTTCGCATAATCGGCATCGAGATGGACGTGCGAAATCGTTGTCGTCAGACTGCCGCCCTTCGGCATGGCGTCCCTTGCGTTCAGGGCAATATTGAGAATGGCGTTCTGAAGCTGTGAACTGTCGACGAGGACGTTGAGGCCCGACCCGTCAATGACGGTCGACAGCCTGATATCTTCGCCGAGCGTTCGTCGCAGCATATCCGAAAAGCCGCTGAGGAGCTGACCGAGATCGGCATGTTTGGGATTCAGCGGCTGCCGTCGGCCGAAAGCCAGCAGCTGGCCGGTCAGGATCGCCCCGTCCTGCGCGGCGGCCTGAGCCTCGTGGAGAATGTCTCGAAGGCTTCCGGAGGGCAGCTTGTCCTCAATCATTTCGAGATTGCCGCTGATGACGGTGAGAAGATTGTTGAAATCGTGCGCGATGCCACCCGTTAATTGGCCGACGGCTTCCATCTTCTGGGCCTGACGGAGATCCTCCTCGATCTTGAATCGGCTCGTCAGATCGCGGACGAAACCCGTGAAAATCCGCTCGCCATTGGCCGTCGCCTCGCCAACGTGCAATTCCATGGGGAATTGCGATCCATCGGCCCGCTGTCCGGTTACGACGCGCCCGTAGCCGATGATGCGCTTCTCGCCGGTTTCGATGTAGTGGTCGATATAGCCGTCGTGGGCGTCGCGGTAGGGATTCGGCATCAGATTGCTGACATTACGGCCGCAAATCTCCTCCGCCGGCATTCCGAACAGTTTTTCGGCAGCCTTGCTGAACGACAGTACCGTTCCCTTGTGGTCAATGACTACCATTGCGTCGGGCACTGTATCGAGGATCGAACTGAGATGTGCCTCACGCGACTTGACCGCCTCCTGAGCCTGCCTCAGGGCGCTGACATCGCTGTTTGTCTGGATGACGGTAAGCTCTCCGTCCGGCAGATTGACCAGCACGCAGCGGGAGGCGACATGGATGTCGTGCCCGCTCTTATGGCGATGAATGATTTCGCCGTGCCAGAAGCCGCGCGATTTCAACTGATCGCGGATGTTTTCCGCCGGTTCGGGAAACTTCGTCGCCAGAAGTTCGTGGACCTTCTCGCTGACGGCCTCCTCTCTTGCCCAGCCATACATGTTCTCGCAGCCGATCGACCAATGCGTGATCGTTCCGTCGAAACGATGAACCATGATATCCGCTCCGTCGAGCACGTGCACCATGGCATCCAGCTCCTGCGGCGATGCGGTTCTCGGTGACACGAGGCGGTGAGGCATGAATGTCGATCCTCCGGCTTGTTCCATCAGTGCAGGTTGACCCTATGACAGGAATCGTCAGTAAAATCATCTGCGTCGCCGGACAACTGTTTCAGGCGGGCGAGATTGACGATCCTCAGGTCGTGCCTGCCCTCGGGAATAACGATGTTGCGTGATGCCAGTTTCGTGATCGTGCGAGACACGGTCTCGATGGTCAGGCCGAGATGATCCGCAATGTCCTGGCGGTTCATCGGAACGCGCACCAACCCTTGGCGCGGCCGCGGGTTGCGGCGCGATGCAAGCTTGACGATGAAACTGCAGAGGCGTTCCTCGGCATTCTTTTTCGACAACAGCACCATCTGTTCATGCGCAGCGGCCGCCTCCTGGCAGAGCAGGGAGATATAGGCCGGGCCGAGGGCGTCGGAACGGGCGACTTCTTCATGAAAGCTCTTGCGCGACATGCGCCGGATCTTGCATTCGGTGACGGCCTCCGCAGTGAAAATGAAATCGTTCTGCAAGGATGCGCCGATGAGATCGCCGGCGAAATGAAAGGCGGTGATCACCCGGCGGCCTTCGCCGATGATGCGATGCAGGCGAACGACGCCTTCTTCCACCTGGAAGAGATGCTTCGCCTGATCGCCCTCCCAGCAAATCGCCTTGCCGGCTGCGACGGGTTCCGCCGCCGAGCTCCGGAAAAGCGACGAAAGCGATTGGCCGGCATTAATGGCTTCGCCCGTTTGCTCGGCATTTTCGAACGCGTGGTTGTTCTGCATCAGCATCGTCGTGTCCCCTCGTGGCAGTGGGTGCAGTAGAAAGCCGCTGCGTCACACGCGAATGAGCGGACGGTGCCAAAGGGTGAAAGAGTGTAACAATGTGTAACAGCGGCGGTCCATCCGCAGCTTGGAGTCTCCTTGTTGATGTAGATCAAGGAGCCGTCGCCGGCTTCGTGACAGTCCTGCCCCGAACTACGAGAAAGCCGGCCGCGGGGCGGTCGTCTTTGCACTGGGGACGACATCATGAATTATACTGTGGAAACAATGATGCTCGCGGTCGCGGCGTTTCTAGCGCTGCTCGGAGCCGCATCCGCGCATGATCATCTCTTTGCGGTCCATATGGGCATACTCAGCTTCTGCCTGGTTGCGGGAACCCTGCTCCTTGTCAGGAGGATCGACTTCGCACCGGCGGACCAACGGCGGAAGGTCGACCTGTCCGGCTATTTCGACGACGTGATCCGCTATGGTCTGATCGCCACCGTATTCTGGGGCGTGGTCGGCTTCCTGGTCGGCGTCATTATCGCGCTGCAACTGGCCTTTCCCGACCTCAATTTCGCGCCCTATCTCAATTTCGGCAGGCTGCGGCCGGTTCACACATCGGCGGTCATCTTCGCTTTCGGCGGCAACGCGCTGATCATGACGTCCTTCTACGTGGTGCAGCGGACCTGTCGCGCACGTCTCTTCGGCGGCAGCCTCGCCTGGTTCGTCTTCTGGGGGTACCAGCTCTTCATCGTCATGGCGGCAACCGGCTACGTGCTCGGCATCACCCAGGCGCGTGAATATGCCGAGCCCGAATGGTATGTCGACCTGTGGCTGACCGTTGTCTGGGTCGCCTATCTCGCCGTCTATCTCGGAACGATCCTGAAGCGCAAAGAACCACACATCTATGTGGCGAACTGGTTCTATCTCGGCTTCATCGTCACCATCGCGATGCTGCACGTGGTCAACAACCTTGCGGTACCGGCCTCGTTCCTCGGGTCCAAGAGCTATTCTCTCTTCTCGGGCGTTCAGGATGCGCTGACGCAGTGGTGGTATGGCCACAACGCCGTCGGCTTTTTCCTTACCGCCGGCTTCCTCGGCATGATGTACTATTTCGTGCCGAAGCAGGCCAACCGGCCCGTCTATTCGTACCGGCTCTCGATCATCCACTTCTGGGCCCTGATCTTCATGTATATCTGGGCCGGCCCGCACCATCTCCATTACACGGCGCTGCCCGACTGGGCCCAGACGCTCGGCATGGTTTTCTCGGTCATGCTCTGGATGCCCTCCTGGGGCGGCATGATCAACGGCCTGATGACCCTTTCGGGCGCCTGGGACAAGATCCGCACCGACCCGATCATCCGCATGATGATCGTCGCCATCGCCTTTTACGGCATGTCGACCTTCGAGGGCCCGATGATGTCGGTCAAAACGGTCAATTCGCTCAGCCACTATACCGAATGGACGATCGGCCATGTGCATTCCGGCGCGCTGGGCTGGGTCGGGATGATCACCTTCGGGGCGATCTATTACCTGACACCGAAATTGTGGGGGCGCGAACGTCTCTACAGCCTGCGGATGGTCAACTGGCACTTCTGGCTCGCGACCCTCGGGATCGTGATCTACGCCGCCGTGCTCTGGGTTGCCGGTATCCAGCAGGGGCTGATGTGGCGCGAATACAATTCCCAGGGCTTTCTCGTCTATTCCTTCGCCGAAACGGTCGCGGCGATGATCCCCTACTACGTGCTGCGCGCGGTCGGCGGAGCGCTTTATCTGGCGGGCGGTCTCGTCATGGCCTGGAACGTGTTCATGACGATCCGCGGCCACCTGCGCGACGAAGCCGCAATCCCGACCACTTTCGTGCCCCAGGCACAGCCTGCCGAATGAGGTGAGACATGGCATCGATATTGGATAAACATAAGATCCTCGAGAAGAACGCGACGCTTCTTCTGGTCGGCTCGCTGCTCGTCGTCAGCATCGGCGGCATCGTTGAAATCGCACCGCTGTTCTATCTGCAGAACACGATCGAGAAAGTGGAAGGCATGCGGCCTTACACGCCGCTGGAGCTCGCCGGGCGCAACGTCTATATCCGTGAAGGCTGCTATCTCTGCCATAGCCAGATGATCAGGCCGTTCCGTGATGAAGTCGAACGTTACGGCCATTATTCGCTGGCCGCGGAATCGATTTACGACCATCCGTTCCAGTGGGGATCCAAACGCACCGGGCCGGACCTGGCCCGTGTCGGCGGACGTTACTCGAACGAATGGCATGTCCAGCATCTCGCAAATCCGCGGGCCGTGGTGCCGGAATCGATCATGCCGAGCTACGCCTTCCTCAAGGAGCGGGAGGTCACCGTCAAGGACGTCGGAATGGACCTCAAGGCCAACGAGGACGTCGGCGTGCCTTACAACGACGACATGCTGGCGAATGCGGAGGCCGACATGAAGGCTCAGGCCGATCCGAATGCGGACACGATGGCCCTCCTCGAACGCTATCCGAAGGCTAAGGTCGGCGATTTCGACGGCGACCCGACCAGGCTGACCGAAATGGACGCGCTGGTCTCCTATCTGCAGATGCTCGGAACGCTGGTCGATTTTTCGACCTATGACGACGCGTCCGGCTACCGTTGAGGTGATCCATGGAAACCTACACTGCAATGAGACACTTCGCCGACAGCTGGGGGCTCCTCGCCATGGCGGCATTCTTCGTCGGCGTGGTCGTATTCACCCTTCGCCCGGGCAGCAAGCAGACGGCGAAAGAAGCCGCCGATATTCCCTTGAAGGACGATTGAGATGTCGGAAAAACATATCGATGAATTCAGCGGTGTCGAAACGACCGGACATGAATGGGACGGCATCCGCGAGCTCAACAATCCCATGCCCCGATGGTGGGTGTGGACCTTCTACGCCACCATACTTTGGGCGGTTGGCTATGCGATTGCATACCCCGCTATCCCGATGATCACTTCCGCCACTAAAGGCTATTTCGGCTACTCAACCCGCGCGGAGCTGCAGCAGGATCTAAATCAGGCCAAGGCGTCTCAGACGCAGTTTCACGACCTGATTGCTGCAAAGACGGTTCAGGAGATCGACGCCGATCCTGCCCTCCGTGAATTCGCAATTGCCGGCGGTGCGTCCTCATTCAAAGTCAATTGCGCGCCCTGTCATGGCTCGGGGGCGAGCGGCGGCCCCGGCTTTCCCAACCTGAACGATGACGACTGGCTGTGGGGCGGCGACTTGGGCGCCATCCAGACGACGATCGCCCACGGGATCCGATTCGATTCGGATGCCGAAACGCACGCCTCCGAGATGCCGGCCTTTGCCGATGTGCTGGAGCCTGTCCAGATGCGACAGGTCGCCGCCTACGTCTGGGGGCTGACCAACGCGCCCTCGAATCCCACAGTCGCGGAAGCCGGAAAAAAGGTCTTTCTCGATAACTGCGCAGCATGTCACGGCGAGGATGCCAGAGGAAAGGCGGAAATGGGTGCCCCGGATCTTGCCGACGCGATTTGGCTGAAGGCACGCGGCGAGGATGCCATCGTCCGCCAGGTCGCCTTTCCCAAACATGGCGTCATGCCTGCCTGGGCAGCACGCTTGGGCGACACGACAGTCAAGGAGCTCACCATTTTCGTCCATTCGCTTGGCGGCGGAACCTAGAGCAACCCAAGCAAAAGTGCGCGGCGGTTTTGCGCCCGCAATGGCGAGAAAACAAAGAGATAGAGCATTTCCGTGATTCAAGGAAAACGGAAATGCTCCAAGGAGAAACGATAACAGTCCACGGTCACAATCCCATCCTCGGTCTCTATGGCACGCCGCGCGCCATCATCCGCTCTCGCGTTTCGGAACGCGCCAAGGCGGTGGCGCCGTCGGCCGAACAGGAGGATCCGGCAAAGATCGGAAATTCGATCGTAAGCTTGATCTGCCTCAAGGATCACAAGCAGACGAGCCGATAATTTCAGCTCCTGTCGAGGACGTCTCAGCGGTGTTTCTCCCCCGCTGTCCTCCGGCCACGCCCTTACCCCGGGGCGTGGTCTTTTCATTCCGAAAGGTCATTTCTTGATCTGCATCAAGGAACGGATGCGCCGCGGGTGGGACAAGGGCAGGCAAACACTGGACAGGTCTCCATGAATCTCTACACCGCCCCAGATCCGAATGACATCGAGCGCGTCAGTGTCGAGCCGGTCAACGCCCGGCGCAACCGACAGCCTCTCTATGCGCCGCGCAAGAAGATCTTCCCAAAGCGCGCCGAGGGTCGATTCCGCCGGTTCAAATGGATGGTGATGCTGATCACGCTCGGCATTTATTACCTGGCGCCGTGGATCCGCTGGGATCGCGGTCCCTACGCGCCCGATCAGGCAATTCTCGTCGACCTCTCCTCCCGGCGCTTCTTCTTTTTCTTCATCGAAATCTGGCCCCAGGAATTCTACTATGTCGCGGGCCTGCTCGTCATGGCGGGCTTTGGCCTCTTTCTCGTCACCGCCGCGGTCGGCCGCGCCTGGTGCGGCTACGCCTGTCCGCAGACAGTCTGGGTAGACCTGTTTCTCGTCGTCGAACGCGCCATGGAAGGGGACCGGAACGCGCGAATGAAGCTCGACGCCGGCCCCTTCACTTTCGACAAGCTCAGCAAGCGGTTGATCAAGCATGCGATCTGGCTGTTGATCGGAGGCGCCACCGGCGGGGCGTGGATCTTCTATTTTGCCGACGCGCCGAGCCTGGCGGCTTCGCTGTTTGGTGGCGGCGCTCCTGCGGCCGCCTATGCAACGATCGCCATCCTGACAGCCACGACCTATGTGCTTGGGGGGCTGATGCGCGAACAGGTGTGCACCTACATGTGTCCGTGGCCGCGCATTCAGGGCGCGATGCTGGACGAGAATTCGCTTGTCGTCACCTACAATGACTGGCGAGGCGAGCAGCGGTCGCGCCACGCCAAGAAAACCCAGGCCAAGGGCCTGCCGGTCGGCGATTGCGTGGATTGCAATGCCTGCGTCGCGGTCTGTCCGATGGGCATCGACATACGCGACGGTCAGCAGATGGAATGCATCACATGCGCGCTCTGCATCGATGCCTGCGACGGCGTCATGGACAAGCTGGGAAAACCTCGCGGGCTGATCGCCTATGCGACGCTCAGCGAATATTCGAGCAACATGTCGCTTGCGACGGACGGAGGACGGACCGCCATCCAGCCCTCCAATGTCCGAAACGCCGATGGAAGCTTCATCTCGGCGGTCCGGCATTTCGACTGGCGGATCATCTTTCGTCCGAGGATCGTTTTCTACGCCGTCGTCTGGGCATCGATCGGCATCGCCATGGTCATCCATCTTGCCTTCCGCGAACGACTCGAACTCAACGTCGTCCATGATCGCAACCCCCAATATGTCCTGGAAAGCGACGGCTCCATCCGCAACGGCTACACACTTCGCGTCCTCAACATGGTGCCGACGCCGCGGGATGTGACCATCACCCTCATCGGGCTCGAGGGCGGCGTGATGCGCATTCCCGAGTTCGGCAGGCAGGATGGCCGCAGCTTCACGGTCCATGCCGAACCGGACGCGGCCACGACGCTGAAGGTCTTCGTGACGCGCAAGCCCGACGGGGCCGAGATCAATGAATTCCTATTCGTTATCGAAGATTCGGACCATTCCGACCGGGCGACCTATCGCGCGGCGTTCAACGCACCGGGAGAGGTGAAATGAAGGCGTCCACTCGAGGTTTTACCGGCTTGCACATGCTGCTCGCCACCTCGGCATTTTTCGCCGTCGTGATTGCCGTCAACGTCACCATGGCCTTCTATGCCTCATCCAGCTGGAGCGGCCTGGTCGTTGAAAACACCTATGTGGCCAGTCAGGAATTCAACGGCAAGGCGGCAGCGATGAAGGCGATGGCCGCCTCCGGCGTCGAGGGCGCTCTCTCCGTCAAGGGCCGCGCGATCCGCTACGACATCCACGATGGCAAGGGCGCGCCTGCGATCATCGACGATGTCACGCTGAACTTCAAAAGACCGGTCGGTGATCACGAGGACTTCCACCTGACGCTCCGGAGGACCGGCGATGGCCGGTTCGAAGCCGACCACGAGGTGACCGGCGGCGACTGGATCGTCGAGGCCATATCGAGAAGGAACGGCGTGGTCGTCATGCACGAGGCGAAGCGCATCGATACGGCGGAGTTTGGCCAATGACCTGCTGCACCATGGATACGGAAAGCGTACTCGCCCTCAGCGCGACATCGGCCAGCGCCGACGAAGTCCGGCTGGCGAGCCACCCGCTCGGGGCCGGATTGCATCAGCTCGACCTCAGTGTCCCCGACGTCCACTGCGGCGGCTGCATAGTCACCATCGAAAAAGCGCTGTCGGCGCTTCCCTTCGTCAGGAAGGCCCGGGTCAATCTCACTGCCCGCCGGGTTAGCTGCATCTATCAGGAAGAATTCGAAAGGCAGGCGACCGATCCCTCCGAAATCCTCGCAGCCATCAATGCGGTTGGATACCGCGCGCATCTCCTCACAGCCGCGGCGCCTGAAAACGACCGAATCAGGAACCAGTTGCTGCTGGCGATCGGGGTTTCTGGTTTTGCAGCTGCCAACATCATGCTGCTCTCGGTGTCGGTCTGGTCTGGCGCCGACGCGGCGACCCGGGACATGTTTCACTGGATCTCGGCGATGATCGCGGCCCCCGCACTGGTCTATGCGGGGCGCTTCTTCTTCAAATCGGCCTGGAACGCCTTGAAACGCGGGCGCACCAACATGGACGTTCCGATCTCGCTCGCGGTGACGCTCTCCTATGCCGTCTCCCTGTGGGAGACCGTGCATCACGGCGAACACGCATGGTTCGACGCTTCGGTTTCGCTGCTGTTCTTCCTGCTGATCGGCAGAACCCTCGATCACGTAATGCGCGAAAAGGCACGCGCGGCGATCAACGGTCTGGCAAGACTGGCCCCGCGCGGGGCGCTGCTGATGATGCCGGACGGATCGCGCCGCTACGTTCCGGTGGAAGAGATCGCGGTGGGTGACGACATCGCGATCGCGGCGGGCGAGCGCATCCCCGTCGACGGCATGATCGTCAACGGCGAGAGCGACGTGGACCTCTCCATCGTCACCGGTGAAAGCAGTCCGGTCGCCGTCGCCAAAGGCAGCGCGGTGAATTCGGGTGCGATGAACTTGACCGGCTCCCTCATCCTGAGGGCGACGAAAGTGGCGAGGGATTCCCTTCTATCGGAAATCATCAGCCTCATGGAAGCCGCCGAAGGCGGCAGGGCTCGCTATCGCCGGATCGCCGATCGGGCCGCAGCGCTCTATTCCCCGGCCGTGCACCTGTTGGCGCTGGTCTCCTTTCTCGCCTGGGGATTTTTCGGCGGCGACTGGAAACAGGCGATGCTGGTCGCGGTCGCGGTGCTGATCATTACATGCCCGTGCGCGCTCGGCCTTGCCGTTCCCGTGGTTCAGGTGGTCGCGGCGGGTGAGCTTTTTCGCAAGGGCATCATGGTCAAGGACGGTTCGGCGCTCGAAAGACTGGCCGAGGCGGATATCGTCGCCTTCGACAAGACCGGCACGCTGACGATGGGGCGGCCCCGCCTCGTCGGGGTCGAGGCGACCGACGCGAGCAATACCGCCATCGCCTGCGCATTATCCGCGCATTCACGGCATCCTCTTTCCCAGGCGCTGCTGCGGGACATGGAGCAGGCTTCTTCCTTCTCCTTCGACAGGGTCACGGAAATACCCGCTGGGGGGCTGGAGGCCAGCAATGGAACGGATGTCTATCGGCTGGGCAATCGGGCCTTTGCCTGCGAAACCGGCCCTACGACCGGCGCGGCCGACAGGCCGTTTTCGGAAGTGGTCCTGTCGAAGAACGGTGCCGAACTGGCATATTTCCTCTTTGACGACACGCTTCGCCCCGGCGCTGCCGAGGCTGTCCGCGATATCACTGCCGCCGGCCTTGAAACGCTGATGGTATCAGGCGACCGGCAAACCGTCGTCGACAACACGGCGCGGGCTCTCGGTATTCGAAGGGCTCTGAGCGCGGTGGCGCCGAAGCAGAAGGTCGAGGAATGCCAGAGGCTGAGCGGCGAGGGCCATCGCGTGCTCATGGTCGGCGACGGGATCAACGACGCGCCGGCACTTGCCGCCGCGCATGTCTCGATGGCGCCCGCCACCGCATCCGACATCGGCAGGCAGGCCGCCGACCTCGTCTTTTTCAACGAACGGCTCGATGCCGTTCCGGAAGCGATCGCCGTCGCGCGACGATCCGCCAGCCTGATCCGGCAGAACTTTGTTCTGGCCATCGGCTACAACCTGCTGGCGGTCCCGATCGCGATCGCCGGACTGGCGACGCCGCTGATCGCAGCGGTGGCCATGTCGACATCATCGATCATCGTCGTAACCAATGCGCTGCGGTTGAATACCTTCGGCAAACACTCCCCCATGCCGACCGAAGCGCGAGCCGGCGGGGAGGTCAAAACCGCATGAACATGCTGATCTATCTGATCCCGATCGCGCTGCTGATGGGGGGAATGGGCCTCCTGGCATTCCTCTGGTCGCTGAAGAGCGGCCAGTATGACGACCTTGAAGGAGCCGCTTGGCGAATTCTCATCGAGGACGAAACCGACCGCAACAAATCTTGAGCCGCATATGACCAAGACGAGAGGAAGATCGATGCTTGCGAAAAATCCCATACTTTTGCGGTCTGACCTGTTCGACGGCCTCCACGAGTCGACGATAGAGGAGCTCGCCGCTACAGCTCAGTTTCAAACATTCGCTGCGGATGAGCGGATCATCGCAGAAGGCCAGCCAGCGTTGTTCGTCTATTGCGTGATGAGCGGATTCGTCCGACTTTCCAAATCCGAGTCCGCCGGGCGCGAGGCGGATATCTGCGTCTGCGAGCCCGGCGACACCTTCGGCGAATATCTTCTGTCGGGCGGCGGCACCTACGCCTACGGCGCGTGGTCCGCCGACGGAGCGGAGGTGGCCCTGTTCGAACTTGCGGACTTGCGGGCGCTCGCCGAGCGGTACCCCACCATTCATCGCAACGTCATGCGAATCATGACCCGACATCTGCTCGGCGCGATGGATTGCATAGCAGGAGACCGGCTGCACACGGCCGCGCAACGTGTCGCGAACTACCTCGTGAGCCGTTGCCCGGCCTCGGCGTCGCAGGCCACATTTCGCCTGCCTTACCGGAAGAGGATCCTGGCCGGCAAACTGGGGCTTGCGCCCGAAGCCCTTTCGCGCGCATTCGCGGCGCTCGTTCCTGCAGGTGTCGAAGTCAGAGGCAAGATTGTCCTGGTCGACAGTGTCGACCAGTTGCGGAAGGCGTGCTGACATCGGGAAGCCGGAAAAGAGCGCCGCAATTTGACCGGCGTCAATGTGGCGATCGCCCGCTCCACTAAGGTCGGGGCGAAAGGCACCTCGACGTCATGCTTATCTGGATTGTTTTCGCGGTCATCGCGACTGCCGTCATTGCTTCCCTTCTTCATCCGTTTGCTTCGGGCCTTGCCCGGATCGACAGTGGTGCGGCTGATGCATGCCGGGTCTATCGGGACCAGCTTGTCGACCTCGACAGGGACATGGAGACGAGCCAACTCCCTCGCAACGAGTACGAATATGCCCGTGCCGAAATCGCGCGGCGGCTTTTCAAGGCAACCGAACAACAGTGTGAAGAGCGCCGGAGACCGCCGCATGCCCATCGATGGCCGAAGCTGGCCATCAGCTTATTTCTGCCGCTCGCGAGCATCGGCCTTTATGCCCGGCTGGGTTCGCCCGACATGCCGTCGCAGCCGCTGCAGGCGCGGCTGGAAGATCCCGGCCACAATATCGCAATGCTCATTTCCAAGACGGAACGCCATCTCGCACGCCAGCCCGATGACGGGCGGGGATGGAACGTCATCGCTCCGGTCTACCTCAGGACCGGCCGGATCGCCGAGGCACAGTCGGCTTATCGGAATGCGCTGCGGATCCTCGGACCCGACGTCGATCGCCTGGGCGGCCTCGCCGAGGCCCTGATGATCGATGCGCAAGGTTCGGTGACCGCGGACACGCTTGACATCCTGCGGCAGATACTCCGGCTCGAACCGAAAAACCCGCGCGCGCTGTTCTACATCGCCGTCGGCATGGAGCAGGCGGGACGGACCACCGAGGCGCTGGCAGATTTCGAAGCGCTGGCGAAATTGTCGCCTGCCGGCGCGGCGTGGCTGCCGCTCGTCAACCAACATATTTCCGCCAATGGCGGCGTTCCGCTGGCCGCTTCGAGGCAGAAGCCTCACATGACAGCTGCAGGAGATTCGCAATGACGCGCAAGCAGAAGCGCCTTGCGGTGATCGCGGGCGGGATGAGTTTCATCCTTGCGGCGGTGCTTTTGGTGATGTTCGCCTTCAGCCAGTCGGTGGCCTATTTCTACATGCCGGCCGATCTGGCCAAGACGCCGGTGGCGCCGGAGACCCGCATCCGGCTGGGCGGCCTGGTCGGAGCGGGCAGCGTCGTGCGCGGCGCCGGTTCGA
>NZ_JABDWI010000026.1:0-28548 GCF_019685235.1 Rhizobium sp. NLR8a
CGGCAACCGGGACGTCCTTCCAGGCAAAACCTTCCTTCGATAGATCCTGCTTCAGGACGTTCAAAGCCGCTGCCTCGCCCCCCGACGTCCACCAGTGCAGCATCTGCACTTCCTTCACGTCGGCAGCATGGGCCACACCCAAACCAGCAACCATCACGACAGCAATCGCCGCCGAGCTCATGAACTTGCGCATGAATTTCCTCCCGTTTGAAATTGGCGGCAGGACCCTCCCCGCCACCAGATGCGTCCCGCCATTGCAGCAGTCGGCATGAAGCCGCGCTCCTCCGCGCGGTTAACAATTTAAAACGTTATAAGCTCTTGGTCGTCAAGCCCTTTCTCGACTCCCGAGAAAAATATGGCTATTGCCATAACCTGTTGAATTACATTTAAATAGTCCAAAAGGATAATGAGGCGTTAAAATTTAAATCGTTTTCATTGCCAGATTGCGCACCTGAGTCATCGTGTTATTGTATCGGCAATTCCAGCATGGAAAGCCCAGAGTGACCGAACCGTCCCGGCCGCATCGCGGTGAAAATCTCGATCTCGCCCGCAAGCGCGGCAAGCCGACCTTGCGGACGATCGCCACCATCGCCGGTCTGGCGGTGACGACGGTGTCACGAGCACTTTCCGATGCGCCGCAGATTTCGCTCGAGACCCGCCAACGCGTGCACCGCATCGCCCGCGAGATCGGTTATCTTCCGGATCGGGCGGCGCAGCGTCTCAAGACGGGCCGCACCAATGTCGTCGCCATCCTGCTCGATCCCCACGAGGAGGTGGTCGGTTTCACCACCTCGATCATGTACGGCATCGCCAAGGCGCTGAAAGAAACACCCTACCATCTTGTCGTCGCCCCAAACTTCTTGTCGACGACCAACGCCGAAGCCGCCGAATACATCATCCGCAACCACCTTGCCGACGGGCTGATCTTCACGCGGACCGAGCCGCTCGATGCCCGCGTCCGCCTGCTGCTCGAAGCCGGCTTTCCCTTCATCTGTCACGGCCGCACCGAATTTTCGACACCGCATCCCTATGTCGACTACGACAATTTCACCTTTGCCTATGAAGCGACGCGCCGGCTGATCGCCAAGGGCCGCACCAAGGTGGCGGTGATCCTGCCGCCGAAACGGCTGACCTTCTGCCAACATATCCTGCACGGCTTCATGACGGCGGTGCGCCAGGCGGGCGTCGCCTATGATATCCCCGAGACAGTCGATCTCGACACGCCGGCGGATGTGCTTCGCGACTTCATCCGCAACCGCGCCGCCGCCCCGGGGGCTTCCGATGGCTTCGTCTGTCCCGGCGAAGTTTCGGCGCTTGCGGTCATCAGCGGCATGAACGATGCCGGCCGCACACTCGCCGGCGACTACGACATCGTCGCCAAGGAGACATCCCGCCTTCTCACCCAGTTGCACCCGAAGGTCGACACGATCCACGAGGATTTGACGGCGGCAGGAGAGGATCTCGGCCACATGCTGCTGCAGCGCATCAATAATCCCGACGCCGAGGATTTGCACCTCCTGCTGCCGCCGCAGATCAACTTTCCGATCGAAGGGCGGTCATATTAAAACTGTTTTCATGGCGCGTGATTTGACTTAGAAGCACCACGTAATCCGGTCGCAGCCCACCCGGTCAAAACAAGGGATCCAAAATATGAAAACCATCGTTGTCTGCTCCGGCGGACTCGACTCTGTTTCGCTTGCCCACAGAATGGCGGCGGAAGAACAGCTTATCGGCCTCGTCTCCTTCGACTATGGCCAGCGGCATCGCAAGGAACTCGACTTCGCCGCCAAATGCGCGGCGCGGCTTGCCGTTCCCCATCATATCATCGACATCGCCGCCCTCGGCGGCCATCTCAGCGGATCGGCCCTGACCGACAATGTCGATGTTCCGGACGGCCACTACGCCGAGGAAACCATGAAGGCCACTGTGGTGCCGAACCGCAACGCCATCATGCTGGCGATCGCCTTCGGCTTGGCGGCCGCACAGAAAGCGGATGCCGTTGCCGTCGCCGTGCATGGCGGCGACCACTTCATCTACCCAGACTGCCGTCCGGGCTTCATCGATGCTTTCCAGCGCATGCAGAACGAGGCGCTCGACGGTTATGCCAGCGTCAAGCTGCTCGCACCCTATGTCGAGGCTTCCAAAGCGGCGATCGTGGGCGATGGCGCAAAACATGGCACGCCCTTCGCGGAAACCTGGTCCTGCTACAAGGGCGGCAATTTCCATTGCGGGCGTTGCGGAACCTGCGTCGAACGCCGCGAAGCCTTCCATCTTGCCGGTGTCGCCGATCCCACGGAATATGAGGACAGCGACTTTTGGAAAGCGGCGGTGTCGCAATATGCCACGACGGAGGTGCGTTGATGTACCGCATCACCAAGGAATTTCATCTCTCTGCCTCGCATCAGCTGGACCATCTGCCGGGCGATCATCAATGCGCCCGGCTTCACGGCCACAACTATATCGTGGTCGTCGAGCTCTCTGCCGAAACCCTCAATGACGACGGCTTCGTTCGCGACTATCACGACCTCTCACCGCTCAAGCGCTATATCGACGAGGCTCTCGATCATCGCCATCTGAATGACGTGTTCGGTCATTCGAAAGTCACCTCCGAGTTCCTGGCCAGGCATTTCTACGACTGGTGCAAGCAGCGCTTCCCCGAAACTTCGTCCGTCCGTGTCAGCGAGACGCCCAAGACCTGGGCGGAGTACAGACCATGAGCGCGGAGACCATCCGCATCAGCGAGATCTTCGGCCCGACCATACAGGGCGAAGGCGCATTGATCGGGCTGCCGACGGTGTTCGTCAGGACGGGCGGCTGTGACTATCGCTGCTCCTGGTGCGATAGCCTTCACGCGGTCGACAGCGCGTTCCGAGATCAATGGATGCCGATGTCCGTCGAGGCGATCTGGCAGGAGGTCACCAGACTTTCCGGAAGCAGACCATTGACGGTTTCCCTTTCCGGGGGCAATCCCGCTATCCAGCCCCTGGGGGCGCTGATCGAACTCGGTCATTCCCAGGGATATCGCTTCGCGCTGGAAACGCAGGGAAGTGTGGCGCGGAACTGGTTTCGCGATCTCGATGTTCTGGTGTTGAGCCCCAAGCCGCCGTCGAGCGGGATGCAAACCGATTGGGGTGATATCGACGACTGTCTACGGCTGTCCGCCGGCGGGCCGGAGATCGCGCTGAAAGTCGTCATCTTTGATGATGTCGACTACGCATTCGCGCGAGAGGTGGGCCAGCGCTACCCTTGTATTCCCCTGTACCTTCAGCCGGGCAACCATACACCGCCGCCGCCCGAAGACGACGACGCGCGCATCGATATCGACGGCGTGATGGATCGCATGCATTGGCTTGTCGAGAAGGTGACGGTCGACCGATGGTTTGCGCCGCGCGTCCTGCCGCAGTTGCACGTGCTGCTTTGGGGAAACAAACGAGGCGTCTGAGCCCGCCTAAAGGGTGTCGCGCTCTTTCGATTCGCTCCACGCTTTAGGGTCTTTGTTCTTACGCAATTCGGCTTCGCAAAATTGCTGCGCACTTTTGCGCGACATGCTCTAGCGTGCCGGAAAAGCGAAGACATCGACAGGCTCTCCGAGCCCGCGCAGCGGGAAGGTGCCGAGACTGTCCATGTCTTTCGCGCAACCCGCCATTTCGACGAAGGCGCGCGACAAGAGCACCGGACGCCTGACCTCCTTGGTCAGGCTTTCCAGCCGCGAGGCGACATTGACCGCCGGGCCGATGACGGTGAAATCCAGCCGTCGGCGCGACCCGATATTGCCGTACATGACGTCACCGACATGCACACCGACGCCGTAACGCAGCGGTTCGCGTCCCGTGCGGCGGTGCTCCTCGTTCAGCTCGGCCATTGACGCCTGCCCCTCGCGGATCGCCTGCAGCAGATCGAGACAGGCCGTTTCCTTGGCCAACGGGAAGATCGCCAGCAGCCCGTCTCCCATGAATTTCAGGATTTCCCCGCCATGCCGTTCGATCGGGTCCGACATGGCGTCGAAATAGTCGTTCAGCAGATGGATCACGTCGTCGCGCGGCCAGAGATCCGAGATCGCCGTGAAGTCGCGCAGATCGCAGATCATGATGGCCGCGCCGACGGTCGCGCCGCTGCCGCGGGTCGTGACACCCGACAGGATATGCTCGCTCGCATGCGGCCCCACATAGGTCTGCAGCAGCGTCCGCGCCATGATGTTCTTCAGCCTGATCTCGCTGACGAGCGTTAGCGCCGGCAGGAGATCGCGCAGGAAATCGGTATGCTCGCTCGTAAAACCGCCAGGCCGAGACGTAGAAAATGTCGCGACGTGGCGTTTGCCGAAAGTGTGCTCGATCGGCCAGGCGATGTACTCCGTAAGGCCGTCGTTACGCATCTCCTGAAAGAACGGATCCTCGTCGGCGTCGGCCTTGCCTTCCAGCTGCCTGCGCACCTCCTCTGCCCCCTGATGGATCGCGTTGACGGGGCTCTTCAGGAACTCCGGCGTGTTTTCGACACCATAGGCGAATGTGTTGATCTTCGCCTCCGCCATGCCCTCCTTCCAGAGGATGCGGGCGCCTATCCATTGTGGATGGTTCGTCCTGAAATGCAGCGTCGCGCGCGCCACAGGCACTCCGGCCGCCAACAGCTTCTCGCACATTGCCACCAGGATGTTGTCGATAAAGCGCTCGCCGCGCGTCTCGTTCACCAGCCAGTCGAGGATCCGCCTCCTGCGGATCGGCCAGGTGCCTTCGTCCGTTTCAACAACAGCCCCGGCCTTGTTCAAAAAAGAGGACATCGAAACCCCACTACGCCGCATCGCCGACGAATACCGAATTCAGTTTCCGTGAATGTGGTCGATGGCGAAGCAAAAGATAAGGGGAGACTGCAATTAAGTCTCAGAAATCCCAGTCTTCATCTTCGGTAGCCACTGCCTTGCCGATGACATAGGAGGACCCGGAGCCGGAGAAGAAGTCGTGGTTCTCGTCGGCATTCGGCGACAGCGCCGACAGGATCGCCGGATTGACCTTGCAGGCCTCAGTCGGGAACAGCGCCTCGTAGCCGAGGTTCATCAACGCCTTGTTGGCGTTGTAATGCAGGAACTTCTTGACGTCTTCGCTGAGCCCGACGCCGTCATAGAGCGCCTCGGTATATCTCGCCTCGTTGTCGTAGAGTTCGAGCAAGAGGTCGAAAGCGAAATCCTTGATCTCCTGCCGGCGCTCTTCGGACAACAGCTCCAGTCCGCGCTGAAACTTGTAGCCGATATAATAGCCGTGCACCGCCTCGTCCCGAATGATCAGCCGGATCATATCGGCCGTATTGGTGAGCTTTGCCCGGCTCGACCAGTACATCGGCAGATAGAAGCCGGAATAGAACAGGAAGCTCTCGAGGAAGACGCTCGCGACCTTCTTCTTCAAGGGATCGCCGGAGGCATATTGCTCCATGATCAGCGCCGATTTCCGCTGCAGGAATTCATTCTCTTCCGACCAGCGATAGGCATCGTCGACATCTGGCGTCAGGCAGAGCGTCGAGAAGATCGAGGAATAGGAGCGTGCATGCACCGCCTCCATGAAGGAGATATTGGAGAGCACTGCCTCCTCGTGCGGTGTTGCCGCGTCCTCCATCAGCTTGACGGCGCCGACGCCGTTCTGGATCGTGTCGAGCAGCGTCAATCCGGTGAAGACCCGGATCGTGAGCTGCTGCTCGGCCGCAGTCAGGGTTGCCCAGGAGGGGATATCGTTCGACAGCGGCACCTTCTCCGGCAGCCAGAAATTGCCGGTGAGGCGATTCCAGACTTCGAGATCCTTGTCGTCCTCGATGCGGTTCCAGTTGATGGCGCGGACGCGGCTGATCGGCTTTACGGCTATGTTCATGATGATGATGTCTTTCCAATAGATTGTTGGCGTTCGCAGCCGCCTCACCCTACCCTCTCTCCGAGGGGAAAGGGGATGTCGCGCTTGCCGCAGATGTCTTCTCCCCATCGGGGAGAAAGTGCCGGCAGGCGGATGAGGGGCCACTCGCGCAAAGGCTCGCGGCCGAAATCAAATCACAGCGTACAAGACACACACCCCTGCACCTCGGTGCCCGACAGCGCCATCTGGCGAAGGCGGATGTAGTAGATTGTCTTGATGCCCTTCTTCCAGGCGTAAATCTGCGCCTTGTTGATATCGCGCGTCGTCGCCGTGTCGCGGAAGAACAGGGTCAGCGACAGGCCCTGATCGACGTGCTGGGTCGCCGCCGCGTAGGTATCGATGATCTTCTCCGGCCCGATCTCATAGGCGTCCTGGTAAAAGTCGAGATTGTCGCTGGTCATGAACGGCGCCGGATAATAGATGCGGCCGATCTTGCCTTCCTTGCGGATCTCGATCTTCGAGACGATCGGATGGATCGAGGAGGTCGAGTGGTTGACATAGGAAATCGATCCCGTCGGCGGCACCGCCTGCAGGTTCTGGTTATAGAGGCCGGAGGCCATCACCGCCTTCTTCAGCGCAAGCCAGTCTTCCCTCGTCGGAACGGGGATGCCTGATTTGTCGAACAACGCCTGCACCTTTCCGGTCGCCGGCTTCCATTCCTGCTCCGTATATTTGTTGAAATATTCCCCCGAGGCATATTTCGAATTCTCGAAGCCCTTGAAGCTGGTGCCGCGTTCGACCGCCAGCAGGTTCGAGGCGCGGATCGCGTGGTAGGTCACCGTATAGAAATAGATGTTGGTGAAATCGACGCCTTCCTCGGAGCCGTAAAAGATGCGTTCGCGGGCGAGATAGCCGTGCAGGTTCATCTGGCCGAGGCCAATCGCATGGCTCTCGTCATTGCCTTTCTCGATCGAGGGAACCGAGGCGATATGGCTCATGTCCGACACCGCCGTCAGCGCCCGGATCGAGGTCTCGATCGTCTTACCGAAATCGGCTGAATCCATCGCCGCTGCAATGTTCAGCGAGCCGAGATTGCAGGAAATGTCCTTGCCGAGATCCTTATAGGAGAGGTCGTCATTATATTCGCTCGCCTCACTCACCTGCAGGATCTCCGAGCAGAGATTGCTCATGGAGATGCGGCCGGCGATCGGGTTCGCCCGGTTCACCGTGTCCTCGAACATGATGTAGGGGTAACCGCTCTCGAACTGGATTTCGGCGATCACCTGGAAGAATTCCCGCGCCTTGATCTTCTTCTTCGAGATACGGGCGTCCGCCACCATCTCCCGGTACTTTTCCGTCACCGAGATCTCGGTGAAGGGTACGCCGTAGACCCGCTCCACGTCATAGGGTGAGAACAGGTACATGTCCTCATTGTTCCTGGCGAGCTCGAAGGTGATATCAGGCACGACGACGCCGAGCGACAGCGTCTTGATGCGGATCTTCTCATCGGCATTTTCGCGCTTGGTGTCGAGGAAACGCATGATGTCGGGATGATGCGCGTTGAGATAGACCGCGCCCGCGCCTTGGCGCGCGCCGAGCTGGTTGGCGTAGGAGAAGCTATCTTCCAAGAGCTTCATCACCGGGATGATGCCGGAGGACTGGTTCTCGATCTGCTTGATCGGCGCGCCGGCCTCGCGGATATTCGTCAGCGACAGCGCCACGCCGCCGCCGCGCTTCGATAGCTGCAGTGCCGAATTGATCGACCGGCCGATCGATTCCATATTGTCCTCGACCCGCAGCAGGAAGCAGGAAACGAGTTCGCCGCGCTGCTTCTTGCCGGCATTCAAGAAAGTCGGCGTCGCCGGCTGGAAACGCCCGGAAATGATCTCGTCGACCATGTCACGGGCAAGCGCCTCATCGCCCCGCGCCAAGGTCAGCGCCACCATGCAGATGCGGTCCTCATAGCGCTCGAGATAGCGCTTTCCGTCGAAGGTCTTCAGCGTATAGCTGGTGTAATATTTGAAAGCGCCGAGGAAGGTCGGGAAGCGGAATTTCCGCGCATAGGCCTGATCGAACAGGCCGCGGACGAAATTGAAGGAATACTGGTCGAGAACCTCCCGCTCGTAATAGCCCTCGGTCACGAGGTAATCGAGCTTTTCCCGGAGATTGTGAAAGAACACGGTGTTCTGGTTCACATGCTGCAGGAAATACTGCTTGGCCGCCATGCGGTCCTTGTCGAGCTGGATCCTGCCCTCATCGTCATAGAGGTTCAGCATCGCGTTCAGTGCGTGATAGTCGAGTGTTTCGGCCGCTTTAAGTGGTTTTGCGCCTGTATCCCGCGTCAGATTTGTTCCCGTGTCCAAAATCGTCCCATCCCGTCTTTGACATTGGCGACATCCTCGGCTGTTCCCAGGAGCTCGAACCGGTAGAGGTACGGCACCTGGCACTTCTTCGAGATGACGTCGCCGGCAAGCCCGTAGGTCTCGCCAAAATTGCTGTTGCCCGCGGCAATCACGCCGCGGATGTTGGAGCGGTTTTCCGCCTCTTTGAGGAAACGGATCACCTGCTTGGGCACGGCGCCCTTGACGATCCCTGGGCCGCCGTCCCCACAATAGGTGGGCGAGATCAGCACATAGGGTTCGCGAATGTGGATGTCTTCAGCGCCGACGGGAATGCGCGTCGCGCGCAATCCCAACTTCTCGACGAAACGATGGGTGTTCCCGGATCGGCTGGAATAATAGACGATCAGCCCCACCGCTTTTCTCCGGTCAGGAGAGCGCGCTGATCATGTCGGGGCGGAAGCCCGCCCAATGCTGCTCGCCGGCAACGACGACCGGAACCTGCATGTAGCCCATGCCAAGCACGCGATCGAGCGCTTCGGCATCCTCGGAAATATCGACGATCTCATAATCGACGCCCAGGCGATCGAGGGCGCGGTAAGTGGCCGTGCATTGGACACAGGCCGGCTTGCTGTAAACGGTAACGCTCATCATCTTCCTCGTGATGTCAGTGAATGCAGGACACAGGACTGGGATCGGGCGCCGTGCGACGTCCGGGGCAACGCTTGATAATGATCTGGCAAAGTTGGCGCTTTAAACGCCCGACATCATCCCTCGCAGGATGTGCACGGGCGGCGGCTTTGATGTTCTCGACATGACTTCAAACCCCCGAAATGCTCATGCGGACGTTCGGGGCAGCGCAACAGACACGGATCATTCCGCTTCATGCACGCGACCTTCCGGACACCCCGCCCGTGGACGTTTCGTTCGAGGCAGGTCTCCTGGCTCACGGGTCGAAGCACCCTGCCCCAGCCTTCCCGGAGCATCATGCTCCAGTGACCTGAAATCGGACAGTTGCTCGCCGCTTACAGTTGCGGGGGCAGCTCCGGCATTGTCGCACCATGATGGCGCAGCGCACCGTATTCCCGTCTTAGCCCGCGATCCTCACGAATCGAAGGAACCTTGAACACTAGATATAGTACGCGAATCGTAATTCACGTCAACGGATGGTTTGTGCATTGCGTTACGGCAGGTTTGAAATCGCTGCATTCCTGTGAAAAACATGGACAACGAAAGCTTAACGAAAACAGGCTTGGAGATGACCGTGGTGGGGCTGGCCTATAGCCAGCTGCCAGGCTGCGGATAGACGACGCAAAACCCGCGACGTCATCCTCGGCCTTGTGCTGCCTTGTGCCGACGATCCACCCAGGTCCATTCTGAAAATAAGAGCTTTCCTGCCAGATAATTGCAGTGGTGAGATGCTCGGCACAAGGCCGAGCATGAGACCTTGTCAGCAAACTGAGCGCCGACCTAACGGATGACCGGCCCCGAATCGCTGGTCTTCAAACCGCCACCGGCAAAACATTCATCCCCGTACACGAAGCAGCCTGAGCGCGTTGATCGTCACCAGCACCGTGGCACCGGTATCGGCGAGGATCGCCGGCCAGAGCCCGGTCATGCCGGCGATCGTCGTCACCAGGAAGACAGCCTTCAGCCCGATCGCAATGGTGATATTCTCAAGGATATTGCGCATCGTCCGCTTGGAAAGCGCGATCATCCGCGCCACGTCGCCGACGCGTCCATGCAGCACGGCGGCATCCGCGGTCTCCAGCGCCACATCGGTGCCGCCGCCCATGGCGATACCGATGTCGGCGGCGGCGAGCGCCGGCGCGTCGTTGATGCCGTCGCCGACCTTGGCGACGACGAAGCCCTGACGCTTCAATTCGCCGACGACCCGCTGCTTGTCTTCGGGCATCATCTCGCCGCGCCAGTCGATATCGAGCATGCCGGCGACGGCTGCCGCCGTCCGCTTGTTGTCGCCGGTCAGCATCATCGCCTTGACACCGGCCAATTTGAGCGCGGAGAGCCCCGCCCCGGCATCCTCGCGCGGCTCGTCGCGCATGGCGATCAGGCCGGCCGCAGTGCCATTGACGAGCAGCACCGATACGCTCTTGCCCTCATCATTGAGCCCTGCAATACGCGCTTCCTGCTCCCCGTTCAGCGCCCCGCACTCGCGGGCGGCGGGCGGCGACAAGAGATCCAATGTCTCGCCGCCGACCTTGCCGGTGACACCCTTGCCCGGCAGCGCTTCCAGTTCGAAGGCCGGCGGCACGGGCACGCCGTCCGCCTTGGCGCGGTGGAGAATCGCCAGTGCCAGCGGATGGCTGGAGCCCTGCTCGAGCACAGCCGCGCGCGACAGGAGCTGCGCCTCGCCCAATCCGAAGGAAACAATGTCCGTCACCCGAGGCTTGCCTTCCGTCAACGTGCCTGTCTTGTCGAAGGCGACCATCGTCACCGTGCCGAGCGTCTCCAGCACCGCGCCGCCCTTCATTAAGAGCCCGCGCCGCGCGCCCGCCGACAGCGAAGCGGCGATCGCCGCCGGCGTCGAAATGACGAGCGCGCAGGGGCAGCCGATCAGCAGGATGGCAAGGCCTTTGTAGATCCATTCACCCCACGCGCCGCCGAGAAACAACGGCGGAACGACCGCGACAAGTGCGGCGACGACGACCACGCCCGGCGTGTAATAGCGAGAGAACCGATCGATGAAGCGCTCCGTCGGCGCCTTCGATTCCTGCGCTTCTTCCACCAGCTTGACGACGCGGGCGATGGTATTGTCGGCAGCGGCCGCCGTGACGCGAACCCTGAGCACCGCATCACCGTTGACCGTACCGGCATAGACGCCGGCATCGACGCCCTTGCGCACCGGCGTGCTCTCGCCCGTCACCGGGGCCTCGTCGATCGCACTCTCGCCTGAGACGATGACGCCGTCCGCCGAAATGCGGTCGCCAGGGCGAACCATGATGACCGCGCCGACGGCAAGGCTTTCCGCCGGCACCTCCCGCATCTGGCCATTGTCTTCGAGCAGCGCGGTTTTCGGCACCAGGGCCGTCAGCGACTGGATGCTTTCGCGCGCCTTGCCCGCCGCCACGCCTTCGAGCAACTCGCCGACGAGGAACAGGAAGACGACGGTCGCCGCTTCCTCGCCCGCATTGATGATGACGGCGCCGACGGCGGCGATCGTCATCAGCATCTCGATCGAAAACGGCGTGCCGGACAAAGCCGCCATGACGGCTCGCCGCGCAATCGGCAGCAGACCGACCAGTATCGCGACGAAGAAGGCGTAGGACGCACTCGCCGGCACCACATGGCCGACGGCATAGGCGGCAACGAGCGCTGCACCCGAAAAAATGGTCAGCCGGCCCTTCCTGCTCCGCCACCAGCGACCGGCCATCGGCGCATGGTCGTCCCCATGCCGGCCGTCAATTTCCTTCTCGTCGTCATGGGCATGGTCGTGATCATGAGCGGTATGATCGTGATGATGGTGCGGGCGGTCTTCACGCGCGAGCTTCGCATTTCCGGTAAAGGGCGAGACGGAATAACCAAGCCCCGTCACCTTCCTCTGGACTGCCTTGAGATCGCTGCTGCCGTCATGCCGGACGGTCATGGTGCCCGTCACCACCGAGACGGAGACATCGACAACACCTGCTACGCGCCTGACCGCGGTATCGATCTTGGTCGCGCAGGCAGCGCAATCCATGCCGCCGACCCTGTATCGTGTCTCGCTCGTCTCAACCATGATGCGCTTCCTTGTCAAACAGAAGCACCCCTCCTACATCCTCTAGCGACTAGAGGTGCAAGAGAAAATCATGAAAAAGATTACGATTGGCGAAGCGGCCCGCCGAAGCGGCGTCAAGGTGCCGACGGTGCGCTATTACGAGAGCATCGGCCTGCTCGCGGCCCCGAGCCGCAGCGAAGGCAACCAGCGATCCTTCGAACCTGCCGATATCAGCCGCCTCACTTTCATTCGTCATGCCCGAGAGCTCGGTTTCGAGATCGAGGCAATTCGCACGCTGCTCACATTGCAGGATGATCCAAACCAGTCCTGCGCCTCGGCCGACGCCATCGCCAAGGCTCGCCTCGCCGAAGTCGAGCAGCGCATCCGCAGCCTGATGGCTTTGAAGGCCGAGCTGGAAATGATGGTGGAGAGCTGCGGCCACGGCCGCGTCGACCAATGCCGCGTCATCGAGGTTCTCGCCGACCACGGTCAGTGCACACATTCTCACCATTGACGAACCTGTACTCTTGCAGGTGATCGGCGCCCGCGGCAAAACTGCGCCGGAAGGAATCGGGCGAAGACATCATGAGCCAGAAACGGATTGCGATCATCGGCGGCGGCCCCGCGGGTCTTGCAGCTGCCGAGCTGCTGTCGCTCTCCGGCCATGCGGTAACGATCTATGACGCCATGCCGACCTTCGCTCGCAAGTTCCTGCTGGCCGGCAAATCAGGCCTCAACATCACCCATTCGGAGGACTATGCCCGTTTCGTTACGCGCTTCGGAACGGCTTCAGCCCGTCTGCGTCCCGCTCTCGATGCCTTTACTCCCGGTGATATCAGGGATTGGGCCGCAGGGCTTGGTACCGAGACCTTCGTCGGCTCCTCCGGCCGGGTTTTCCCGAAGGTGATGAAGGCTTCTCCTTTGCTGCGTGCCTGGCTCAAACGGCTGGAAGAGCGGGGGGTTGCGTTGCGCACCCGCCACCGCTGGACCGGCCTTGTCGAAGACGGTTACGTTTTCGAAACGCCGGAAGGGCGTAGCATCGCCCATTGCGACGCCGCCCTGCTGGCGCTTGGCGGCGCAAGTTGGCCGCGCCTTGGCTCGGATGCGGCCTGGCTGCCGTGGCTGACCGAGAGAGGCGTCGAAATCGACGCCTTCCGGCCCGCCAATTGCGGCTTCGTCGTCGGCTGGAGCGCCAGCTTCAGTACGCGTTTCGCCGGCGAGCCCGTCAAGTCGGTCACCGCCACATCCGAAGCCGGCACCTTTCCCGGCGAGTTCGTCATCACCGGCAGCGGCATCGAAGGCAGCCTGGTCTACGCCCATGCGGCCAGCCTCCGCGACCGGCTGCAGCACCACGGCAACGCTGCCCTGACGCTTGACCTCGCCCCGGGCCGGACGACAGAAAGGCTGGCGCGCGACTTGAGGCGGCAGGACACCAAGTCGAGCTTTTCAAACCGCCTGCGCAAGGGCGCTGGGCTTGACGGCGTCAAGGCGGCATTGCTGCGCGAACTCGCGCCCGCCCGCGACTGGACCGATCCCGAACGTCTCGCCGGCGCGATCAAGGCTCTGCCGGTACCGGTTCTCGATACGAGGCCGATCGCCGAGGCGATCTCCTCTGCAGGTGGCATCCGCTGGACCAGCATCGACGAAGGCTTCATGCTGAAGGCGCTGCCGGGCACCTTCGTCGCCGGCGAGATGCTCGACTGGGAGGCGCCGACCGGCGGTTATCTCCTCACCGCCTGCCTTGCGACCGGCAGGGCAGCCGCGCGCGGCATCGAGGCCCGGCTGTCGCGATAGACATCGTTGGTCTTGAACCAGATCTAGATCAATGAAGTGGAGCACGATGTCGTGCGACCATCCTTGAAGCTTTTCAGCACTGCGTCTGATCACCAAGGGCGAAGAGGGAGGCCGCCGAGCGTGCAATTGCAAACCGGCCGCTTTTCCATCAGACTATGCTGAAGTTCCGTGGGAGGAGCAGATGCAGGAACAGTCAGCACATGCGGAGCATGTCTATACCTCTGCGCAACGGAATTCCGCTGCTGCGAGTTCTCCGATCGTCGCGTCGTGGCGGCGGTGTATGACCATGCATCGCCTCGTTCCCGAGGACGAACGCCCGCCGGTGCGTCTTACCGACCAGGAATTTCTTGACGCTCGTAAACAGTCGGAACAGCTGATCGCCGGCGCAACCGAGGAACTTGACCGCCTCTTTACCACGGTCGGCAGGGCCGGCTGCTGCATTCTTCTGACGGACAGGAAGGGCATTGCGCTGGAGCGCCGGGGCTCTGCCGGCGACGACAAGGATTTCTATGATCTTGGCCTATGGACCGGCTCGGTATGGACCGAGGCGAGCATGGGCACCAACGGCATCGGAACCGCCCTTGCCGACGAGCGTTCCGTCGCCATTTTTCGGGATCAACATTTCTTCTGCTCGAATATCCGCCTGAGTTGCACGACGGCCCCGATCCGCGATCATCGCGGCGAACTCGCCGCTGCACTAGACATCTCCACCTGCCGCGACGAGGTCAACGAGATGACGCTGGCGATCCTCACGCAGACCGTGCGCGACGCGGCGATGCGCATCGAGCTCAATCTCTTTCGATCGGCCTTTGCCGGCGCCCGTTTCCTGATGGTCCCGACGAGCGCGAATTCCGCCGCCGCCCTGCTTGCCGTCGACAGGCATGACCTTGTCCTTGGCGCCACCCGCGCCGCCCGGATCGCGCTGCAATTGGACGACAAACGGATCGCGGCCGGCATCCCCGCCGCCGATGCGCTCCATGAAGCCGCCGTCTCACAACAGGAAGAGATTGTGGAAGCGGAAAAAGCGGCCCTGCTGCGAGCGCTGTCGCGCACCAGCGGCAATGTCTCACAGGCGGCGATCGCCCTCGGGATCAGCCGCGCCACGCTCCACCGGAAGATGAAGAAGTTGGGCCTGCATTAAACCAGGCGCCAGCGGTTCCATAGGACATCGCAATCAAAACGCGACCCTGTCGCATGTCTGCGACAGTGTGCGCTGCGGTATTGATCCTCCACCCTGTTCCCTTCGGCAAAACGCGCACATTTTGCTCCCACTGGTTCGATTGGAACCTGGATCATCAAGGGAGGATGACATGCTTCATCAGAAAATCGTGGAATCGCCGTTCAAGCTGAAATACGGCAACTATATCGGCGGCGAATGGCGCGAGCCGGTCGAAGGCAGATACTTTGAAAACGTGACGCCGGTCACAGGCGGAAAACTCTGCGACATCCCGCGCTCCGATGAAAAGGACATCAATCTCGCGCTGGATGCGGCCCACGCGGCCAAGGAAAAATGGGGCCGGACTTCGGCTTCCGAGCGCTCCAATATCCTCATGAAGATCGCCCAGCGGATGGAGGACAAGCTGGAACTGCTCGCCCAGGCCGAAACCTGGGACAACGGCAAGCCGATCCGCGAAACCATGGCGGCCGACATTCCGCTGGCCATCGACCACTTCCGCTACTTCGCCTCCTGCATCCGCGCCCAGGAAGGTTCGATCGGCGAGATCGACCACGACACCATCGCCTATCACTTCCACGAGCCGCTCGGCGTTGTCGGCCAGATCATTCCGTGGAACTTCCCGATCCTGATGGCGACCTGGAAGCTGGCGCCGGCACTTGCCGCCGGCAACTGCGTCGTGCTGAAGCCGGCCGAACAGACCCCCGCTTCGATCCTGCTCTGGGCGGAACTCGTCGGCGACCTGCTGCCGCCCGGCGTGCTCAATATCGTCAACGGCTTCGGCATCGAGGCCGGCAAGCCGCTGGCGACCAGCCCCCGCATCGCCAAGATCGCCTTTACCGGCGAAACGACGACCGGCCGGCTGATCATGCAATATGCCAGCCAGAACCTCATTCCTGTGACGCTGGAGCTCGGCGGCAAATCGCCGAACATCTTCTTCGCCGATGTGATGGCCGAGGATGACGACTTCCTCGACAAGGCGCTCGAAGGCTTTGCAATGTTCGCCCTCAACCAGGGTGAAGTCTGCACCTGCCCGAGCCGCGCCCTCGTGCAGGAATCGATCTACGACCGCTTCATGGAAAAAGCCGTCAAACGCGTCGAGGCGATCAAACAGGGCAACCCGCTCGATCCGGAAACGATGATCGGCGCCCAGGCATCGACGGAGCAGCTTGAGAAGATCCTCGCCTATCTCGACATCGGCAAGCAGGAAGGCGCCCAGGTTCTGGCCGGTGGCTCGCGCAATGATCTCGGCGGCGAACTGGCGAACGGCTATTACGTCAAGCCGACGATCTTTAAGGGCCACAATAAGATGCGTGTGTTCCAGGAAGAGATCTTCGGGCCGGTGGTGTCGGTCGCGACCTTCAAGACCGAGAAGGAGGCGCTGGAAATTGCCAACGACACGCTCTACGGTCTTGGCGCCGGCGTCTGGAGCCGCGATGCTAATCGCTGCTACCGGTTCGGCCGCGAGATCCAGGCCGGCCGCGTCTGGACCAACTGCTACCATGCCTACCCCGCCCATGCCGCCTTCGGCGGCTACAAGCAATCCGGCATCGGTCGCGAAACCCACAAGATGATGCTCGAGCATTACCAGCAGACCAAAAACATGCTGGTCAGCTACAGCCCGAAGGCACTGGGTTTCTTCTGAGAAGCTTTCTGAATGATGGGAGGGAGTGTCAAAGCCCCTCCCTAACCCCTCCCCACAAGGGCCCTTGTGGGCAGGGGAACCGAGACCTTGGAGGAAGAACCATGGAAACGACCGTCAACGGCGAACCGCGTGTTCTCGCCACCGATGCGGCCCTCGATCTGATCGCGGAAATCAAGCGGGATCATCCCGATATCCTCTTCCACCAGTCCGGCGGCTGCTGCGATGGCTCTTCGCCGATGTGTTATCCTGCCAATGAATTCATGGTCGGCGACAGCGACGTCAAGCTCGGCGAGATCGGCGGCGTGCCGGTCTATATCAGCGCAAGCCAGTTCGAGGCATGGAAACATACGCAGCTTATCATCGACGTCGTGCCGGGCCGCGGCGGCATGTTCTCGCTCGACAACGGGCGCGAGAAACGCTTCCTCACCCGTTCCCGTCTCTTCGGCGGCGGCGAGGCCTGTGCCGTCCCGGATGCGACGGTCAGGACGGTTTGATATCTGCCGCTTGATGGACGCAACCGTTTTACATCCGGAAAGGGATCCGAGAACGCTCCCGTCGCGATGCTCACCTGGTTCCGGCCGAGAATTTCGCCTGTAGTATTCCCATAGTACCTGCTGCTGGGCGGTCTTTGTTAATCTTCGTCTGTTGGTTTCCAAGGAGGATGCGATGCCAGCTTCTAAGATCCTGATGATCACGGGTGACTTCACCGAAGATTATGAAACGATGGTGCCGTTTCAAACGCTGCTCGCCTGCGGCTATACGGTCGATGCCGTCTGCCCGGGCAAGAACGCGGGTGAGACCGTCGCCACCGCCATTCATGATTTCGAGGGCGATCAGACCTACTCGGAAAAACGGGGCCATAATTTCGCACTGAACGCCACTTTCGACAGCGTTCGGGCGGAGGATTACGATGCCCTGGTCATCCCAGGCGGCCGCGCGCCGGAATATCTTCGCCTCAATGCCGACGTCATCCAATTGGTCCGGCACTTCTTCGATGCCGGAAAGCCTGTGGCCGCCATATGCCACGGCGCGCAGCTGCTTGCCGCCGCCGGCGTGTTGAAGGGCCGCACCTGCTCGGCCTATCCGGCCTGTCGGCCGGAAGTCGAACTTGCCGGCGGCATTTACGCCGATATTTCCATCACCGATGCGGTCTCGGACGGCAACCTGGTCACGGCGCCGGCCTGGCCGGCGCATCCCTCCTGGCTGCGGCAGTTCATGGCCGTGCTCGATGCCTCGTCATTACCTGAAACCAACGCCGCCTGACGAGGCGGCGCCGGGAGGGCGACATGTGTGAACTCTTCATCAAGGCGGATGCGCGGCTATGGGAAAGCACCACCCGGTCGTTGCGCATCGATGGCATGGTCACCAGCGTCAGGCTGGAGAACTTCTTTTGGTCGAAGCTTGAGGAGATTGCCCGGCGCGACGGAATGAACGTCGTGCAGCTGATTACTCGGCTGCACCATGAATCGATCGATGCCGGCCATGATCTCGGAAACTTCACATCCTTCCTGCGCGTCTGCTGCGCTCGCTACCTGGACCTGCAGCTCACCGGTGACATCCCGGCAGATGTCACCCGCCCGATCTCTGGGTTGGATGCGCCGGTCATCCTCGGCCGCGAACGGGAAAAGTATCACTGAAGGTTAGTAGACGAGACCGGGATGATGTCGGGCGGAGCTTTCAGCTCCGCCCGCATTCTCAAGATACCTGACTGGCGCGGCTGCGCAGGGGTTGCGTTGCGGCGCAGCCTGGACCAACAATGCGCGGCGTCCAGCACCGGCACCGTCAGGAGATCGCTTGCCATGAACGACCAGAAAGCCGTGATCGTCACGGGAGCCGGCGGCAACCTCGGCAGCGCCGTTGTCCGGGAGCTTGCCGGCGCCGGCGTAAAACTCGTCTGCATGAACCGTTCGAGCCAGGAGCTGGAAGCTTTGGCCGGCGAGCTTCCTGCGTCCGCCGAGTTTCTCTCGATCGCCGGAACGGAGCTCACCGATTACGCTTCCTGCGCCGCCGCCGTCGCCCGAGCCGTCAAGCGCTTCGGCGGCGTAGGCGCTCTGGTCAACACCGTGGGCGGGTTTCAGATGGGCCCGGTCGGGCCGGAAGCCCCCGCGCAATGGGATACCATGATGACGGCAAACGCCCGCACCGCGCTGACGATCAGCGCGGCGGTTCTCCCGACGATGAAGGCGGCAGGCTACGGCCGCATCGTACACGTCGCTGCGATGCCCGGCCTGAAGGCCGGTCCTAACCAGGCCGCCTATGCAGCCTCGAAAGCTGCCGTCATCCGGCTGACGGAAGCGCTTGCCGCCGAATGCCGCGACGACCGCATCACCGCCAACTGCATTCTGCCAGGCACGATCGATACCCCCGAGAATCGGGCTGCCATGCCCAATGCAAAAACGCACGCCTGGGTATCGCCGCAGTCGATCGCCCGGCTCATCGCCTTCCTGATCTCGCCCGCCGCAGCCGTCGTCACCGGCGCTGCGATCCCGGCGACCGGCCGCGAATAACAAAGTCCTGCCTGGCTTGCAGCGTCTGCGCCTCGATCACGTGGCATCTGGCGTGAGGTACGGTCCTTTTGTATTCTGGATGGCGACAAGGGCCGGGCTTGGGTCGAGCTTGTTTCAATGACAAAGGCGAAATGGCTTTCCGCATGAAGGTTGGGCTGTCTGGTTTTTGGACGGCCTCGTTCGATTCCTTTTATGTGGCGGGCAGGACAGCGGGCGGGACCATGGTGTTGATGATCGCATTGCGGCGGAATTTGCGGAATTGCGGCGGTCTTGATGACTGACAGGCCCGCACTGCGCACCGTCGGCGAGACCGGTCTGCGCGAGGAATGGTTCCTCGGCGTCAGCATCGCAACCAGCCTGATATTTCTCGCCTTTCCGGAGCAGCTCTTCCGTCGGCTTCCCGATCCGCTTTGGTTCGCCGTGGTTTTCGGATGGCTGTTTGCGGTCGTTCTCGGCTCCGCCCTGTCTGTCGTCCGGCATGCGGATCATCTGGCCGAGCGGCTGAAGGAGCCGTACGGCACGCTCATTCTGACGCTCGCCATAACCTCGATCGAAGTCATGGCGATCTCCGCCGTCATGATTCACGGCGAGAACAATCCCACGCTTGCGCGCGACACCCTGTTTGCGGTCGTCATGATCATCCTTAATGGCATGGTCGGCCTGTCATTGCTGCTGGGCGCCTGGCGGCGGCCGGAACAACAGCATAATCTCCAGGGCGCCAACGCCTATCTCGGCGTCATCGTGCCACTGGCGACGCTCAGCCTCGTCATGCCCACATTTCTTGCCGGCCCGGACGGCCAGCATCCATCGGCGCCGCGGCAATTGATACTGGGCATCGTCTCGGTCGGCCTTTACGCCACATTCCTGTTTCTCCAGGCTGGCCGCCATCAGGATTATTTCACGACCGACGCCAATCGCCACGCACATCCAGGCGAACACGCCCTTCCGCACCGGCCAGTCTGGCCGCATGCCGTTCTGCTCTTCGCCTACATGGGTCCGGTGGTCTTTCTGGTCGAACAGCTTGCGCGGCCGATCGATTACATCATCGAAACCCTGCACGCGCCGACCGCCTTCGGCGGCGTTGTCATGGCCATCCTTGTCGCGACGCCCGAGGCGATCAGCGCCGTGCGCGCATCCATCGCCGATAATCTTCAGCGCGCGGTCAATATCTTTCTGGGTTCAGTCCTGTCGACGATCGGGCTGACCGTACCCGCGATGCTCGTGGTCAGCCGTCTTTACGGACACCCGGTCACCCTTGGGCTGGAACACAGCGATCTGGTGATGCTCCTGCTCACCCTTGCCGTCAGCATCATTACCTTCGCCAGCGGTCGCACTCATCTCATGCAGGGTGCCGTTCATCTGGTGCTTTTCCTGGCTTACGTGCTTCTCATCTTCCAGCAGTGATCTCCGCCCGAGAACAGAGAAGTAAAGAGTTCCACGCTCCGTCGGTCCTCCGCTATGATGACCGCATTTCTTGTATAGAGCTTGCAAGCATCGCAGCTTGCAGGATCGTCAAGATTATATGGAGACCGGAGTTGAGCTCACTGTTGCTTGGCGGGATTGTATTTGTCTTTCTGTCGGCGGCAACATCGATGGGAATGATGGTGCGCGGCCGCTTGCCGGATCATCATCTCAGCCCGGAATCCAAGGATGCCATCAGGCTCGCAACCGCGGTGGTCGGAACGCTGTCGGCCTTGGCCCTCGGTCTGCTGATCGCATCCGCCAAATCGAGCTATGACGATGCCGAAGTCGAGATGAGGACGGCGGCTGCGCGGGTTCTGCTGCTGGACCGCGTCATGGCGCAATACGGCCCGGAGACCGATCATGCCCGCCAGTTACTGCGCCAGCTGATCGAGAGGCGGCTGAGCCGCGGCTGGAGTGCCGAGACCACCGACGAGCCATCGCGCAAAGCGCCCGGGGAATACCAGGACATTGAGGCGGTTCAAGGCGACCTTCGATCGCTGTCGCCGCGCGATGCCATGCATCATTCCCTCCAGGCGCGCGCTCTCGATGTGAGCGGCACGGTGGCCGAAACCCACTGGCTGCTGGTCGAATCCGGCAGCGAGGGCCTGCCCTGGGCCTTCCTTGCCGTTCTCGTCTGTTGGCTCTCGCTGCTTTTCACGACCTTCGGACTCCAGGCACCGCCGAATCCCACAGTGCTGTCCATTCTCTTCGTCTGCGCCTTATCCGTCGCCGGCGCCGTCTTCCTGGTTTCGGACATGGCCAATCCTTACATCGGCCTGGTCCGCGTTTCCGACGCACCGTTGCAGTCCGCCCTCGAACGGCTGGGTAAACCGTAGCCGGCTTACGATCTCCGATGGGACTGGCAGACCTTCACACTGCTCCTTCGACACTGCGAAGCAGTTCAATTGTGCATCAAGGACTATTGCAATTTTTAGCAATGCCGCGACATAATATCGCATGCCTTGAACCTTCGGCAGGCCGGTGGGGGCCGCCATCGAGGCACGCAGCGAAAACTGGGCTCTTGACATGTCGAGGCGGCGGCAATGCGTGGGGGATTGCATCAGGGTCTGCGATTTTTTCTGACACTTGCCGGCTTGGCGCTTTTCGTCGGCTGTGAGGAAAGCGGGAACACTTATGTTCCTCCTCCACCTGCCGTGGTTCGGGTCGCACAGCCCGTCCAGCAACCGGTCACGCTTTATTTCGAGCTCACCGGCAATACGGCGCCGCTCAACGCCGTCGATATCGAGGCGCGTGTCCAGGGCTATATCCAATCCATCGATTACCAGGACGGCATGATGGTGAAGAAGGGTACCAAGCTTTTCGGCATCGAACGCGACACTTATCAGGCGCAACTGGATCAGGCGAAGGCGTCACTCGCCTCACAACAAGCCTCGCAGGTCGGCGCGAAGCTGGAATATGACCGTCAGCTCAATCTGTCGAAGCAACAGGTCACCACCCAGACCGCGGTCGACAGTGCCAAGGCAACTCTCGACGAGGCGAATGCCGCCATTCTCAACGCCCAGGCCAATGTCGATCTGGCGACGATCAACCTCGGCTACACGGAGGTGCTCGCTCCCTTCGATGGCATCGTCACCAATCACCTCGTCGACATCGGCACGCTGGTCGGCGTGTCCGGCCCCACCAAACTCGCCAGCATCGTCCAGACCGATCCGCTTTATGCCTATTTCAACGTCAGCGAAACGCAGGTGTTGATGATCAAGGAAACCCTGGCAAAGCAAGGACATACTTTCAGGCAGACGGACCTTCCAAGCATCCCCGCGGAGATCGGTCTGCAGACCGAGGAAGGCTATCCGCACAAGGGACATCTCGACTACGTGTCGCCTCAACTCGATGCCTCCACAGGCACGCTTCAGGTGCGCGCGCTGTTCGACAACAAGGACCACGCCATGCTGCCCGGCCTCTTCGTCAGAGTTCGGGTGCCGGTCGGCCACGATGACAAGGCTCTACTGGTGCGCGACGACACGATCGGAACGAACCAGCTTGGCACCTACGTACTGGTTCTCGGGAAGGACGATGTCATCGAGCAGAAGCAGGTCAAGATCGGGCAGCGTGAGGGCGCGCTCCGGGTCATCCAATCCGGCCTCGATCCGGCTGACTGGGTGGTGACCCAGGGAGTTCAACTGGCCATACCCGGCAGCAA
This sequence comes from Rhizobium sp. NLR8a, assembly GCF_019685235.1. Classification (NCBI taxonomy): domain Bacteria; kingdom Pseudomonadati; phylum Pseudomonadota; class Alphaproteobacteria; order Hyphomicrobiales; family Rhizobiaceae; genus Rhizobium; species Rhizobium sp. NLR8a. Next base: position 22,628 of record NZ_JABDWI010000026.1, read on the forward strand.
GGTCAGCCCCGAGAAGATGGAAATGAACCCGACGGCCAACGCCGCTGGCGATGCCAAGGCCGACACCACCACGCAATGAATTCGCCGTCACGCTTCATCTGAACGTCTGAGGACAACAGCATGATCTCGCGTTTTTTCATCGAGCGTCCGGTGCTTGCCAACGTGCTGGCATTGGTGTTCGTTTTGGTCGGCGCGGTTGCCCTGTTCCAGCTGCCAGTGGCGCAGTATCCAAATGTCGTCCCGCCGACGGTGCAGGTGACGACCCGCTTTCCCGGCGCCAGCGCACAGACCCTCGTCGACACCGTGGCGCTGCCGATCGAGCTGCAGGTCAACGGCGTGCAGGACATGCTGTACATGCAGTCGACCAGCGCCAGCGACGGCACCTATTCGCTGATCGTGACCTTTGCCATCGGAACGGATCCGGATCAGGCGCAGGTTCTGGTGCAGAACCGGGTCGCGATCGCAATGTCATCGCTTCCCGAAGCGGTGCAGCTTCAAGGCGTGACGACGCAGAAGAAATCGACCGCCATCCTCGGCTTCGTCAGCCTGGCCTCGCCCGACAGCCGCTATGACAGCCTGTTCCTGTCGAATTACGCCGTCATCAATCTGCAGAACGAACTTGCCCGCCTGCCTGGCGTCGGCAACGTGACGGTGTTCGGCGCCGGCCAATATGCCATGCGGATCTGGATGGATCCGAACCTGCTGCAGGCACGCGGCCTGACGCCGCAGGATGTCGTCAATGTCGTGCAGCAGCAGAGCCAGGAGGTCACCGCCGGCCAGATCGGCATTCCGCCGGTGCCGAAAGGGCAGGTCTTCCAATACACGCTGAATGTCAACGGCCGGCTGAACGAAGCGGCCGACTACGAGAACATCGTCGTCAAGGTCGAAAGCGGACAGGGCGGCCGCATCACGCGTGTGCGCGATATCGGCCGCGTCGAACTCGGCGCCCAGACCTACAGCCAGTCCTTCACGCAAAACGGCCGGCCGGCGGCCGGCATCGGCATTTTCCAGCTGCCGGAAGCCAACGCCATTGCCGTGGAGCAGGCGGTGAATGCGAAGATGGCGGAGCTCTCGAAGAATTTCCCGCCGGGCCTCGAATATCATCTGCCGTTCGATACGACGAAATTCGTCAAGGCCTCCATCGACGAGGTTTACGTCACCTTGATCGAGGCGGGCGTGCTCGTTCTCATCGTCATTCTGGTTTTCCTGCAGGATTGGCGGGCCATGCTCGTGCCGGCGACCACCGTTCCCGTCACCATCATCGGCGCCTTCGCGGCCATGGCGGCCTTGGGCTTCACGGTCAATCTGTCGACGCTGTTTGCCATCGTTCTGGCGATCGGCATCGTCGTCGATGATGCCATCGTCATCGTCGAAGGTGTCGCCCGGCACATCGAGGCCGGCATGTCGGGCCGCAAGGCGGCAGAGAAAGCGATGGAGGAGTTGCTCGGCCCCGTGATCGGCATCACGCTGGTGCTGATGGCCGTTTTCATTCCGGCAGCCTTCCTGCCCGGCCTGACCGGGCAGCTCTATCGGCAGTTCGCGCTGGTCATCGCCGCCACCGCATTGATCAGCGCCGTCAATGCCGTGACGCTGAAACCGACGCAATGCGCTCTTTGGCTGCGAGCACCGGTGCCGCCCGAGAAACGCAACGTCTTCTATCGCGGCTTCAATCGGGGCTATGACTGGGGCGAACGCCACTATGCCGGATTGGTCGGAGCGATGACCCGTCACAGCGGCATCATGGCGATCGCAGCACTCGTGCTGATCGGCGTCGCCGTCTGGGGGCTCACGCGCCTGCCGACGGCATTCCTGCCGATCGAGGATCAGGGCTATGTGCTGATCAGTGCGCAATTGCCCGATGGCGCCTCGAAAGAGCGGACCGATGCCGTCATGGAAGAGGTCGGCAAGATCGCCGAGGCCGCCCCTGGCGTCGATCAGGTGCTGACCATCAGCGGCCTTTCGGTTCTCGACAACAGTGCCAGCCTGCAGAATGCCGGCGTCGCCTATGTCATTCTCAAGGATTGGGACGAGCGCGGCAAGGAGAAAGGGCAGGACCTGCTGTCGATCTATCAGCATCTGAACGACGCGCTGCAGCATGTGCTGACCGCCAAAACGCTGGTGGTCGTACCGCCTCCGATACAGGGCATCGGCAATGCCAACGGCTTTACCATGCAGGTCGAACTCCGCAACGGCGTCTACGACTATCCGCTGCTGCAATCGCTTGCCGATACGATCGTGAAGAACGGCAATGCCCAGTCATCGCTGCAAAGGCTGAGCACGCCGTTTCGCTCGAACGTGCCGCAGCTTGCGGTCTCCGTCGATCGCATCAAGGCGGAGACGCTGGGAATTACCGTGGGGCAGGTTTTCTCGGCACTCTCCGGCTATGTCGGATCGAGCTATGTCACCCAGTTCAACAAATTCGGCCGCACCTTCCAGGTCTATGCGCAAGCCGCCTCCGATTTCCGCGTCAGCCCCGACGATATCCGCAATCTGAAGGTCAAGGCCGGCGACGGGACGATGGTGCCGCTCGGCACGGTGATCAATGTCACGACGACAGAAGGCCCCTCGCTGATCAGCCTCTACAATCTTTATCCCACCGCCACCATCGTCGGCGGACCGGCCGCCGGCTTCAGTTCCGGGCAGTCGCTCGAGGTCATGGAGCAGATCGCCGACCATACATTGCCGCCCGGAGCCGGCTTCGAATGGACCGCGCTCTCCTATCAGGAAAAAGCCGTGGGCGGGCAGATCTACTTCATCTTCGCGCTCGCCATGCTGCTCGTCTATTTCGTGCTCGCCGGCCAATATGAAAGCTGGATCCTGCCGCTGGCAGTCATACTTGCCGTGCCGCTCGCCCTGCTCGGCACGGTGGCGGCACTGACGGCAGCAGGCGTGGCCAACAATCTCTATACCCAGATCGGCCTGATCCTGCTGATTGCGCTGGCGGCCAAGAATGCCATCCTCATCGTCGAATATGCGCGTGAAAAACGGGCGGAAGGCATGGAAATCCTGGAAGCGGCCGTCGAGGCCGCCCGGCTGCGTTTCCGGCCGATCCTGATGACGTCCTTCGCCTTTATCCTCGGTGTCCTGCCGCTTGTGCTGGCGACGGGCGCCGGCGCATCGGCCCGCAAGTCGATCGGCATATCGGTCTTCAGCGGCATGATCGCCTCGACCTGCCTCGCCGTGCTCTTCGTTCCTTCCTTCTACGTGCTGCTGCAGCGCCTCGAGGAATATTGGAAGCGGCGCGGAGCCACCGTAAACGCGGCCGCGAGGGTGACGGAAACGGAGATATCGAACGTCGGGTAAAGCAATCGCGGCAGTTATTGCACGATCACCTGTACATAAACGCTCCCGCTCTTGGCGTAATAGGACGACCCGCACCGATAATAATAGCCGCCATAATAGGCACCGTAGAGACAGCCTGCCGGAAGCACGGCGATGGTCGTCGCCGTCCGCGTCACGACCCGCCGCGTCGTTCTGCGGGCAACGCCCGCATAAGAGAGCGGCGTCAACGGCCTGCCGATGACGGCGCCCGCCGGCGTGGCGAACCCGATCGACAGCGCCATGGAACCTTGGCCCTCGACGCGAAGGTCGGTAAATGTCAGGACACCGGCCAAGCCGAGAATGAACAGCAGCTTGTTATAGGTCATTTCGCTTCTCCCGCATCGGCAGCCGCTGGAAGCTCATCGAGCGATTGCAGCTCGCTGAGATCGACCGTCTTGGCACTGCCGGGAATCTCGATGTTGTAGGAAACGGCCGCGACATCTGCTCCACTCTTGAAATCGCTGATTTCGAGCATGTATTGCGGCGCCTGGACGACGTGCTTGCTGGTGATGACGTAACGGCGCGGGATGGGCTGCGCGCCGGTCTGTATCCAGATCTGCCAGTCGATCTCAGGCGTTCGGAAGGCCAGATATTCGCATTCGACGCCATCCACGAAAGCACTGGAAATATGCTTGGCCTCCGTCACATCGGACATGAGCTCGCCGTAGACGTTGGAGGATAAAAGATCGGCGCCCGGCGCTTCGATACCCGCTGTCATCAGGCGGTCGATAAGATCATCGAGCGAACCCTTGCCATCGATCTTCGCATAGGCGTCGAGATTCTTGCCGTGTACCGTCAGCGACGAACCATCGAAACTGACGTCGATATCCGCGAAGCCGCCGGTCCTCGTCACGCGCAACTTATCGGGACGGGTCAGGTTCACGATCCCCGAGCTCACGAACTGGAGCTTCTCAAAGGCAGGCGTCACCGCTTCGAGCGATGATTGATATGTAAAGGAGATCGTCTTCTGCGCCGTCAGAAAATCGGACATCTTCTTGAGCAGCTCTTTTGCATCATCCGCCCAAGCGCTCGTCGGCAGCACCAAACCGGCAGAAACCGACGCATAGATAAGCATCCGCTTCAATAGCGGAAAAGGGAAAGTCGATGACATGGCAATGCCTTTCGTTCGTGTCGTCATTGATTTCATCAAATTGCAGATGGCCGCTGATGGATATTCCGCAGCCGGACTTGAAATGTGAGAGATGCCATGCAGCCGGCAGGCAACGCGTGCTTGCCGGTCTTCGTGGGGTCGCGCACCGAATTTCTCGCCGGGGCGCGACGACCTCTTTATGAGATCAAGCGTCGAACGGGCGCTACAATCCCGAAGTGAGCACGCGGTGGCACTCCGGCGATACGCGCTCTAGATTGTCGCGCAGGCAGGCGATGCCCCGCCCTCCGCCTAGAGGGACCATGCGGCACAAGGCGCGGAAGTCCGCGCCGCAGGTTTCCCGCAGGATCATCACTTCCTCTCGCGGCGACAAGGCCGGCATCATTGCTCGTGGGGCCGGGGTGATCGCACCGGTGGCAGCCGCATCGTTGGTTGTCGGTGCCGCCGATCCCCCCAATGCGGCGACGGCTTGCTGACATGGCATCGATAGAGCGGCGTTATGTTGTTGCAGACAGCTGAGAGCCGCCGCACCTCCCGGAGTGACGCCGGAACATTGCGCCATGAAATCGCGCTGGCAGGCCGATTTGAGGGCATTCCGCTGCGCCTCAGTCGGCTGGTGCGGCGGCGCGCCGGTCGCTGGCGCCGGCGTTGGCTCCGCGGATGTCGATTTGGGTTTGACGTTCACCGCCGAAACCGCTTTCTGGCAGCCGGCTGAAAGTGTGGCGCTATGCTGCTGGAGGCAGGTGAGCGCCTCGATTCCTCCCGGCGTCACCCCCGAGCATTTCGCGATGAAATCGGAGCGGCACTCTGCCCTGATCGCGTCACGCTGTTCGTCGGTCGGCGCTTGCGAGGACGCAACCCCGGCTAAAAACAGCAGCGCGCAGAACGCGGGCAACGCGGAGATTGCCGATAGAATACGACGCCTCCCATGCGGAGACGTCAGTAGAGAAGATCCCCATTTTCGCATGATTCCCCCCTATAAATCTTATCTACTTCATGAAATCGAACTGCTCGCTGAATAGGATAATAGGCGCCGCCGGATGGACGGACGTTGCTTGCTACTACGAAAATATAAGGTGCGCCTGAGCTAGGTATATTAGAATATTATCCTTTTAGCAACTATCTCGTCATCACTTGAAAATCGATGGCAACTTGGGGGACTACCGCTCCTGTCTCGCAGAAACGCAAAAAGCCCGCTATTTTGCGGGCTTTAGAGGATGGTATAGTGTCGGTTCGGAAGAATTATTCAGGAATTTTTCGTCCGGGCTGCGTCGACTTTGCCTTCTTGCGGGCCGCAGATGAGGCGTCAAATTCTCGAGCTGTTACCAAACAAAAAGCCCGCACGAGGCGGGCTTTTTGGGAAGATTGGTTGCGGGGGCAGGATTTGAACCTGCGGCCTTCAGGTTATGAGCCTGACGAGCTACCGGGCTGCTCCACCCCGCGATATTTCATTCCGGACGTTATGCCCGGGAGCGATGTCAGGCGTAGCCTG
>NZ_JABDWI010000027.1:0-11291 GCF_019685235.1 Rhizobium sp. NLR8a
AGAAGGGGTCTAGCTTCATGAAAAGACTGCCTTGCCGATGACGGGAGTGGATGGGACGGCGACGTCGCGTGGCTCCAGCGGTATGGCCCCATGCGCCAGGCGGCCGGCATCGATGGCAAGCGCGAAGCCGCACGGCATCTTTTGCCGCCAGCATTCCTACCCGGGCTCGAATATTTTGTTGCCACGCAAGACCGCGCTCCGATGCTTCGTTGTAGACGAGCGCCAAGTCGGCAGATCGCCTTGTCTGCTGCAGGGCTTCAAAGAGCAGCGCAGGTTGACGAACGTCCTTCTCGCGCTCGCCACCCCTGCCCGTCAGTGTGTCGGCGGCTGGCGACTATGAGCTTGTGGACCGCATGCCGGAGTGGATCAGGGACGACGACTGGGACACCGCTCCGGTGGAGCAGCATTGTCCCCTGACGGTTTCTGCTGTCGCGGGCGCTGCAACTGACCGGATTTATTTATGCTTCAGCAGCCACATCTTTCCGGCCATCGTGATGCCGTGCGGCGAGATGGCTGGGTCGGCGTCGGGATCGAGGGTCTTGAGAAGACCGCTGATTCTCAATTCGCCTACCGTCGCCGTTGTTGCGAACTTGATTGCGATCGGCCGCTCCTGAAAGCGATCGGCTTTGGCGAAGGTAATCGTCGCATTGAGATGCGTCCACTTCTTGCTCTCCTGAAGGTACAGGTCCCCATCCCTTGCAAGTTTCAAGCCTCTGATCTGGGGAGGCGTCAAAGTGACCATCAAAGCGGCCGTATTGGGACTTGTTTTGGCGGTCGTACTCATCTTGGATCCTAACATGCTATTCAAACGATCCGCATAAAGCGGTCAGATATCGATGGGCCGAGGCTCTCGGCCTCTCGGAAGGAGATGAGCCTGCCGCTCTCTTCATCCCACAAAGCAAGCCGGACACATTCGAGGCTTTGCCGAAGGGTGACGCGGCCGATAGCCACCAACTCGGGGTGATTGCGCAGGACTTCCGGAAGCCGGTAATACGGAATGCGGCTTGAAAGGTGGTGGATGTGGTGGATACCGATATTCCCGGTCAGCCATCGAAGCACGAGCGGAAGATCATAATGTGACGCGCCGTGAAGAGCGGCCCGCGGAAATTTCCATTCTCCGGTCTTCGACCAGTGCGTTTCCTCGAACTGATGTTGGACATAAAATAGCCAGACGCCGGCTGCCCCTGCCAGCAAAACGACCGGCAGATGCACCAGCAGGAAGGGGATAGGCCCAATCGTCCACATTAACAGGCCGCCTATGATCGCGATCGCTGCATTCGTGGCCATCGTGGAAACCCAAGGCAAGGCTCCCGCCTGCATCATCCCGATCGGCAGGCGTTGCTTGAAGATAAAGAGCCAGGCGGGTCCAATGCCGAACATGACGATCGGATGCCTATAAAGTCGATAGGCGAGTCGCCCTGCTCGAGAGCGGGTGCGATATTCCTCGAGCGTCAAGGTCGTGATGTCGCCGATGCCACGTTCATCAAGATTGCCGGCAGATGCATGATGTTCGGCATGTGTTTGCCGCCAGTAATCGTAAGGCGTCAGAGTTAGAACGCCGAGTGCGCGTCCTGTCCACGTGTCCAGCTTTCGCCGGGCGAAGAATGAACCATGCCCGCAATCGTGCTGGATCATGAATAACCGGAGCAGGAAGGCGGCGGCTGGCAGGATCAGTATGTAACCGGGCCAGAAGTCTTGCAGCAAAGAGGCATACGCGCCGACCCAGAGCAGCGCGAACGGGGCAGCTGTCACAGACAACTCGAACGCGCTGCGCCAAAAGCTCGGTTGCCGGTATTTCGCGAGGATCTTCAGCCACGCACCGGCGGAGTCTTCAAACGGCTCGTGCAACTGGCCGGCTTGGCTTCTCATCGATTTTCTGATCCCCTTCGGACGCGACGCAAATTGGCGGGAGCCACGGTCAGATGTTCAGGCCGTCAAGCGCGACGAGCCTTACGTGCGGCATAGCGCCGGTCGCGCTCGGCCTTGCGTGCCGCTTCATCGGCGACGACACGTGCGATTCGGTTATTGACTTCCAATTGGCGAGCTTCCGCCTCTGCTCTTTGATGAGCCTCGGCAACCTCGGCTACTGCGGCAGCCTCCCGAAGGAGGCGGTCATTTTCCGCCGCCTTCATTGCGTCGCGCTCGGCGCGACGCGCGGTCCTGGCCGAAGCAATTGCTTCGCGCGCCGCCAACCGTTCTTGCATTACAGGGTCGGTCGGCTTCGGAGCCGACTCAAATTTTGCAATCAGCTGACGTCTGGCGCTTTCGGCGGACTTACGACGTTCTGAAAAGCTGTTGTCGCTTGGGTGTTTCAATCGATGTCCTTGCCCAACAGGATAGCCTAGGCCGCTACGCTTCAAGTCGTACGAGCGGTCGGGCGCTGTTCACTTGTTGAATGAAAAAGGCCAGACATCTGCCTGGCCTTCAACTATCCTTGCCAGCCACGCCAGTACATCCGTGGTCGCAGCGGCTATAGGAGCTTTTTAGGCCGGTTGGAGCTGGCCTGCAGACATTTTGCCGGACTTGCGGTCATGCTCCAATTGAAAGCCGAGCTTCTGGCCTTCAGCGATTGAACTCATTCCCGCGCGTTCAACGGCAGAGATGTGAACGAAGACGTCGGCGCTCCCGTCGTCAGGCTGGATGAAGCCAAAGCCTTTGGTGGCGTTGAACCATTTTACTGTGCCAGTGGTCATGATTAACCCTTTCATCGGCATAAATTTGACGGCCCGCCGAGCGACGCGCGGCGGTGTTTTCGACTTTTGAAGGGAGAGTTGATCAAGAGGCGCAGAGCGCAGCCAAACAAATATCGGCAAACAAAGCATCGATATGTGCAGGGATAGACTGGAGATCCTTCCCAGTCAACCTTTTGTTTTCAGCTTCTCGCCATTTCCACTTAGGCGGGCAATTCCGCGTGATACGTTTCAGGTCGACGGCGCGTCAGCGGATAAGCCTCGGCTTCATAGAGTTTGCGCATCTGCAAACCATCGAAGCGCGCCTCCTCGACTTCGAGCACGGATCCACCGAGGAGAGAGGCCGGCATGTCCTCGATCGCAAAGCGAAGAGCCTCGGCGACGGAATCGAACCTCTTGTAGCCGAGGCGGCCTCTTCTGTTGATTGTCTTGCACGGGTAAAGCCCCGCGCCGGCACTATAGTCGAAAACGGTCATAACCTAATCCTTGCGGCTTGAGCGATCGCCGAGAACAGTCGTTCTTTGCCGTCCCATGTTGCGGTATTAACGGAAGAAGAAGTCAGTCCAACCGGTCCAGCACTCCGTTTTTCGAGACGCTGCTGCATCTCGGCAAGCTTCGTCGCGCGCCTCCGGAGAGCTTGCCTGCTGAGGAAATCCTGCAGCTTTGCTGCATCCGATCCTTGTTCTGGCTTGGAGCGCTTGAACATGCTTTCGGCGGCATGGCGGGTGGTGTTGGTCATTATGGCATCCTCAGTGCGGCTGCGGGACGAATACATCCGGAACAAACCGCTCCAGCCAGTATGGCGGAGTTCGCAACGTTCGCAAAATCAGGGTTTGCCAAGCAACCGACGCAGCCGGGAGGATCAGGTAGCCGAAAGGCTGAAAACGTGCCCTGTATGTAAGGTTTCAATCAGCCTCATTCAAGGCACCACATGAATAGCAAAAGCTTGCTTGCCAAAGGCGGAAATGAAGTCCAGGGTGCGATGTCGGCTGCAACTGGTCAGGGCGCTGCCGCCTGAGGGACAAGAGCGCGCCCTAGCCCCGACAAGAGGAGGACGCGATGACGTCCCGATCCTCGCATGCCTGCTTCCTGCTCTACTTCCAGAAAATGCTCCTGAACGCCAACGGCGAAAGCAAGCGCAAACCAGGCAATCGGAAAGTGCATAGGACCTTTCCCATGGTCCGCAACAGAGGACAGCTTCATGGCTCGTCACCTGTCGGTCGCGGGATGTGGGCCGGCGCGCCCATTTTTCCTGAGAAAGCTCCCGAGAAAGAGCCAAGGCTCTGGTAGCGTCGCACGGTATCTGTCCTTCCCTCTTTACTGCCCTTCAGCGTTATATCTTGGAATTACGACCAGGAGATCGCAGATGCAGGCCTTTGGAGACAACTTATGCGCCAATCATATTACAGGGCGCTGGCCCTGATGATGACCATCCCCCTGCATTCTGCATCGGGACTCAGCTCCTCGGCGCTCGGCCAGACCTCAAGGTCGGTGCCTGAAAATGCCCAGGCAAGCCGCTATGGCCTCGGCTGGGAATGCAATCGTGGTTTTCGAAGGCAGGATGACGCCTGCTTTAAGGTGAAGCTTCCCGACAACGCGTTTCTGACGAACTCCTCCTTTGGCAAGGGCTGGGATTGCCATTACGGCTTTCTGGAGAAGGGGAACCAGTGCCTCACCGTCCAAATTCCGGACAATGCATATCTCGACCCATATTTCGGCGATCGCTGGAGATGCCTGCGTGGATACCGTCAAACCAATGTGGGTTGCGACCCTATCAAAGTCCCGGAGAAAGCATTCCTGTCCGATAATACCACAGGATCCGGCTGGGAATGCGAAAGAGGTTATCGCGCGCTACAACAAGCATGTCTCAAGCTCGAACTCCCCGCCCACTCATATCTGACATCCGCCGGAAATGAGTGGAGGTGTGATAGAGGCTTTGAAAACAAGGATCAGACGTGTGTCGCTGTCGAGGTTCCGGAGAATGCCATCTTCGTCGACGCGCCCCACGGACTGAAATGGAAGTGCGACCGCGGCTTCGAGCCGAGGGGCAATCAATGCCTGCAGCTCAAGCTTCCCGAAAACGCACATCTTAACTCGACGGGCAACGGATGGGACTGTAATCGTCCGTACCAGCTTCGCGGTGGTGCCTGCATGATCGAATGACAATCAGCTGAAGTCTACCTCGGTGCCTCCCTCGCCGTCTAAATAGCTGATGATTTTTCACTCTGCTTGTTTTTTCTATCGGAAAGCAAACGGCTGGGCGCCTAAGACGGAAACTCCAGAAGAGCGACGAGATTACTGTCAGCGCGTAAATGAAAACTTCCAATTCCGACACTATATCGTCATCATAACAGCGGGTATCACGATGAACCGTCTGCAGGAGTTTTCGATCAGACCAAATGGGGATCGATGGTGCGAAACGCGGACGCCGTAGAAAGGTTTCATAACCTGCCCCGTTCGGCCCGAACGCGATGCTCTCGTCGCAGCCCTCCTCAAGCGCAGACGACAGATTCCAGCCAGCCACGAACTCTCCTCTGACCCTACATTGCAATTCGAGGGCCGCGCCCCATATTTCCTAGGACCGGAGCTGCGAAGGAGCAGCCGTCGTTCCGGGATTCCGGCACCCCGACAGCAGGAAGCCGGACAGGAGGAAGGTCTCCTGCATCTGTAGCACAGCGGCAACCTGACCAGCCCTGCCGCGCCTCAGCGAGCCCGGCGGAAGTTCAATGGCATACTTTGCGACAGTCCAGTTTGACTTGGCATGACCAACCCCTCCGGGAGAGAAATGCGTGACACTGACCTTTCCCAATAGAAGCCGCAGTTTCGACGAGAGCCGCAATGCCGTTCGCTTCTCCGGATATGACGGCATGTTCGAGGTGCGGTTTTTGATTGAAGCCAATGCCTTGCGGACCGCAAGCCAGGCCGCCCGCTCCGAAGACGAGTGCTTGAGAGCCTTTGATATGGCGCGCGAGGCCATTCTGGATGCGGCCACCCATGCCTACGGCCGCGGCTGCAAGGACCGACATACCCTGACGGCGCGGGATATCCGCCGATAGCCTATTACACCCGAAAAGGGCCGCGCAGGAGGCGAAACGATGTCAGTCGACAGAAAACATCTCAGCGTCGCGAGCCGCGTAGCAACCCGCCATCCCGACCAGGACGATCTTGAATCGGCGGTCTACAGCGCGCTTGCCGATTCCAGCGATCTCGACTCCAGCTATATCTTCGTCACCGCACGCGGCAGCGATATCACGCTGGCCGGGTGGGTGCATGTGCAAGCGGAGGTGTTGTGGGCGGAGGAGATTACGCTGAGAACGAAGGGTGTGCACAAGGTTCATAATGAGCTGTCGCCGGATTTGTGAGGCGAACCCATGGCACTATTTCCATCGGCGCGCATCCGCGCCGTGTTCCCGCCCTGACTGGGAGCAAGCCCGGCACGCTGCCGGGTTTCCGTTAACCGCAGATGGATCTCCCGATCACAGAGGCGGTTGGCGGACGAGGTCCTGCATGGCGGCGACGCTCAAAGCCTCCATGCGTTCCCGCAAGGCTCGCTCATCGAGATTCTTGCCCGCCGAGCGTAAATCTGCCAGGATCTTGCCGCGGCGAACGCGATACCGCAGGAATTACAGTTGGCTGCTTCGAAAAGTGGGCTCGCTTCAGTTTCTCAAAGCGAGCCTTCCGAGTTGCTACTATCAGACGTCTATTTGCGTCCACCACTAGGACGGGATTTGGCACCTGTTCCGCCTGCGGTCTTGGCGTCGGGAGCTTGCCCGAAGTTTGTTCCCCCCAGGTGCCCGCCACCGCTCGTGTTCGCGGCCTGGCGTTGGGTTCTGCGCTGGATCTCAGCGGCATTGGTTTTGCTCATTTAAATTCCTATTCGTCGCATGAGTGATCGCTGCCGGACGGCGCCCGGAAGACAAAGATCGATTTTGAGAGGAAAGGTCTGCTTGACGCCAAGTGGCGCGAAACGAAGCTCGACTAGCAAACTCGATGTGGCAACCTGAGCCGCCATTGTGTTTAAACGAAGTTCTCGGCCAGCGAGCCGGCCAACAAAAAAGGCCGGGGCGAAACCGCACCGACCTTCCTCACATCGCTACCCATACCAATGCCAGTACATCCGTGGTCAAAAGCAGAAAGCGACTGCGGCAATTGCGAGCGACAGATGCTTTCCAGCGCTCATCAGCAATGCCGATGAGAGGCATATAGGCACTCGCTGCATGAAACGCAACCGCAATTTTCGGTTTTGTTAAAGATATCTTATAAAAATTCAAATTGCGTGATTCACATTGCATCCGGAGCTGCGCTCAGGCATGGTCACCTCGTCAGCAGCCAATGTTACGGGCGCTGCTGCATCAGGGCTTTCAGCCCTCGCCCCAAATTGAAGGAGGACCGGAAATGTCTTCCGAACACGTCCATATCTTAAATTCCAGAGACCTCACAATGCTGCGAGGCGTCTTGGATGCGGCTGGATACAATTCAGCCAGAAGCGTCGCCCATCCTGAGCGATACAGCGCGGCAGCGAAGTTGCTTATCCAACGTTTCCAATATGGGATGACCTCTGCCGACGACCTTTCCAGGGAGCTGGAAAGGTGTTTTGGCGAGCCAATATCGTCGAAGTCTCCGCCAAGCTTTGAGCGGACACGCGCCTCCATTCAGGGACGGCCTGCCCGATAAACCTCCGACAACCGTAGGACTCCCCGGCCCTCCCAATGTATAGGGCGATAGCATGGAACAATGCGTCAAGGCGGGGGTTGGGGGTGTGGATTGCACGGGTGAGGAACTTTTCTCCCTCATGCCGTACTCCGGCTAACTGTGAGATCCACTATTTCTCAAATGTGGAATCGGAGACTGTGTGTCGACGTCGGCGTGGCTGCTCTTAGTGGTTGAACGCAATCGGGTGCGGCATATTATTGCGTCCGCAGATGAAGCCCTTGACATGCTTTTTAAGAATTGGCCGGTGACGAGCGGTAGCGCTTTCTTTATGGCAATGGAGGCCTGTGCGGGCACGGTAGAGGGCATAGTAACCGAAGGGGAAGCCCAGTCCGCGTTCCTTGCGGCAGCCTTTGATGCGCGAGTCGTGGTTCGGATTGCCTAGTTCTTTTATTAAAAGGAGTGCCAATTTGCTCGTCTTCGGGTCAGAACCGCCTAGAGGGCGCTCCGAGGAAGGTCACGGGCGGCTGCAATGGTAAGTGCAAAGCCCGGCCACTGCCTGGCTTGGGCGGCGTCGAAAAGAGGCGTGCCGAGGAACCTGACGAAAAGACTGCGGAGTGGAAAAGGGGGGAAACCCGTCGACCGCCCCGAGCGCGCCGGCTCAGCGCTCCAATTGGATCGACGCCTGAATCAGATCCTGATGGAAGCAATGCGTGCGTAGATCCTCTGTCAACTTGACCAGCCGTCAGCATTCCGTCGATCAGACTCTGCTGAGCGCAAATCATCTGCCGGTCGATGATCACTTGCCGTCGCGCGAGTTCCAGGTCCTTCGGGGAATAGGTCATGAGGGACTATATCATACAGGCGGGCGAGAGTAGGATTCAATTCCGGACCGCCTCGGGACTATCGCGGCCAGGTGAGTTGTCATCACTGAACGAGCCGAGGAGAGCCCGCGCCTCTCGCCCCGTGACCGAGTAGCCCGCACGAAAAATAATATTGTCGCCTGGCGCTGCGTTCGTCGCATTTGCCTTGGATAAAGCGCAATAGAGGCGCATTATTTGCATATCGACAGCCAATGAAACGGGCGCTGCCGATCAAGGGGTGGCTCCCTTCGCCCCAATCAAAGGAGGACAAGATGTCTTCCACCTTCAATCGCTCTTCATATATGGCGGCTTACGGCGACTTCTTATTCAGGGCTTCCATCCTGGCGAGCTTCGCCGTCATCATCAGTTTAATTTTGAGAGGCTGGTTATGGTAGTAATCATCACAACCGGAACTCCGACGAAACGCGACGAGAATTGGCGCCTCCGGTCCATCCTCAAGCGCGCGGACTACGCGACGATAGATCTCGTTGCTTCAGAACATGGCAACCATCACGAAGAGGTGATGGTGATAAGGCGCATCAAGGCGGCGACGATTCCCGCGCCCGCCTACCCCTCTTCGAGACGGCGGAAGCTGCATGCCGATCCTGAGGCGTTGGCATCATGGGAAAACGAAGGGGGCGCCACGCGAGCTGTGGACGCGCCTGCGGACAAGAAGAATTGATGACCCGCGAGGCAATTGAGCAAGGAATGCCGGATTGGCGATCAGGCTCGGTGGTCGAAAGCCCAGCCCCTCTTAGTCTTTGGTGATGCTGAAATTCTGCCCAGTGGTATGTTGCAAAGACCTGCAGCGATCATGCCGTCGCAGGCGTGATGTCGCATTGCTCCAGCTCGGAAAGAGGTGATCAAGCGATTTCCGGTTCACCGACTTCATTCGGAGCTCGGACGGCATGTGCGTAGGTCCTTTTACGTCCTTTTGGCCCTGATGATTGAACCTGGAAAGAGATGATTGCGAAAAATCACCACATTGGGACGCACAGGTCTGACCGCTTTCTCCTCATCCCACAATATTCAGTTTGCCAGCCGTATCGATTAGGCGCATGGTAGGTCTTCAGTAGCTGTTTCTCAGGGCGCTACTGCGTGGAGGTCGGTTTCTGCCTTCGCCCCAAATTGAAGGAGGACAGCATGTCTTCCAATCTCAACATGTCTGTGCGGACCTCTGACCTGGCTGTATTGCAGGGCGTCCTTGACGACGCAGGATACGATTGCACAAGTAGCCTTGCAGACCCGAAATATTACAACGTTGCCGTCAGACTGCTGTTCAAGCTTTATCACGACGGAATGACCTCGCCCGCCGCCCTCTCTATCGAACTCAGCCGGCACTTCGGAAAAACACCACTGTCCTCGAAATCATCCGCGGAGTTCGAAAACAATCGCAAGCGGATTCAGATATCCGTTCAGCCGTTAAAGTTAGGTCGCCTACCGGCGCCTGAACAGACCGTGTTGGGTAACTTCTCGCAAAGCTCATTCGACGAAGGCCTTACCAACGCGATGGAGGGTTGCATGCCGGCGCCGTTCGAACAGCTAGACGACCTTCTCATCGCCCCCGGCGCAAGCGTCGGAGGCGCAGGAAGTCGTTGACTCTCCGTGCCATGAACTACCTGCAGCGAAAGTGCACACGGCGCGGGATTGCGCCGGCGGTCCAAGCCGTTCACTCAAGACCTTGCTGCTGCGCTTGCGAAACCATAATGCGCAACAGCCCGCCGGGAAGCGGCACAATAATGGGCACCGTCAGAGGAGGCTAGAATGCCAGAAGCACCAAACGAATTTGCGGCCAGTCCAAACGGAGACAAATGGTATCTCGAACATAACGAAACAGCGGACCAGCATACTGTCATCCATCGCGCCAACGATGCCTCCGGCGGCACTGTGACGAGATGGCCGATTTCGAGCTTTCTGGAGCACTTCGGCGATCATCCGCAAGGTCAGGCTCTTCGCGAGGCATTGCACGATGCTGGATCAGCTGAGCAGGAAGTACCGAGTGAACATACGCCCGTTGTGCAGAAACTGGTGACTTCTTTCCCTTGGTCCCGCAAAACGCAACACGTTGAGGATTGAGTACGCTCTCACTTACCTGAAAGGGTAGCCCCACGGGCGGTCTCAGGCTCGGCATATGCAAACGATGTCAGCTGGGTCGTCGAAAAAATTCCTGGCGCGGTCCTTGACGGACCTCCGTCCACTCGTCTGTACCCCTTCAAGCAGACTGAAGATTGCCAGACCGACATCTTGCCGGACTTGTCGTCATGCTCCAAGTCGTAGCCGTTCTTCTGGCCTTTGAACGATTTCGCGCATGCCAGCGCGTTCCACGGCAGAAATATGGACGAACGCGTCCCGGCCGCCGTTGTCAGGCTGAATGAAACCAAGGTCCTTAGTGGAATTGAACAGATCCGAACCGGCGTTGATTATATGACAACACCCCCGCGCCGGCAGGATCCCGCGTTCCGGCGGGAATAACCCTTCATCCCTCATGCGCGCCGCCATGGCGCGGTCGCGGCCAGCCACTGCAGCGTGCGGGCCTCGGGATCCGGGTTGCGGGTAATATCGGTGACCACGGCGGCACTGTGGGCGCCCTTTTCCAATACCAGCGGCGCCCGTTCGGCGGTGATCCCGCCAATCGCGACAAGCGGAATCATCCCGACGCGCTGTCGCCAGTCAGCAAGGCGTTCGACGCCTTGCGGCGCCCATTTCATAGCCTTGAGGATCGTGGGCCAGACCGGCCCGAGCGCAACATAATCCGGCTCGGCCGCCAGCGCCGTCTCCAGCTCCGATATGTCGTGGGTGGAAAGGCCGAGCTTCATGCCGGCGCGACGAATGGCATTTCTATCAGCGGCCATCAGATCTTCCTGCCCGAGATGAATGAAATCGCATCCTTCATCGATCGCCAGCTTCCAGTGGTCATTGACGACCAACTGGCAACCCGCGGCCGCGCAGGCAGCCTTCGAACGCCGGATCTGCTCGCGAAGCACGGAGTCCGGGCAATCCTTGATGCGCAGCTGGACGAGTTTGACGCCGAGTGGCGCGAGACGCTCGACCCATTCGGCGTTGTCGACGATGAGATAGAAGGGGTCTA
>NZ_JABDWI010000028.1:0-2500 GCF_019685235.1 Rhizobium sp. NLR8a
TTGGTTGCGGGGGCAGGATTTGAACCTGCGGCCTTCAGGTTATGAGCCTGACGAGCTACCGGGCTGCTCCACCCCGCGATATTTCATTCCGGACGTTATGCCCGGGAGCGATGTCAGGCGTAGCCTGACGAGGTGAGGCCGTTTGGAGATCGATCCGGTGGATCGATCTTAGGCCGAACGGGCTGCTCCACCCCGCGGAACTATTATAACACGAAAGGCCGCTTGTGAGCGGCCCTTTGTTTCGGCCTTGGCCGTTTGGGTTTGTTCAGAGAAGATTTTTATCAACTGAGTTGCGTTTTGCAGACCTGGCAGCGACCTACTCTCCCGCGTCTTAAGACGAAGTACCATGGGCGCAGGGGCGTTTCACGGCCGTGTTCGGAAAGGGAACGGGTGCAGCCACCCCGCCATAACCACCAGGTCGGCAAAGCGCAACTTATTGATTTGAGAAGCTGGCAGGCGTTGGCCTGTTTTTTGAACACGTCTTTTGGATCTCTTCCGGCTGCGGGTGCTTGTGGCACCCATACAGGCCAGAGGCCGTCGCCAATCGTTTGGCGGGCCGTCCGCAGCGCCCTTGGCGCGTCAGGACAAAGGTCAGGCATCATCAGCCTCTGGCTGATGAGCATGAACAATGAGAACGATCAAGCCGATCGAGCTATTAGTACCGGTAAGCTTCATGCGTTGCCGCACTTCCACACCCGGCCTATCAACGTGGTCGTCTTCCACGGCTCTGATAGGGAACACTCGTTTTCAGGTGGGTTTCCCGCTTAGATGCCTTCAGCGGTTATCCCGTCCATATATAGCTACCCTGCTATGCCCTTGGCAGGACAACAGGTCCACCAGAGATATGTCCATCCCGGTCCTCTCGTACTAGGGACAGATCCTGTCAATATTCCTACACCCACGGCAGATAGGGACCGAACTGTCTCACGACGTTCTGAACCCAGCTCACGTACCGCTTTAATTGGCGAACAGCCAAACCCTTGGGACCTGCTCCAGCCCCAGGATGCGATGAGCCGACATCGAGGTGCCAAACAACCCCGTCGATATGGACTCTTGGGGGTCATCAGCCTGTTATCCCCGGCGTACCTTTTATCCGTTGAGCGATGGCCCTTCCACGCGGGACCACCGGATCACTATGACCGACTTTCGTCTCTGCTCGACTTGTCAGTCTCGCAGTCAGGCGGGCTTATGCCATTGCACTCGACGACCGATTTCCGACCGGTCTGAGCCCACCATCGCGCGCCTCCGTTACTCTTTCGGAGGCGACCGCCCCAGTCAAACTACCCACCATACACTGTCCCGGACCCGGATGAC
Organism: Rhizobium sp. NLR8a; assembly: GCF_019685235.1. Taxonomy (NCBI): domain Bacteria; kingdom Pseudomonadati; phylum Pseudomonadota; class Alphaproteobacteria; order Hyphomicrobiales; family Rhizobiaceae; genus Rhizobium; species Rhizobium sp. NLR8a. Next base: position 1,315 of record NZ_JABDWI010000028.1, read on the forward strand.
GGGCCGCGGTTAGACATCCATGACGATAAGGGTGGTATTTCAAGGATGGCTCCACGGAAACTGGCGTCCCCGCTTCAAAGCCTACCACCTATCCTACACATGCCGACACGAATGCCAGTGTAAAGCTATAGTAAAGGTGCACGGGGTCTTTCCGTCTGACCGCAGGAACCCCGCATCTTCACGGGGAATTCAATTTCACTGAGTCTATGTTGGAGACAGCGGGGAAGTCGTTACGCCATTCGTGCAGGTCGGAACTTACCCGACAAGGAATTTCGCTACCTTAGGACCGTTATAGTTACGGCCGCCGTTTACTGGGGCTTCGATTCAAAGCTTGCACCTCTCCTCTTAACCTTCCAGCACCGGGCAGGCGTCAGACCCTATACGTCGTCTTGCGACTTCGCAGAGCCCTGTGTTTTTGATAAACAGTCGCTACCCCCTGGTCTGTGCCACCCCACAAGAGTTGCCTCATATGGGGTCACGCTTCTTCCGAAGTTACGCGTGCAATTTGCCGAGTTCCTTCAACATAGTTCTCTCAAGCGCCTTGGTATACTCTACCTGACCACCTGTGTCGGTTTCGGGTACGGTCTATACGGTGGAGCTATTTCCTGGAACCGCTCCGCTGCCCATCCAATCCAATTAGAATGAACAACTTGTGCAATCCGTCACTACCACCAGGCCCACGAATATTAACGTGGTTCCCATCGACTACGCGTGTCCGCCTCGTCTTAGGGGCCGGCTAACCCTGCTCAGATTAACTTTAAGCAGGAACCCTTGGTCTTTCGGCGAGAGGGTCTCTCACCCTCTTTATCGTTACTCATGTCAACATTCGCACTTCCGATACCTCCAGGAGCCCTCACGGGTCTCCCTTCATCAGCTTACGGAACGCTCCGCTACCACGTGTATTGCTACACATCCTCAGCTTCGGTGCATGGCTTCAGCCCCGTTACATTTTCGGCGCAAAGACCCTTATTTAGACCAGTGAGCTGTTACGCTTTCTTTAAATGATGGCTGCTTCTAAGCCAACATCCTGGTTGTTTTGGGATCCTCACATCCTTTCCCACTTAGCCATGACTTGGGGACCTTAGCTGGAGGTTAGGGTTGTTGCCCTTTTCACGACGGACGTTAGCACCCGCCGTGTGTCTGCCGAGTAGTACTCCCCGGTATTCGGAGTTTGGTTAGGATCAGT
>NZ_JABDWI010000029.1:0-3744 GCF_019685235.1 Rhizobium sp. NLR8a
TTGGAGAGCGGTTCGTCGAACAGGAAGAGCTTGGGATCGCGCACCAGCGCCCGGCCCATGGCGACGCGCTGGCGCTGGCCGCCCGACAGCTGGCTCGGCTTGCGGTCGAGCAGATGGCCGATCTGCAGCACCTTGGCGACCTTGTCGATCGCCTGCTTGCGCTCTTCCGGCGGCACGCCGCGCATCTCCATGCCGAAGGCGATGTTGCCCGCCACCGTCATGTTCGGATAAAGCGCATAGGACTGGAACACCATGGCGATGTCGCGCTTGGAAGGATGCAGGCCGTTGACGGCGCGCCCGTCGATCCGGATCTCGCCCGCGGTGATCGTCTCCAGCCCGGCGATGGTGTTGAGCAGGGTCGACTTGCCGCAGCCGGACGGGCCGACCAGCACCAGGAAGCCGCCCTTTTCGAGTTCGAGATCGATGCCCTTGAGGATGTCGACGGCGCCGAAGCGCTTTCTGAGGCCGGAGATTTCCAGGAAAGCCATGGGTTACCCTTTGACTGCGCCCGCCATCAGGCCACGCACGAAGTAGCGGCCGGCGAGGATATAGACGATGAGCGTCGGCACGGCGGCGATCATCGCCGCCGCCATGTTGACATTGTATTCGACCACCCCGGTCGAGGTGTTGACGACATTGTTGAGCGCCACCGTCATCGGCATGGAGTCACCGGTGCCGGCATAGGCCGAGGCAAACAGGAAGTCGTTCCAGATATTGGTGAACTGGTAGATGACGGTGACGACGATGATCGGCAGCGAGTTCGGCAGCATGATGCGGCGGAAGATCTGGAAGAAACTGGCGCCATCGACCTGGGCGGCCCGGACCAGCTCGGTCGGGAAGGCCTCGTAGAAATTGCGAAAGAACAGCGTCGTGAAGCCGAGGCCGTAGACGACATGGACGAAGACCAGATTGACCGTCGAATTGCCGAAGCCGAAGTTAAAGCCGGTGGCGTTCTGCAGCGTCACCCCGAAGCGACCGAGCGAGCCGAGGATGGTCGCCATCGGCAAGAGCACCGACTGGAACGGAATGAAGCAGGCAAACAGCATCAGCCCGAACACCAGCGTATGGCCGGGGAAGCGCCACTTGGTCAGGACATAACCGTTCAGCGCGCCCATGAAGGTGGAGATCGCCACCGCCGGCACCACCATCTTGATCGAGTTCCAGAAGTAGCCCTTGATGCCGGCGCAGGTCAGCCCGACGCAGGCCTCGCCCCAGGCCTTCACCCAGGGATCGAAGGTCGGCGCCTGCGGCAGCGCCAGCATGTTGCCGTTCTGGATCTCGTCCATCGTCTTGAACGAGGTCGTCAGCATGACGAAGAGCGGCATCAGGTAGAGGATGGCGAAGATCACCAGCAGGCCGTAGATGACGAGGCGGCCGATCCAGCGGGCGCTGTTGCCGCGCTCCGCTCCTGCGCCCGCCGCAGCCGATGACGACGTGCCGATCGAAGAGGTGAGGCTGCTCATCGGGCCTTCTCCTTCAGTTCGGAATAGAGATAGGGAACGATGATCGCCGAGATTGTCATCAGCATGATGATGGCGCTGGCCGAGCCGACGGCCATCTCGTTGCGCTTGAAGGTATATTCATACATGAAGTTCGACGGCAGCCAGGCCGAGCCGCCCGGCCCGCCCGAGGTCAGCGCCACCACCAGGTCGTAGGACTTGATCGCCATATGGGCGAGCACGATGAAGGCCGACAGGAAGATCGGCCGCAACAGCGGAATGACGATGCGCCGATAAAGCTGGAAGGGCGACGCCCCGTCGATCTGCGCCGCCTTCATGATCTCGCCGTCGATGCCGCGAAGACCCGCGAGGAACATCGCCATGACGAAGCCCGACGCCTGCCAGACACCGGCGATGACGACGGTGTAGATGACGAAGTCCTTGTTCTTGATCCAGTCGAAGTGGAAGCTCGTCCAGCCGAAGTGGTGCAGCGTCTGCTCCAGCCCGAGGCCGGGATCGAGGAACCACTTCCAGGCCACCCCGGTGACGATGAAGGAGAGCGCCATCGGATAGAGGAAGATCGGCCGCAGCAAGCCCTCGCCGCGGATCTTCTGGTCGAGCAGGATGGCCAGCAGCAGGCCGAGTGCCAGACAGATGCCGACATAGAGGAAGCCGAAGATCGCCATGTTGGTGATCGAAGTGTACCAGGAGGATGGCGGGTCGCTCTCGAAGGTCCAGCGCCACAGCCGCTGATAAGCGCGCGCGCCGGTCAACGCATAGGAGGGGAAGGTCTTGGAATTGGTGAAGGAGAGATAGGCCGTCCAGACGATGAAGCCGTAGACGAAGATCAGCGTGATGACAAAGCTCGGCGCCAGCACGATCTTCGGCAGCGCATCCTGCAGCCGGCCCCTGAGTGAGACCCGCGTCGCTTGCCGCGGCGTCAGAACCGGATCGGTGGTCGCAACTGTGCTCATGGAATGTCATCTCCTCCCTGTATGTCGTCATGGGGGGCTGGCCCGCATGCCCCTCCCCGCATGATCGCCCCGCATATCCGTCAGGGGCTGCAGCTTCCCCGCGACGACGCGGGGAAGCGTGTTCATCGGCGGCGGCCTCAGCGGGCGTCGTCGATCGCCTGGACGAGCTGGGTCACGGCTTCGTCCGAGCTCTTGATCTGGCCGTGGACGAACTTCGAGACGACGTCCTTATAGGCATTGGCGATTGCCGGAGGCGCGCCATAGCCCTGGGCGAGCGAACCGAACAGCGTGCCGCCCTCGTTGGCGGCCTTCAGATCGGCGATGCCCTTCTTGCCGCAGGCGTCGAAGTCGGTGTCGGGAACGTCGGTGCGGGCCGGAACCGAACCCTTGACGACATTGAAGGCCGACTGGAAGCTCTTCGACAGCGTCGCCGTCGCCAATGCCACCTGCGCCGCCTTGCGGTCGTCGGGAACGTTGAACATGCCGAACATGTCGGAGTTGTAGATCACGCTGCCTTCGGTGCCGGGGAAGCGGTAGCAGAGGAAGTCTTTATCCGGCGTCTTCTTGGCGGCGACGAATTCGCCCTTGGCCCAGTCGCCCATCACCTGCACCAGCGCGTCACCCTTGATGACCATCGCGGTCGCCAGGTTCCAGTCGCGGCCGGAGAAGTTCGGATCGACATATTTGACGATCTTGGCGAGGTTGTCGAAGGACTTCTTCATCGTGTCCGACTTCAGCGACGCCTCGTCGAGGTCGTTGAAGGCCTTCTTGTAGAACTCCGGCCCACCGGTCGACAGCACGATGGAATCGAACATCGTCGCCTCCTGCCAGTTCTGGCCGCCGAGCGCCAACGGGATGACACCGGCAGCCTTGGCCTTGTCGAGCAGGGCGATCAGGTCGTCGAAGCTCTTCGGCTGGGTGCCGCCGATCTTGTCCATGACAGCCTTGTTGATCCACAGCCAGTTGACCGAATGGACGTTGACCGGGGCTGCGACCCACTTGCCGTCATAGACGGAGAACTTCTGCAATGCCGCCGGCACCGACTTGTCCCAGCCTTCCTTCTTGGCCGTCTCCGTCAGGTCACCCATCACGCCGGCCTGGGCATAATCGAGCACGGTGTACCCCAGCATCTGCGAGGCCGTCGGATAGGTGCCCGCCGCCACCATCGCCTTCAGCGCCGTCATCGCCGCATCACCACCGCCGCCGGCAACCGGGACGTCCTTCCAGGCAAAACCTTCCTTCGATAGATCCTGCTTCAGGACGTTCAAAGCCGCTGCCTCGCCCCCCGACGTCCACCAGTGCAGCATCTGCACTTCCTTCACGTCGGCAGC
>NZ_JABDWI010000003.1:0-498536 GCF_019685235.1 Rhizobium sp. NLR8a
GATCACCAACGTCGACCTGGAAACGGATGTAGCCTTCGATCTTGAGGCAAGTTTCGGTGCCGGGGATGTAGAAGTAGCCGGTGCCGTAAGCGTCGCAGACGCGAACATATTCAACCGGTTCCGGCTCAGCAGCAACAATAGCGTCAGCTGCAAGAACCGGCGTCGATGCAGCAAATGCTGCTGCTGATGCGAGCAAAACCATTCTGATGTTCATTTACCAATCCATTCCTTTGTCGATCGGGGCTGACGTCTCATCGGGTAGTCAATTCGAAGCCGGCCCAGTTTGAACAGCCATCTCGGCGTGCGGATCGATCGAACCGCCAAACCGTCATCACATAGAAGCCTCAATCAAGCAATTCGAGATACATGCGCGGTGGGTCGGCGCGAGCAACTTTCGCTACGGACGTGATTTTTATACAACAATTTCAAAAAATTACGCGAAAAAAAACGCATAAAGCGGCCCCGCGAGGGAACCTCCCTCGCAAGCCGCAAACGCTATGCGCCAATGTCAAATTCTCCACCGTTCGACCCCCGCCGAACACAATGGTGAAGCACATAAAACTCTACCGCCGACTGTTCAACCTATACAAGGTAGCGGTGTAAAACATGGTGTCCTGATTTCGATACCAATGAGTCAAAATGATGACATGGCGCTTATTGATGCCACACATCATAGCCTTGCAATCGTTACCAGGCTATATGTTTCTCCACCACTTTGGTGAAACTGGAGCGTTTTTTCGCGATTTTTCCGGCTTTTTTTTGCAGTGAGGGCCACTTTCTTCCGAAAGTCGCTTCCGAACGCCGCATTCCCGCATGCGAGCGAATCGCGTCAAGGCCCCCAATTCGTGGCGAGTACCACGCGGCATATGCGACCGCCGGCCAGCGGCTCGTCGCAACCTATCGGCGATTTCAATCCTCGTTGGATTTGGCGTTCTCAAGAATCATGTAGTCGAGCGGCAGCTGCGTCGAATACTTGATCTGCTCCATCGCAAAGGCAGAGGAGACGTCGCGAATCTCGATCTTGGCGATCATCCGCTTATAGAAGGCGTCGTAGGCGGCGATATCGGGCACGACGACTCGCAGGAGATAGTCGACGTCACCGCTCATTCTGTAGAATTCGACCACTTCGGGAAATTCGGCAACCACCTCGGAAAAGCGGCGCAGCCACTCGATCGAATGGGTGGCGGTGCGAATCGATACGAAAACCGTGACCTTGGTATTGACCTTCTCCGGATCGAGAATGGCGACCCGACGCTTGATGACACCATCTTCCTCCATTTTCTGAATGCGCCGCCAGCATGGCGTCGTCGAAAGCCCCACCTTCTTGGCGAGGTCGGCAACGGCAAGGGTCGAATCTTCTTGCAGCAGACGCAGTATTTTTCGGTCGAGGCGGTCCATGCGCACGTCAGTCCTTTCGAATTATTTTCTTTGTATAACCCGATTCCGCACAACGAAAAGAATTTTTTTTCAGGAAAGCAGCGTTTTCACCCGCTCCCGCAGGATAGGAAGCAATTCTTGCTCGAACCAGGAATTGCGTTTCAGCCAGCCGCTGTTGCGCCAGCTCGGATGCGGCAACGGCAGCACCGCCGGCGACCGGCCAGACAGCAGACTGTCGCGCCACGCTCGCACCGTCTCGCTCATATTGCCTCGCCTGTCGTCAGCCATATGCCAGGACTGCGCATACTGGCCGATGACCAGCACCAGCTCGATCTGCGGCATTGCCGCAATCACCCTTTGCCGCCAGACCGGAGCGCATTCACGGCGTGGAGGCAGGTCCGCGCCTTTGTCGTCGTAGCCGGGAAAGCAGAAGCCCATCGGCACAATGGCGAACCGGGCGCGGTCGTAAAAGCTTGCTCTGTCAACGCCGAGCCATGATCGCAACCGGTCGCCCGATGCATCGTCGAACGGCAGACCGCTCTCATGCACCCGAAGGCCGGGCGCCTGCCCGGCGATCAGGATGCGCGCGCTCGAAGAGATCACCGCCACCGGTCTGGGTTCGTGCGGCAGCCGGTGCTCAGGACCTTTCGCCGGGGTATCGCGACAGATGCGACAGGCTGCAATTTCCCGCCGCAGAGTTTCCAGCTCAGCTTCGTCGGTCATCGCTTTACTCCCATCCAACGATCCGCCCGATGAAGCGCAGCGCGTCGCCGGAACCGGATTCGTGGCGGGCATGATCACGCACATCGCGCGGCCGCTCGAAAGTCCCGGCCCACAGCCCCGCTTTCGCCCGTTTCGCCTCGATCTCTTCCTTGCCGTAACCACCATAGGAAACAGCCATGCCTCGGCGCACCATGCCGGCATTGATGTCGCCGCCCGTCGCATTCCGACAGACGACAAGCAGCCTGTCGTAGCGGTCGCGCCGGTCGCCCTGGCAAAGCGTTCCCGATGCCAGCACCATCTCCTGCAGCGCCTCCCGCGCCACGCGCCCGCAAGCCCAGGCCTTTCCCGCCCGTTCGCAGCTCTGGCTAAGCTCGGGCGCGTCAATGCCTTCGAGGCGGAAGCGCTCTCCGCCCAATGTCAGACTGTCGCCATCGGCAGCATGAAAGGCGCCTGCACGCTTGATTGTTGCTCTGTCGTTGATCTTGGCAGCAATCAGCGCCAGGAGCACCAGCATGGCAAAAGCGGTCACGCCGTCACGAATCAGGCGCAGGCCACGTGTCACGCTTTCGCCTCCTTAAAAAACAAATCCTTGGCAAAGATGGCAAACATCTTCTTAAGAATTGCCGGTTAAGCTCTTATCCACCCAGGGGTGAAGTTTCAACGTGCACATGAGTACCGGCGTAAGCACATCGACCGACAAGATTATCGTCGACAGGTCGCGCAGCCACCGCAACAAGGCCGTTTCCAAGGCCGTGCGGCAAACGCGCGAACGCCTGCAGTCCGGTCACGCGTCCAATTCCGCCTTCGACCGTGACGTACTCAAGATGTATATAGCGTCGATGCTGCAGGGCGCGACGATCATGCCGCTCTTCGTCGTCATCATCACCGCCCTTGGCGTCTATTTCACTGAAGATACCCAATTGCTCTTCTGGGCGCTGCTGACGCTCAGCTGTCACACCGGCAACATCCTGCTCGCCCGGCGCGCGCGCCGACAGGAGATCACCTCCGAGAGCGCCCGCAAATGGCGCCGCCTGCTGCTCGCCGGCCATTTCCTGGTCGGCTGCTGCTGGGCCGTCTTCGCGCTGCAGGGCTGCGACGCCTGCGAGCCGTCGAGCTTCATTCTCTATAAGGGCGCAACATTGCTGATTGCGCTTTCCGTCACGGCGATGTCGAACTTCATGCTGACGCCGGCCGTACTGGTCGCTTTCGCGCCAGCGGTCCTGGCGCTTGGCGCCAAGAGCGGCCTGTCGCGCGACCTCCTCGAAATCAGTCTGACCGGGCTTTTCACCACCACCCTCGTCTTCTTCAACTATATCAGCGACCGGCTCTTCAAATCGAACCTTAGGATCCTCTCCTACCAGTCGGAGAAGGACGACCTGATCGCCGAGCTGGAAGTGGCGAAATCAATGTCAGATGAGGCGCGCCGCCGCGCCGAAGAGGCAAACCTCGCCAAGTCCCGCTTCCTTGCCTCCATGTCGCACGAGCTCAGGACTCCGCTCAATGCCATCCTCGGCTTCTCCGAGGTGATGTCGGCCGAAGTCATGGGACCACTCGCCAATCCGACCTACAAGGAATATGCCGGTGATATCCATCGCTCCGGCCAGCATCTGCTCGATCTCATCAACGAAATCCTCGACCTGTCGCGCATCGAGGCCGGCAAATACGAACTGAGCGAGGAAGCGATCTCGTTGCTCGATATCACCGAGGATTGCATCGGCATGGTCCAGCTGCGCGCCCGCGCCAAGAACATTGCCATTTCGGATCAATTCGAGCGGCAGTTGCCGGCTATCTGGGCCGACGAGAAGTCGATGCGCCAGGTGGTGCTCAACCTACTCTCCAATGCCGTCAAATTCACGCCGCAGGGCGGCGAAATCCACGTCAAGGTAGGCTGGACGGCCGGCGGCGGACAATACATCTCGATCAAGGACAACGGCCCCGGCATTCCCGAAGAAGAGATTCCCGTCGTCCTCTCGGCCTTCGGCCAGGGCTCGATCGCCATCAAGAGCGCCGAACAAGGCACCGGCCTCGGCCTGCCGATCGTTCAGGCGATACTTGCCAAGCATGACGGACAGTTCCTGCTGAAATCGAGGCTGCGTGAAGGCACCGAGGTCATCGCCATCCTGCCCGCCAAGCGCGTGCTCCAGAGCCTGCCGGCCGTCGAAGAGGCTCAGGCTGTCACGCGCAAGCGCAAGAGTTTTGCCTAATGCATGTAGTCCGGAAGTTTTCGGCGGTTCCGGGATAACGACATGCATAAAACAAGGAGCTAAAGCGCGTCGCATGAATCAAGTTTCACGCGACGCGCTTTAGTTCAACTGAAAAACAGGTGCTTGCCGAGAACGAATCCGAGATAGAGGCAGCAGGCGGCGATCATGCAGGTCACCGCAAAGGAACCGAGATCCTTGGCATGTTTGCCGACGATCGAAATCTCCGGTGAAATCCGGTCGATCACTTCTTCGACGGCGGTATTCATCGCCTCCATCGAAAACAGCCCGAGGAACAGCAGCACCGCGACGACGATCTCACCGAAAGTGGCGCCCACCAGCACCAGTGCCGCCAGCGAAATGAGGAAGAAACCGAGCTCCTGGCGGAAGGCCGCCTCTTTCAGCACGCGCAGGAAACCTGCCCAGGAATAGCTGGCCGCGGCGATGAAATGTCGAAATCCGGTCTGCTTCGTCACCGCGGGCTTTGTCAAGATTGATCCCTCAGAGCATGTCGCGCAGAAGTGTGCAGCGGTTTTGCGATAACGACATGCGTAAAACAAGGATTTAAAGCGCGGGCCAAGCGAATCTGAAAGATCGCGACGCGCTTAATGCTTGTTGCTCACGCCTGCCTGGGCAAACGTCGCCATGCCGGAATGGCAGGCAGCGGCGGCCTTGACGATGCCGGCGGCAAGCGCCGCACCAGTGCCTTCGCCAAGCCGCATGCCGAGCGCCAGAAGCGGCGTCTTGCCGAGCATCTCGATTGCGCGCAGGTGGCCGGGCTCGCTGGAGACATGGCCGATCAGGCAATGATCGAGCGCGGAGGGGTTGGCGGCTCTCAGAATCGCCGCCGCGGCAGTCGCGACATAACCGTCGATCAGCACCGGGATGCGCTCCATCCGGGCGGCAAGGATGGCACCGGCCATCGCCGCGATCTCGCGGCCGCCAAGCCGGCGCATGATCTCCAGGGGATCGTCGAGATGGTCGCTATGCAGTTCCACCGCCTTTTCCACCGCCGCGATCTTGCGCTCCAGCATCTCGCCTTCCGAACCGGTGCCGGGTCCGACCCAGTCGCGCGCCGACCCGCCGTAGAGCGCATAGTTGATCGCCGCCGCAATCGTCGTGTTGCCGATTCCCATCTCGCCGATGCAGAGCAGGTCGGTGCCGCCGGCGATCGCCTCCATGCCGAAGGCCATGGTCGCGGCGCAGTCGCGCTCGGAAAGCGCCGCCTCCTCGGTGATGTCGCCCGTGGGGTAATCGAGCGCGAGATCGAAAACTTTCAGCCCGAGATCATAGGCCACGCAGATCTGGTTGATCGCAGCTCCCCCTGCTGCAAAATTCTCGACCATCTGCTGCGTCACCGCGGGCGGAAAGGGTGTGATGCCCTGTCTGGTGACGCCGTGATTGCCGGCGAAGATCGCCACCAGCGGCCGGTTGACGGCAGGTTGACGACCTGTCCAGGCGGCAAGCCAGAAGGCAATCTCCTCAAGCCGTCCGAGCGCGCCCGGCGGCTTGGTCAGCTGCGCGTCGCGTTCGCGTGCGGTCACCAGTGCGCGGGCATCCGGCCCAGGCAGGTCCCGGAGCAGGGTACGGAAATCGTCGAAGGGCAGGCCTGAAACGCTCATCGGTGCGTATTCCTATGAATCGGCTATTCTTGTTTTTTTGACGCAAATCAGCTTCTTTGCGGTGGCTCTCTCTTAAAGCCGGCGGACGAAGCGAACAACATCAAAAGCGCCGCAGCCCCTCCGGCAGAACGAAACAGAATGAAGATCAAGGATTATGCGGTCGATACCGCCCGCGCCGTCGCCTTTCTGAGCCGCCTTCCGATGCCGCCAGCCCTGTTCAAAGGCTATGACGGCAGCCTCGGCCGCCTGGTGCGCGCCTTTCCCCTCGCGGGCCTGATCATTGGCTTCTTCCCGGCGCTCGCCCTCTTGCTTCTTTCAGGCTCGCGCGCCGACCCGCTGATGGCGGCGCTGCTCGCGCTTTCCGTCCAGGCTCTTGCCACCGGCGCGCTGCACGAAGACGGCTTGGCCGATACGGCCGACGGTATCGGCGGCGGCAGGAGCCGCGAACAGAGCCTCATCATCATGAAGGACAGCCGGATCGGCACCTATGGCGCGATAGCGCTGATTCTTTCCTTCGCGCTCCGTGCGGCCGCACTCGCCGCCATTGTCCGCCAGTCCTCGCCACTCGCTGCAGCGCTTGCCGTTGCCGCCGTCGCAGCGCTCAGCCGTGGCGCTATCGCCTGGCATTGGCAACGGCTGCCGCCGGCAAAGGCCGATGGCGTGGCCGCCTCGACCGGCCAGCCGAATGAGGCGGCGATGCATTTTGCGCTCGTCTCGGCCGGTCTGCTTGCGGCACTTCTGATCTGGCCGGCATTCGGCCTGCGACCGCTCGTCGCCAGCTTGCTCGCCACCGGTTTCGCAGGATTCGCCTTCACCGCCATCATCCGCCGCAGGCTTGCCGGCCACACCGGCGATACGCTGGGCGCGACACAGCAGATTTGCGAAATAGCCATCCTTTGCGCCCTTGCCGCAGCTCTTTGAAACTCCGATATATCAGCCATGCAAACACCCTGCATTCACGTCTGCTCCATGGTTTCAGCCACCGGTTTCTGCGCCGGCTGCGGCCGCACTCTTCAGGAAATCGGTGGCTGGATGAACTATACCGATGCCGAACGACGGGGGATCATGGCGCAGCTGGTGGCAAGGCTTTCAGGTACCGTCCCGGCTTTGAACCGGGCGGGATCAAACGTCGCCGGCGGGCCGGAGCGGCCTTTATGATCCGTTTCATCCTCTTGCTCCTCGTCATCGTCATTGGCCTCGCCGTGCTGATCGTCAACAATGACAGCGGCCGCATCCTCGGCCTGCAGAGCGATGAATTCGGCCGCTTCATCTATCTCCTGCCGATCGCGCTGATGCTGTCGGCCGGCATTTGGGGTAGCCGACAAAATGTCGGTGAAACCATGCGCCAGTTGATGATCTGGTTCGTCATCATCCTGGCGCTCGCAACCGTCTACCTCTATCGCCAGGAAGCGCTCGGCGTCGGCAACCGGCTGCTTGCCGGCCTCATTCCCGGCCGTGCCGTCGTCGTCACGACGAGCCAAGGCGGCCAGGAAGTCATCCTGCACAAGCTGCTGAACGGCCATTTCGAAGCCGATGTCGGTGTGAATGGCCAGACCGTCGAAATGCTCGTCGATACCGGCGCCAGCATGGTGGCGCTCTCGCATGAAGATGCCGCAAGAATCGGTATCGACCTCTCCCGCCTCACCTATTCCATGACCGTCATGACCGCCAACGGTCGCAGCCGCGCCGCCCCCGTCACGCTCGACCAGGTGGCGATCGGTCCGATCGTCCGCAACAATGTCGCAGCCAGCGTCGCCGAGGACGGCCGGCTTGACCAGAGCCTGCTCGGCATGAGCTTCCTGGAAACGCTGGGCTCCTTGCAGATGCAGACGGACGAATTGCGCATGCGGGATTGATCCGGCAGAACAAGTCATACCCCCGATCCGCTCTCGGCCGGCTCTCCATTGGGAACACCGACCGCAAGTCGCCGGTCGACAAAAGCTGTAAAAAACGCTGCCGATAAGGCAAGTGACGCCGATGTCAGCAACAACGCGAACAGTGTCGACACTGCGCCTGCCTCCCGGAGAAACAGCCCGGCGATCGAAGCGATCAGGGCGGCGCCGGCGATCGACATGGCAGCGGCAAGGCCCGCAGCGGTGCCGGCGAAATGGCCGCGAACCGACATCACGCCCAGATTGGCGGCCGGAAAGGTCAAGCCATTGCCGATGCCGATGAATATACAGGGTCCGAAAAATCCCAGGACATGCGTGACGCCCGAGATCGACAGGACCAGCCCCAGCAGCAGCCCCATGCACGTCGATAAACGCGCAATGACGAGCGTGGTGCTGAGCGATTTCCTCGTCAATCGGCCAGCGAGATAACTGCCCAGAATGAATCCCGCCGGAACCATTCCCATGAAGAAGCCCAGTTTCGCGCTCGATCCGCCGAGCGAGGAACTGACGGCCAGGGATGCGCCTCCAAGAAAGATATAGAGAGTGCCGGTGGAGCAGGCCATGCACAGCGTATAGGCCCAAAACCGCGCCGAACCGAGAAGCTGCCGGTAGGACGCAAGGTAATTGCCTTTCGGTCTCGACGCGAGCCCGGCTGTTTCTTTCAGCTCGCGCATGGATATGGCGAGGATGGCTGCGCCTATCAGCGCAAGAGCGACGAAGATCGTCCGCCATCCGAACGCTTCGTCCAGAATGCCGCCGACGCTCGGGCCGAGCATCGGCGCAATAGCCCATCCCATGGCGGCGTAGCCGATCCTGTTGGCGGCCCCGCGCTCGCCAGCCGTCTCCTTGATGGCGACGAGAGCAACGCAGAAGCAGGCGGCGATCGACGCCTGCATCACACGAAACAACAGGAAGATGGCGATATCGGGCGCCAGCGCGCAGCCGATCGACGCGACGATGAAAATGGAAACGGCGATCAGCGCGACCGGCCGGCGCCCATAGCGATCGGACATCGTGCCGGCGACAATTTCCGTCAGGGCATTGATGATCGCGTAGCCCGCGACCGAAAGATTGACGAGCGCGAAGTCGGCCTGGAACGTGGCGGCGATATTTGGCAGCGCCGGCAAACATATATTGATCGGCAATACCGAGAGCGCCGTCAGCAGGAGAAGGATCGCACGTCGGGGCGTCGCGGTCGAAATCGCAGCCGCTTCTTCGGTCAGGCGGCTACCGGAAGTCTGCGCAGAATTGTCGCGTGACATGGTCTCGTCCATGGTGTGAGGGAGATTGTGGGAATCTGACGAGGCGCAGCGCAAATTCAGGGCACAAAAAAAGCCCCGTCAGGAGCTTGATTTACCGCGCATGGGGCTGATCGCCGGATGGTTACACCATCCTGCCCATGCGCCCTATCACCACCGCAAGAACCATCGCGATCTTCATGGCCGTTACTGCTAGACAGAAATTTCAACATCGTCAACGTGCGGTTTCAATGCTCGTTGAAGATGCAAGCCGAAGAGCCCGCGCCGGCGCGATGCGGCTTTTCACGCTCTTTGCTTATGGCGTCCCAGTCTCAAAACTCGCCCCGATCTGGAGCTGCAACGTGCTGGTGACGCTGGCGATCGGCGCAGTCTTTCTCGGCGAAGCCTCCGAGCTCAACATGGCGCGGCTCGCAGCCGGCATCGTTTTCATCCTGTCGGGCGCCCTGCTCGTCAGCAGTGTCTGACAGCAATTGCGGCTGGATCGCCTTTATTGATATCCTGCCTTCGCGCAAATGCCGGAGCCCGACATGACCCCACGACAACTGAAGACTTTCCTTGCCGTAATGCGGCACGGAAACCTCACGCGCGCCGCCGCAGAGGTCAATCTCGCTCAGTCGAGCCTCAGTGACCAGATCCAGGCGCTCGAAGAGGAGATGGGCGTTGAACTCTTCCTCCGCTCCCGGCAGGGCGTCGCTCCCACACCGGCAGGCATGGCACTGAAGGCCTATGCGGAAGAGATCCTGGCGCTGAACGACGAGGCGCAGACCGCCGTCCGCGTTGCCGCCGACATTTCCGAATCCTCTGTCACCCTGGGCACGCTCGAAACCATTGCCGCTGAAAGGCTGGCGCCCTGGCTCTCCCTCCTCCGCCGGCAAAATCCCGATCTCGGTCTCAAGCTCAAGGTCGGCGGCAGTGGCGAGTTGCATGCGAAATTACAGCATGGCTCAGTTGATATCGTCTTCACCTTCGATCGCGGCCAGCAGGACGAGCGCTTCGTGACACGCCGCATCGCCAGCGAGCCGCTGGTGCTGATTGCCGCCGGCAGATCGCAAACCCCGCCGCCGGAAAACCTCGCAGCCCTACGCAGCGCCCCGTTCATCGCAACCGCGGCCGGCTGCATCTATCGCCACCTGCTCGATACCGCCTTTGCCGAAGCGGGTTTAGGTGCGCCGGCCATTGTCGCAGAAGCCGACAGCATCGCAACGATCATCCGGCTCGTGGCATCAGGCGCCGGCCACGGCCTGGTCCCGAGCCTTGCGGTGGGGCCGTCCATTGCGCGCGGCGATGTCGTCGAACTGCCATGGCCCGGCCGACCGCTGGCAGCCTCGCTGGTGATGATGTGGCGACGCCGGCGCGTCCAGCCGCCGCAGATCTCTTTCCTTCTGCAATCGGCCAGCGAACATCTTTCGCCGATCAGACCAGCCGATGCCCGCCTTCGACATGCAGGGTAGTTCCCGTGGTGAAGCCATTGCGGATCAGGAAGCGGATCGCATCGGCGATATCCTCGGGCTGCCCAACCCGCCCAGCCGGCAGGCGCTGCGCCATCGCATCCAGCCGCGCCTGCTTGGCGTCACCGGCAACGAAGCTCCAGATCGGCGTGTCCACCCAGCCGGGCGAGACCGCATTGACGCGGATCGGCGCCAGTTCGACGGCAAGCGCCCTGACCAGGCCTTCGAGTGCCGCGTTGACGGCCGCGACCACCGATCCGCGCGCGAGCGGCCGATAGGCGGCAATACCTGAGGTGTAGGTGATCGAACCTGAGGACGGGAGTCGGGAGGCGCCATATTTCGCCAGCAGCAGCGGCCCGAAGAACTTGCTCTGGACCACCTTTTGCGCGGCCGCCAGCTCGAGCGACGACAGCAGCTGATAGGCTCCTTCGATTTCCGCCGCCGTGCTGACGATATGATCGACCGGTCCGCTCTCCCGAAACAGCGCCGCGACCTCCTCCTCCTGGCCCAGGTCGACGATATGCGTTCCGAGTTTCGGGTGGTCGCCGAGATGACGGCAAGCTGCCGCAAGCTTCTCCTGACCGCGCCCGGCAATCGTCACCGACGCCCCCTCATCGAGCAGACGCCGGGCAAGCGCAAGCCCCATGCCGGAACTGCCGCCGACAATTATCACCTTCTGACCTTCGATGTTCATAACAGCTGTCTCGCCTCTCCATTGGGATGAGACAGCAGATGCCTTCGCCGGACGCGAAAGAAAAACGGAAGAAGCCGATAGCACAATCGGCTTCTCCGATCATCGACGTTCAAGCGGTCAGTTGCGCAGTCGGTATCCGGTCTTGAAGATCCAGCCGAGCGTTGCCAGGCAGATAGCCAGGAACACGGTGATCATCGCCAAGCTGATCGCCGGGTTGACATCAGCGATGCCGTAAAAGCTCCAGCGGAAGCCGCTGACGAGGTAAAGCACCGGGTTGAAGTGGCTGACCGCCTGCCAGAAAGGCGGCAGCATGCTGACGGAATAGAAGCTGCCGCCGAGGAAGGTCAGCGGCGGCACCACGAGCATGGGAATGAGGTTCAGCTGCTCGAAATTGCCGGCCCAGATGCCGATCATGAAGCCGAACAGGCTGAAAGTGACCGCGGTCAGCAGGAAGAACAGGATCATCATGAAGGGATGTTGGATCCTGACGTCGACGAAGAGATTGGCGGTCAAGAGAATGATGACGCCGATGATGACGCCCTTGGTCGCCGCCGCCCCGACATAACCGAGCAGGATCTCCGTCATCGCCACGGGCGCCGACAGCACCTCATAGATCGTGCCGGTGAATTTCGGGAAGTAGATGCCGAAGGAGCCGTTGCTGATGCACTGGCCGAGCAGCGTCAGCATGATGAGGCCCGGCGTGATGAAAGCACCGTAGGATACGCCCTCCACTTCCTGGATGCGCGAACCGACTGCCGCCCCGAAGACGATGAAATAAAGCGAGGTCGAGATGACAGGCGAGATGACGCTCTGCAGCAGCGTGCGGCGCGTGCGCGCCATCTCGAAGAAATAGATCGATTTGACCGCTTCGAAGTTCATTTGCTCGCTCCCACCAGCGCCACGAAGATATCTTCGAGCGAACTCTGCCGCGTCGAGAGATCCTTGAAATGGATATTGTTCTCGCCGAGCCGGGTCAGCAGCGTCGCGATGCTTTCCTGCTCGTTATCGGCGTCGAAATCATAAGTCAGGCGGCTTCCGTCCGCTTCGAGAGTGAGGCCATTGCCGGCAAAGCAGTCCGGCAGCCGGCTCAGCGGTTCCGCCAGATCGAGAATGAGCTGCTTGCGGCCGAGCTTGGCCATCAACGCCGCCTTTTCCTCGACGAGCAGCAACTCGCCGCCGTTGATGACGCCGACGCGGTCGGCGATTTCCTCGGCCTCTTCGATATAATGGGTCGTCAGGATGATGGTGACGCCCGAAGCCCGGAGTTCTTCGACGACGTGCCACATGTCCTTGCGCAGCGTCACGTCGACGCCGGCAGTCGGCTCGTCGAGGAAAAGAATATCCGGCTCATGCGAAAGCGCCTTGGCGATCAGCACCCGTCGTTTCATGCCGCCGGAGAGCTGACGCAGCATATTGTCCTTCTTGTCCCAAAGCGAAAGCGCCCGCAGCACCTTCTCGATATGCGCTGGATTGGCCTTCTTGCCATGCAACCCGCGAGAAAAGCTCACTGTGTTGAACACTGTCTCGAACTGATCGGTCGTCAGTTCCTGCGGCACCAGTCCGATCATCGAGCGGGTCGCGCGGAAATCCTTTACGACGTCCTGGCCGGCCACCAGCACGCGGCCGCCGCTCGGATTGGCGATGCCGCAGATGATTGAGATCAGGGTCGTCTTGCCGGCGCCGTTCGGCCCGAGCAGAGCCAGGATCTCGCCCTTCTCGACATCGAGGTTGATGCCCTTCAGGGCCTCGAACCCGTTGGCATAAGTCTTGGTCAGGTTCTGAACGGAAATAATGGGGGTCATGCAGGACTCTTGCGGATGCTCGAAAGTATTTCGGCCCGCTATATAGTCCCTCTGTGACGCTTTGACATCCTTCGGGAACATGAACACTGCATTCACGCCTCGCCAACACCGTCACTTTCGTCAAGCCGATCACCCATTGGTGACAAGCCTGGAATAGTCGGCTTCCGATAGCCATCGCACGCCGCCAATTCTCCCTGAAAGAAAGGCAGAGGTCTGCTCCGGATGTCATCATCCGGTGATATTCATGCCCGATAAGAGAGCCGAGGCAAGCACCGGCATCCGCCCCGCCGCCCATTCCTTTGCGGAGCCGTCTTACCGGCGTTCTCGTTGCGCCCTTTTCCGCTGCCTCGGCACGTAATGAAAGTTATTGTTCAGTCACCAAGCGTTTGGAACCGGCTAGTATCCCTGTGCAGCCGCGTTCGTCTCAGCCGGCCTCTGCGCCGGCTTTCTTTTTGATGTGTCGTTGCAGCAGGTGGCCGACCTCGTCCTTCGAGGCCCTGCGGGGCACCAGGATCAGGTCGGAGAGAGGTCGCGGCCATGTCGCAAGACATAGCAGCGAGACGGCACAACGATCAGCCCTCATCGTGAGGTGCGTCGGCCAAAGGCCGAGGCCTCTGAGGACGAGGGCGGGTGGGAAGCAGTGGATGCTCCCCCTCACAACTCATCATAATTGAACCAATCAAAATCCGCCGTCTTCCCACGCCCCGACGTATCGAAGGCGAAGACGCCGGCAAAAGCACCGGTAAAGGAGCCGTGCTCACCGCGACCGCCCTCGTCGGAAATCACGCCGGCGTCCAGGAGAGGGCCGATCCGTTGCCATGCGCCCTTGCCTTCCGTCTGCCAGAAGAATTGCAGGTCATTTTCGCGGATTTCCATCGCAAGCTGGACACGGCCCTCGGCCGGGATCGTTACTCCGCTTTCGGCGGGAAAGCTGAGGCGGCCGTTCGGGTAGTCGCCGTTGCAGGAGAGGATGGTCACGCAGCGGCCGAGCGTTTCGTGCAGCGTCACGGCAATCGCGTGGAACTTGTGGCGATTGTAGTAATGCGTCAGCCCCGCCACCTGCTGATAGGTGTCGGGCGAAAATTCGATCACGGTCTCGGCGCGGAAACTATGATGTTCCTGCCGGCGCGCGACCAGCGACTGCTCGAACCAGGAGCCTATGCTTTCGCGACCGATCAGCCTGAGATGGCCGGGACGGTCCGTCAGATTGAAGATGCGCTGGGGTTCGGGCGTGCGCAGCCACTGGAAATCGGCCGGCAGCTTGTCCCCATCGAAACTGTACTCGCTGCGCATCGGCTTCTCCACCGGCACTGCGCCGAAGAGACCCTGCACATCGACATCGGGCACGTAGGTGCCGTTTTCCAGATAGAGCCAATCATCGTCGCGCCAGACGCATTTCTGCAGGGACGTTTCGCGCCCCAGCGTGCAGCGCCGTTTCGGCGGCAGCGGCCGGCCGCAGAGATGGGTGTGATAGGCTTCGCCGTCTGGCGTCTCGACATATTGGCCGTGCCCTGCCCGCTGCAGCACCGCGCCCGGATGATCCTTCGAGGTGATGAGATGCATGTTCGGATGCATCTCATAGGGCCCCTCGATACGGCGCGAACGCGCCATGGTGACGGCGTGGTCATAGCCGGTGCCGCCCTCGGCGGTCGTCAGATAATACCAGCCGTTCTTCTTGAAGAGATGCGGCCCTTCCACGAGGCCGAGCGGGCTGCCGGCGAAGATGTTTTTGATCGGCCCCTTCAGCGCCTTGGTCGCCGGATCCCATTCCTGCAGCAGGATGCCGTCGAAAGCCGGCGATTTCGGCGAGCCGCCGAAGCTCTGGGTTCGGTGGTTCCACTGCATGTTGACGAACCATTTGCGGCCGTCATCGTCGTGGAAAAGCGAGGGATCGAAGCCGGAGGAATTCACATAGACCGGCTCGGACCATTCGCCCTCGATCGAAGGCGACGTCACGATGTAATTATGTGCATCCTTGAAATTGCCGTCGAAGCGCTTGACGTCAGTATAAACAAGCCAGAACTGCCCGTCGGCATAGGAAAGACACGGCGCCCAGATGCCGCAACTATCGGGATTGCCGCGCATGTCGAGCTGCGAGGCACGCTCCAGCGGCCGGCGCACCAGCGTCCAGTTCACCAGGTCCCGCGAATGATGGATCTGCACACCCGGATACCATTCGAAGGTGGAGGTGGCGATGTAATAATCGTCGCCGACGCGGCAGATCGACGGATCGGGATTGAACCCGGGCAGGATGGGATTGCGGATCATGGACGGCCTCCTCCTAGATTATTGCGGTACGTACGTCAGAAGGTGCGGTTCAGCTCGCCTCCCCACCCTCATCTCTGTGCCCTTAGGGCTTTGCCCAAGGGATGTCACAGAAATCCGGCCGGCCTAAGTCCTTGGGCCGGAAAGACCCTTCTCACCGCGCAGACGCGCGGTGTCTGGATTCCTGTGACGAGCACAGGAATGAGGGAGCAACAAATGTGCTCCCTGCCTTCATTCCCGCTCCGCCGACTTCGCCCAGAGGTTGATATCGGCCTCCTTGGCATAGACATCGATCTCCTTCAGCTCCTCGGCCGAGAACTCGATATTATCCAGCGCTTTGACGCAATCGACGATCTGCGACGAGCGGCTGGCGCCGATCAGCGCCGAGGTCACGCGTCCGCCGCGCAGCACCCAGGCTATCGCCATCTGCGCCAGCGTCTGGCCACGCCTTTCGGCAATCTCGTTGAGCCTGCTGATATTGTCGATGATCGAGGGGCGGATGAAATCGCGCTTCAGGAAATGGTTCTGAGCTGCCCGGCTGTCGGCCGGAATACCGCCGAGATACTTCGTCGTCAGCATGCCCTGGGCGAGCGGCGAGAACACGATCGAACCCATGCCGATGTCATCGAGCGTATCGAGCAGCCTGTCATCCTCGACCCAGCGGTTGAGCATTGAATAACTCGGCTGATGGATCAGGCAGGGCGTGCCGAGGTCCTTGAGGATGGCGGTTGCTTCGCGGGTGCGCTGCGAATTATAGGAGGAGATCCCGACATAGAGCGCCCGGCCGGAGCGGACGATATGGTCGAGCGCGCCGCAGGTCTCTTCCAGCGGCGTTTCCGGGTCGAAGCGATGCGAATAGAAGATGTCGACATAGTCGAGGCCCATGCGCTTCAGGCTCTGGTCGCAGGAGGCGACCAGGTACTTGCGGCTGCCCCATTCGCCATAGGGACCAGGCCACATATCGTAGCCGGCCTTCGAGGAGATGATCAGCTCGTCGCGAAGCCCGGAGAATTCGGTGCGCAGGATCTCGCCGAAGGCGGCCTCTGCGCTGCCGGGAGGCGGGCCGTAATTGTTGGCGAGATCGAAATGGGTGATGCCGAGGTCGAAGGCCGTGCGGCACATGTCGATCTTCCGGTCATGCGGCGTATCACCGCCGAAATTGTGCCAGAGGCCGAGGGAGACGGCCGGAAGCTTCAGGCCGGAGCGGCCCGTGCGGTTATATTTCATTTTTGAATATCGGTCTGCTGCCGGTTGCCAGCTCATGGAAGTCTCCTTAATCGAATAACAGCGTCCTCATCATGCAACGTCTTCGGCTCACGAAAACGCCGACGCCTACCCCCTGTCTGCCTGCCGGCACCTTCTCCCCGCGAGCGGAGAGAAGGGAAATGCCACAGCCTGTCCTTCCCCACCACCTCTCACATGGCGCGTCCCTCACCCGTTTAGGCGGAAAGGGTTAGGGTGAGGGGCAACCATCGGCAAAAACCGGATCGTGAGGCCGACATGATGAAACAAATGGAGCAAGCGCGCCAATACGGCAAGCGCAGGCGCGCTTTCTCCGCTACCTCAACAGCGCCTGCGCCTCTTCGATGCCAAGCGCCGCTGGCTGGGTGCAAGTCGTCGTCAGCTCGATAAAACGATCCTCCTCGCCTGATTTCAGGATCGAGGTCATGACGTCGACGCCGTGCAGAGTGCGGTCAAGCGAGCAGCGCGCATCGCGGCCTTCGATCAGCGACATTGCCATATCGGCAAGGCCAGCCGTGCGGTAATTGGCCCGCGAGCCGCTCGGACTTTCCTGGTTGATCTTGCCGAAGGGGTGCTCCCAGGGCTCGAGCGGCTTGATGTCCTTGTCGCGACCGCTGGCCTCTACGGTGCCGCCGAAGAAGTTCGGGTCCGGCACGTAGAGAGAGCCGTCGGTGCCGTAGAGTTCCATATTCGCATGGCGATGCGACCACACATCCCAGCTTGCCGACAGCGTCACCGTGGCGCCGCTGACGAATTCGAGCAGCGCCTGGATCGTCGTCGGCGTCTTGACCGGGATGATTTCGCCGTGGCGCGGCTGGCTGGTAATCGTCCGGGTCGCCGATGCCATCGAGGTCATGGCGCCGACGCGCTTCACTGGGCCGATCAGGTTGATCAGATTGGCGATGTAATAAGGACCGAGATCCAGGATCGGGCCGCCGCCCGGCAGGAAGAAGAAATCCGGGTTCGGATGCCACATCTCCATACCGGGGCTCATGACATAGCAGGCTCCCGAGGTCACCCGGCCGATGCCGCCATCGTCGATGAACTTGCGGGCGAGCTGATGGGCGCCGCCGAGGAAAGTGTCCGGCGCGCAGCCGACGGCAAGGTTCTTCGCCTTGGCGATGCGGCGAAGCTCTTCGCCCTGCTCAAGCGAAAGCACCAGCGGCTTTTCCGAATAGACGTGTTTGCCGGCTTCGAGGATCGCCTTCGACACCGGAAAATGCGCATCCGGGATCGTCAAGTTGACGACGACGTCGATCTCGTCATTGGCGAGAAGCTCGTCGATCGTCTGTGCCTTGACGCCATATTCCTTGGCGCGGGCCTCGGCGGCCTGCACGTTGATATCGGCGCAGGCCAGCACCTTCAGCCCCTTGAAGAGCGGTGCCAGCGAGAAGTAGGTGGTGGAGATGTTGCCGCATCCGATGATGCCAACGCCAAGTTCCCTGGTCATGATTTGCCTCAATAAGTCTGGAAGGATGCAATCGAACGGCTGATGTTGCGGTCGATGTCTTTCGGATTGTCATGTTCGACGACGAAGTGCTTCGCCTTGGTGCCGCGCAGTGTGGCAATCAGCTTGGCCCATTCGACCTTGCCGTGGCCGACATCGGCCCAGCCGTCTTCATCCGTCGCTTCACCGGCCGGCGCGATGTCCTTGACGTGGACTGCGGTAATGCGCGAGCCGAGCGTGTCGATCCAGGCAAAGGGATCGGCGCCGCCCCGGATAACCCAGGCAATATCGGCTTCCCAGGAAATGTCGGGCGCGCCTTCGAAGATGCGCTCGATCGGCAGCGAGCCGTCAGCCAGCTTGACGAATTCGAAATCATGATTGTGCCAGCCGAACTCGTAGCCGGCATCCTTATAGGGCTTGCTCATTTCCTGTAGACGCTTGCCGAAGGCGAGCCAACCGGCTCCGTCCGAGGGGCGCTGGTCGGCCGCCAGATGCGGGGCATAGATCGAATCCATGCCGAGTATCCTAGCGATGTTGAGCGACTTCTGGACTTCCTTCTCCAGAAAGTCGGGACTGAAGTGTCCGCTCGCCATCACCAGGCCGTTCTTGTCGAGATCGGCGCGAAGGCTCTTCAGTCCCGCATCGTCGAGATCGGCATAGATGCCGCCGAACCCCTCGACCTCCGCATAGCCTGATTTGCCGAGCTTTTCGAAAATCACAGAATAGGGCTGGAAGTTGCGCGCACTGTAGAGCTGGTAGCTGAGTTTCGTCATCTTATTCTCCTTGGGCCTCGTGCCCATTTCTTGGAAGGATCAATCCGCCGATTGGCAGGAATGCAGGTCGTAGAAGCGGAATTCCGGCAGCTTGCCACGTTCTAGCTGATGTGCCGGGGTGAAGGTGATACGGCGGCTCTCGCCTGCTGCAAGGTCGAAGGCGTTGTCGGAATATTTGCCGTCCGTCTCGCTCTCGATCATCACGAAGAGTGCAAGTCCCCTGGCGGTGACGTTGATGTCGATCGCGCCGCTCTTCTCGACATATTCGTGGGTAACAGTCAGGCCCGAGGGTTCCAGCTCCAGCGCCTTATAGGTGCCGTTGACATGGTGCCCCTCGCCGCCCATGCCGTTCGACGCGGTGAAATGCCAGGCAAGCAGCGTTCCCGGGTCAATCTCGGACACCTCGATCGCCGCGGCCGTCACCGCCGCATCCGGCGAACACATGGCCTGCACGTCTTTCAAATGCTTCCGCTCGCCCTTCATCGTCAGAAGCGAGATCGACAGATCGACGCTGACATCTGAAAGCGTGTCGTTAACGAGCGAGAAGCGGATCGTCTTGCCGTCCTGGGCGGGAATGGCGGCGACCGCGACCGGCTGGAAGAAACGTTTGACGAGATAGTGCATCGCCTTCCAGCGCCCCCCATAGTCGAGGCTCGACCATGAGGCGACAGGCCAGGTATCGTTAAGCTGCCAGTAGATCGTGCCCATGCAATGGGGCTTCAGCGACCGCCAATATTCCACCGCGGTCTTGATCGCCAATCCCTGTTGAATCTGGCTGAGATAGACGAAGTTCGGGAAATCCTTGGGGAAGCGGAAATAGCGGAACATCGTGCCGGCGATGCGCTCGTTGCCGCCCGCATTCTTCTGGTGCAGCTCCATGACGGGGGAAGCGACGTTCATGTCCTTCTCCTCGGCATAGGTTCTGATGACGGGCAGCGAGGTATAGGACTGGAAGCCGAATTCCGAGCAGAAGCGCGGCCGCACCGTACGGTAATTGTCGAACGATTTGTTCTCGTGCCAGACCGACCAGTAATGCATGTCGCCGGAGCCGTCGGCATGCCAGGCATCGCCGAAATCGAGATAGCCTGATGCCGGGCTCGACGGCCACCAGAGCGCCCCCGGCAGCGCCTTCTTCACCGCCTGTTCGATCGTCCGGTTGAGGCGGTCGTAGGAGACGAGGTAGCGGTCGCGGTCCTTCCGCGATTCCTCGAACCATGTCAGCGCGCCCACCAGTTCGTTATCGCCGCACCAGAGCGCGATCGAAGGATGCGAAGAGAGCCGGCGCACCTGGTAATCCACCTCGATCGCCACATTGCCAAGGAAGTCTTCGGTCGAGGGATAGAGGTTGCAGGCGAACATGAAGTCCTGCCAGACCATGAGGCCCAGCCGGTCGCAGAGATCGTAGAAATAGTCCTGCTCGTAGAAACCACCGCCCCAGACGCGGATCATGTTCATGTTGGCCGCTTTGGCCGATTGCAGTAGGTCCTCGGTCTTTTCAGGCGAAGACAGCGAGAACAGCGCATCGGCCGGAATCCAGTTGGCGCCCCGGCAGAAGACCTCGCGGCCGTTGACCTTGAAAGCGAAACGGCTGCCCGCCGCATCCGGCGTGGTGATCAGTTCGATGGTGCGAAGGCCGAGCTGCTTCATCACCACCTCGTCGGACAATTCGACGGAGAGCGTATAGAGCGCCTGTTCGCCATTACCGGAGGGCCACCAGAGACGCGGATTGTCGATATGGAAGAGGTGGTGGACATCCGTCTCGCCCTTGACACCGACATCGAGACGGATGCGCTCGCCGTCAAGATCGAAATAGACCTGGGCGATGCCAGCATGCTTGGCAAACAGGCTCGCCGTCACCATGAGGTCGACCGAGCCGTCATTATTGTGGATCTGGCGGGTGACGACATGTTCGATGCGCGCCGTCTCGATCTTTTTCAGCGCGATCGTGCCGTAGAGCCCAAGCGGCGCGATGGCGATGTTCCAGTCCCAACCGAAATGGCATTGCGGCTTGCGCAGCATGTTGCCGTCGGGGATCGGCGAATTGCCGGTGCTGTAGGGAATGTAGAAGGGCTGCTTTTTCTGCCGTTCGGCGCCGACGCCGGGATTAGAGGCAAAGACGATGCGGATCGAGTTGTCGCCCGCTTTCAGCATGCTGGAAACATCAGGCCGGTAGCGGCGGAAGCTGTTGTCGGCTTCGAGCACCAGAAAGCCATTGACATAGACGCTGGCGACCGTGTCGAGATAGTCGATATCGAGATACCAGTCGCCCTCGACCTCCTGCAGCGTGAAGCTGCGCTCTACCGTCCATTCACGCTGGGCAACCCACTGCACCTTCTCCTCGTTCCGGCCGAAATAGGGATCGGGGATCAGCCCTGCCCTATGCAGCGCCGTGTGCACGTCGCCGGGCAAGGTGATTGCGCTCTTGATCCCGCCATCAACAGATGTGAGCTGCCACGAACCGCAAAGGTCGATGCTGGAGAGGGTCGATTGTTGCGTCACGATATCATTTCCGATTTACGATTCTAGAAGAAGCGGCGCGTGCGCCGCTGCCCTGCCGCCTTGTCGTTCGCAAGGGGCGCTTCACCTCTCCTCCCTCATTCCTGTCCTCGGGCTTGACCCGAGGGATGTCACAGGAATCCAGTGCGCCCAAGTCTTTGGGCGCGGGAGACACTTCACTCGAAAGAGAGCCTGTGACATCCCTTGGGCGAAGCCGGAAGGCCACAGCAATGAGGGAGCATGGAGCACTGGTCGAACTCATACAAATAGCCTTGCAGCCAAACAGAAAGCAGACGGCACCATCTCCGACCCCGCCCGCGAAAATCTCCCTAAAGACGCAGCTCACTCTCGGCATCGAACACCGAAGCCAGCGCCATGTCGAAGCTCAGCTTTACCTTGGCCCCGACATCAAAGCGGCGTGCGCCGTTGACGCGGACCGACATCGTATGACCGGCATGTTTCAGCCACAGAAGATTGTCCGCCCCCATCGGTTCCTCGATATCGACGGTAGCGTCATGTTCTTCGCCGCCGGCATTCTCATTGACCTTGATGTGTTCGGGGCGGACGCCGAGCACCACCTTGCGGCCAGGCTGCAGCGTCTCGTTGGCGTCGTAGGCGGCGAGCGAGAAATTGACGCCGTTAGCGGTAAAGGCGATGCCGTCACCTGTTTTGACCAGTTCGCCGCGCAGGAAATTCATCGACGGCGAACCGATGAAGCCGGCGACGAAGAGATTGCGCGGCCGGTTGTAGATCGTCGTCGGATCGTCGAGCTGCTGGATGATGCCGCTCTTCATGATGGCGATGCGATCAGCCAGCGTCAGCGCCTCGATCTGGTCGTGCGTCACATAGATCATCGTATTCTGCAGCGACTGGTGCAAGCGCTTGATTTCGACGCGTAGTTCCGAACGCAGCTTGGCGTCGAGGTTGGACAGCGGCTCGTCGAACAGGAAGACGTCGACATCGCGCACCAGCGCCCGGCCGATTGCCACGCGCTGGCGCTGGCCGCCGGATAGTTCGGCCGGCTTGCGCTTCAAAAGCGGCTGGATCTGCAGGATCTCGGCCGCGCGCGCGACGCGCTTGTCGATCTCGGCCTGCGGCACCTTGGCGACGCGAAGGCCGAAGGAGAGGTTCTTCTCGACCGTCATCTGCGGATAGAGCGCGTAGGACTGGAAGACCATGCCGATGCCGCGGTCCTTCGGCTCTTCCCAGGTGACGTTCTTGCCCTTGATGAAGATCTGCCCTTCCGAAGCGTCGAGCAGGCCGGCGATGCAATTGAGCAAGGTCGACTTGCCGCAGCCGGACGATCCGAGCAGCACCAGGAATTCGCCATCGTTGATGTCGAGGTTGAGATCCTTCAGCACACTGACGGCGCCGAAATTCAGCGACAGATCCCTGATCGAGACGCTCGAATTGGAGACAGTTGAATTCATGTTCATGTGATCACCCCTTCACTGCGCCTGCGGCAATGCCGCGAACGAAAAGCCGTCCGGAGACGAAATAGACGATCAGCGGCACCAGGCCCGTGAGGATCGTCGCTGCCATGTTGACATTGTATTCCTTCACGCCCTGAACGGAATTGACGATGTTGTTGAGCTGCACGGTCATCGGATAGGTATCCGGCCGGGTGAAGACCACGCCGAACAGGAAGTCATTCCAGATGCCTGTGACCTGCAAGATCATGGCGACGACGAAGATCGGCAGCGACATCGGCATCATGATCTTGAGGAAGATCTGCCAGAAGCCCGCCCCGTCGACACGCGCCGCCTTGAACAGTTCCTCCGGCAGCGACACGAAGTAGTTGCGGAAGAGCAGTGTCAGGATCGGCATGCCGAAGATTGAATGCACGATGACGAGACCGGTCAGCGTGCCGTAGATGCCGATTTCACGCAGGATGATGACGATCGGATAGATCATCACCTGATAGGGAATGAAGGCCCCGATGATGAGGATCGAGAAGAATAGCTCGGAACCTTTGAACCGCCAGTTTGCCAGCGCATAGCCGTTCACCGAGGCGATCGCGATCGAGATGATCACCGACGGCACGGTGATGCGCACCGAATTCCAGAAACCGCGCGACAGGCCATCGCAGTTCAAGCCCGTGCAGGCCTCCGCCCAGGCCTTGACCCAGGGTTCGAAGGTGATCTCCATCGGCGGCGAGAAGATGTTGCCGAGACGAATTTCAGGCATACCCTTCAGTGACGTCACGACCATCACATAGAGCGGCAGCAGATAATAGAGCGCTGCAACTGTCAGCGTTCCATAGAGCATGATGTTGCGCGCTGACAGCGTCGGGCGCGGCTTCGGACCGCTCGGACCGTCGCCGAGCCTCTGTGAGACGGCGTCGAGGCCGGCAGCCGTGGTGTTGAGAGTTTCGATATCAGCCACGCTTGCGCCCTCCTCCGAACTCCAGATAGGCCCACGGAACGATGATGATCGCGACCGTGACCAGCATCATCGTCGATGCGGCGAAGCCCTGACCCAGATTCTGCGCCTGGAACATGTAATCGTAGACATATTTGGCTGGCACTTCCGATGAGATGCCGGGACCGCCCGAAGTCTGCGCCACCACGAGGTCGTAGACTTTGACGATGCCGGAGGCGATGATGACGATCGTCGTGATGAATACGGGCCGCATCATCGGAATGACGACGAGCAGGTAGGTCTTCCACATCGGGATGCCGTCGACGCGGGCCGCTTTCCAGATATCCTCGTCTATGCCGCGCAGGCCGGCAAGCATCAGACACATGACGAGGCCCGTTCCCTGCCAAAGCGCCGCAATCAGAATCCCGTAGATGACGATTTCGGGCGTATAGAGCGGATTGAAGGTGAAGCTTGTCCAGCCGAGCGATCGCACCACCGACTGGACGCCGAAGTCCGGGTTCAGAACCCACTGCCAGACGAGACCGGTCACGATGAAGGACAGCGCGAAGGGGTAGAGAAAAATGGTGCGAAAAGTGTTTTCGAAACGGATCTTCTGATCCATGAGCGCGGCGAGCACAAATCCGATGACCAGGCTGAAGATCAGCGAGAGGACGCCGTAGAGCGCCAGATTTTCGATTGCAGTAACCCAGCGGGGTGCCGCCCAGAGACGGTGATACTGGTCAAAGCCGACGAAGCTCAACCGCGGGAGGAGCTTGGAATTGGTGAAGGAATAAAAGACCGTCCAGAACGTGCCGCCGACAAAGATCACCAGCGCTGTCAGGATCATCGGAATGGACGCAATCTTGGCGTTCAGATTGCGCAGTAACTTGTTTGGCCGGCCTGCTTGCGCTTGACCCGTCATGAAACCTCTCCTCAAATCGCAGCTGCGGCCGGTAGCGGCCGCTCTCACCCCCGCCCGCGGGATCCGCCGGAATGGCCGGCAAGACCATCGAAACTTGCGGGAGGATCCGGCTCCGGGGAGCCGGATCGCACGGGCAGCGAACCTGCCGATCAGTCAGCCGAAGCGATGATCTCGGCGAAACGCTTCTGAGCGTCTTCCGGCGTCATCGACGGGTTGGCGAAGAATTCGGAGAAGAGATCTTCCTTCTGCTTCTGGCTGTCGGCCGAAAGCAGCTGGTCGGTGCCCTGAATCACGTTACCCTTCGCCAGGATGTCGAGGCCCTTCTTCATGCAGTCGTTGGCGGCGGCAAGATCGACGTCGCCGCGAACCGGCAGCGAGCCCTTCTTCAGGTTGAAGGCAACCTGGGTCTTGGGGTCGAGCAGGGTTTTGGCGAGCACGGCCTGTGCCTTGGACTTTTCCTCATCCTTCAACAGCGGGAAATAGAAGGCGTCACCACCCGTCGAGATGATTTCGTTGACGCCGAGACCCGGCAGGCAGGTATAGTCGGTGCCGGCCTTCTGACCGGCGAGCGCGAATTCGCCCTGCGCCCAGTCACCCATGATCTGACCGCCGGCCTTGCCCGTGATGACGAGGTTGGTCGCCTGGTTCCAATCCTGGACGTTACTGCCCTTGGACATGCGGCGGGCGTCGTCGGCAGCCTTGAAGACCTTGGCGATCTCGGGTCCGGCGGCGACCTCTGCATCCTTGTCCTTGAAGACCTTGTTGAACACGTCCTTGCCGGCGACCGCGACCATCAGCACGTCGAAGGCGCCTGTCGCCTGCCATGGCTGACCGCCGACAGCGAGCGGAATGATACCGGCCTTTTCGAGAGCCGGAGCGGCAGCGACGAATTCGTCCCAGTTCTTCGGAACCTCGACACCGGCCTTCTTGAATGCGGCGTTCGAAAGCCACAGCCACTGCCAGGAGTGGATGTTGACCGGAGCGCAGTAGATCTTGCCGTCGATCGTGCAGGAATCGAGCAGGCTCGACGGACGAATAATATCCTTCCAGTGCTCTGCGGTCGCGACATCGGTCAGGTCGCGCATCAGGCCAGCCTGAACCAGTTCCTCGGCCTGGCGGCCGTGGTTGAACTGGGTGGCGCCCATCGGGTCGCCGCCGGTGATGCGGCTGATCATGATCGGGCGCGCCGTGCCGCCGGAACCGGCGATAGCGCCGTCGACCCAGTGGTTGCCGGTGGCGTCGAATGCCTTTGCCAACTCGGCGACAGCAGCGGACTCGCCGCCAGACGTCCACCAATGGGTGACTTCGAGATCGGTGGCGCTGGCGCTGATCGGAAGCGCAGCGGAAGCGGCAAGCATGGCCGCCATCATACGAATTTTCATGAGTTCTCCTCCCTCACTGAAACGTTGCCGGAAAAACTTAGATCAATCGATTTCCCCACGCAACTGCCCGCCCGTAAATTTTTCTTTAAAGATCAGGATTACCACTTCTGACTGTTTCGGAAGACCGCCCCACACCCGGTGAATCGGCAGTCGGGCAGACTTTTCCGCAGGCGCTTCCTCAGATTATTACGGTGAAATTTAATGATAATTTTCAAATTGCAGTTTCGAACTCCGCATTACCTTTTTCGCACCTGCAGAAAAATCTCGTCGGAATAACCGATTCAACCTATGCGAATGATATTGCGACGCACACAAGAAAAACTGCTCGACATTTCTACTGTATCGTTACAGATTGAGTTCTTCAGGGAGGCGCGATTTTGGCAGGCGGCGGGCTTACGGCGCCTGAAAAAGCCTCTATAAGCGAGACCAATTCGCGCAAGGCGGCCTACAGGGATGGAAAACAAGGGAAATTTCGGACAGGCGACATCGACGGCGGTGACGCGCGAGCGCCCGACGTTGAAGACGATCGCCTTCATGACGGGCCTCGGCGTGACGACGGTATCGCGTGCGCTGAAGGACGCGCCGGATATCGGTGCCGAAACCAAGGAGCGGGTGCGCATGGTCGCCCGCCAGCTCGGCTACCAGCCGAACCGGGCGGGTGTGCGCCTGCGCACCGGCAAGACAAACGTTATCGCCCTCGTCCTCAGCATCGATGAAGAGATCATGGGCTTCTCCAGCCAGATGGTCTTCGGCATATCCGAAGTGCTGTCCGGCACGCCTTATCATATCGTCGTGACACCGCATTCCCACAGCAAGGATCCGATGCTGCCAGTGCGCTATATCCTCGAGACTGGCTCGGCCGACGGCGTCATCATCTCGCGTATCGAGCCGGACGACCCGCGCGTGCGGCTCTTGTCCGAACGCGGCATGCCCTTTGCCACGCATGGGCGCACCGATGCAGGTCTCATCCACCCCTTCCACGATTTCGACAACGAGGCCTTCGCCCATCAGGCGGTGGAACGCCTCGTCAAACGAGGTCGGCGCCGCATCGCCCTGCTGCAGCCGCCAAGCAAGCTCACCTATTACACCCATATCCGCATCGGCTTCCAGACCGGCCTGCACGATTACGGCGCCGAAGAAGTGCCGCTGCGCGTCAATACCGACGCGCCGCTCGCCGATATCCGCGACATCATCGAAGTGATGATGCGCTCGGCCAACGCGCCTGACGGGATCGTCTGCTCGGCCGGCAGCGCCGCGATCGCCGTCAATGCCGGCATCGAGGCCGCCGGCAAGGCGCTCGGCCGCGATCTCGACATGGTCTCCAAGCAGTCGGTGCCGATCCTCAACTGGATCCGTCCCGAAATCATCACCGTCCAGGAAGACGTGCGCCAGGCCGGGCGCGAAATGGCCAAGGCCGTCATCGCCCGGATCGACGGCGTCGAACCCGAACTGCTCCAGAGCATCAGCCAGCCGATCTGGCCGGAGGGTGACAGATAGGGCAGTGGCGAGCGGGACGACAACTAGCGAAACAATGCCAACATCGAAAACATACATGATGTAACGCCCGCCCTATCCCTAAGCGCGGCATTCCCCAACATCCCTCATCCTGAAGGCGCGCAGGCCGAATGCCGAAGCCTCGAAGGGCACACCGCAGCGCTCCTCCTTCTATCAATGTTCCCGCCATGCCGAGCACCCGCCCCGTCCTTCGAGGACCCTACGGGGCGCCTCAGAGTCTGTGAATCTTTTGGATTTTCGTCCGTTTTGCGAGAATTAGGTCATTGATTTAACTAGCTAAAAATCGCAAAATCATAGATTCACAGGCTCTCAGGATGAGGCTTTCTTGGGTGCCCGCGCAATAGCCGGACGGAACCGGCTGTTCCACGTCACCATTGAGGATATGCTATCATCCCATCCTTATTTTAGTGGCCCGAAGAAAAACGAGCCCTACCCTCGGATTCGCAAGTGGGCATCGGCTCGAAAAAAGCCAAGATTGGCCGCCATCTCACGAAACGTACCGCGGAGATGTCGACAGGATGCAGCAGAGCAGCGTGCCTTATTTCAGCCAATGGGAAACGCCCGGCATGACGCTGCCGGTGCTTGCCGAGGGTTCGCAGGCGCTGCTCAGGGATCCGCTCTGGCGCCAGTCGGGAGCCGCGACCATCGAAGAATATGCGCGCTGGGCGGTGAATGTCTGCGGCATGGCCTGCCTGAAGATGATCCTGGCCGCGCGCGGCGAGATCCATCCTACTCTCGAGCTTGCCCGCGCCTGCACTAGATATGGCGGTTATGTCGTCAACGAGATCGATGCCTCGATCAAGGGGTTGATCTACGCCCCGTTCGTCCGTTTCGCCGCCGAGCGTTTCGGTCTCAGCGCCGAGGCAATGACCAACGTCGAAACTTCAGCCATCCCGGAACTTCTGTCGAAACGCCGGTTCTTCATAGCCTCGGTGCATTCGGCCATCCGCTGGCCGGAGCGCGAGCCGCCGGCAAAGGGCGGTCATCTCGTGCTGGTGACATCAGCCTCGCAGGAGACGATCCATTTCCACAATCCGTCCGGCCATGACGCGGCAATCCAAGCCGATGTCACGCTGCCACTTGCCGTCTTCGATCGTTTCTTTGCCAATCGCGGCATATCGGTCGAGGCCTGATCTTTCCGACATCCCATCGCTTCGGAGGCTTTCATGACCCCTTCCCCAACAGGCTGCGCATCGCCGTGCTCTTCGGCGGCCGTTCGGCCGAGCACGAGGTTTCCATCCTCTCGGCGACCAACGTGATGGCTGCCCTGGAATCCGAGAAATACGATGCCCTTCCCGTCTTCGTCACCCGCGAGGGACAATGGCTGCTGAGCAGCTTCGAGGACGGCCGGCTGGCGACACCCTCGTCAGGCACGGAAATCTGCCTCGTGCCGGGCGGTCGCGGGCGCATGCTGGCCATGTCAGCCCATGGCGCGCCGCATGAATTGCCAAGGATCGACATCCTGTTTCCCGTGCTGCACGGCCCTCATGGTGAGGACGGATCGGTGCAGGGCGCAGCTGAAGTGGCGCGCGTGCCGCTCGCCGGCTGCGGCATCCTCGGTTCAGCCGCAGCCCTCGACAAGGATATCGCCAAGCGTCTGCTGCGGGCCTCGGGCCTGCCGGTGGCGCGCGCCGTGACGATCCACGAGGGTGCGGCCCCTTCACTCTCCGCACTCGAAGCCGAACTCGGCCTGCCGCTCTTCATCAAACCGGCACGACAGGGATCGTCGGTCGGCGTCGCCAAGGTCCATGCCAGCCAGGAATTCGCCGCAGCGCTCGAGCAGGCCTTCCGTCATGACAGCGTCCTGCTTGCCGAGGAATTCGTCGCCGGCCGCGAGATCGAATTCAGCGTGCTGGAAGATAGCGACGGCAAGCTCTTCGTCTCCCGCCCGGGCGAGATCGTGCCGGCGGAAAGCCACGGCTTCTACAATTACAACGCCAAATATATCGATGAGAACGGCGCTGCCTTGAAAGTCCCGGCCGACCTGCCGGCGGAGATCGAGGCCGCCATGCGCGACACGGCCGCAAGGGCTTTCCGGGCCGTCGGCTGTGACGGCATGGCGCGCGTCGATTTCTTCCTGACATCGGACATGCGCTTCGTTATCAATGAGCTCAACACCATTCCCGGCTTCACCGATATCAGCATGTATTCCAAGGCTATGGCGGCAAGCGGCGTCAGCTATGCCGAGATCATCGACCGTCTCGTGGCGCACGGCATGGCGCGCGCCAGCCGCGCGGCCTGAAGGCAGAGCGTTCAGCGCCGCCTAAAGATACACCACTGGAAAGACTGCCGGCCGCCGCCGGGGGTCGTGTGCTCTTCGCGCCAGTCGCGCTCCAGCGTGAAGGCCGTCGAGAACTCCGCCTCCAGCGCGGCCGCGTCGTAACGCTGGACCGGCAAGCCGCTGCACCGTTCCGGCCCGTCCGGCGCGAAAGTCGCGAAGATCACGACGCTGCCCGGCGCCGTGCCGGCTTCGAGCGCATGGCGATAGGCAAGCCGCTGCTCCGGCGCGGTGAGAAAGTGAAAGACGGCGCGGTCGTGCCATACGTCGTAGTAGCGCCCGGATCTCCATACGGTGACATCGGCCACCAACCAGGTGACCCGCATGGCGTCGTCGCCCAGCCGCACCTTCGCGACGTCGAGTGCCGGTGCGGCGATATCGAGAACGGTAAGGTCTGACCACCCGCGTTCGATGAGACGATCGACGAGGCTCGACGCGCCGCCGCCGACATCGATCAGCGAAGCCGTAGCCGGCAGCTGCAGTGCATCAATCGCCTTGAGGGAAGGTTCCGGCGTCGGCTGATACCAACTGACGCGGTCGGCTGCCTTCGTGCGATAGACTTCGTCCCAGTGCTCACGTGTGCCGTTCGTCATCCTACATCCATTTTGGCAGCGTCCGATCCTGATCCATCAACATATAGGGATTGAGACGTCGTCCCCAACCGCCCCACACGCGCAACCATATGCGCGCTTCAGGAAGGAATGTGGCGGTAAACAAGATCGCTGGGCTCGTTCCGGGGCGCTATGGGATTGAGACGCGCCCCAGCCGCTCGGCAACGGCCACGGATGCCGCATTGCCGGGAGCGATATAGCTCACAAGCGACGGCAGCTTGGGTGTCTCAAAAGCCCAGCCGCGCAACGCAAAGGCTGCCTCGGTCGCATAGCCCCTGCCTTCATGCCCTCCATAAACGAACCATCCAGGTTCCTTTTCCGGAAAGAGTGGCCCGTGGTTGATCCCCACCTGGCCGATACATTCGCCGGTTTCAACGAGATCGATCATCAGCGCTCCGTGCCCGAAAAGCCGCCACAGAGCCACGTCGTGCAGAACATCCCCCATGCCGCGCGCGCGTCGAAGGGCCGCCCATTCCGGTGGACCGCGGCGAAGCCATCAGCCGCGCATAGGCGGCGAAGTCATCGATCTCAGGCATATGGAGCCTAAGGCGTGCGGTTCGGAGGGTGATCGCGCCCATTCCGGACATGTCATTGCCTTTCTGCTGAAGATCTAGTTTTCGAACGCCGGAGCGAACCGGAGCGTGCCGCTCGGCGCCGGCCCGCGAAGGACAATGCGCTGGACGAGCCGCTTGTCGAGATCATGATAGCTGAGTTTCCCGTCGCTGCTGAAACCAGCGCCGCGATAGACATCGGGATTGCCGATCAGCGCGCATCCGCTGGCGCCCATCTCCTCCAGCAAAGCGAGCCCCTTTGCAATCAGCGCCTTGCCGATGCCTTGCCGCTGTCTCCCCGGCTTGACTGATATCGGACCCAGTCCGAACCAGCCGCGATGCGCACCGTTGATCGCCACCGGCGAAAACGCGACATGCCCCAGGATCTCGCCTTTTTCCTCGAGGACCAGCGAGATCGTGAGATCGCCGCTCGCGCGAAGCCTCTGGATGATCTCCGCCTCAATACCTTCGCTGTAGGGCATGGCCGCAAAGGCGATCGACGTCAAATCGTGGATCGCATCGATATCTGCGGGCGTCTCATATCGGATTAGCATCCCTACAATCCTCAGGAGCAATGTTCCGCAGATGCTATGAAGGGAAAGTCGAAAATCAGCAAGTCATACTACCCCACCGGGAGCTGCGCTACGGCGCCACGTCGGCCGGCGCAGCGCGCCATGCACCTAACGAAAAAGCCCGGCACGATGGTCGGGCTTCCTGATTGCTTCTACGCAAACCTCAGAAGGTCGCCGCACCGCTGCCCCAGGGACCGTGGTGGAAATCCTTGCCGTCCAGGCGGTCGAAGCCGTGGGCGCCGAAGAAGTCGCGCTGGGCTTGGATGAGGTTGGCGGTGCCCCGGCCCTGGCGGTAGGCGTCGAAATAGGTGAGCGCGGAGGTCAGCGCCGGCACCGGAAGGCCGGCGGCGAGAGCGGCGGTCACGACGCGGCGAAGCGCTGGGATCGATTCCTTGACCATGGACGAGAAGGCCGGCGTGACGATGAGGTTCGCCGCATCGGGCGCATCGGTAAAAGCCTTGGTGATCTCGTCGAGGAACTGTGAGCGGATGATGCATCCGGCGCGCCAGATCTTTGCGATAACAGGCATCGGCAGCGACCAGTTGAACTCCTTGGAAGCTTCCGCCATCACGGCGAATCCCTGCGCATAGGCGCCGATCTTGGCGGCAAACAGCGCCAGTTCCAGATCCTTGTTGAGCTCGGGGCCGTAGGCGATCGGGAAGGAGACGGCCTGCGTGCCGAAGATCTTTTCGGCGGCTTCGCGCTGCGACTTCATTGAGGAGAGGCTACGAGCGGCGACCGCGGCTTCGATCGCCGTTGCCGGAATGCCCATGTTCTGCGCCTCGATCGCCGACCACTTGCCGGTGCCCTTCTGGCCTGCCTTGTCGAGGATCATGTCGACCATCGGCCCGCCGGAAACCGGATCGGTCGCCGCAAGCACCTTCTCGGAGATCTCGATCAGGTAGGAGTTCAGCCGGCCCTTGTTCCATTCGCCGAAGATGCCGGAGATTTCGGAGGCGCTCTTGCCGAGACCGTCGCGCAGGATGCCGTAGATTTCGGCGATCATCTGCATGTCGGCATATTCGATGCCGTTATGGATGGTCTTGACGAAATGGCCGGCGCCGTCATTGCCGAGCCAGGCGACGCAGGGCTCGTCATTGTAACGGGCGGCAATCGACGTCAGCACCTTCTCGACACGCTTCCAGGATTCTTCCGTGCCGCCGACCATGATCGACGGGCCGTGGCGCGCACCTTCTTCGCCGCCGGAAACCCCCATGCCGATGAAGGTCAGCTCCGTATCCTTGAGGCGCTCGAAGCGGGCGACGGTGTCGCGGAAATTGGCGTTGCCGGCATCGATCATGATGTCGCCCTTAGTGAGATGCGGGCGCAGCGCCTCCATCTGCTGATCGACGGCGTCGCCGGCCTTGATCATGATGATGATCGGACGCGGCGGCCGGATCGCATCGACGAACTCTTCGATGGTCTTGCAGGGAACGATCTGCTTCTTCAGATCGCCGGCGCTTTCATAGAATTCATCGGTTTTCTCGGGCGTGCGGTTGAAGACCGCGATTTTATTGCCTTTCTCCGCGATGTTGAGCGCCAGGTTGGAACCCATGACCGCAAGGCCGATCAGTCCGATTTCTGCCTTTTCCACGACAAACCTCCGATGTGTCATTTGGACCGGTGTTGTGGCACTGTCTCGCTCAAACGGCAAGTCTCGCGAGGGTCTAATCGGTTCGCAAAAGCCAACGAAATGCGGCTTTGATCGCCTGACTTGTCCGACAACCTCTCATCTGCGGCCGATCCGGAAGCCGCAAATTTTCGCGATCGCCCGTGCCGCCCTATCTCATGTTATCATGCGGACCTCGGGAGATAGCGTTTGGTTTCGAAAAGACGAAAAGACATGGCGCTGCTTGCGGCCCGCGCCGGCCGCTACCGCGAATATGCGCCGCCGCCCGCCTTGTGGCGCCATTTCAGCCGCCTCTGGTCGCATACGCTGAACGATGGACCGCCGGCGAGGGTGGCGATCGTGCCGGATGGTTATTGTGATCTCCTCTGGATTAACGGAAGGCTTGAGGTCGCCGGGCCCGCCAGGACGGCAGCCTTCCCTGTCATAAGGCCAGACGCGACCGTTATCGGCGCGCGCTTTGCTCCGGGCGCCGCAGCATCCTGGCTGAAGACGCCGCTCTCGGCGCTGGTCGGCCTCTCGGTGCCGCTTACCGACATCGGCCGGAAGGACACGAGCGACTTCGAGGCGCGGCTGCAAGATTGCCCGGAACCCGAGGCCGCCGCGACGCTGTTCGGCCGTCTGCTTGAAGAGGCCACGCGCGACGAGGAGGAGCCCGCCCGCGACGCCGCCATGATCTTCGCCGCCGCCGACAGCAACCGCCCGGTCTCCGGCCTGCCGGACCGGCTCGGCATAAGCGAAAGGCAGCTGCGCCGCCGCTGCCACCATCATTTCGGCTATGGCGCCAAGACTCTGGAACGCATCCGCCGGTTCCAACGTTTCCTCGACCTCTGCCGCAGGGCGGGTGCGACGCCACTAGCCGGCCTCGCGCTGGAAGCAGGCTTTGCCGACCAGGCCCATATGACCCGCGAGGTCCAAGAACTCTCGACGCTGACCCCCGCGATCATCCTCGACCAACTCGGCGGGCGGAAAAGGTCGGGCTGACCGTTTTGTTCAAGACACCGCCAGCCGGCCTTATTATTTCAGGGAAACCAAAATACAAGGACCTGCACCATGGCGACAATGCCTGCAAAAATCATCCACCAGTCGATCGAGCGCGACTGGCGGGATGTCTACGACTTCGCCGGCAAGCCGGAAAACATGCCGCTCTGGGCCTCCGGGCTTGCCACCGGCTTCGAGCCCGACGGCGCCGACTGGATCGCCCACGGTCCCCTCGGCGTCATCAAGGTGAGCTTGGTTCCCGCCAATGAATTCGGCGTGATCGACCATACGGTGACGATCGAATCCGGACTCAGGGTTTATAATGCCCTGCGCATCGTCCCGAACGGCGATGGCTGCGAGGTCATGTTCACGCTGCTGCGCCTGCCCGGCATGACAGACGCGCAATTTGCCGCCGATGCCGCGCATATCGAGAAGGATCTCGTCATGCTGAAAGCCCTGATGGAGAGATAGATGGCTCAAAACTCCGAACACAACGATCGCCGCATCGATTATGTCGAATTCAACGTCTCCGACATCGCCGCCGCCAAAGCCTTTTACGGCTCGGCCTTCGGCTGGCGCTTCACCGATTACGGCCCGAATTACTGCGAATTTGATGATGGCCGGCTGAAGGGCGGCTTCACCGATTTCGGCCCCGTTCGGCCGGGCGGCCCGCTGGTCGTTGTCTACGCCAGGGATCTGGAAGAGGTGCTGACCTCGGTCGAACGCGCCGGCGGCACGATCTGCCGGCCGATCACCGATTTCCCCGGCGGCCGCCGCTTTCATTTCCTCGACCGCGACGGCTACGAGCTCGCCGTCTGGGCGACGGCGTAAGTTAGAGCAATTCCAGCAACAGTGTGCAGCGGTTTTGCGTCCGGAATTGCGTGAAAACCAAGCGATAGAACAATTCCGTGATTCGAAGAAAAACAGAATTGCTCTAAACTACCGATCCATCACGATCAGAGCGCCGATCACCGTCGCGCCCGCGTCGCGCAGCGGCGACATGCGACAGCGTATCTGCCGCGATGCGCCGCCGCCAGCCTGGCGCTCATAGGTGTAGTCGATCTCCTCGCCGGCAAAACACGCGTCCAGCCTGTGCTTGGCGCATTCGGCGAAGCGCTCCTCGCCGATGAATTCGGAAAGGTGACGCCCGATCAGTTCCATTGGCTTCCTGTCGAGATGGACGCTGTTGGCCGCGTTGGAATAGAGGTAGCGGTAGTCCCTGGTCAGCACCGCGACACGGCCCGGCAGGCTTTCGAGGATCGCCGCGTTGAGGAATTGGCCGTTGTCGGTGTCGGGCACATAGGCTGCCGGCGGCTCGATGCGCACATCCTGCGGCGAAGGCACCCGCCAGTCCGGCGCATGCGTGCCGAAATAGCAGTCGAGCAGATGGGAAAGCACCGCCGCATGTTCTCTGACGCTGGCGCTGTCGTCCGCGTCCCGAGCGACAAGATGGCTGACGAACTGTAGCTGCATATAGACCTCGAGCAGATTGGCCGCCCGGCAGGCCAGGATAGCCTCGACCAGCGGCTCGACGTGACGGTCGAGCAACATGACGCGTTGATCATCGCCCAGACGTATGGCTTCCTCTATTTGCGCGCAGCGCAAGGAAAAGGCTCGAAAAAGCTCCAGCAAGACGCCTCCCACTCCCATTGTCCCAAGTGGCGTGTCCAAATTGTGTGGCAGCACTTTCCCAAATGCGCCCTAAGGTGGCTGTTATTCGCGCCTTGGTGGTGACGGCTAACATGAAGTTTACTCGGTTTCAATCCGAGAGCACCTGCCGCTTTTCACCGCTGATAAATCAGGGTTTGATTTTCAAGGCGCGAGCGTCTTCTTGATCTGCCAGCGGTCGTGATACCAGAGCCATTGTTCCGGATATTCCCGCACCCAGCTCTCCACCTTGTCGTTGAGTAGCTGGGCGGCCGCCGGCAGGTCGAGATAACCTTTAGCGTCGCGCGGCATCTCCAGCCGCGGCTCGATTTCCAGCCGATAGCGATTACCTGGCAGGCGGATGCAGCGTGCCGGATAGACCTCGCAATCGAACTGGCGCACCAGCTTCGGCAGCAGCGGATTGGTCTTCACGTCTAGCCCGAAGAAGGTGCCCTTCAGCCCCTTGCCGAATTTCTGGTCGACGAGCACGCCCACCCCCTGGCCCGCCTCCAACTGGCGTGCGAGCGCGAAGGAGGAGCCGGCATGCGAAGGCACCAGCTTGCCCATGCGGGCGCTGCGGAAGTCGAATACCTTCTTTGCGACATAGGGATTGTTCGGCGGCCGGAAAAGCACGGTGACTGTGAGCCCGAAGGCCGCGCCCGCCACCGGCAGCAGCTCGAAATTGGCAGTATGGCCGGTAAAGACGATGAAGGGGCGCGGATTGTCACGCAGGTCGAGGAAAATGGGGATGCCCGACACCTCCACTCTGCCCGGCTCCGGCCGTTCGGGGTCGTAGTCGAAGAGCTGGTCGAGAAAGACGTATTCGGCCGCGAGCCGACCCATATTTCCCCAGCTGCCGAGCGCGATCTCTTCGATCTCGGCCTCGCTCTTCTCAGGGAAAGCGTTGCGCAGATTGACGAGCATCAGCTTATGGCGGCGGGTCCGCCGGCCGAGGCGGCGCATCATCCGGTCGGCGAAGCGAATCGCGCCATCGGCCGGAAACAGCTTCAGCACGTTCAGGAAGCCGAACATCGCCTGCGCCACCAGCCATTGCTGGAAATTTCTGAGCGCCAGAACGACCCGGGTAATGAACAGCTTCACGTGAGGTCAGTCCATCTTCAGAATGATCTTGCCGAAGATCTGGCGGCTTTCCATCCGCTCCAGCGCCCGGTCGATATCGTCGAAGCCGACTTCGGTGTCGATGACCGGATGGACGAGCCCGCGGCCCATCTTCTGCATTGCATCGGCCATGTTCTCCATGCGGCAGCCGAACGAGCCGAAGAGCTTCAGCTGCTGCTGGAACAGCATCATCAGGTTCATCTCTGTGGAAACGCCGGAGGTCGAGCCGCAGGTGACGAGACGCCCGCCGCGCTTCATGCAGAGCATCGAACCCGCCCAGGTGTCTTTGCCGACGTGTTCGAAGACGACGTCCACACCCTTCTTCTTGGTGAGCTTGCGCACCACGCCTTCGAAGCGGTCGGTGCGGTAGTTGATGACGTGATCGGCGCCGAGAGCTTTGGCCTTGTCGATCTTGTCATCGGAACCGACCGTGGTAATCACGGTACAGCCGATCTTCTTGGCCAGTTGAATTGCCGCCGTGCCGATGCCGGAGCCGCCGGCATGGACGAGGATCGTTTCGCCGGGCTCGAGCTTGGCGTTGTCGAACAGCATGTGCTCGACCGTGCCGAAGGTGACGGGAGCGAGTGCGGCGCCGATCGCATCCACACCGGGAGGTGCGGGAACGAGCAGACGCGCCGGCAGGTTCACCTTCTCCTGCGCGAAACCATCGAGATGGAAACCATGCACGCCGGAAACATGCTCGCAGAGATTGTCTCGGCCTTCGCGGCAGGGCCGGCAGAGGCCGCAGGTGCGCGCGCCATAGATCGAAACCAGCTGGCCCGGCAGCACATTGGCGACCCCGGGACCGATCGCTTCGATGACGCCGGAGGCTTCCGCGCCGATGACGAGCGGCATCTTGCGCTTGGCGAAAGCCATGCCGCGCCAGCCCCAGACGTCGATATGGTTCAGCGCCACCGCCTTGACGCGCAGCGTCACCTCGCCGGCGGCAGGTGCCTCCGGTTCCGGCAGGTCGGTGATCTCAAGCTTGCGGTCGTCGATCAGTTGCAAAGCGCGCATGGCAAATTCCCTCGCCTCGGAGGCGTTCGTCTCGTCTTGAAATTGTCGGGAACCGCTTAAGCCGGTTCGAGCGCCATGACAAGGCTGGCATTCTGCCCGCCGAAGCCGAAGGAGTTTGAAAGCACGGCCGAAACCTGGGCCTCCCGCTTCCTGTTCGGCACGACATCGAGCACGATCGACGGGTCGGGATTGGCGTAGTTGATCGTTGGCGGCAGCGTGCCCGTCAGCATCGTCTGCAGCGAGAACACCGCCTCGACCGCGCCCGCCGCCGTCAGCGTATGGCCGATCATCGATTTGTTCGACGACACCGGAATGGCGACGAGCCGTTCGCCAAAGACGGCCGACATGGCGCCATATTCCATCTTGTCGTTCTCGGGTGTCGAGGTGCCGTGCGCATTGATGTAGCCGATGCCGCTCTCGTCGATGCCTGCGTCGGCAAGGGCCGCGCGGATCGTCGCGATCGCCGGACCGCCGTCGGGCGAAGACCGGGTGCGGT
Organism: Rhizobium sp. NLR8a; assembly: GCF_019685235.1. Taxonomy (NCBI): domain Bacteria; kingdom Pseudomonadati; phylum Pseudomonadota; class Alphaproteobacteria; order Hyphomicrobiales; family Rhizobiaceae; genus Rhizobium; species Rhizobium sp. NLR8a. The sequence continues at coordinate 38,321 of NZ_JABDWI010000003.1, forward strand.
GGAAGCTGTCGGCCTTGTCGCCGGCGCCCTTCATGATGCCGAGCACCTTGGCGCCGCGGGCGACCGCCGCTTCCAGCGATTCCAGCACCAGCGTCGCCGCACCCTCGGCGATGACGAAGCCGTCGCGATCCTTGCTGAACGGCTTGGAGGCCTTGGTCGGCGGATCGTTTTGCGTCGAAAGAGCCGACAGAAGCGAAAAGCGGATCAGCGCCTCGGCGCTGAGCGACCCGTCGGTCGCAACCGTCAGTGCGCGATCGGTACGGCCCTGGCGGATCGCCTCGATGCCGAGCTGAATCGCAGTGACACCGGAGGCGCAGGCCGTCGACAAGGTCACGGGAAGGCCGCGCGTGCCGAACCGGTCGGCAAGGCGCTCGGAAATCGCGCCGAACAAGGCCGCCTCGTGGAAGGCCGGGTCCGGGCGCTGGCGCAGCGCCGTCAGGAAGCGCTCATAGGCATCGCCCGGATGATCGGCGGCCGGCGAGCGGTCTGCAAGTTCGAAACGGGCGCTCCATTCGGGTTCGATCGGCGGCGCGGCAAGGAACAGCGGGCCGTTGAAATCGCCTGATAGACCGGCATCGGCTAGTGCCTCGATGGTCGTCTCGCGCGCAAAGGCATAGGAACGCTCGACGGCATTCGGCACCGGAATGTCTATGAAATCGACAGTGCCGGCAATCCGTGTCGAGAGACCCTCTGTGGGAAAGCGATTGATCGCATGGATGCCCGAGGTGCCGGAGGAAAGAGCTGCCCAATTGTCCTTCAGCCCCTGGCCGAGCGAAGTGATGATGCCCATGCCGGTCACTGCGACGATCGGCCGACCGAGGTGATCCCTGTAAGCGGAAGCTGTCATATCTCTCTCCTCACGCCTCTGCGGAAAGAACGGCGACGCCCTCGCCGCGCTGGTGTCCGACCGTCGTTACGACGGCCGCCTTGGTGCCCGCCTTCATCGGCGCTTCATGGGCAGCGTCGAAGGGTGGAACCTTTGCGTTGGCATCGATGGCCAGGGCTGCGAGCGCCAGCCCCAGCGGGAATTGCGCCTCGATCGTGTGACCGGTAACGCCGCCGAAGCCGCGGATCGCCGCACCCGGAAGCTGATGTTCCAGCACCGCCTTTTCGCGGGCGGCGATCTCGTGCATGCCGGTCGAACCGGAGAAGATCGCCATGCTCTCTGCCGGCAGCTCGGCGGCAGGCTTCAGCAGCCGTTCCATCCGCACTTCGAAATTGCCGGCAGCGCGATTGCCGCGATCGCCCTCAACGGCGCTGATCGTCGCATAAATATGCGCGCCGCGTTCTTGCGCATGCTTGCGCGATTCCAGCACCAGGAAGGCGCCGGCGGAACCGGTGATCATGCCGCCGCCCTCGAGGCCGGAGCGCGACCAGAGTGGCGCCCATTCGCCGCGCGTGTGCGCGCCGATCGCTTCGGTAAGCAGGATCATATCCGGGCGCTCGGCAGCAAAGGCGCCGCCAACCAGCGCATGGGTGGATTCGCCGGAGCGAATGCGCCAGAACGCCGTCTCGACGGCGGAAACGCCCGACGCTTCTTCGCCCATGAAGGTCCGCGAGGAGCCGGTGACCTTGTGAACGATGGAAATATTGCCGGCAAGCAGATTGGAAAGCTGCGCCAGGAATAGCGTCGGCCTGAGTTCCGTCGTCAGCTTCTCATTGAGCAGCAGTTCGCGGTCGTTGCGCTTCAAGCCCTCGTCGACGATCAGCGTGTCGACGTTGATGTCGCGCTCGCCGCCGCCGGCCGCCACGATCATGTCCATCGTGCCGCAGGCCTCAATATTGTCCTTGAAGCCGGCATCGTCGAGCGCAAGACCCGCGGCGAAGACGCCGATGCGCTGCCAGTTCTCCATCTGGCGCTGGTCGCCGCGCTTGGGGATCTGCTGCGACCAGTCGATCTCAGGCAGCGGATGCACCGGATAGGGTTTGAATTTCTCTGTCTCGACGATCGCCTTCGGCGCGCTCTCCGCCGAAAGCAGCGCGATATGCGCCTCCTTGCCGACGCCCTGACAGGTAACGATGCCGACGCCTGAAATGACGACGTCGTTTGCAGCCTTGCTCATCCAACCACTCCCTGCGCTGCGATCGCTTTGAGAAGCCCGACCTCGCCGGCGCGTTTTTTAACGATATCGCCGAGCGGAACTTCGCTGAAGGGCATGGTGCGCAGTTTCAGCTGCGCATCGCAGACCTTCTTGCCGCCGCTGGTGATCTTGGCCTTGGTGACCGCGAAACCCGACCCGTCATGCTCCAGCACCGCCTCGATATCGAGCACGGCTTCCGGCTCGACGAAGGTGCGCATCTTGGCACCGTCGACCGACATCAGGAAGGGCATGGCGGCAAAGTCGGTCACGGCAAGCACCAGCATGCCGGAAGCCTGCGCCATGGTCTCGATCAGGAGCACGCCGGGAACGAGCGGCATACCGGGAAAATGGCCCTCGAAGACGGGGCTCTTGGCCGGTACGACGGAACGCGCCGCAAGCGTCCCCTTCTTCAGGTCCACCGCTTCGACGCGGTCAATCATCTGGAAATATTCCAGCAGCATTCGGATCCTCCGGCCCGGCAGGCCAAATCCGCCCGCCGGTGACGCCTAATTAGGAACGAAACCGCCCGGCCGCCATACTCAGGGCGGCAGGGCGTTCAAAAAAGACTGGTGTGTCGCTCAGGCCTTGGCCGCTTTGAGCTCGTCGATTTTGGCGCAGAGGTTCTTCAGCACGAAATATTCTTCCGTAGAAACCTTGCCTTCATTGACCTCCTGCGTCCACTTTTCGAGCGGAATCTTGATGCCGAATTCCTTGTCGATCGCAAAGACGATGTCGAGGAAATCGAGGCTGTCGATACCGAGGTCGTCGATTGTATGGCTCTCCGGCGTGATCGTGGCGCGATCGATCTCGCTGGTTTCTGCAATAATGTCGGCAACTTTATCGAATGTAGCGGTCACGCGCTGTACCTCATGAAATGACGATTTAAACCCCCTCATAGGCAAATCCTTTTCAAAAGCCAATGCTTTCGTCCGGGCGTTACGGCAAATTGACAATAAGGTGTTGCCTAAACAGCAATGGAACACCGGCGAGTGCAGGCGCCGAAAACAGGATGCGGCTGTCCAACATCCGCACCGGTCGTTGATCTGAATCAAATTATGCGCGCTGGCATTTGATAATCATCAAGCCGCGCTGGAAGGAATTGCGATCGCGTTTCACATGTCCGGCTTTTTGAAGGATCCCGACGATGGACGTTGCCAGCAGCGAGATTTTCGAGACAGGCACGCCCGTCGCATGTCGTTCCTGTCAGGCGCGGCACGGCGTCGTCTGCGGCGCCCTGTCGAACGCTCAGTTGAAGGAGCTCAACCGCCACTCCCTGCGCCGCAAGATCGAGGCCGGCTCGGAGATCATTGCGCAAGGATCGGAAAGTTCATTTTATTCGAACATCATGCGCGGCGTGGTGAAGCTCTGCAAGATGATGCCGGACGGACGCCAGCAAATCGTCGGCCTGCAGTTCGCTCCCGATTTCGTCGGCAGACCCTTCGTGCGCGAAAGCACACTGTCGGCGGAGGCGGCAACCGACGCCGAAATTTGTGTCTTCCCGCGCAACCTGCTCGACCGCATGATCGCGGAGACGCCGGAGCTGCAGCGCAGGCTGCACGATCAGGCGCTCAACGAGCTCGACGCCGCGCGCGAATGGATGCTGACGCTCGGCCGCCGCACGGCGGAAGAGAAGGTTGCAAGCCTGCTCCACCTCATCGCGACCCATGCCGAGCCGCAAACCGCGATCAGCACCGCCTTCGATCTGCCGTTATCGCGCGCCGAGATCGCCGATTTTCTCGGGCTGACGATCGAAACCGTCAGCCGGCAGATGACCAGGCTGCGCAAGCGGGGTGTTATCCTGATCGAGAACTCCAGACATATCGTCGTTCCCGATCTGGATGAACTGGAAAGAATCAGCGCGTAACAGGATCAGACGTCGCATTCGGAGTCAGGCGCTGATCCGGGATCAGCGCGTGATGACGACGCGGGTATTGGCAAGACCCGCCTGCCGCGTCAATGAGAAGAACTCGGCCGCATTGTCAGGATGCAGGCGAACGCAGCCATGCGAGGCCGGTGTGCCGAGACGCTTCAGATCGAAGGTGGCGTGAACGGCGTAACCGCCGTTGAAAAATACGGCGTAAGGCATCGGCGCATTGTCGTACTTGCGCGAGCGATGATCGCGCGACAGCCATTTGGCGTTCCAGGAGCCGGTGGGCGTGACATAACCATTGCGCGCGGTGGAAACCTTCCAGCGATATTTGACGAAGCCGTTCTCGGTGACGGTCATCGTCTGCTTGCCGATGCTGATATTGGCAACCAGCGCTGCTGCCTCAGCCGCAGCCGGAGAAAACTGCAGTAATAAGCTTGCCGCCGCGGCGGCAAAAATCGTCTTCATGATAATCCCTCTTCGCACCCGCGCATTTGATTGCGCCCTCACGACAGAGAGACTACGACGATACTTGATTACATAGCTTTAACCCGAATGGTAATCACAATTCTAACAGGGCAATGACCGGTTTAAGCGCCGCAGGAGGGCCGCTCCCCTCACTGAAGCTTGCGCCCCGCCGGCCTCTGCTTGAGTTGCTGATAGGCCTTGTTCATCCTTTCGCGGATGGAGGCCATGGTGCCGAGATTATGGCCGCAGGCCGCGCAGCTTATGATGTCCGTCTCCCGGATCTCGGGACGCTCGAATTTCATTTTGGTGCTTTTGCACTTCGGGCACGGTAGTTCAACCTGAACTGTCATCGCTCTGCTTCCGGTCTGATGGATTTGAGGCGTTTCGCATAAACGTTTGCGGCGTGACTGTCCACCGGGGGGTGAGCTATGGCGCAAGCCCCTCACAGGAAGCACAAAAACAATCCGAACGTGATGCCGGCAAGCACCATGCAACTCGCCTGATAAACGGAGACACCGTCCTCGATGTCGCCGGATGTCGCGACATCGCGCCCGGGATTGTTGATCATCGGTTCGGTAACGAGCACGCCGCCGTAGATGCGCGGTCCGGCAAGCTGGACATTCAGCGCACCCGCCATTGCCGCTTCCGGACGGCCGGAATTCGGCGAACGGTGCAAGCCGCCGTCGCGCATCGCTACCCGGATCGCCTCGCGGCAGGCGCTGGTGCCGCGCCGGATCCAGGCGCCTGCAGCAATCAGCAGGATGGAGAGGCGCGCGGCCGGCCAGTTGGCGACATCGTCGAGCCGAGCGGCCGCCCAGCCGAAATCGATGTATTTTTCCGATCTATGGCCGATCATCGAATCGGCCGTGTTCAGCATCTTGTAGGCGAAAAGCCCTGGCATGCCGAAAATGGCATACCAAATCGCCGGCGCGACGACGCCATCGGAGAAGTTCTCGGCAAGGCTTTCGATCGCCGCGCGGCAGACGGCCGGCTCATCCAGCGTCTCGGGATCGCGCCCGACAATGCGGGCAACGGCCGCCCGTCCACCGACAAGCCCCTCCTCACGCAGGGCGACGGCAACGGCGGCGACATGGTCGGCAAGGCTCTTCTGCGCCAGGAAGATCGCCACCAATCCGGTCTCCAACAGGATGCCGGCGAGGCCGAACAGCGCGAAAAACCGGTTGAACACGAAGCCTGCCGCCAGGGCCAGCAACAGCAGCGCTACGATGGCGGCGACGCCGTTCATCCGCCGTTGATGGCCCGTGAGGCTTGAAGGATTGAGCTGCTGGTCGGCATAGGAGATCACCGCTCCGAAAATCGCAACGGGATGCGGCACGCGCGACCAGAGCCATTGCGGATCGCCGACGATCCGGTCGAGCAGCAGCGCCAGAAGCAGCACGAGAAGGTTTAGGTCGATCGTCATCGCTCAAATCTCTGAAGGACTTCGCCAAGCCTCCGGTCCGCCGCCGGATCAGGCGTCAGCCCGAAACGCAGCCATCCGGGCGCATAGTCGAACTTGCGGACGAGAATATGATGCCGGCAGAGATGCGTGTAAATGTCGCTCGCTCTGGCATCGTCGACAAGGGAAAACAACGCCGTTCCCCCTGCGATCTGCAGCCCGAGCCCGGTCAGCACCGCATGAAGCCCGACGCCGCGTTCATCGATGAGCTGGCGGATGGGGGAAACGTCCGAACGCAGCAGCGAGCCTGCTATCGAAAGCGCCGGCCCGGACACGGCCCAGGGTCCGAGCCATCCCTCGAAACGCTGGAGAATATCATCACGCGCAATCGCAAAGCCGAGCCGAAGGCCGGCGAGCCCGAAAAACTTGCCGAAGGAGCGGAAGATCACCAGATTTGAGAGCCGCTGCGCGTGGCCGGCGAGACTGAGTGCCGGATCGGCGTCGCCGAAGGCTTCATCGACAACCAGAAGTCCATTGACCGCCTTCATCCTGTCATGCAGGCCAATCAGCGTTTCCACGGGCCATGTCAGCCCATCGGGATTGTTCGGATTGACAACGACCGCAAGCCGATGCTCAACTCCGATCGCAGCGACATGACCGACGGTATCGACGGCAAAACCGGCTGAATTAAAAGCGTGCGCATACTCGCCATAGGTCGGCGCCACGACGGCGACCCTGGCGCCCTCATCCTTTGTCAGCAACCGCGGCAGAAGTTGGATCACCGATTGCGTGCCGGGCACCGGCAGCGGCAGGATCTCGCCGCTCCCATAGTAATCGCGCGCCGCCCACCTTGCCTCTTCGGCCAGATGGCTGTCCGGCAGGCGGTGCCAAGCCCTTGCAGGGATTTCCGGCAGGGCAGCCGGGCACGGATTGATCCCGGTGGAAAGGTCGAGCCAGTCCTCCGGCCTGCCGCCAAAGGCGGCAGCAGCGGCAGTGACTCCGCCACCATGGACGATCGGCGCGCTCACGCGGCAATCCCGGCAAGATCGATCAGATGCATGTAGGAACCCGCCACCTGCCCGCGCCGGAGCCCCGCCGGGCCAAGATCGGTTCCGAGCGCATCTCGGACCTGAAACAGCCGTTCGCCCTCGCCTTCGGAGATGAGGGTGGAATAGTGGAATTCATGCGCCGTCATCGCTCGCTGAAAGATCGCGCCGTCGAGCGGCATGACGTGGCGATAACCGAGATGGCGTTTTCGCGCGGCATAGCTGGTGACAACGGGCAGCAGACCGAGCATCTCGTGACGGATGCCCTCTGCGTCGATCAGCCCATCGCCGAGCACCATGTAGCCGCCGCACTCGCCATAGATCCGGATGCCGCGCGCCGCCGCATCGAGAAGGCCTGCGCGAAAATTCGACGCCTGGGAGAGCGTTCCGGCATGCAGTTCGGGATAACCGCCAGGCAGATAGATCGCATCAGCATCGGCAGCGGGCGCCTCGTCGGCGAGCGGCGAGAAGAAGGAAATCGCAGCCCCCCGCCGCCGCCAGCCAAGCAGCATATGCTCATAGGAAAAGGCGAAAGCGATATCACGGGCCACCGCAATGCGACTGCCGAGTGGCGGCAGGCGATCGATATTGGCAGCCGACGGCCGGTTGAGGCCCTGCCTGGCGATGCGCAGCAGAAACTCGAAATTGCATTCCTCGGAGACGGCATCCGCCGCATGCTCGATGAAATCTTCGAGGCTTGCATGCTCACCGGCCTGAACAAGGCCGAGATGGCGATTCGGCAGGACAAGCGCCTTGTCGGTGCCGATCACGGCGATCACCGGCATCCGAATCGCCTCGAGCGCCTGACGCAGCATCGCCTCGTGCCGTTCGCTGCCGACCTTGTTGAGGATGACGCCGGCAACGCGAACATCCGCGCGGAAACCGGCAAAACCCGCTACTAGCGGCGCGACCGATTGCGACATGCGCGAAGCGTCGATGACCAGCACCACGGAAAGGCCGAGCTGGGCGGCCAGATCCGCTGCCGTCCCCTTCCCGTCGGCCGCTCCGTCGAACAGCCCCATCATCGCCTCAACGACGAGAATGCGGTCGCCGGAGCGGTGCAGCGTCGCATTGGCCGAGATCAGCTCCGGCCGCATCGCCCAGGGGTCGAAGTTCAGGCAGGGCGTGCCGCTTGCCGCCGCATGGAAGGCGGGATCAATATAGTCGGGGCCGGCCTTGCCGGGCGCGATCGCGATGCCGCGCCGACGCAAGGCTCTGAGCAGGCCGAGCGTCACCGTCGTCTTGCCGACGCCGGAAGAAGGAGCTGCGATCAGGAGGCCGCTCATGCCAGCACCTGGCCGGACTGGCGGAACGGATACGGCTGCAGCCGTCGTCCGGCGAGAGCGCCGAGCCAATCGAGCGAGGCTCGGAGCCGCACCACCTCGCCGATGACGACCACCGCCGGCGGCTCGAGCCGGGAGGCGGTAACAGCCTCGGTCGCTTGCCCGAGCGTCGTCTCCAGCACCTGCTGCGCGCCGGTCGCCGCATTGCAGACGAAAGCCACGGGCTCGGATGGCGAGCGGCCCGAAGCAATGAGTTTGGCGCTGATCTGGGCGATGTGCTTCATCGCCATGTACATGACGATCACCGGCGAACCCTTGCCGATCGCTTCCCAGTCGATCCTGTCCGGCACGATGCCGGAGGAATCATGGCCGGTCAGAAACGTCACCGCATGATTGATCTCGCGATGCGTCACCGGAATGCCGGCATAGGCAAGCCCGCCGATACCGGCAGTGATGCCCGGCACTATGCGGAACGGAATATTGTGCTCGACCAGCGTCAGCGCCTCCTCGCCGCCGCGCCCGAAGACGAAGGGATCGCCCCCCTTCAGCCGCAGCACCCGCTTGCCGGCGCGCGCCAGTTCCACCAGGCGCAACGAAATATCCCGCTGCTTGGCCGAGGGTTTGCCGCCGCGTTTGCCGGCATATTCGAGTTCGGCGCCGGGGTGCGCGAGCCTCAGGCAGTCCTCATTGACCAACGCGTCGTGGACGATCACATCAGCCTCGGCGAGCCCCCTGGCGGCCAAGAGCGTCAGCAGGCCCGGATCACCCGGACCGGCCCCGACGAGCCAGACGCTGCCCGGCTCCAACGCCGGCAAATGGGAGAATAAACTATTCGACATTTTGTTGATCTAGGCCCAGCGAGAGCCAAGGTCAACGCCGCCTGCGCCACCTCACTTGAAGTTGCTGAGATGACAATGACTCACTTTGCAAACGAGCGGATTCGATATCGCAGGAAAGCGATGCAGCAATATGAATACACTATGATATTACCCTCGCGACCGGCCGCGCATGGAGTCGGTCAACTCCGCTTTCTTCCTCGCCAAAAAAGAACTACGATAGTCTTTCAATTGCCGTTTGACGCTACTTCAATGCAACCGTCTAACTATGAGCGCGAGTAAGGGGACAATGCTCAGAATATTCTCGTTACGGGGCAGGCTTGGTCGTCTTCGCTATTTCCTGTTCAACGTGGCAGTCATTGCTGTCGCCGCGGCCGTGGTATTCGCTCTCACTCACTTACTGACGCTGGTCGGAACTCGGGAAGCGATTTCAAGGGTTAAGGAGTTAATCGCCCTAACCTATGCGCTGGCGCTCATCACCTGCCTTTGCCTAATGGTGATGCGACTGCATGATTTCGATCAGAGCGGCTGGTGGACCGCTTCAGTCTTCATGCTTCACCTGCTCTACGGCTATTACGAAGCAGTTGGCTCCCTGACCGCAGTAATTCTCATGAGCATCTTTCTGCTGGCGGTCCATCTTGCAATCATCCTAACTCCTGGCTCGAAGGACCCCAACAGGTTTGGCGAAGTGCCCGGCTCCGCCGGCGCCCGCTTAGGTTTGCTGGGCGGATAATGGCCCGCCGCGAGAGGTTGCGGAGATCCGGGCGTATCGCTGTGGCCTGTGCCGAGGATGACGCCAGGCGACGCCTGCTGTGGTGAAATACATTCCAATCGGCGTTGAAGACACTCAGCCGCGAAGCAGCGTATCGCGGATCAGCGTCAGGACCTTTTCCGACTCGATCCCTGTGGTGACGATCTGGCTCGGCCGATCATCCCAATCGCCGGGCGGGAACCGGCGATTGTCCGGCTTGACGATCGTCTGGCCGTCGGCAATGCCGCCGCAGACGACGCGCACCGCACCTGAGATGGACGAGAACAGCTCCGGCGCCACGACGTAGACTGCGGCGCAGCTGTCATGCACCATCATGCCGTCCTCGACCGCATGCTTGTAGAAGTCGATGTAGGATTGCGAGAGTGCGTCGAGCAGTTTCACGGCACCATCTCCCTCGGCCGCCATCCTGCCGAGATAACTGCGGCTCATGGTGGTGATCGAGGTGACGTCAAGGCCGATGACTGCGACCTTCCAGGGCGCGGTCATGACGATGTCGGCGGCCTCGGGATCGCCATGAATATTGGCCTCGGCGACCGGCGAGACATTGCCGGGCACATAGAAATTGCCACCCATGATGACGACGTCCTTGACCAGGGTCGCAATCTCCGGGTCTTCCTTCAACGCCCGCGCCAGATTGGTCATTCGCCCGACCGCGACCAGGCGCACCTCGCCGGGATGGGCACGCACGGTGTCGATGATGAAGCGGTGCGCCGGGCGCGGATCGAGCGGCAGGTCGATCGACGCTGGCACCTCGATATCACCGAGGCCGTTGTCGCCATGCACCATGGAAGGCCACTCCCGCGCCGCGCGCGAGGCATCGATGGTGACGCTGGCGCCTTTGGCGACGGGTGCAGGAATATTCCATTCACGCTTGAGGAAGAGCGCATTGCGCGTCGTCGTCTCGACCGAGGCATTGCCGAACACGGTGGTGATGCCGATCAGGTCGATTTCGGGATGCCGATGCAGGAAGAGAAGCGCCATGGCGTCGTCAACGCCCGGGTCAGTGTCATAAATGACCTTGTGCATGATTTTTCCTCTAGAATGTGAATCGCGAGGCTGCCGGGTGGCGCCGCGAATTGCCGCCACCATAGCGACCATCAGGCTTTCTGCAACCCGCCACGGGCAACTGCCGCCGTTGCATGCGCCGATTTGATTTTGCCAAGCATCAGTTCGGCATTATCACCGGTCGCCGCAAGCGCTGCCGATTCCGCCACCCCATGGCAGCCGACCCGAGCAAAGACGACGGCCGACGGATTTTTGAGCCGCGGCGTTTCCCGCTCCAGCCGCGACGCGTCGAAGAATACGGCCGGCACGCCAAAATGCCTGGCGACCGCGAGGATAGCCGCCTCCTTACGGCGGCTGTCGATAGAAGCAATAGCGGCGAGTTCCTCCGCACCGATACCGGCCGCCGCCAGGGCCGCAACGGCCAGCGCCTGCACCTCGGCGACCGGCGTCCCGCGCTCGCAGCCGAGCCCGAGCACATGGCGCCTTGTCGCATCGAAAGAAATGTCGCTCATGGAGGCAGCCGAATGTACCCCTGCTGTGTCCTTGCAGCCATTGCAGCTTGGAGGGGGAAATGCAACAAGACCCGTGAAAGATCCTTCTGGAATAGCATCTTGCCTGACATCGCCCTTGATCTGCTTCTGCTGCTCTGCGCGGCCGCCTTCTTCGCCGGTTTCGTCGATGCCATTGCCGGCGGCGGCGGTCTGATTACGGTTCCTGCCATGCTGATCGCCGGCATCCCGCCGCTGCAGACGCTCGGAACCAACAAGGTGCAATCGATCTTCGGCGCCGCTTCCGCGACGCTCGCCTACGCCCGCAAGGGCCATGTGGAGCTTTCCGAACAGCTGCCGATGGCGCTGATGTCCGTCATGGGCGGGGCACTCGGCGCCGCTCTTGCGACGATCGTACCAGGACAGGTGCTTCAAGCGATCATGCCTGTGCTGCTGCTGGCAATCGCGATCTTCTTTGCTGTCAAACCGAATCTCAACGACCTCGACAAACACCGTCTCATCACGCCCTTCGCCTTCGGCCTGACGCTGGTGCCGGCCATCGGCTTCTACGACGGCGTCTTCGGCCCCGGCACCGGCTCCTTCTTCATGCTCGCCTTCGTCACCCTCGCCGGCTTCGGCGTGCTTAAGGCCACCGCGCACACCAAACTTCTGAATTTCGGCTCGAACCTCGGTGCGCTGATCGTCTTCGCAAGCTTCGGCGCAATCCTCTGGAAGATCGGCCTGTTGATGGGCGTCTGCCAGTTCCTCGGCGCACAATTGGGCTCACGGCTCGCCATGCGCATCGGCGCAAAGCTCATCAAGCCGCTGCTCGTCATCGTCTGCGTCGCCCTTGCGGTGAAGCTGCTCGCCGATCCGGCAAATCCGCTGCGTGTCTGGCTTGGCATCTGCCAGCGCCCATTACCTCAGGCGTAATTGATAGGGTGCGCCACCTTCCCGCATGATCGCGCTGCCTGGAACTGACGGGCGATCAAAAGGAGATGACCTGATGAACGACGCAAAGACCAAAGCCGAGCGCTACCTCGCCGTCTGGAACGAGACGGATGGCGCTCGCCGCCGCGCTCTCATCGCCGAGAGCTGGGCGGAAGCGGCCACCTATGTCGATCCGCTGATGCGCGGCGAAGGTCACGAGCAGATCAATGCGCTGGTCGAGGCCGTGCAAAGCCGTTTCCCCGGCTTCCGCTTCGAACTGATCGGCGCGGCCGACGGCTATGGCGACAACCTGCGCTTTTCCTGGAGGCTCGGGCCCGAAAACGGCGAAGCGCTGATCAAGGGCACGGATTTCGCCGAACTCGACGGCGGCAAGCTGAAATCCGTGCGCGGCTTCATCGACCAACTGCCGGCAGCCACCTGATGACGCCGGCCGCCCGCTCCCTCGGAGATCACCTGCGCGAGTGGCGCCAGCGCCGCCGCATGAGCCAACTCGACCTGGCGCTGGAGGCGGAGATCTCGCAGCGGCATCTGAGCTTCATCGAGAGCGGGCGCGCGACACCGAGCCGCGAGATGCTGCTGCATCTTGCCGAACGCCTCGGCGTGCCCCTGCGCGACCGCAACCCGCTGCTGCTGGCGGCGGGTTTCGCCCCAATCTTTGCCGAACGCAAGCTTGATGATCCTGCCCTTGAGGCGGCGCGACGCGCCGTCGACATGGTGCTGAAAGGGCACGAGCCCTTCCCGGCACTGGCGGTCGACCGCCACTGGACCCTGGTCGCCGCCAACGCTGCGATCGCTCCCTTGCTGTCAGGCGTTGCCGATCAGTCGCTGCTCGCGCCGCCCGTCAACGTGCTGCGCCTCAGCCTGCATCCGCAGGGGTTGGCGCCGCATATCGTCAATCACGGTGAGTGGCGCGGCCACCTCCTCGACAGGCTGCGTCAGCAGATATCGGCCTCAGGTGATCCTGTTCTGGAAAAGCTGTTGAAGGAGCTCCGGTCCTATCCGGCGTCGGACCGGCCCGGCGAAAACCACGCCGACTATGCCGGTATCGCCGTTCCCCTCCGGCTTGCGAACAAAGCCGGGTTGCTGTCGCTGATCTCGACAACGACGGTCTTCGGCACGCCTGTCGATATCACCCTGTCGGAGCTCGCGGTCGAATCCTTCTTTCCGGCGGATGAGGAAACGGCCGCCATCCTGCGCAGCCTGGCACTCAACTGAGTGGCTCAGAACTCCACGCCGGGCTGGCCCTTGATGCCCGACCGGAACGGATGTTTGACGAGTTCCATCTCGGTGACCAGATCGGCGATCTCGATCAGTTCTTCCTTGGCGTTGCGCCCCGTCAGCACGACATGGGTCATAGGGGGCTTCTCGCTCTTCAGGAAGGCGACGACCTCGTTGATGTCGAGATAGTCGTAGCGCAGCGCGATGTTGATCTCGTCGAGCAGCACCATGGAATTGCGCTCATCGCGGATCAGTTCCTTGGCCTTTTCCCAGGCCGCCGAGGCGGCGGCGATGTCGCGGGCCCGGTCCTGCGTTTCCCAGGTGAAGCCCTCGCCCATCGTGTGGAACTGGCAGAGATCGGAAAAATGCTTCTCGATCAGGTCGCGCTCGCCGGTCCACATCGCTCCCTTGATGAACTGCACGACGGCTGACGGCTTGCTGTGGGCGATGTGGCGGAAGATCATCCCGAAGGCGGCTGACGACTTACCCTTGCCCTTGCCGGTATGGACGATGATCAGGCCCTTGCCGTCCGTCTTGGTCGCCATGATCTTGTCGCGCGCAGCCTTCTTCTTCGCCATCCTCTCGGCGTGGCGGGCATCGTCCTTGGTCGATTCGTTTTCTGGGATCTCGTCACTCATCAGTGCACCTCATTCAGTTTCGTAGCAGCCAGGTCGAACCGGGCCGAATTGCTGCGCGGCGTCCAGAGCCCGCGATCGATTGCCTCGCGCAGCCGCTCCTTCATCTCGTCGAATGCCGCCGGGTTTTTCTCGATCATGAAACCGCGCAGGTCCGGATCGGCGACGAAGGCCTGATAGACCGCCTCGAAATGATGCGCGCCGACCGCGCCCGTCGTCGCAGCGAAGGCGAAGAGATAATCGACGGTGGCGGCGATCTCGGCGGCTCCCTTGTAACCATGGCGCATGACGCCCGATATCCATTTCGGATTGACCACGCGCCCGCGCACGACGCGGCCGATTTCCTCCTCGAGCGAGCGGATCAAAGGTCGTTCGGGCCTGGAATGATCGTTATGATAGATCGCTGGACGTGTACCGGCGAGCTGCTCGGCCGCAGCCGCCATGCCGCCCTCGAACTGGTAATAGTCATCACTATCGAGCAGGTCATGCTCGCGATTGTCCTGGTTCTGAATGACGGCCTGCACCGAGCGCAGCCTCTCCTCGAACAGGCCGCGTTCGGCCCTGCCCTCCTCGCCGGCGCCATAGGCATAACTTCCCCAGACGAGATAGGCTTCGGCAAGATCGGCACGCCGCTCCCAGCCCTTTTCATCGATCAGTGCCTGCAGTCCCGCGCCGTAGGCGCCGGGTTTAGAGCCGAAGACGCGGTAACCCGCCCGCTTCACCGCCGCCTTCTCATCGAGCCCGGCAGCGGCCAGCCGAGCCGCCTCGCCGCGCATGCGCCCGGCAATCGGGTTGTCGGCAGCATCCTCATCCAGTGCCCCGACGGCGCGGATCGCCATGTCGAACAGGGCGATCTGCTCGGGAAAGGCGTCGCGGAAGAAGCCGGAAATCCGGAGCGTCACATCAACGCGCGGCCGCCCGAGCACTGTTTGCGATATGATCTCATAGCCGGTGACGCGGCGCGAACTCATGTCCCAGAGCGGCTTGACACCGATCAGCGCCAAAGCTTGGGCGATATCGTCACCACCCGTGCGCATGTTCGACGTGCCCCAGGCCGTCAGCCCGAAGGAGACCGGCCACTCGCCATGATCCTGAACATAGCGGCGCACCAGCAGTTCCGCGGATTTTCTGCCGAGCTCGTAGGCGGCCGGCGTTGGCACGGCGCGGCTGTCGACGGAGTAAAAATTCCGCCCCGTCGGCAGCACATCCGGCCGCCCGCGCGTCGGCGCGCCGGAGGGGCCTGGGGCGACGAACCGGCCGTCGAGGCCGCGCAGAAGGCCGGAGATCTCCGCCGGGCCGCAGGCGAGAATGGAAGGCTTGAGCCGGGATTCGATCTCGTCGAGCACCGTTCTGGTTTGGGACCAGAGGGTTGGGCACCCCATTTCGCCGGAAACGAGCTTGCCCGCGAGCAGTTCGATGCGCTCGACGGTGTCGCCGTTGCTGCGCCAGGGGGCGTCGAGGACATCTGCGAGAATAGCCGGACGCGGGCCCGTCCAAAGAGTCGCCATGTCGCAGTCGAGTGGGTCAAAAGGACGCTGAAGCGCGCGACTCACCTTCTCCCCGGCGGTGAGAAGGGGGGCCGAAGGGTCAGATGAGGGGGCCACAGACTCGGCCTCGCTTGCGCTCAGCCGCCCGCTCCTGCCGTCGCTCGCCCCCTCATCTGTCCTGGCGGACATCCTCTCCGCGCTGGGGAGAAGGGGGAAACTCAACCTAGCATCCGCAGCAATCGCCCGCTGCAAACTCGCATCACAGCCCTCTCCCAGCCCGCGCGGGACCCGCGCCAACGCCACGGTCAAGTCCGTCAGCAGCCGCCCCTCCGGCGACACGCCGAACACATGCAGCCCGTCACGGATCTGCATCTCCTTCAGATCGCAGAGATAGGCATCAAGCTTCTTCAGCGCCTCACTTTCGCTCTCGCCTTTCGCAATCCCCGCATCCCGATCCAGCCCGATATCGGCGACGAGATCGAGGATCTGGCGGCTGAGCAGCCGGATGCGGCGGGGATCGCCACCCGAAGCTTCGTAATATTCATCGACCAGCGCCTCCAGATCCTTGAGCGGTCCATAGCTTTCGGCCCGCGTCAACGGCGGCGTCAGGTGGTCGATGATGACGGCGGCGGTGCGGCGCTTCGCCTGCGTGCCCTCGCCGGGATCGTTGACGATAAAGGGATAAAGGTGCGGCAGCGGCCCGAGGATCGCTTCCGGGTAACATGTCTCAGACAGCGCCAGCGCCTTGCCCGGCAGCCATTCGAGATTGCCATGCTTTCCCATGTGGATGACGGCGTCGGCGCCAAATTCGCGCCGCAGGAAAGCATAGAAGGCAATATAGCCATGCGGCGGCACGAGATCCGGCGAATGATAGCTCTCCTTCGGATCGATATTGTAGCCGCGCGCCGGCTGGATGCCGACCAGGACGCCGCCGAAGCGGGCGAAAGGCAGGGCGAAGACGCCGTCGCGAAAATGGGGATCGTTCTCTGGCTCGCCCCAGCGCGCCCTCACCTCATCCTGAATCTTTTTGGGAAGAGATTCCAGGAAGTTTTTGTAGCGACTGAGCGAAAGAGCCTCGCGGATGACCCGGCCGTCATGCCGGGAATTGGTCGGCCCCTCCATCAGATGCCAGATCAGCGCGTCGCCATCGGCCGGAACATCGGCGACCGGGTAACCCGCACCCGCCATCGCCCGAAGCACCTCGATGCTGCCGGCCGGCGTGTCGAGTCCGACGCCGTTGCCGAGTCGGCCGTCGCGGTTCGGATAATTCGCCATGATGAGGGCGATGCGCCTCCTATTGGCGGGCGTCCGGCGCAGCCGCACCCAACTGGCGGCGAGCTCCGCCGTATAGCGGAGCCGGCCGGCGTCGGGCAGGCTTGCGACGATGTTCGCCTCGACAGCCGCGTCGTAACGCGCCGCCGTCTTGAAGGACACCGCCCGCGCCAACACCCGCCCGTCGACTTCGGGCAGCGCCACATTCATGCCGAGGTCGCGCGCCGACAGACCCTGCGACGAGGTCACCCAAGCCTCCCGCGACGAAGCCGACAGGATTGCCTGCAGTACGACTGCGCCATCCGTCTCCAGCACAGTCGGTTGCCGGTCCGCGCCCGGCGCGGAGACCGCAAAGCCCGTTGTGTTGATGACGACATCCGGTTTCAACGCCGAAAACACGCTCTCGAGAATGCCTGTCGAAACGGGATCCTTTAGGCTGTAGGCAAAGACCGGCAGCGGCCGCAGGCCAAGTGCGGCCAAGGCCTCGACCAGCGCCTCGACCGGCCCGGTCTCGCCGCTCTGGACGAGGGCACGGTAGAAGCTGATGGCGACGATGGGGGACGTGGGTTCGAATTCCACCTCTTCTGTCGAGCTTGGTGTACCCCCCTCTGTCCTGCCGGACATCTCCCCCACAAGGGGGGAGATCGGGGATGCGAGGCTTCGCTCCATCTCTTCAGCCGAAAGTGCGGCATTCTCACGCATTTTTTTTGTTGGAAGTCCGAGCGACTTGCTGATCTCCCCCCTTGTGGGGGAGATGTCCGGCGAGACAGAGGGGGGGGCCCCACGCTTGACGGACGACGTTGGCGCGACATGCGAACCGACGACCCGCCGCCACTCTTCGACCCCGATCGCCCCTCGCCCCGGCCACCAGATCCCCGCCTTCATCAAAGGCACTGCCAGCGCCGGCTTCTCCGCGCCCGATAGCATCGCCGAGGCATAAGCAAGGAAGCTCCGCGTATTGGCGTCGCCGCCCTCGATCAGATAGACCCAGAGCGCGTTGAGATCGTCGAGGTCAACATTGGAGAAAGGAACCAGCCCCGCATCTGGCTTGGCATCGCCAGGCAATACTGCAATCAGTGCGCCGTTGCGGGCGGCAACGGCGTGCAGCGCCTCCAGCGCATAATGGAAATAGCTGGCGCCGCCGAGCGCACGCACGACGATCAGCTTGGCGTGCCGGGCCGTTCGCTCGACATAGGTATCGACTGACATCGGATGCTTGAGGCTCATCAGATTCGCGAGCCTCAGCGAACGCGGCATTCCCTCGCACCCGCGATAGGCGGTAGCGACCGCGGCAAGTTCGGTGTCGGCAGCCGAAATGAACAGCATATCGCCCGGCGACTGGCCGAGGTCGATTGCCTCTTCGCCGTCGCTGATCGTTCCCTGCTGGGCCAGAAGCAGATGCATCGATTATCCTTGAACGAGCGCTTCAATCGCCTTGCGCACCGCGCCCTGGTTCATTTCGTGCAAGCCGATGACGACAAGGCGCGTGCGGCGCGCCTCGCCCGCTGCCCAGGCGCGGTCGAAATACTGGTCGATGCGGCTGCCGACGGCCTGCAGCTGCAGGCGCATGGGCTTGCCCGAGACGTCGATGAAGCCCTTGAGGCGCAGCACATCATGCTCGGCGATGATGCCCTTCAGCTTCTCGACAAAGCCCCTCGGATCGGAAACAGCGCCGAGTTCGACAACGAAGCTGTCGAACTCGTCGTGGTCGTGTGGCGCCCCATCCTCGTGCTCCAGCTCGTGATGGGATTTGCGGTTGGCGATATCGTCTTCCGCGCCGATGCCGAGGCCGAGCAACACGCCTGCCGGCACCTCGCCATTCCTGGCCTCGATCATGACCGGCTTGCGGGCGATGCGGGAGGCGACTTCGTTCTTCACGCGGCCCAGGCCATCCCCATCGATCAGGTCGGTCTTGTTGAGGACGATGAGATCGGCGCATGTGAGCTGGTCTTCGAACAGCTCCTCGATCGGGCTCTCATGATCGAGCGAGTCGTCCTCGACGCGCGCCGCCTCGACAGCAGCATGGTCATCGGCGAAACGGCCGGCGGCAACGGCCGCACTGTCGACAACCGTAATGACGCCGTCGACGGTCACCTGGGTGCGGATATCAGGCCAGTTGAAGGCGGAGACCAGCGGCTGCGGCAGGGCGAGGCCGGAGGTTTCGATGACGATATGGTCAGGCCGCTGTTCGCGCTCCAGGAGCTTCGTCATCGTTGGAATGAAATCGTCGGCGACGGTGCAGCAGATGCAGCCATTGGTGAGCTCGATAATGTCGTCCTCGCTGCAATTCTCCGCGCCGCAGCCCTTCAGCACCTCGCCATCGACACCGAGATCGCCGAATTCGTTGATGATAAGCGCAATCTTTTTGCCGCCGGCATTGGTGAGCAGGTTGCGGATCATCGTCGTCTTGCCGGCGCCAAGGAAGCCGGTGATGACGGTTGCGGGGATTTTCTGCTGGATCATGGAACTTCAACCCTTCATTTTCAGCGGCAGACCGGCCGCGATGAAATAGACTTCGTCGGCCTGCGCCGCGATTATTTGGTGCAGCCGTCCGGCATGATCGCGAAAATCGCGCGCCATCCGATTGTCAGGCACGATGCCGAGGCCAACCTCGTTGGAAACGAAGACCAGCCGCGCCTTGGCGCCAGGCAGGAAATCAGCGAGCGCGGCAAATTCCACAGCCATCTCGCGCTCCGCCATCATCAGGTTGGTCACCCAGAGCGTCAGGCAATCGACAAGCACAATGCGCCCCTCGCCGTCGATCGCGGCAAGCACGCCGAGAAGATCGAGCGGCTCCTCATGCGTCGTCCAGGAAGGGCCGCGATCGGCCTTGTGCTGGGCAATACGCGTCTGCATCTCCTCGTCCCAGGCACGGCCGGTGGCGAGGTAGTGGCGCTCGTCGCCGCTTGCCATAACGAGATTTTCGGCAAAACGGGATTTGCCGGAACGGGCGCCGCCGAGGATGAGGGTGTGGGAGGGGGCAGCCGTCATGCCCAGACAGTCCTATGACCGGATGCGGTACCCCGCCCCACCTCATTCCTGTGCTTGTCATAGGAATCCAGCCACGGCGCGTCGGCGCCGTGAATAATTCTATGCTGCCGTGAAGGGATTCTCCTGTGCCCAAGGACTTGGGCCCGCTGGATTCCTGTGACAAGCACAGGAATGAGGGAGGAAAGGAAACTCCTTCCCAGCGGCCCCGTGCCGGACGGCGGCGGCATCTGCAAGTCACCTTCCAAGCGCACCACCAGAGGCGGCGCTGAATTCAATCGTTCAGCCAAAACAACCTCCGTGCTGGCAGCGGGTCTCTTGCCCAGGGTTGGGCTTTTCGCCCGGCACGGAAGGCAGGTCTCCTGGCTCGCGGTTATCGGCGGCGATCGGGGCGAACCGGAAGTCCAGTCGCCCCTGATCGTGCCAGCGGATCTGCCTCGCCTTCCCGGCTGCCTCGGTGAAAAGGTGGACGATTCGTAGAGATAGAGGCGTCCGACCCCGGTTGATCACCATGCATTTCCAGTGGCTTTTCCGGCATGCCGCCCATCCCGCCCGCCTGCACGATTGCAGCCCGCCGGCCGAAAGGGTTCGATGCCGGATGGAAGACCCTGACCGCTCTACAGTCGCGGGGTCGGCTGTGATGAAGGCGCCCGATGTGGGTCCGCCCCGTCACATTCCCTTTTCATCCGGAAGGCGAAATGCCGATCCGGAACCATCCGTTATCCCTGGGATGGTTAGGCAAGCCGGGGGGTGAAGTCAACCGACCTTCGCAACCGCTCCAGCTCCAGACTGCGCAAAAGATCGGCCAACACCACTGACCCTACCGGAAATATCGTCTATTATCAGCGACTTAAGTCATAAATATTTGACCCGACCGTCGGCTTTTCGCCGCAATTGCGTTGCAAGGCGACTGCACCTCCGCCCTTGACCCGGCCTCTCATCGCCTAGTTGTCTAGCCATGCTTATGAAATTGGATCGGCGCCGCCTGCGCACGCTGCGTGTTTTCTTCGATCCGGGCCGGCTGCGCGCCCTGACGCGCCGCAGCGAAGTTGGCTTGTCGCTGGCAGGCGCCATCGTCGGCATCGCCTCGGGTCTTGCCGTGACCGGCATGAGCTATGTCTCCAACGAGTTGCACCAGCTAGTTTTCGGCATCGCCGACAGCGAAAGGTTGAGCGCGTCGGTCATCGAGGACAAGATGCTGCTGCTTACCGCCCCGGTCATCGGCGGTACCCTGCTCGGCCTGCTGCTTCTGGTCCTCGCCAAACGGCGCAAGAAACCGATGGTCGACCCGATCGAGGCGAATGCGCTGCATGGCGGCCGCCTCTCGTTGACCGACAGCATCATCGTTGCCGTGCAGAACCTGATCTCCAACGGCTTCGGCGCCTCCGTCGGTCTGGAGGCCGGCTATACCCAGCTCGCCGCCGGCATTGCCTCCAAATTCGGCCTCAAGCTGCAGCTGCGCCGCTCGGACCTGCGCATACTCGTCGGTTGCGGCGCGGCCGGCGCCATCGCCGCCGCTTTCAACGCGCCGCTGACGGGCGCCTTCTACGCCTTCGAGCTGATCATCGGCACCTACACCATCGTGTCGTTGACCCCGGTCGTCGTCTCCGCCCTCGTTTCAACCCTCATCGCAAGGTTGCTTGCCGAGGGCGATTTCACCATCGATATCGGCAGCTTCGGCTCGGTCGTGCCGGCCGATTATATCCCGGCGCTGCTGCTCGGCGTCTTCTGCGCCGGCGTTGGCATCCTCCTCATGCAGGGCGTGGCCTTCGTCGAGGAGGTGGCGCGCAAAAGCTCGATTGCCCCGCCCTTTCGCCCGGCGCTCGGCGGCATTATCGTCGGGCTTCTGGCGATGATTTCGCCGCAGGTGCTCTCGGCTGGCCACGGCGCGCTGCATCTGAACCTCTCCCGCGACGTGGCAATCCCGGCGCTGATCGGTCTCTTCCTCCTGAAATCCCTTGCCTCGGCGATCTCGATCGGCTCCGGTTTCAGAGGCGGGCTGTTCTTCGCCTCGCTGTTCATGGGCGCCCTGCTCGGCAAGCTCTTTGCTTATTGCGGCCCCTATTTCGCCGATGCGACATTGACGCCGGTCATTTATGCCGTGGTCGGGATGAGTTCCCTGGCGGTCGCCGTCATTGGCGGGCCATTGACGATGACCTTTCTGGCGCTCGAAATCACTGGCGATTTCCCGATCACGGCACTGGTTCTTGCCGCCGTCATCACCTCCTCGCTCGTCGTGCGCTCGACCTTCGGCTACTCCTTCGCCACATGGCGCTTCCACCTGCGCGGCGAAAGCATCCGCAGCGCCCACGACGTTGGCTGGATCCGCAATCTGACGGTGAACAAGCTGATGCGCGCCGACGTGAAGACGGCAAAGGCCGATATCTCGCTGGAAGACTTCAAGAAGGCCTTCCCGATCGGCTCAACCCAACGCGTCATTCTCATAGAGGAGAACGAAAAATATGCTGGCCTCGTGCTCGTGCCCGAGATCTACGCCAATCCGACCGACGCCCAGGACGAGAGCCAGAGGCTTGCCGATTTCGTCCGCTACCGCAATGATTTCCTGCAGCCGCAGATGAATGCAAAGCAGGCGGCGGCGATCTTCGACAGGAGCGAAAGCGAAGCGCTCGCCGTCGTCAACAATCTGATCGAGCGCAAGGTGGTGGGACAGCTCAGCGAAAGCCACACGCTGCGCCGCTACAGCGAAGAACTCGACCGGCGCCGCCGCGAGGTGTCGGGCGAGATTTGAGCGAGCCTAAGAAGCGGCGCGGGCAAGCCTGTAAACGTCGGCTCTCTTCGAAACGCCGCGCAGATCGAAAGCGCCGAGATAGTCGCAGGGCACGGCGCAGGTCGCTGCGAAGCTTTCTGACAGCAGCAGGGGCTGCTCAAGCGTTCCGCACAGCTTTTCAAGCCGCGACGCCTCGTTGACGGCCCTGCCGATCACGGTGAAGTCCAGCCGGCCCTGGGCGCCGACATTTCCGTAAAAAACCTCGCCGAGATGCAAGACGACATCAATACCGATATCGGGGCCACCATCCAGCGTCCGTTCGCGATTGAGCTCCTCGTTTGCCCTCAGCAGGTTCTGCGCCGAAGCCAATGCGGCCTTGCAAGCCCTTTGCGGATCCTCGGCGTCCGTCGGAAAGATTGCCAACACGCTATCGCCCATGAACTTGAGGATCTCGCCGGAATTTTCCTCGACGTGCCGGTCGATCAGTTCGAAGTGCTCGTTGAGAAAGCCGACGATCTCCCCCGGCTGATAGGCCTCGGTCAGCGCCGTGAAGTTGCGGAGGTCGGCAAGCAGGATGGCAGCATCGATGGAGCCGCCCATTCCCCTGCGGGTTTCACCGGCAAGGATGCGCGCGCTCGTCCTGGCGCCGGTATAGACGGCGAGGATATCGGTCGCGGTCTTGGAAACCGCGACACGGTAAGCGGCAAGCCCCAGCGCTGGGAAAAGCTCATCGATAATCGCCAGTTGATCATCTGAAAATCCGCCCGGAGAATCGCTCGTCAGAGAGAAACCGAGCCCGCGCAGCGCGACTTCCTTCGGGAACTCGAAAAGATTGACCACATGGTCCGTGCCACCGGCAAGCGCAAATTCGTGGAGCTCGCCATAGTGGAGACCCTCGCCTTTCGCCAGGTTCCACCGCCCCGTCTTCTCACCGCGGTTCAGAAGATAGAATATCGGCGTCTTCTCGAAGTTGCGCTCGGTCTCGCTGCCGTGCTCCGCATTCTCGAGAACAGTCTCACCGCCCCGCATGAAATTGGCCGCGACGCCGCGATACATCGGATGCAGGGACGGCATGCGGATGCTTGCCCGCCAGATCGGAAACCCGTCCGCAATCAGCCGTTCACACAGGCCGGCGACGAGATCACCGATATGCTCGCTGGTGATTCCCTGCTCTATAACCCACTGGATATGATCTTTAATTTCCAAGCCTCCGCGTGAGGATCAACAACCTTTTATTAGCCTGCTTCGCATCGCGATTCTACTCTTGAGCGAATTAAGTAATGCAGCACGACCGAAGATGCGCCTATCCCCTGAGACTCCGACCTCCGGCCAACGTGTTTTCGAGCGGGCCTCTCTCGGCCTTTCTGATTGGCAGCGAAATCCGGTACTCTCAAATGGCTCCTTGCGCGACCTTCTTCAAAGCGCCGCACCTGAGACGCGAAACCGCAGGCGCGGCCTTGATGGGTGGCGGCTAATCAATCAGCCCGGCCAGCCAGTGTGGGTCGAGGCAACGTTGCAATTCCCCGGCGATCTCATCGAGCGCCTGCTCCACGCCTTGACGATAATTCGTCCGCCCGCCCGATAATCCAAAGCTTTCCAGCAGTCGGGTGCGGTAGGCGTCACTGCCGAAGAGCCCGTGCAGGTAGGTGCCCATGATCCGGCCGTCGGCCGAAAGCGCCCCGTCGGGCGCACCGTCGATGATCGCCGAAGGCCTGATACAATCCGGGCCGCCGGTGACGCCGAGATGGATCTGGTAGCCGGCAAGCGGCACGTCATATTCGGTCGAGCGGGCCTGGCTGTTGCGCACGGTCTTCTCCGACGCCATCTCGGTCTCGACGTCGAGCAGCGCCAGCCCCGGCGCCTCGCAGGTTCCGCCCTCGATTCCCAGCGGATCGCGGACCGTGCGTCCGAGCATCTGGTAGCCGCCGCAGATGCCGATCACCCGGCCGCCGCGCCGGACATGCGCCGCAAGATCGCGGTCCCAGCCTTGAATTCTGAGATCGGCGAGGTCCGCTATCGTCGATTTCGAGCCCGGAAGAATGACGAGGCTCGCATCGGCAGGCAGCCGCTCGCCTGAGCGCACGAATACCAACTCGACATCCGCCTCCGCCTTCAGCGGATCGAGATCATCGAAATTGGCAATGCGCGGCAGCATCGGCACGGCAATCTTCAGCGCCCCGGCACCGCCCCTCGCCAGTCGCTCGAGGACGACGGAATCCTCGGCTGGCAGGCGCGCGGCAGCCTGCAGCCACGGCACGACGCCGAAGCAGGGCCAACCGGTGAAACATTCGATGGCGCGGATGCCGTCGTCGAAGAGCGAGACGTCGCCGCGGAACTTGTTGATGAGATAGCCCGCGATCATCGCTCTATCGCCCTCATCGAGGATCGCCTGCGTACCGACCAGCGAGGCGATGACGCCGCCGCGATCAATATCGCCGACGAGCACGACGGGCACGCCCGCTTTCGTCGCAAAGCCCATATTGGCGATGTCGCCGGCTCTGAGATTGATTTCTGCCGGCGAGCCGGCACCCTCGACGACGACGAGATCGGCGCCGGCAGACACCTTTTCGAAGCTTTCGAGCACGGCGCCGAGCAGTTGCGGCTTCAGCCGCTGATAATCCCGCCCCTTCGCCTGCCCGAACACCCTGCCCTGCACGATGATCTGGCTGCCGCTTTCCGATTGCGGCTTGAGCAGCACCGGGTTCATATGCACCGAGGACGGCGTGCGGGCGGCGAGCGACTGCAGCCATTGCGCCCGGCCGATCTCGCCTCCATCATCGGCGACCGCCGCGTTGTTCGACATATTCTGCGGCTTGAATGGCCGCACGGTGAGCCCGGCATTGGCCGCCAGCCGACAGAGACCCGCCACCAACACCGTCTTGCCGACATCCGAGCCGGTTCCCTGCAGCATGATCGCTCTTGCCATGGCGGCCGCCTTTCCCTAGGGCACCGCGCTTCCGAAAATCGATTCAGATTTTCGGGCCGATGCACTAGCCGGAGGCCTACAATGGCCGCCGATCCCGGGTCAAGACTTCGGATATTCTCGCGAAAGCGCGAAAACCGCGCATGGCCTTGGCTCTGCGCGGTTTGCCGAAAACTCAGGCGTCTTCGCCCCTACACGGCGAAGCTCGCTTTCTCCGGTACGCACTACCTGAACCGGAGAAGCAGCGGTCGTTGCCGCTACATCCCAACTGATAACGGCACATTCTTACCGGAGAGTTATTGAAGGCTTACGCAAATGTTAATTTTGACTTTTTTTGATCTGCACGGCGGAATTTCCGCCGCCACTGCGCCGGCGTTCCCAGACGGCGTCAATTTTCGATCTGGGGAAATATTAGCTGCGAACTATATTCTTCGAATTCAATAATTTAGTTCCGCAACCACGAGCAGAAGACGGTTGATTTCTCCGAGCGAACGCGTAGGCTTCGACAAAATAAGCCATTGCTAAACATGGTCTGCGACGAGTTGCCGGAGCCGGTGGGACGGCGCCCGTGAACGGGAAACGCCTGTTGCGGGATCGCCCCAGGTGAATCCCGGCAGCACGTTGTCTAAGAAGAATTCGGGGAAGACGATGAAGACGCATTTGATTTCGGCCGTCTTTGCCGCGGCTCTTCTGAGCGCGATCGTGCCGGCCGAAGCCGCCGAATGCGGCAAAGTATCGATCGCCGAGATGAAATGGGCCTCGGCCGGCATTGCCGCAAACTTCGACAAGTTTATCCTGGAAAACGGCTACGGCTGTTCCGTCACCATCGTCGACGGCGACACCCTTCCGACCTTCGCCTCGATGAATGAGAAAGGCACCCCCGATATCGCATCGGAATACTGGATCAACTCCGTCAGGGCTCTGCTCGATCAGGCCGTCAATACCGGCCGGCTGGTGCAGGGCGCCGAGATACTCGCCGATGGCGCGGTCGAGGGTTGGTTTATCCCAAAATTCATTGCCGACGCCAATCCCGATATTCGCTCGGTCGAGGACGCGCTGAAGCACCCCGAGCTCTTTCCTGCCGAGGATGATCCGTCGAAAGGCGCGGTTTACAACTGTCCCGCCGACTGGAGCTGCCAGATATCGACCACCAACCTCTTCAAGGCCCTGGCCGCCGACAAAAAGGGCTTCGAACTTGTCGAGACCGGCAGTCCCCAGCGGCTCGATGCCTCGATCGCCCGGGCTTTCGACAATAAGATCGGCTGGCTCGGTTATTACTGGGCGCCGACCGCCATCCTCGGCAAGTACGACATGACGCGGCTGAGCTTCGGCGTCAGTCACAACAAGGCCGAATGGGATCGCTGCACTGCGGTTGCCGGCTGCATCAGGCCTGAGCTCAATTCCTATCCGGTCTCGCGCGCCTTCACGCTGATGACCAGGTCTTTCGCCAGCCGCGCCGGACCTGTCACGACCTATCTCAAGACCCGCAAATGGGACAATGAGACGATCAACCAGGTGCTCGCCTGGCAGGATGAAAATCGCGAAAGCAATGAGGATGCCGCTATTTATTTCCTGCGCAATTACGAGAACTTGTGGGTGAAATGGGTGCCCGCCGATGTAGCCGAAAAAGTCAAAGCGAGCCTATAACGGCAGATGGCACCTACGACCGGACGATTCGAATGACAGGCAATGTTCCCTTTCCCGACCGCGATACCGTTGCGGAAAAGCTCGCCGCGCTGTCGGAAGCGGATAAATCATATCTGGCTTTGCTCATGGAAAATGCCGCCCAGGACGACAACCTGCTCGACGGCCTGCGGCGCCATCTCGACCTTGCGGCGAAGTCGCATTTCCTGAACTCGCTGAAGCTTGAAAACCTTGGATCATGGCTCGGGACCCAGGCGCCGGATCGCCTGCAGATACGACTGATGGAAACCGCTCGCTCGAGCCAGCATCCCGCCTACCAAGCCTTCCGGACCGGTCTCAGCCGATCCGGCGGCCTCGAAAAGGCATATCCTCCGGTGCCTTGATCCGGCCGCGGATGGTCCGTTCAGTCCGGCAAAGCTGCCGGCCGATTACTTCCTCGCAGCCCTGTCGACCGAGCGACCGGCGTCCTGGGTGGCGTTGACGGCGTTCGCCGTATCTTTCCCCATGCCGCGGATCGTGTTGCCGCAGGAGGAAAGAGCAAGAAGAACCATGAAGGCTGCGGCAATTTTGGCCGTTGTCGTCATTTCGAATATCCTTGTTTGAAATCAACCCCGAACGGCACTCGTGCCATCCGCGCCGATAACGCACAAAGGAACAAAAGGTTCAGCGGGAGAAAGACGTCCTCAGGCGGCGACCGCCTTCGCTCTCTCGGCGAAAGCACTGCGGATGCTGTCGGCCACCGTCTCGATCGGTCCAGACATCTGCGAGGCGGTCAGCAGCCGGATATCGAAGGAGCCGAGCTCCGGCAGCCCTTCCTGCAGCCCGAGGATCGACATGTCCTCGCTGACATAGGAGAGCGGCAGCGGCGCGATGGCGAGATCGGAAAGCACGGCGGCGCGTTGCGCCATCGTGTGGCCGCTGAGATAGGCGACACGATACGGCCGCTTGTTGCGTTCGAGCTGCGATAGCGCTTCCTGGCGCCAGATGCAGCCATCCTCCCAGATCGAAATCGGCAGGGGATCGCGCCGATGCGCCGAACCGCACCTTGCGCCGGCCCAGACCAGCCGCTCGCGAAACACCACTTCGCCACCGGTCGGAAACGGCCGGGTCGCGCAGTTGATCAGCGCCAGGTCGAGCCGCTGCTCCTCCATGCGCTTCTTCAGCCCGACGCTCATGTCGATCGTCACGTCGACCATGATGCCGGGATAGCTTTCGGCAAAACTCTTGAGGATCCTCGGCAGCAGCCGCTCGCCGATATCTTCAGGCGCGCCGAGCCTGACGACACCGGTGAGTTCCGGCATGATGAAGCGCGACACCGCCTCGTTCGACAGGGCGAGGATGTTGCGGGCGTAGGAAAGCAGCATCTCGCCGTGGCGTGTCAGCGTCACCGAGCGGGCGTCGCGCAAAAACAGGGTCGCGCCGAGCTGTTCCTCGAGCTTCTTGATCTGCATCGACACTGCTGACGGCGTGCGGAACACCGCTTCGGCGGCAGTGGAAAAATTGCCCGTCTCGGCGATGGCGACGAAGGTACGCAGCACATCGTTGTCAAGCAAAGGAATGGGACGGCGAAAGGGAAGGCTCATCGTCGCATCTTTCAATTTTTCTGATCTTTAACCGCATATCATTTTGTTTGATTGAATGTCAATCGCTCCCCATAGTCAGCGTGTCGCCAACTAACGCAGCAAAGGAGGCTCGACATGGCGCAATCAAGCACCTGGAATATCCTACAAGCCCTTTCAGCATTCAAGTCGCATCGGCGCAGGGATGCGAACCACGAACATGCGCTGCGGGAGTTGAAGCGATTTCCGTCGCACCTGCTGGCTGATTGCCAGCGTGAAATGGAATTGCCGCCCCTCAACTCGGTCGCTCGACCGAAGCGGGTTCTGAGGATCGTGGAATCGCGTGCATAATGCCGATCTCTGGATGGGATCAGGACATTCAGGTCTTCGGACGACATTGCCGTCGAACTCGGCAACACGGGCCCGGGCCGATGGCCTCACGGCGATCGGCTCATATCCCACCTATCAGCTTGAAAGCTATAATCCACATCGTCGCCGCGACGAGCGTCTCGAGCATCCGCCAGGAGGCTGGCCTGGAGAAGATTGGCCGCAGCCACATTGCGCCATATCCGAGCGCAAAGAAAAACAGGAAGGAGCCGGTCACGGCGCCTGCGGCAAACGAAGCCTGCTGCCCCGGATAGCGCGTCGATATCGTACCGAGCAGCACCACCGTGTCGAGGTAGACATGCGGATTGAGCCAGGTCAGCGCGAGGCAGGTCGCAAGCGTACGGCAAAAGCTTGTCGTTTCGGCTTCCGCCGCTGTCAGCACAGCGGACGACCGTAAGGCGGAATAGAGGCTCTTGGCTCCGTACCAGGCCAGAAACGCGGCTCCCCCGTAGCGCATGACCGGATCGAGCCGGGGCACGAAGCCGACGATCTGCTGGAGGCTGGTGACGCCGAGCATGATCAGTGCGGCGTCGGATAAGGCGCAGGTGAGGCAGACGGCGAAGACATGTTCATGGCGCAGGCCCTGGCGAAGGATGAAGGCGTTCTGCGCGCCGATCGCCACGATCAGGCTGAGGCCCATCATCAGGCCTGTAACATAAATCGAAAAATTCATCGTTTCAGCAACACGTCTCAGCTTCGATGAAGTTGCGGTATCGCCTGAAATTGGCTTAGTCTAATTAATCTGCCTTATCCCAATTAAGAGAAATTAATCCATGCTCGACTATCCCGCTCTTCGCGCCGTTGCAACCGTCGCCCAGACCGGCAGCTTCGAAAGGGCGGCGACCCTGTTGAACGTGACACCTTCGGCGGTCTCGCAGCGGGTCAAGCAGCTCGAAGAACGCCTCGGCGTCATCCTGATCGCCAGAGGCACCCCCTGTACCGCAACCGAAAAGGGTGAATGGCTCTGTCGCCACATCGAGAATGTCGGCATGCTCGAGGCCGAGCTTTTCGGGCAGCTGCCGGCTCTTGTCGATCCCGACGAGCCACGCCAAAGGGTCACGCTTCAGATCGCGACCAACGCCGACAGCCTCGGCACATGGTTCGTGGAGGCCATGTCGAATTTCTCCAAAACCTCGTCCTATCTGTTGAATGTCGCCGTCGACGACCAGGATCACACCGCCGAATGGCTGCAGCGAGGACGGGTGATCGCAGCCGTCACCAGCCTGGAGAAGCCGATCCGGGGATGCCGGCGTTTCGCGCTTGGAACTCTCCGTTACAACGCCACCGCGACACCCGATTTTGTCGCCCGCCACTTCCCGGACGGCGTGACGTCGGAGGCGATCCGCAACGCTCCGGCCCTGACCTTCAACCAGAAGGACAGGCTTCAGAGCAACTGGGTAAGGCAGACTTTCGGCCAAGATCTGGACTACCCCACACATTGGCTGCCCTCGCCGCAAAGCTTCGTCGAGGCCACCCTTTCCGGCATGGGATGGGGAATGAATCCGACCCAGCTCACCCGCGAACATTTCGCATCAGGACGGCTGGTCGAGCTTGTTGCCGACACGCCGCTGGACGTCCCACTCTACTGGCAGATAAACCGCCTCGCCGCCGACCGCCTGGCGGAGTTGACGCGCGAAGTCGTCGCTGTGGCGAAGCGCTGTCTTTAATTCCGTCAGGCATGCCTCTTCTTCAGGCTCCACCGCGGCAGAGATACTCTTCGATTGGAGCGATCACACGTAGGCCCTGCGGCTGCCGATGTTCGACGAAATTCTTAGTACCGATCCGCTCGCTTTGACGAGCTTCTCTAGGAGATGGCGATGATCTCCAGCTCCTGGCCGCTTGTCTCCATCACATCGCCGACAGCCCTCCCCATCAGCAGCTGCGCCACCGGAGAGACGTAGGAAATCGATCCGGCCTTGGGATCTGCTTCGTCTTCGCCGACGAGCCGATAGGTCTGCACGCGTCCGTCGTCGCGGCTGAAAGTGACCGTACTGCCGAAGGCAACCACGTCGGCTGACGTTGGGTCAGGCATGAGTTGGGCCGTGCGAAGTCTGGCCGATAAGTATCGGAGATCACGCAAAGGATTGGCAGCTTGGCGCCGCCGTTCGTTTACGTCTTCGATGGCGCTCGTCGCATCATAGGCCGCGCGCGCCTGCTGAAACCGCAGTTCGAGAGCCTTCAACCCGGCTTCCGTGACGAGGTTCGGATGCGGCGAAATTGCCCGGTCCGGCAACAGGGTTTCCGAAGCGGTTTCGAAACTCTCTTCCTTGGTGAAGGCAACAGCCAATCAATGACTCCATTTTAGACGCTACGCGCTCTTATGGTTAGTGTGGATGGTCCCAGTCAGAAACCATACACCGATGGCCGACAAACCGCC
This sequence comes from Rhizobium sp. NLR8a, assembly GCF_019685235.1. Classification (NCBI taxonomy): domain Bacteria; kingdom Pseudomonadati; phylum Pseudomonadota; class Alphaproteobacteria; order Hyphomicrobiales; family Rhizobiaceae; genus Rhizobium; species Rhizobium sp. NLR8a. Next base: position 69,735 of record NZ_JABDWI010000003.1, read on the forward strand.
AATCTTGCCCTGTTGCAAACGTCTACGGCCCAGAGGCGCCCCGGGAACGTCCGGGCCGACACCGCGTTTATCTCAACCGGATGCACTGTAGCGCAGGAGGAACGAATGCCCGGCCAGCAGCGAAAGAGCGGCGACACAGTCAGGATCAGACCATGCCTTCATTCCTGACGGAAGCGATGCCGCTGACGCCAAGCTGGTGGGAGATCGCCTTGCGGATCATACTGACGGTGATCGCGGGCGGACTGATTGGCCTCGATCGCGAGCGCGGCGGTCACCCGGCGGGCTTCAGGACTACTATCCTGGTGGCTCTTGCCGCCTGCCTGGCGATGATCCAGGCAAACCTCCTTCTATCGACCTACGGAAAAACCTTTAGTTATTTCACGCAGATGGACGTCCTGCGCTTTCCCCTCGGCGTGCTGACGGGCGTCGGCTTCATCGGCGGCGGCGCGATTCTGAGACGTGGCGACACGATGACCGGCGTCACCACGGCCGCTACCATGTGGTTCATGACCGTCGTCGGTCTCTGCTTCGGCGGTGGCCAGATCCTGACCGGGACGGTGGCGACCGCCGTCGCCTTCATCGTCTTGTCGCCAATGAAGCAGCTGGATATGTGGCTGCGTTGCGAACAGAAGGCAACACTCGTCATTCACAGCTCCGAAGCCGACTTGCCGGAATTATCGGAGGTGCTTGGACCGCTAGGTTGCGTTGCGCTGTTCGTTTCTTTTGGACAGACCAGCGAGGGCCGCCCTGGCGTCACGTTCGAACTGCGATGGATGTCCAAAAACCGCGACGCCTCCGCCCGCGCGATTTTCGATGCTGTTTCAGAGTCCTATCATGTCGCAGGATTTTCCATGCATTCGACTTCGACGTAACGAACTCGCAGGCTGTCGCACGATCATTTGGAAACATGCTGGGGTTTGCCCTTTGTCTTGGTCGATGCGAATTCCTCGAGCTGTTTTTCGCTCATGCTTTTTTCCATCTGCTTCGAAGCACCCTTGAGTTCTTTCTTGGGCGTCTCTCCGCGTTTGGCTGAAAGTGCGGCTCCCGCCGCCTTCTGCTGGGCCTTGGATTTGGCTGGCATTTCAATCTCCTCTCGTCCAGACGAGGCATGCCGACATCAATGTTTCCTGAGTTCCTCAGACTTGTGAGCGGCGCACTTCCCGATTTATCGCTCTCGAACGATATATCGCGGGCTTTCCGCCGACGCCTTCACCATATGGCACTTGATCTTCGTCTGGCTGGTCTGTTTACTGATCACTCTGTCCTCGGCGCTTCCCTGGCTGGTATCCCAGCTCACTTTGTCGCCCTTCTGCAATTGTCGCGTCATGGCGGCTCCTTGGAGAGGAAGCTGCGACCTGAGCCGCAGCCTGCCACTCCTCAATTGATGGTTGCCCACTGGCTGCGGACATCTCTGGCGTTCTTCGACAGGTGGACATGGGCATCGACGTGATCGACCCAGTCAATCGGGATCAGATGGTGTTTGCCGTCCTCCGAGTCGGACTTCGTCAACTTGATGCGGGTCGGACCATCAAGATGATCCACCGTCCCGACGTGGGTGCCGTCAGCCGTCAGAACTTCCATATGTTCACGGATCTGGTCTGCGGAAATCATCATTTCCTCCTTTGCGTCACTGGCAGTTACCTGGTCGCAACGATGGGGAACGGAGTTGGTTCCAAGCCATGTCGCCGCATACCGAAGGTGCAGTTGAATGCTTCATCCCCCGTGACAACGAGTGCGGCGACCGGCGAGATAGCAAATCGCGCCGGGAAAATTCCAGTTGGCTGTGGTTCGGCATGTCAGCTCAGTTTGGCTCATTGGAGAGAGGGGCAAGGCTGAGCGCTGCGCTAACCGTTTTCCCGCGGCTACCTGGGGCACTCTTCATTGCACGATCGACAATTGCTTCTCGGCCTTACCCCAGGAGGACGACGCCAAGATCCTGCGTCCCAAACATGGACAAAGACGCTCGGCGATGCCTACACCGAGCCGGCCACCGATGTCCGCGGTTACATCAGCGACGTGAAGGCGCAAGATTGGGCGCGTCCCCGCCCACGACCGCGGTCACAGCACAGGTTCATTGGACGAGAAGCACGATGCCGGTCGCGCTCAGCGCCACGGTCCAGAGGCGATCAAAGTTGATCCATGCCGAGCGGAGTGCCGCAAGGCCGAGCCATTCGAAGACGGCGATCGCCACCAGCGCGACGACGGCCAGCATTGCCGCGCCATGTACGGCAACGGCGGCAAGCGCGATCGGCAGCGAACTCGCGGTCGCAAGATCTCCCGCTCGATCCGCCACGCATAGGCTGAGTACCGCGGGAACCAGCATCAAGCTCGCCCCGTGGCTCGTTGCCATCAGGAAGGACCAGAGGCCAAGGCCTGCCATGCCGGCGCGCATGCCGACCCTCACCCGGGGGCGGTGCCCGTAAAGCACGCCGTAGGCAGCGACGCTGAGAATGAGCAGTGCCGCGACGAGCCTGAAATGGTGCGGCTCTAATACCGCGCCGAATGTGACGACCACCACCAGTGTGAGAGCGGCGGAGATGGCATGACCCACGGCAATTGGAGCAAGCGACAACCAGACGATCCGGCGGCTCTGGCGGTGAAGTCCCAGGGCGACCGCAAAGAGCCAGCCCATCGCCGGATTAATGCCGTGAAAGGCACCGAGACCGACAATCGAAAGCCATGGCCAGACGGTTGTCATTCGCCCTGAGAAGACCGCACTGTCGCCCCCTCCTCCCTATGGATAACAATAGGAATCGGACGAGCAGTCGCCGCCTTCGAGGCGGACCTGATGCGGGCGGTGGCCCTTCGGCCAGTCGACGAAAAAGTTCTCGTCGAAGGCGATGCCGCCACCGTCGCCGACATCGAGTTTGACCATCCATCCGTCGATGCCGTCAGGGTAGAATTGCGGATCGATGGCGCCATAGAGCGAATTGGTGAAATAGATCCGCTTGCCGTCGCGGCTGATCTCCACCATCTGTGGCCCACCGTTCAGCGCTCCGTTTACAGCCTTCGGATGGGAGGTACGCGAAACGATCCCGCCGATCCGCACTCGGCCCGTTTCTTTCGGCGCGAAGGGATCGGAAACGTCATACTGGATCATATCGCCGGTGCCCCAACACGAGACGTAGAGAAAACGGTCGTCCATCGACAGGTCGATGTCAGTGACGAGCGGCGCCACGGCGCTGAACCCCTTGAGTACGGGAGGTAGCAAATCCGGGTCCGCCGGCTCCGCCGGAATCTCGATCACCTTCCTCACAGCCCACCGGTCTCCATCGCGATACCATGTCCAGATCGAGGCCGAGAGGTCCTTGAGGCTGATGACACAGCCGACAAAACCATAGGCCTTGGTCGGATCATGAGCCGGGCGCAGCTCGAAGACGAGCTGGTGCTCCTCGCCGAAATCGATCTCTTGCAGGTGCTTGCGCTTGTGCAGATCCCAGAAATGCAATCGGCGGCCATATTTCGAGCCGAGCAACACCTCGGGAACCAGCCCGTTCTCGAATGTATCCGGCGTGCCCCATTCGCTGGTGATCATCGTATCATGACCGAGATGCCACCAGAAATCATAGGCAAGCTTCTGCGGCCCACGATCCATTTCCCACTGCCCGAGCACGTCGAAACTCTGGTGATCCAAGAGGAAGATGCCGCCTGGCGCCTTGCCGTCGCGATCGGCGAGCGCATTGATGTAAATTCCCTCGGGTCCGCAGTGGGTCGTGTGCAACCGGGAATAGTTCGCCTTTTCGGCAATCTCCGAAGGCTCGATCACGCGAATGATCTTCGGATTGCGCGGATCCGGCTTGGTGTCGATGATGTGCAGACGCGAGGACCGCAAGCCCGGCACCACCAGATACCGCCGCTCGACATGCGGATGCGGCGCATTGGGGCAAAGACAGGACGAGCAGGCATTCCAGCCGAAATGGTGAAGCTCGTCGCCAAGGTTCGGCATCTCGACCTGTCCGACAATCCGCGAATAGCTTGAAGACGCCGGGTCGACGTCGACGACGGCGATTGCATCCGGTCGCCTTCGCTCTGGGTCGAACGCTGCAACATAGGCGAGCGTTTCCTTTGGAGCCTTGGCCGCCATGCGCGGTGATGGATAGAAGGAAGGATCGGGTCGCCACGTCGCCATCTCCATTCTCCCTGCTGGTATTCCCCATGCGTGGATCCTGATGCAGGCTCTGTTGATGCGGCAAAAACGCGTCGGAAATACGGCCTATCGGCCTTATTTCTTCGATTGAACGCTTGAAGCGCCTTACCGCCAAAATTGGATATACACGACGATCGTAGCGAGCGCGCTCAGGCCCGAACCGATCGTGCCGCAGTCACAGCGTTCCCTCATACGCTGTATGGTGGGGAGAGCGCGCGACAGGGATTCGGACTGTTGCGAGCAATCCGCGCAAGGAAATGCTCGCAAGCTGATCTCATCGGCGAAACTATCCACCAGAGTGGCGATCTGCCGATGGCTCGACCCGGCACGCCTCGCCGAATTCGAGTAGAACGTTCAATGCGCCTGATCTAGCCATACCCTTGATCTCAGAGAGGGAGCGGTTGGGAGCCAGATAAGTCTCGACAATCCTCTCCATCACCAACTCGGCCGCGTCTACAACCGGGCGCGTGGAAAAGAGCCGCATCTGGGCGACTAACGCGTAACAGAAGACGAGATCGGAGACGTCGTCCTTCTGGTGGCTGATTGCGTCACCATAGAGCCGTGTGGCTTCAGCGATGAAATCGGAAAAAAGCTTTTCGCGCTTGGCCATCTCGGCGTCGCGATGCTTTTCCCTGGCCTGTGATCGCTGAGTCGTCCAAGTGGTAACAAAGGAGGTCAGGCTGCCGATCGCGACGCCTGCGAGCCCCATCAGAGCAGATAGGTATTCGCTCAAGAGTTTGTCCTCTCAAAGGAAGCTAGCACGGCTGTAACGACACCATGCCAAGCTATAGCAGCCGATCCTGCAAACCGGGCAGATGTCGGCATGTCGGGAGCGTGGCGAATTCTCTCTAGTAAGCGAGCGGGGGGCAGGCGCCTGCCATGGCAGCGACGTGACGATCCTGGCCCACTCCATGGGAGGCTGGCTTGCAGCGGAGGCCCTGCGCGGTGTTGCCATGCGGGAGAAATCGATACCGTCCAAGGTCAGGAATGTCATCCTGGCATCCCCGGACATCGACATCGACGTGTTTCGCCGTCAGTTCACGGAAATGGGGCCGAAGAGGCCGCACTTTGCGATCCTGACATCGACGCGCGACAAGGCGCTGGAGGTGTCCGGCTGGCTGTCGGGTGGCGTCAACCGCGTCGGCGGCACCGATCTCAGACCCTATGCACCCCTTCTCGACCAACTCGGCGTTTCCGTGATCGACACGAGCGGCATCGCAACCAGCGATCCGCTCGGCCACAACGCTTTCGCCGACAGTCCCGAGATCGTGCGCATGCTCGGGCGGCGGCTGGCGGGGCAGAGCCTGGAGGGCGGAAAGGCAGGCGTTGCCGATGAGATCGGGATGACAGCGGCCAACTTCGCCGGCTCGGCAGCGCGCGTAGCCGTTGCGGCTCCGGTGGCCATCATCAGTCCGGAGGCACGCGATGCGCTGAAACGGGAGCTTTCCTCCGATGATGGAAAGATCGTCAACGGGCAGATCTCGTACTGAGCCTTCAGCGGGATTCTGCGATGAGGATCCGTCTGAAATCCCCTGTCCGGCAACTTACCGGCCGGACAGGGCTTCACTTCGAGACGATAGGATTCGAAGCCGTACGCCCAAAGGACTCACAAATGGAAAGTCGCCTGATCCATCGATCGAGTCACGCGCAGAAGAGAGATCCCACATTGTCGAAGCCGCCACCACAGCGTGCCGGCGATACGGACCATTGAAAACGAACGTCACCGATATTGCCCGACTGATCGGAAAGTCGCCGGCAAGCGTGTACAAGGTCTTCCCTACTAAGGCTGCCGTACTGGACGCCGTGGCGGCGAGATTCTTCGAGCATCGTTTCTGCTTTACCCAGTCTGCTAAAAGCGGCCAAGCCAGTGCAGGAGCGTTTGAAAGAAACGATCTGGAACAGCACCGACTGTTGCTGCAGGCGCGGACAATGACGCTGCGGTCGAACGCGCACGAGCCATCATGGTGCAGTTGACGGTGTTCGGTTCCCGAGGCGGTGGTCGAAGCGTGAACACCTATGATGCCGGCAGCAACGGGAATTTCGACGACGAGCTGCCCCATCTCGACACTCGGCACTGATCACTCCGGCCCTCGCATACAGAATTCAGCTCGCTGCATTGGCCTTCGCGGCACGATCTTGCTCAACTGCCATTTCCAAAGGGAAAAAAGCTTGCCGTCTGTTGGAGAGACGCCAGCGGCATCCAGAGCCCACTTCCGCTCGCAGGGTTCAAAGTGCTTGGTACCGACAATAGAGGCCACGAGGTCCATTGTCGCGAGGCGCCGAGATCATTCAATATCGTTGATGCTATCCATAAGCTCTATTCGTTTGAATGATGAGTTCCCGACGCCCATATTAACAGCGTGGACATGGACGAACCTCCCATCGACGACCATGTCCCTGACCCAGGAAAGGAACTGGATAATGACCACGCTCACCTATCGGGGTGGTGGCAAGACCCTCACCTCCGGCGAAGGCCGCTTCGATCTGGGCCATTACGCCCACAAGCTCGTGCTTGCCTGGACGCGCTGGCGGACCGCCCGTGAAATCGAAGCCATGCCGTTTGACGTCCGCAAGGATATCGGCTGGCCGAGCACCGACGACAGCAAACACCGGACCATGTAATGAATGCGACATTCCTCCTGAGATGAGGGCGGCGTCTGCCTCGCGCAACGCCGCCTTTTTCCTGTCCGCTGTGCCGTTCCCAGCCGTTTTCAGCCCCGAATTTCAGTCGCGTATGAGCCTGTCTTCTGCCCCGATCGGCGATTTGACCGGTCAAATTCCGGTCAATGTCGCATATTTGCTCTTCCCGGCCGCATTTTTCCATGCCACTGTCGCTTTTAGGACATCGGCGCGACGCATTCCGCGCAACGAATATGTCATCGCCCCTCGAGCATGGATTTCGCTATGAACAGGATGCAGATCAAGAAGCGCTCACTGGTCTTCTTTATGGTACCGCAATTCACCATGCTGCCCTTTTCGGCAGCGGTGGACACCTTGCGCATCGCCAACCGCATGCTCGGCTATCAGGCCTATACCTGGCGGCTCGCCTCGGTCGACGGAGAGAAGGTCTATTCCTCGTGCGGCATCGGCATCGAGGCAAATTCCTCGCTCGCCGAGGAACGCCGGCATCTGGGCGGCGAAAACCGTCCCGGCATGGTGCTCGTCTGTTCCGGCATCGATATCGAGGAATTCAACAATAAATCCGTCAATGCCTGGCTGCGCGAATGCTACAATCGCGGCGTCGCCGTCGGCAGCCTCTGTACGGGCGCGCATGTGCTGGCTCAGGCCGGCCTCCTGAACGGCAAACGCTGCGCCATCCATTGGGAGAACCTGCCAGGCTTTTCCGAAGCCTTTCCGCAGGCGGAGGTCTATGCCGACCTCTACGAGGTCGACGGCAATCTCTATACCTGCGCCGGCGGCACCGCCTCGCTCGACATGATGCTAAACCTGATTGGCGAGGATTTCGGCGAAAGCCTCGTCAACCGCATCTGCGAGCAGCACCTGACCGACCGCGTGCGCAACCCGCACGACCGCCAGCGCCTGCCGCTGCGCGCCCGTCTTGGCGTGCAGAACGCCAAGGTTCTGTCGATCATCGAGCTGATGGAAGGCAATCTCGCCGAGCCGCTGTCGCTGATCGAGATCGCCGATGGCGCCGGCCTCTCCCGACGCCAGATCGAACGGCTGTTCCGCCAGGAGATGGGCCGTTCGCCGGCCCGCTACTATCTGGAAATTCGCCTTGACCGCGCGCGCCACCTGCTGGTTCAGTCCTCGATGCCCGTCGTCGAGGTCGCCGTCGCCTGCGGCTTCGTCTCGGCCTCGCATTTCTCCAAGTGTTATCGCGAACTCTACCACCGCTCACCGCAGCAGGAACGCGCCGAGCGCAAGATGACCATGGCGACGGCAAGACAGGCTGTTGCGGCTTGAGGCATCGGAAGGTCGCCGAGTGATAGGGCCGTGTCGGCCCCTCATCCGCCTGCCGGCCCCTTCTCCCCGCTTGCGGGGCGAAGGGGATACGCCGCACCGGCTTCCTCAGCCTCAACGCTGCATTTGGCATGCCCCCTCGCCCCGTTTAACCGGGGAGAGGGTTAGGGTGAGGGGCTGCCATTGGCGCAAACCGGACGGTGGCGACAGGCTAATTACCGGAAGCAGTCCTACTGCGCCACCTCTTCCGTCATCCTGGCGTCGGAATAGACCTGGTTACGGCCGCGATGCTTGGCCATATAGAGGAACTGGTCGGCGGCGTTGAGATAATTCTCGAAGGTTTCATAGCTGCCGATTTCGGCGATGCCGATCGAGATGGTGACGCCGAGTTCCTCGTCGTCGGCCGTTACCTTCAGCCGCGAAATATCCGAGCGGATCTCGTCGCAGAGCTTGGTGGCGGCGGCCGAGTCCATCAGCGGAAAGAGGATGGCGAACTCCTCGCCGCCGAGGCGCGACAACAGGTTGTCGCTGCCGTCGAAGATCGTGAACAGCCTGTTTGCAACTGCTTTCAGCACCTTGTCGCCGATCTCGTGGCCGTATGTGTCGTTCAGCCGCTTGAAGTGGTCAATATCGAGGATGGCGACCGAGCTCGGCACTTTCAACCGCAAGCACTCGTTCACCAGCTTCGGGCCATTGTCATAGAAATAGCGGCGGTTATAGAGGCCGGTCAGATAGTCGCAGGCCGCAGCGGCCCTCAACTGGCGCATCTGCGCCAGTGTTTCCGCATTGTTTGCGATGCGGCATTGCAGCTCCTCGGCCACGAAGGGCCGGTAGACGAAATCGCTGGCGCCGGCTTTGAGGAAACTCGCGGACAGCATGCGATCGTTGGAGGAGGAGACGCCGATGACGCGCAACCGGTCCGAACCGAAGCGATGGCGGATGCGCCGCGTCAGCTCGTAGCCGCTCATATCCGGCATGTGATGATCGGTGACGACGAGTTCGATATCGCTATAGGCTTCGAGCGCCGCCAGCGCCTCGAGCCCCGAGCTTGCCTCGACGACCAGATATTGCTGTGCCTTCAGGAGATCGACGAGAACCTGGCGTACCGAGACGACATCGTCGACGACGAGCACCCGCGTCTTGCGGTTGGAGATCGCACGGCGGACGGTGGCGACCAGATTGTCGAGCGCGAACTCATTGTCCTTCAGCACGTAATCGATGACATTGCGCTCCATGATCCTGTTGCGCGTATTGAGATCGAACGTGGCGGTGAAGACGATTGCTGGAATATCGTGCTCGATCGTGCAGTCGAGCGCCTCGCCATAGGGCGAATCCGGCAGGTTCAGATCGACGACCGCCATGGTGTAGCCGTGACCGTCTTCGGCAAGTTCCCTGCGAAGCGCCTTCAGCGACGAGCAGGATTTGACGGCAAGGCCAAGTTCCGTTTGGAACCGATGGCAAAGCACGGCGGAAAACATTCGAGAATCTTCAACCAGAAGTATCTTTAGCCCGCCGGAACGCAGCCCGATGCCATCTCGCTGAAAATCCGCCTGAAAAGCCACAGCCCCTATTCCCCCTTGCGCCTTATGGGCTCGACTCGGCCCTTCCCCCGGCGCGGCGGACGATAACCGAGAGGCTCATCCGCGTGAAGGGGACAAATATCCTGGTTACCTGTAATTGCAAAAATCCAGCGCCCGGCAGCGCCGATCGCCCCCGGCTTCCTCGCGATCCAGATCCTGGAAGGGCCGTCAGGCAACCGCCCGCTCCTTGCGCATGGACTGAATCTGCAGCAGCGTGTCGAGATTCTGGTTGACGCGGCAGTAGAACTCCTCGTCGATGAAGGGACGCAGCATGAAATCATTGCCGCCGGCCTTCAGAAACCGCGCCGAAAGCAGCCGGTTCGAGGACGAGGAAACACCGATGATGCGCAATTCGTGCGAGCCGATATGAGCCCGGATGCGCCGCGTCAGTTCAAAGCCGTCTATATCGGGCATATTGTAGTCGGTGATCATCAGGCCGATATCGCGACTGGCCTTCAGGATCTCCAGCGCCTTGGCGCCGTTTTCGGCGGTGCTCACTCGGAAATTATAGCGCTTCAGCCGGCTCGACAGCAGGGCGCGCGCCGTCGCGCTGTCGTCGACGATCAGCACGTGATGGCGATGATTGGTCAGAAACCGGCAGATCGACTCCGCCAGAAGGTCGACGGCGAAAATATTGTCTTTGAGGATATAGTCGACAATGTCCTTGGCGATCAGTTTGTCGCGCATGCCTTCATGGAAGGTGCCGGTAAACACGATGGTCGGTATGGAGAGATCGACCAGATATTCCAGCGCCTCGCCGTTTTCGGCGCCGGGCAGGTTGATGTTCGAGATCGCCAGCGTGATCGGGTCGGAAGACTTGTCGTAGGAAAACTGCAGATCCTCGAAGCTGCGGCAGATCTCGACATCGATGTCGAACAGCTCCTTCAGGCGCTTGCTGATCATGGAGGTGAATACGTTGGAATCTTCCGCGACAATAATCCGCGCACCGGCAAACATTTCCCCGGAATATTGCATCCCCGAAATACCTAGAAACGCCATAAGCAAACCTTTGATGTAAATTCTGTCCCCGAGCCAATTCGATACATCAATTGATTTGAATAATTATTAATCAGCATCTGCCGCTGCGAAATGAACACGCGGCGCAATGGTGCGCCTGCGATTTCTTTGCGGATATGATTAAGAGTCTGATCGAGAAAGCGGGATAGCGGACCAGCCTTCGTGTCATGAGCTTGATCATTGCAGCCTGGATGAACGTAGCGCATGCTGCTTCTATCATGTTGACGCCTGGTAGCGGGCGTCCGGATCATTCGATCTCTCCGCGTTTGTCGCCTAGATACGCAGGCATTAATCAGACACAGACGGCAAACCCAGCGAGCGCGCCTCGATCTTGTGCAGCAATTCGCGGGCCGAAAACTGGCCCGCCTTGACCTCGGTGATATGATAGCCCGGCTTCACCGGCCGGCCGTCATGGTAAAAAACAGGGAAGAGTCCCTGGCGCCGGCAAGCACGCTGAGCAGCATACCGAGATCGATATCGGTCTCCTGAATTCTACTGTTGTCGATGGCATTCATTTGCGCTAATCATCGCTTCAATGATTCAAGGATTATTGAAATATGGATCAGCGTCAAGCCCTCGCCGCATTTGGCGCGCTTTCACAGGAAACGCGCCTCCACATCATTCGCATGCTTGTCGTATCGGGTCCTGATGGAATGGCGGCAGGCGCCATCGCCGTAAAGGCGGAGGTTTCCCCGTCCAACATCTCCTTCCATTTGAAGGAGCTGGAACGAGCCGGCCTTATTGGCCAACAGCGCGAATCCCGCTCGATCATCTACACGGCCAATTACGAAGCGCTCGGCGGCCTGATCCGCTTCCTAATGGAGGATTGCTGCAGCGCAAATGCAGAGATCTGCGCCCCCGCTGCCACTGTCGCCGCATGCTGCGCACCTGCAAACAAGGAGGAACTGCAGTGACCACAGACCGCGTTTACAATGTGCTCTTTCTCTGCACCGCCAATTCTTCCCGCTCGATCTTGGCTGAATCCATTCTGAAGACCGAGGGCAAGGGCCGATTCAAGGCCTATTCCGCCGGCAGCCAGCCGAGGGGCGAGGTCAATCCTCTGGCGCTGAAGGAGCTTGCGGCACTCGGTTATCCCTCGGCCGGCTTTCGCTCGAAGAGCTGGGACGAATTTGCCAAACCTGAAGCACCGGAGATGGATTTCATCTTCACCGTCTGCGACACCGCCCACGGTGAAGCCTGCCCTGTCTGGATCGGCCATCCGATGACCGCTCACTGGGGCGTCGAGGATCCGGCCGCCGTCGAGGGCAGCGAGGTCGAGAAGGGCCGTGCCTTCGCGCAGGCCGCCCGCTTCCTCAAGAACCGGATCATGGCCTTCCTCAGCCTGCCCTTGTCGTCGATCGACAAGCTGGCGCTGGAGCAGCATCTGCGCCAGATCGGCGCGATGGAGGGCTCGACCGCTAAACCGGCGGGCGCCGGCTGATGGCGTCGTTCGATCTACCGCGCCGGCTGGTCGCAGAGGCCCTCGGCACCGCCATGCTGGTCGCAACCGTCGTTGGATCCGCCATCATGGCGGCATCGCTGACCGCGGATACGGGACTTGCCCTGCTCGGCAACACGCTGGCGACCGGCGCCATGCTGGTGGTGCTGATCACCGTTCTCGGACCCATCTCCGGCGCCCATTTCAATCCGGCCGTCTCGCTCGTCTTTGCCATGTCGCGCACGCTGGCGAAACGCGATCTCTCTGGATATGTCGCCGCGCAGATCGTCGGCGGCATTGTCGGAACCGTCATCGCTCATCTAATGTTCGCCCTGCCGATCGTCGAGTTGTCGAGCAAGGTGCGCACCGGCGACGCGCAATGGTTTTCCGAAGGTGTCGCGACCTTCGGTCTGGTCGCCATCATCCTTGCCGGCATCAGGTTCGAGCAGAAGGCGGTGCCGTGGCTGGTCGGCCTCTACATCACCGCCGCCTATTGGTTCACCGCCTCGACCTCCTTCGCCAATCCGGCCGTCGCCTTGGCCCGCTCGCTGACAGACACTTTCTCCGGCATCCGCCAAATCGATCTTCCCGGATTCTGGATCGCCGAAATATCCGGTGCTGTCGCAGCCCTTCTCCTGTTCACCTGGCTGTTACAGCCTGGCGCTTCGTCAACGCTATCGTCAGAGGCAAAACTATGAATGTCACCATCTACCACAATCCCGCGTGCGGCACGTCGCGCAATACGCTGGCGATCATCCGCAACGCCGGTATCGAACCTGATATCATCGACTATGTGAGGAACCCGCCATCGCGTGAGGAACTGGCAAGAATGATCGCCGATGCCGGCCTCACCGTGCGCCAGGCCCTTCGCGACAAAGATACGCTCTATGCCGAACTCGGCCTCGACAATCCTGATCTGACCGACGATCAGCTTCTCGACGCCATGCTGGCGGAGCCGATCCTGATCAACCGGCCCTTCGTCATCACACCGCTTGGCACACGCCTGTCGCGGCCTTCCGAGGTGGTCCTGGAAATCCTGCCGGAGACGCACAAGGGTGCCTTCACCAAGGAAGACGGCGAGAAGGTCCTGGATGCGGAGGGCAAGCGCATTATCTGAGCCGTCCAGCCTGACAGGTCCGCAACCCTATTTGACGACCGCCGAGCCTTTGATGATGTCGATCGTCTCGCCGCCATCGAGCCCGATCCGGTCGCCGTCGGGTGTCGTCATGAAGCAGCCGGAGGAGCAGAGGCTTTCGGAAGCGCCGGCATCGACCACGACTTCGACGCGCTGGCCGCCCTCGGTGATGATGAGCACCACGGCGGCTGGATCGGTGTTGGTGATGGATGCCGCATTGACCGCCGGCGCGGCAAGCAGCGGGACAAGCAGAACGGCGGCAAATCTTGCCATCATATGCGGCGGCGCTGACGCGCCCTCCCCTCGAAAGATCGGTGCTGCCCTCGGCAGCGATCCCGATGGAAGGGATCATGCACATAGACCTGTGAATGATGGCTGAATAAGCTGTTCAGCTCTCCGCTGCCCGCCCGCGCAGCTGGCGTACCGGCCGCTCTTCTTCCTCCACCAGTCTATCCTTGGAATTCTCATCGCCGCCAGTATGCTCCTTAACCGCATTGGGAAAGACGGGGGCAGCCTCCCGATGGATGGTAAGGTCACTCTGTGGCAGCGGGATTTCTATGCCTTCCGCCTTGAAGCGCTTGAGGATCTCGATCCTGAGATTGTTGCGCACCGTCAGGCCGTCGCCCATGTCGGCGAGGAAGAAGCGAAGCTCGAAATCAAGCGAATAGGGGCCGAAGCGCAGGAATTCGACATGCGGCTCGGGATTGCGCATGACGAGCGGAATCTTCGCGGTCAACTCCAAGAGAATATCCATCACCATCTGCGGATCGGCGTCGTAGCTGACGGAGACCGGGATTTCCGAACGGCCGATCTTGTTGCGATGCGTCCAATTGCCGACGAGGCCGTTGATCAGTTCCGAATTCGGCACGATGATCGCCTGCTTGCGGAAAGTCTCGATCTCGGTGGCCCGCACCGAGATCCGCTTGACGATACCTTCGGCCGTGCCGGAGACGACGTGATCGCCGACCTTGAACGGCCGCTCGACCAGCAGGATCAGGCCGGAGACGAAGTTGGAGACGATGTTCTGCAGGCCGAAACCGATACCGACCGAAAGCGCCGAGGCGACAAGCGCGAAGCTCGACAGATCGATGCCGGCGGCGGAAACGCCGATGATCGCGGCAATGCCGACGCCGAGATAGCCGATGCCTGTCTTGACCGAATTTCGCACGCCGAGATCGACATGGCTTCGCGCCATGACATTGCCGTCGAGCCAGCGCTGCAGCCAGCGCGTCAGCAGATAGACGCCGGCAAAGAGCAGGACGCCGGTGCAGATTCCGAGCAGCGAGATGCTGATGCCGCCGAGCTTGACCTCAGTGAACAGCCGGAAGGCGATAAGCTGCAGATCCTGTACATGGAAGCCCCAGAGCAGCAGGATCAGCGGAATGCCGACGAGCAGCGCCACCGCATACATGGCAAGGCCGACGAGCAGGCCGACCTGGTCTATCGCCACCGGCCCGAGGTTGAAGCGCCGCGCCAGGAAGCGCGCGAAGAAGGTGTCGCCGAAGCTTTCCTGCCGCGAGATCGCCTTGCCGGAGAGCAGGCCGACATACATGGTTGCGACGACCGCGCCGGTGATGATGAGCTGCGTGGCGACGAAGCGGGCAAGTCCGACGTAGCCGGCAAGTGCCGTAACGATCAAAGCGGCACCGACGACGCGCAGGATGATCGCCATGCCGCGCGGCCAATGTCGGCCAGGAGCGTCGGGATCGCCGCTTCTCGCCAACATCGGCTTGCCGAAGGAGACCGCGATCAGGATGATGCCGATGATGAGCGCGGCGATCAGACTTCTGACGACCGTCAGCACCAGCGGTGAGCCCATCGCTTCGCCGATGCTGCTGAAGAGATAGTCGAGCCCGTTGATGACTGCCATCGCCAGCAGGCAATAACCGATTGAGCGCGCGCCGAGGTTGGAAAGCTTGACGAGCCGCCAGCGCGGTTCGTGCGGCGCAAAGATGGCATTGATGAAGCGACCGACAAAATAGACGAGTCCGATTGTTCCGAACAGCGCGCCGATGACCGGCGCGATATCCGGCCGCAGCACGTTGAAACTGTTGAGGAAGAAGAAGGAGGTGACGAGCAGCACCGCCAGCGCCAGCGTGCGGATCAGCGTCGACCAGAAGGCGATCGACAGCCGGCCGATATAAGAAGGGTTCTCGACCGCCTCGTCCCGGCGCAGATAAGAGCCGAACAGTCGGTAGCTGCCGGAAAGCAGAATGAGCGCCGAAGCGAGCGACAGGAAGATCGCCGCGAACAGCGGGAAGCGCTTGAACTTCCAGACGAAGGTGGCCCAGCTCGACAGCGCCGTGGCAAATTCGCCAGTCTCCCGTACGAAGGCAGTTGCAGCATCGTCAAGGACGGAAACCGAGATTTCGGTGCGCCTGAAAAGCGTATCGGCGAAAAGCTGCCGCCGCATCTCGATGATCTCGTTCATGAGCTTCGTCACCGCGATCGACAGGTTTTCGGCGTCACCGGTCACCGCATTGATCTGCGCGCGCTCGGCGGCAAGCGCGTTACGCTCGTCGGTGACGATCTGCGCCTCGGGCGGCTGCCCATCCTTCGGCGGCTCGCCGATCTCGGTCAGCCGGTTCTTGATCTGGTCGAAACGCGGCCTCAGGTTGACCGATATGGTGATGACGGCGCGGCTGAGTTCGTCGGCTTTGGTCGCAAGCCCGACCAGCGCATCGTCATTATCGGCGTTCTCCTTGACGCTGTCCTGCAGCGAACCAAGCTGGACCTTCGCCTTCTCGATCTCCTTCGCCGCCTGGGCGGAAGGCGTATCGACAGGCGGCGTCTCTGCTGCCGCCTGCGGCTGCGGTTCCTGCGCGAAGGCTGCTGCGCTCTCAAAATGCGCACCGGCGAGCGCCAGCGTCATGAGAAGAATGGTGCGAAGCAGGATGGATCTCAGCCGCAAAAAGGCCTCCGGAAAGGTTGTCATCGAAATTGAATGCTCGCTTTTCATCGCAAAGAAAGGCGACAGAAAGGCGAGAGATGCCTAAAGCGCCCTGCACCGAGCCTGTTCCATGCCGCGCACGTTCGTCCAAACAGCTCAGAACCCCGCGCCAGGCTTGGAGAGATAGTCGAGTTCTGCTGCCGTCGATTCCCGCCCGAGCATGGCATTGCGGTGAGGAAAGCGCCCGTAGGCGGCGATTATCTCATGGTGGCGGATCGCATATTCGAGATATTCCTCGTCGCCAAGCGCGGTGAACAGTGCCACCGAACGCGCCTGCTCATCGAGGTTCTCGGCATGTTCGAAGGGCAGATAGAAGAAGGTCCGGCATGCATGTTCCACCGCCTGGTCGGCGCCGGCCGCAAGCGCAAGCTTGGCTTCCCGAAGCGCCAGCCCGTCGGTAGCAACGGCAAGCCCAGTGCCGCGATAGATGTTGCGGGGAAACTGATCGAGCACGATGACGGCCGCCAGCCGGCTCATCGGATCGGCCCGCCATTCGTCGCCGACGCCTGCGGCAAGCGCCAGATGCGTATCGCGGAATATATCACGGATCTCGACATCGAGTTCCGGCGGCGGGCGAAACCATAGCTCGCGGCCGCATCGAACGAACCAGAAATCGTAGACTTCGCGAGGTGTGCGGATCGTTGTCATGCTTTCCTCCCGTTGCGTTAGGTTCATGATGTTATGCCGGCAAGCTCTTGTAAAAATAGGACAAGGGGGCACCTTCTCCCGTTGGGTAGAAGAGGGAGTCGAGACGTTGCCGCGAATCTCTTCTCCCCTCGGGGAGAAGGTGCCGGCAGGCGGATGAGGGGGCCGCGGGCACACCCTTTATCGTGACCTTCCACCTCTACCTACTTCTCCTCATGCAACGAGAACACTAGCATCGCCCTCGTCCCTTCATGCCTGGGGTCGTAAGCGAAATCCGATTTCAAGCTCGCGGCCATCGCCGTCAAAATGCGTGTTCCGAGCCCCGTTCCCCTGGCTGAGCCCTCTGGATCGAACCCCGCTCCATCATCCTCGACGATGACGTGCAATTCTCCGTCCGTCTGGTCGACAAAAACGCGGATCTCGCCCGAGACGCTCTCGGGATAGGCATATTTGAAAGCATTGGTGACGAGTTCACTGACGATCAACCCGAGCGTGATCACCTTGTCAGTCGCCAGATTGACCGGTTTTGCGGTCAGCACGATACGGTGCGGCCGCTTGTCGTCGCGCATCGAAGCTTCGAGTTCGGTCAGCAGGCTGTTCAGATATTCATCCACCTGCACCGAGCCGACCTGCCGGTTGGTGTAGAGCCGGCGATGCACGCTGGCGATGGCGTTGATGCGCATCTGCGTCTCGTGCAGCGCGTCGATCGCCACCTGATCCCTGGTCATGGAAGATTGCATGCGGATCAGCGCGCCGACCAGGCCGAGGCTGTTGGCGATGCGGTGATTGACTTCGGCAAGCAGCAACTCGGCATGGTCGCGCTGCTGGCGGATCACCTCCTGCGCCTGCGCCGTCTCGCGGCGGAAGCGCGCCCGCTCCAGCGCCTGTTCGAGGGCGGCGGCGAGCAGGTCGAAATAATCGGCCGAAATCCCCTTCAGCATGTAGTCATCGGCGCCCGCCTTCAGCGCCGCGACCGCGATGCTGGTGTCATCCGACCCCGTTGCATAAATGACCGGCGGATGATCCGGCACGGACGTGATGCAGGGCAGAATGTCGAGTCCGGTCTCGCCGCTCAGGAGATGATCGAGCACGACGGCGTCGATGCTGCCCTCGGCGATCCGCGCAAGGCCGGCAGCACCATTCTGCGCCCACTCGACCGAAAAGCCGCGCCGCGCAAGGTTCTTCTGCATCAGGAGGGCGAGCCCTTCGTCGTCGTCGATATAGAGGATGTGGATCAGGCCATCCGCATCGCCGCTAGAATTGCTCATTCGGTCTCCCGGCGTTCTCTCTAAGCAACGACGGCCGCAAGGGTCCGAGTCGTCGGCATGGGCACTGTCGTATTGCATTGACCGCCTGAGGTAAACATCGCTGATCCCTCGCTCATGTCGCAGGTGGTTAGCTCTTCTGGAATTTCCGGTGGCCGGAGACTTCGGCGCCAGCCTCCTTCGGCAATTGCAGGAAACGCAGCGACGAGACGATGCCGATCGCGCCAATCACGACGAAGGCCCAGCGGAAATCGGCCAAGACGGGATTGGCCGCACCCCTGAGAGCAGAGGAAATGTTGAGCACGGCGGCGGCCACCGCAACGCCGAGCAGCATCGACATCTGCTGCAGCATGCTCGACAGCGTCGAGGCCGAGCTTCGCTGCGCCGGGCCGATGTCGGCAAAGGCGAGCGTGTTCAGCGCCGTGAACTCCATCGACCGCGACAGGCCGGCGAGGAAGAGCAGCGCATGCATGAAAAACGGCGGCGTGTCAGGCGTCAGGAAACCGCAGGCAACGATCGAAAGGGCCGCGATCAGCCCATTGAGCCCGAGCACGGTGCGGAAGCCGAAGAAGCGTAAGAGCGGCGTCGTCACCGCCTTCATGCTGAAATTGCCGAGAAAATAGACGAGCAGATAGGTGCCGGCGGCAATCGAGCTCAGCCCGAAGCCAAGCTGGAACAGAAGGGGCAGCAGGAAAGGCGTCGCATTGATCGCCGTCCGGCATGCCGTGCCCGCCGAAAGCGTCGACATCGAGAAGGTCTGGACGCGGAAGGCCGAGAGGTCGAGCAGCGGATTGTCGACGGCGAGGAAATGCCGCGTCGCCATGACAGAGAGCATCATGCCCGCCGCCAGCAATGAGATGACGGGCCAAAGCCCGCCTTCCCATTTGACCGAAAGCTCCAAGGCCGCGAGCAACAGGGTCAGTCCGGCCGCGCTCAGGATAAAGCCGAGAATATCCAGCCGGCCGGGATTGGCCTCGCGCTGTTCGGGCACGAAGCGCAGCACCAGCCCCATACCGATGATGCCGATCGGGATGTTGATCAGGAAATTCCAATGCCAACTGGCATAGGTGGTGATGAAGCCGCCGAGTACGGGCCCGACCACGGGCGCCGTCAGCGCCGGCCAGGTGATCAGCGCGATTGCCTGCACGAGTTCAGACTTGCGGGCGTTTTTCAGCACGATGATGCGACCGACCGGCGTCATCAGCGCGCTGCCCGCCCCCTGCAGCGCACGCCACAGCACGAATTCCGTGAGGCTGCCGGAGAGCCCGCAGAACAGCGAAGCGCCGGTGAAGACGCCGATCGACACCAGGAAGACGCGGCGCGCGCCGAAGCGGTCACCGAGCCAGCCTGACAATGGAATGAAGGCCGCCATCGTCAGCATGTAGACGGTGATGCCGATGCTCATCGACACCGGCTGCACGCCGAAGCTTGCCGCCATCTGCGGCAGCGAGGTGGCGACGATGGTGCCGTCGAGGATCTGCATGAAGAAGGAAACGGCAACGACCAGAGCCACGATCTTCGCCTGACGGCCAGTTGCCACCTCTTGCCCGTTCTCGCTCGTCTCTGCCGTTGTCATGAAGCTGCCAATGAAAAATCCGGATGACGCGACAGGCAAGCGGAAAGGAAGCCGATCGGAGATCTGCCGCGCGGGGAGCGTGGATGTGAACCACACATTGGCTGAATACGCCCGTTGCATCACGCCGGAAAGGCTAAATCTAGCACTGGGCGGGAATATTCCCCCGCCCAGCCAAGAAAAAAGCCCCGCCGAAGCGAGGCCCAAGTTTGATCCGCTCCCGGGAAAACAGGAGCGACGTCGAGGTCCATATCCTGCTGCCCATCCGCCAGCGAGGCCAGATTTCACCGTAGCGGTACGCCCTGCAAACGAAATTTGAGGGATCTGCGTAGGTTTCAGCTGCGAGACCTTGCGCGCTTCGTATTCGGGCGGCCACGCATGGCCGCAGCACCGAGGCGGAAATTCGAGACATTCTTGAGACGGCCGTCCGCCCCCCCGAGCGGGTGAAGCTCGGTTCGTTGCTGGCATCCATCGCTCGCGAAGCGGAGCTGACCGATGCCGAGGCGGAACTGTTCGACCATTTGCGCGACAAGACGCCGGCAGATCCGATGAGGTTTGAATG
Organism: Rhizobium sp. NLR8a; assembly: GCF_019685235.1. Lineage (NCBI taxonomy): Bacteria > Pseudomonadati > Pseudomonadota > Alphaproteobacteria > Hyphomicrobiales > Rhizobiaceae > Rhizobium > Rhizobium sp. NLR8a. The sequence continues at coordinate 89,968 of NZ_JABDWI010000003.1, forward strand.
ATCCTCATCGATACCAACATGATTTCGGAACCATGGAAGCTCACGCCCGATCCGCGTGTGCTGGCGTGGATAGACGCCCAAGCTATCGAAACCCTCTATCTCTCGGCCGTCACAGTCGCTGAGCTGCGTTTCGGCATTGCGGCCATGCCCGCCGGCAAGCGCCGCACCACTCTGCATGACCGGCTGGAGGGCGACGTGCTGCCGTTGTTCGAGGGGCGCGTGCTGCCCTTCGACCTCGGCGCCTCACAAGCCTATGCCGCCCTGATCGCGCAAGCCAAGCCCGCAGGCAAAGCAAACGGCAAGGTCGACGGCTACATCGCCGCCACAGCCGCCGCACACGGCCTCATGGTGGCCACACGCGACACCGGCCCTTTGAAGCCGCCGGCATCCCCATGATCAATTCATGGGAGGACCGCGGCTGACATCTCCCGCGACCGGCAGAGCGAAAAAGCGGACGGGCTCACAGGGGTCAGATGTAGAGTGGCGCCATCTTTCGCCAGGCGCCGGCGCGGTGGGCGCGGCCGTCCCAAACATGCAGTTGATGGCGGATGTTCTTCTCGCCGAGCAGCCGGCTGAGATAGCGGTTGTTGTCGAGGAAGGGATCGGCATCGCCGATGGTCAGCACGATCTCGATCTCGCGCAGCCGCTCGAGCCGCCAGTCTGCGCCGAGGCCGGGCAGAAAATGCGTCGGCGTGTGGAAATAGATGCTGTCGTCGTAGTAGCCGTCGAACAGGTCGCCGAACACGTCCACCTTCATCGTCAGGTCGTAGCGCCCAGAAAAGGCGACGAGCTTACGGAAGAGATGCGGGTGGCGGAAGACAAGGCTCGCCGCCTGGAAGGCGCCGAGGCTACATCCATGCACGACGGTGCAATCATGCGGGTTTTTCGCCGCCATCAGCGGCAGCACCTCGTGGAGGATATAATCCTCCAGCGCCGCATGCCGGCGGATGCGCTCGGCCGGATGATGGTGGAAGCCGTAGAGGCTGTCGGCCGCCAGTCCCTCGATGCAGTAGAGCTGGAGATGGCCGGCGGAGAGCTTATCGGCAAGGCTTCCGATCAAGCCGAGCTGTTCATATTCGAAGAAGCGTCCTTCCCGCGTCGGAAACACCAACACCTTGGCGCCGGCATGGCCGAACACCAACATCTCCATCTCCCGATGCAGGCGCCGACTATACCAGCTGAGATATTCGCGGTTCATGTCACCCTGAAGAACTGTCCGATCTTATCGCGGAGAACCGCCTCTTGCTCTGCGCTTCCAGGGTAATCGAAATGACCGGCGTCCAGGATGAAGATTTCATTATATTTCCGTATCGCATTTGCGACAGCGAACTGGCAGGGCGGCGCGACGGCGGGATCGAAAAGCGCCACTGCCGTCAGCATCGGCACATCGATCCGCCGCGCCGCCGTCGCCGCATCGTAGAAGCGCAGCGTCTCCAGCACGTTGTGATGTTCCGCCTGATAATCCTGCACCCCTTGCGCGCTGCCGACGCTCGGCAGCTTCAGCCGCAGCGGCTGGTGGCCGAAGCTCGGCAGCGCCAGATGGCCGCGGTCGATGCGCCCGTCATAAGCGATCGCCATCGCCCCGACACCGCCGCCGAAGCTGATGCCGCTATAGCCGATATGGCCAAAGAGCCAAGGATAGAACGCGACAAGTGTGGAGACGGCAAGCCAGATATCCTCGACGCAGCCGCCGATGATATAGGAGTCCCGATTGTCGATATCGTGCAACACATGCCAGGACGGATTCTGAGAGATCGGCGGATGGCTGCTCAGCGACAATCCACGGCAGCAGGGAAGGATCAGCGCCGTTTCTCTGACCGGCAGATCGAAATCAGGCTGATCCCGCCCGCCGTAACCATGCCCGACGACGAGGCCGCGCTTCACTTGCCCCTCACGCGGCAGCAGCAGCCAGCCGCCGATCCTGAAATCACCGGTCGAGCGATAGACGAGATCGAGCACATGCCAATCCGGATGGCTGAGCGGGCTGCGCGAAAGCATCGGCCGCGGATCGACCGTCAGCGCCCTCCGGTACCGCGCCTCCCAGAATGAGTCGAAGCCGTCGGGCTCCTCCGGCGGCTCGACTGCGAGAAGCTCCTGAAGCCGCATGCCGTAGGTCGGATCGAAGGCAAAGGGATGTTTTTTGGGAATGCTCATTCGAGCTTTGTCCCGCGAACAGGCAGGCCATGCAAGTTTTGCCGCGTACTTACTCGGGGCGACCATCAGCATCGCCACAACACCACCGGATCGCGGCGGAAGCTTCGACGACACGTACCATTCGCGCCCATCTGCTGGAGCGGGGCTACCCACTCGCCTGGATCAAGGCATCCGGCTATTGGGTACAGGGTAACGCCGATGCGACTGAGAAATTTGGTTAGGCCGGAACAGCCGACCCGGCCGCCACCCTCTCACGGGAAGACGGCCGGGAAAAAGCGCGGGCTCGCCGGCATTTGCCGACATAAAGGAGAAGACGACATGCCTGAGATCGCGATGGGCGCCCTCATCGAGAATGGAAGCGTTCTCCTCGCAAGGCGAAGTCCCGGGCGCAGGCAGCATCCGGATCGTTGGAGCCTTCCCGGCGGCCATGTCGAGGACGGCGAAGACGTAGAGACTGCAATGCGCCGCGAACTGACGGAAGAAATCGGCGTGACGCCGGAGCTGTGGCAATTTGTGACAAAGTTCGGATGGCAAGGCCAATCCGCCACATCCGCCAGGTTCCATATCTATCGCATCGATCGGTGGCGAGGCTGCCCGCGACTGATTGACGACGAACACACCAAGCTGAAATGGTTTAGCGCCGCCGAAATCAAATGCGAAACGGAGCTGGCTTTGCCTGAGCTCAGTAAAATCCTTATGAGTCTGACCATCCAGGGGAACAGCAAAGATTGAGCGCGCGATGGCGTTCTCGAGCTCAGCAGGCAAACCGGGCTGTCACTCAGCCTGAAGACGGGCTGACACAACCGCGCTCAGACCTTCTCTTTCTTTCTGGTCTTTTCTTTCGGCTCCGCCGGCGCATCCGGTGTCGGCGCCAAAAGCTTGCGCAGTGATGCGATCTTGTCCTTCATCAGCGGCCGGAAGCGCGTCGCGCGATAGGGCATATCGGCGGCACCATAGCCCTCCGGTCCGTCATCATTGCCGCGATGGATTTCCGCAAGCTTCACGCCGATGAAGGTGCCATCGACATAATGGGTATATTCGCCGACCCAGCGGATCGTATAGATCTCGCCCTTGCGGATGAGCTGGTCGATGCTGACATGCTTGAAGGTATCATTGATGCAGACGACCTTCTGGCCGACATGGAATTCATAGCTCATGGATCAGACTTTCCAATAGCAATCCGCCTCGCCGGTCCATAGCGCGTCCGGCGGCCGGGATGAACCCTTTTCTTGGGACAGGGCCGAATTGCCGCGGCTGCAGCCGCGCCCTCGCCTAGTCGCAATAGACCTTGCCGCTCTTGCGGGAGCGCAGATCGAAATGGAAGTGGTTCCAGTGTTCCGGGTTGCTGCCCGGTCCGAGCACCGTATTGAAATAGCGGCAGCTGTCGCTGCGCACCGCCTTCAAGAGCCGGCCCTCGCGATAGGAGAACAGGCCCTTCTTACGCACGTCGATCGCGTGGCCGTTCTTCAGCACGAACTTGCCGACGTCGATGGCATTGCCGCGGGCGTGTTCCGACATCGGATTATATCTCTGCCGGCTGTTGTTCATGCGGCGGCAGGAATAGCCGCCGAGCGGCTGGATCGTCCTGATGCCGCTCCAGTAGCGGTAGCGGGCCGACGGCGCCAGCTCGTTCTTCACCCACTTGGCGAAGGCAAGCGTCACCTGGCAGTTCAGCGTCACGGCCGGCTTCACGCCGATATTGCCGGAAAGCCCCTTCAACGACACCGGATAGGGCACCTGGCAGGCTGGTCCCTGCGAGATCGGCGGCTTCTCGTCGAAAAGCACACCCATACGCTTCAGTTCGCGCCGGCAGGCGAGCTCGGAAGCCGGCATGACGCTCGGGTCGACCGGCGCTGCGGGCTGGCTCATCATCGGGTTGTTCGGCCGGAGCATCGCAACTTCTTCGCTCTCGTCCTCTTCGGGAACGCGGGTCGGTTCCAAGACAGGACTGCCGTCATTCCAGGCGGGGGCTCGGCTCATCTCAGCCTGGGCTGCCGGCTGCGGCATTGCCCGCGGCGCCGGCCGGCGCACTGGCTGATTGATCTGAGCCGGGTTGTCGGTGCCGATGCCGTCGACGACAGGTTCGCTGGCGTTGCCCTCGGCGATCTGCTGCTGTTGTTCCTGCGCCAGCCCGACGACCGGTTCGGCCCCGAGCTCCTCGTCCATGTTGACACCGCCGGACGGGACAGCAAGGTTCTGCGTGCCGCCCCAGTTGCCGTTCGGCTGGCCTGCCGCCAGCGCCTCATCGCTGTCGATCATCGGCAGCTTTCGGCTCTGGGATTCCGGCGCCGTCAGCGTCCGCGGCGCCTGCGCCGCGTGCCCGGTGCCGGCAAGGTTCGGCGTATCGAGATAATCGACCGAGCCCTGGCTGCTGCCGACAGGGCCGCCGGAAACGGGATATGAGGCTTGAGTTTCCGCAGGCGCAAGGCGCTCCGCCCGCGCCATACGCACGGCGGGCGCCATACGCGCTGCACCGCGAGACGGTGAAATCGAACTGACCCGGGTGCCGTTGTCGACATTGGCCGGTGGCACCAGCCCGTCGCTGATCGAACAGGTGGTCAGCGCCGCCGAGAGCAGAACGGGCAGGAAGGCTCGCCGCGGAAAGGAAACAAACGCCATACTCTTATCGCTTCCATGGGCCGGCCGCAGAGTGACCGAAAAAACTCGGTCCAATTTTAATTAAAAACGGTGAATGAAAACTTACCGGCACAATCTGAAGGCGGTGGAAATGAAAAAGGCCGGTCGCCCGGCCTTTGATTTCTGCTGTTTCTCACGCTGCCCGAGTGTATCGGGTCTCGGCCCGCCGCCCCGCCTCGCGCAGGCGGAAATTCGAAAGCAGCGTCTTCAGCTGCGTGCTTTCGTCGGCGAGCGTGCGGCTGGCCGCCGTCGTCTCCTCGACCATCGCAGCGTTCTGCTGCGTCATCTGGTCCATGTGATTGACGGAGCTGTTGATCTCGTTGAGGCCCGTAGACTGCTCGCGCGCCGCCGTCGCGATCGAGGCGACATGGTCGTTCACCTGGTTGACCAGTGCCTCGATCTCCAGCAGCGCGTCACCTGTCGAGCGCACCAGCGCAACCCCGCCTTCGACTTCCGCAGCCGAGCGGCTGATCAGTTCCTTGATCTCCTTGGCCGCATTGGCGGAACGCTGCGCAAGTTCGCGCACTTCCTGGGCGACGACAGCGAAGCCGCGGCCAGCCTCGCCGGCCCGCGCAGCCTCGACGCCGGCGTTCAGCGCCAGCAGATTCGTCTGGAAGGCGATCTCGTCGATGACAGAGATGATCTGGTTAATGCGGCTGGAGGATTCCTCGATCCGGCCCATCGCGGTCACGGCGTTGCGGACGATGTCGCCGGAGCGGCCGGCGCTCGCCTTGGTTTCGGCCACCATCTCGCGCGCCTCGTTCGCCCGCTCGGACGCGGTCTTGACCGTCGCGGTGATTTCGTCGAGCGCTGCCGCCGTTTCTTCGAGTGCGGCCGCCTGCTGCTCGGTGCGCTTCGACAGGTTACCGGTCGCCTCACTGATGTCGGATGCGCTGTCGTTGACTACCCGGCTTGATTCGGAAATCGCGTGAATGACGCCGTTCAGCGCATCGACGGCCGCGTTGAAATCATTCCTGAGCTTGGCGTAGTCCTCACCGATGTCGCCGATTGCAACGGTGAGGTCGCCGCTTGCAAGCTTCTCCAGGCCGACGCCGAGCGCCTGCATGGCGCGGTTTTGCCGCTCGGAAGCCGAGCGCAGGCTCGCTTCGTTGCCGCGGCGCTCGCCCTCGATCTGCCGCTGCCGCTCGTCTTCGCGGCCGCGTAGCGCCCTGCGTTCGTCGACGGAGTCACGCAGCACCAGCAGCACTTTGGCCATTTGTCCCACCTCGTCGCGGCACTCGCTGCCGGCGATCTCGACGGATGCTTCCTCGGCAGCAATCGCGTTCATCGCCGTCTTCAGCCGGGCAATCGGCGCCGTTACACTGCGGACGATGGCATAGGCGATCGCAATGGTGGCGGCCGCACCAAGCAGGCAGAGCACTGCCGCCCAGATCGCATTTTGGCGATAGAGCGCCGCCAGGTCATCGGCATAGACGCCGGTGCCGACGATCCAGCCCCAGGGTTCGAAACCGGCGACATAGGAATATTTCAGCACCGGCTCATCGGCGCCCGGCTTCGGCCAGTAATAATCAACGAAGCCCTTGCCGTCCTTCTTCACCTTGTTGACGAACTCGACGAACAGGAACTTGCCGGTCGGGTCCTTCATCTGGGAGATATCGGTGCCGTTCAGTTGCGGTTTGATCGGGTGCATCACCATGGCGGGGCGCATGTCGTTGATCCAGAAATAGCCGTCGGCGCCGTAGCGCATGGCGCCGATCACGTCCTTGGCGGCCGCCTGCGCCTGCTCGCGGGTCATCGTGCCCGCCTGTTCCATCTTGTAATATTTGTCGAAGATGCCGAGCGCCGTGGCCTCCATCTTCTCCAGCCCCGCCTTCCGCTCCGCTTCCAGCTCGGAATAGGAAAAGTTCAGAAAGAAGACCATCGTCGCCGCAAGCACGGCAAGCGTGAAGCCGACGAGGCAGTAAAGACGGGTGGAAATCTTGACGTTACGCATGAGGGTTCCCGGCGATTCTTGGATATGAGACCGCTTTCATTGTGAACCACCTCAATTACTGGAGCGTAAAGTTTTATTAGAAGATAATTAAATAACGCAAGCTGAAGTGTCGGTTGTAAAATTCAACTAGCTGAAATCGATTGAGATTTCAGCTCGGTGACGGTCGCGATATTTGCACCGCCGCCTTCGCTGGCACCGAAAGGGATTGGTCGACACAACGAGTTCGCCTAACGTGGCTGCAGAATCGTAACACCCAGCCTGAGGGAACCTTCCATGACCGATGCCGCCAAGCCGAGAGGCGAACTGACGCTGCGCACGCTCGCCATGCCGGGCGATGCCAATCCGGCCGGCGATATTTTCGGCGGCTGGGTCATGGCGCAGATGGACCTTGCCTCCGGTATTCGTGCCGCCGAGCGCGCCAAGGGCCGCGTCGTCACCGCCGCCGTCAAGGAGATGGCCTTCGAACTGCCGGTCAAGATCGGCGATACGCTGTCGGTCTATACCGATATCGACCGCGTCGGGCGCACATCGATTACGCTGATCGTCGAAGCGTGGGCGCACCGCTCGCGTTATGCCAAGATGGAAAAGGTCACCGCCGCCACCTTCATCATGGTGGCGCTCGACGAAGAGGGCAAGCCCAAGCAAGTCCCCGAGGAGTGACAGGCCGGGATCGACACGATGGAAACGGTCAGCTCGCCGGAAGTCTTCCTTCATATCAAGGTGGTGATGGGCATGGTCATCAGCCTTTCGCTTGCAAGGCTGCTCACTGGCGTTGCCGGCATCGTCCAGCATCCGGCCAAGGCGAAGGTTTATCCAATTCACCTCGGTTGGGCGCTGTCGCTGTTCCTCTTCATCATCCATATCTGGTGGTGGGAATATCGCCTGCAGGCCGTGCCCGCCATCGGCTTCGGCATCTATCTCTTCCTCGTCTGCTTCTGCAGCCTGTTCTTCCTGCTCTGCGCCCTGCTCTTCCCGGCGAGCCTCGAGGAATATGGCGGCTACGAGGAATATTTCATTTCACGGCGCAAATGGTTCTTCGGCATCCTCGGCCTGATCTACGCCGTCGATATCCTCGATACGGCGATCAAAGGTCCGGAGCGTATCCTCTCGCTCGGCTGGGAATATCCCGCCCGCAATATCGTCTACATCCTGCTCTGCGCCATCGCCGCCTGGACCGCGAACCGCCGCTTCCACACCATCTTCGTCATCGCCAACCTGCTCTACCAGGTGAGCTTCATCTTCAGACTTTACGATGTGTTGGGGTGAGGAGCGATCGGGCGCGGCCCGAGCAATCGATCCAGTGAACCGATTGCAGCGACGAACGCCCTGAGCCTAAAGCGAAGGGCCGGGCAGCGGCTTGCTCCCTTGGCGAAGCACAGGCAAGAGCAGGCGGCCGCCCGACGCATCACCTCCCTCAGAGCGTCCGGCCCTGCAATTGGTTCACCGGCCGATCGATCCCGCTATGCGAAACCACCTCTCACACCTTCAAAAACTGCGACCCCCTATCAAACCCCAGCCCGGGAAATATCTTCCCCGTCAGATCATCCACGCCGACATCGAACTGCCGGTAAAGCATCGCCGCCGCCACCTCGCGCACGTCGGCGGTCGGCATCAGGTCGCGGTCGTCGAGCAGTAGCCCGTCGCCGAGCCCGGGCCAGCGGCCGAGGATACGGCCGCCGTCGATCGCGCCGCCGGCAAGTACGGCGCAGCCGCCGGTTCCGTGGTCGGTGCCGGCGGAGCCGTTCTGTCGGACGGTACGCCCGAATTCGGTCATGGCGAGTACCACCGTCTTTGACCAGATCTCCGAGCCCAGCGTCACCTTCAGCGTGTTGATCGCCTGGGCGAGATCCCCGGCCGGCCGCTTGAACTGGCCGGCCTGGCCGATATGGGTGTCCCAGCCGGTGATCGAGAAGCTGGCGATGCGGTAGTCGCCCTTCAGCATGTTGGCCGCGAGCGCCGCGACGTCGCCGATCTTTTCGCCGCGCTCGCCGTCCGGCTCGACCATCATCGCCGCGCTGTCGGCTCGCGTCGCCTCAGCAAGCGCCTGGGCGAAGGGCGGATCACCGGCATAAAGCCGCGCCAGGAACTGCATCTCGTCACGCGCCGGCGCCAGATTGGAATCCGACGCCCAGACGTCGACATTGTTCGGCCCGGAGAGGATCAGTTCCGTCGACGTGTTGACGTCGATCGCCTTGCGCGCATCCGACCGCGGGATGACGGCGAGCGCCCGGTTCAGCCAGCCAGTCTTTTCCTCGGCGACATGTTCGCCGCCAGACTCAAGCATGTCCTGCCCGTCGAAATGGCTGCGCTGGTCGCGATAGGGCGTCGACACCGCATGGACGAAGGCGAGTTCTCGGCTCTTCCAGAGCGGCATCAGGTCGGCGGCGGCGGGATTGAGGCCGAAATGCCCATCAAGATCGAGAAGTCCGCTGTCCGGCGTCAGCGCCAGGGTCGGCCTGAGCGCAGCAAAGCCGGCATCGCCGTAAGGCTGCACCAGGTCGAGTCCGTCCATTGCGCCGCGCAGGACGATGGTGACGAAACGATTATCGCCCGGCATCGCCGCAAAGGTGACCGGCGTGAAGAGGGGGGCGGCGGCAATACAGCAGGCCGATGTCAGAAAGCCGCGGCGGGAAAGCAAAATCCGGTTCATTGAGAGCCTCCTATCGGCGGTTGAATTCCGGCGATGCCAGCACCAGCGTCAAACCGCTGACCTTGTTCGGCGCCTGCGATACCACGCGGATCGTCTCGTCGCGGGCGGCATCGGCAAGCGTCGATCTCAGGAACTCGCGCGGATCCTCGTCGCGGCCGAACTGCGCCGCGGCCCGCCTTGCCCAGGCCAGGCGCTCGGCGAGCTGGCTGCCGCTGATCCAGGCGGAAAAGCCTTCCTCGAAACCGGCAGGGCTCGGCGGCAGCCAGGTCGGCTGGCCCATGCGCTTCAGCGCCCCCTGCCCCAACGCCCGCGCCGCCCGAAAGGCCTTGAGCCGCTTGTCCCTCGCCTCTCCGGCGGGGTCCGTCGTCACTGGCGCTCCCGCCATGCCGGGCGTATTGGCAGCCATATCGCCCTCATCCGTTCCCTGCTGATTGGCTGCCAGGAAGCTGCCGACGACGCCGTTGACCGGCCCCGCATTCAGCGCCCTCAGGCCGGCAACGATAAAATCGAATGGCTGACGCGCCTTGGCGCCCTCGTTTTGCCAGGCGGCCGGATGGTCGAGCATGGCGGTGTAGACGGCGGTGAGATCGCCATCTGTCTTTCTCCAAGCCGCCGCCATGTCAGAGACCATCCCCTCGTCTGGCTGGTCGGAGACGAAATGCACCGCGAGCTTGTGGCTGATATGCGCCGCCGTCTTCGGATGGACCGAGAGGTCATCGAGCATGTCGAGATAATCTTCGCGCGAGCGCCGGCGCCCGCCATAACTGACGCCGAGCACCTCATGCGTGCCGGGCTCCGAAATGGTCGGCCGAAAGGCGATATCCATCTCCTTGCGGTCGATGGTGAGGCCCGTCAGCACCATGGCCGCGGCGGTAACATCCGCCTGGGTATAGCCGCTGCCGGCCCCGAGCGTGTGCAGTTCCAGGAGTTCGCGTCCGAGATTTTCGTTCAGCCCCTTGTTGCGCTTGACGCCGCCCGCCGAATCCGGCCCGAGCGAATCCGCCTGGTCGAGGTAGATCAGCATGGCGGGATGAGCGGTGGCGCTGCGCAGGAGATTGCCGAACCTGCCCGAAATGAACGGCCGGATTGCCTCGGCCTCGTAGAGCGGCACGATAAGGCGCATCGGCAGGCTCTTGTTGGCGCTGGTGGAGAAATGATCGGTCCAGAAGGTCGAAAGCCGCTCGTAAAAGCCGTAGGGCGACAGCACCGCCTGCATCAGCCGCAGGTTTGCATCGTGCTGGAATTGTTGCTGCGCCTGGCGCTGCACAGCCTTGCGCATCTCGCGCCGCGTCGGATCGTCGGTGACCGTCTTGGCATCTTCGCGGATCTGCTTCAGCTGCGCCTGCAGGCTGAGGATCGCCCGGTGACGCATATCGGGGCCGCCGAGCGGAAAATCCGGCGTTGCCGCCGCGCCTTTGGACAATTGCCCGATCAGCTCGTCCTTGCTTTGCGGCGCCACCTCGCCCGGCCGGAAACCATAACCGAAACGGATCGCCGCCATCGTCGGGAAAGAGAGGCTCATGCCCGATCACCTCCTGATCACTTGATGGTGGCAGGCTGACAGCCGATTGCGACGGGAATCTGTAGGAAATGCGGCGATATCACGACATGGACGATTTGTAATCTACTGAAAACGCTCAGGTTTCATGCGCGGAAAATGAAGGATGCTCCGATGTACTGCCGTAGGCGGCTTCAGTTTCAACCCGCCGACGGCTCTGGCATTTCATTCAGCGAGCACTTTCGAACGCGGCTCCCGCCAACGCCCCTCACGATGAGGCTCTCTCGGGCCTTTGGCGGCATCCTCCAGCTTTCCTCGTGCTGAGGTGTGCGGCCCGAGGGCGGAACTCGAAGCACGCGCCTCAACCTTGCTTTTTGCAACTTTTCGCCGCCGCAACACCCGCCTCGTCCTTCGAGGCACCTGCGGATGAGGCTCTTGAGCGCTGGCGCATGCCCTTGCGCCTCTTCATCGTAACAGACGCATCCGCCCGACCGTCTCAAGCCACCCTGCCCCGGCACGCCCACGCCACCGAAGCAAACGATCGCGGCCCATCCGGCTCGCCGGCCTCATAGGCGGCCCGAATGGCGGCGTCGACGGCCTTTTTCTTGTCCGGCTCGAGCCCCGCAACGTACCTGCCGAGCGGCCCTTCGCCGGCCGCGATCGGCTGCCAATAATCGTCGAAGGAAAGATAATCCATCCGCACCAGGAGCGAGGTTTCTTCGACATCGGAAAGGCCTTGCGCGATGAAGGTCTGTTTCATTTCCCCCGGCCGCATCATCGGCTGGAAACAATATCGGCGGCGCAGCGGCAGCGCGTCCTCGTCGAGCATGACGGCCGTATCCCACAGCATTCGCATATTCGACATACCGCCGTAATGGTCCCAGACGGCGGCGGCGACCACACCGCCGGGGCGGACGACGCGGGCCATCTCGGCCACCGCCTTGCCGGCCTCCGGCACGAAATGCAGCATCAGCAGCGACATCGCCCTGTCGAAACAGCCGTCCTCGAAAGGCAAGGAGCAGGCATCCGCCTGTTGGATCGATATGCGTGGATCGGTATTGGCCCGTTTCGCCGCCTCGACGAAGACAGGAGAATAATCGATGGCGGCGATCTCCCGCAGGCCTGGCGTTTGCGCAAGCGTAAACGCCAGGCTGCCGGTGCCGCAGCCGACGTCGAGCACGCGATCGCCATCCGCCAGCCCGGCAAAATCGATGAGCATCGGCGCCAGCTTCCGGCTCCAGCGGCCCATCAGCCGCTCGTACCCATCCGCACTTTCGACATGAAAACTCGACGGCATGAAAGCCTCCTCCCCCAAGGACGATGGCTGATTATGAACGCGCCATCGGCGGCCGCAAGCGGATAATCGCTGTCGGTCCGCCGGACCTCCTTCTCCCGCATCCTCGGCCCTGCGCCGAGGATCTGCCACCCGTCAACCGCCGTGGAGCGCGTCAGCCGCCAGCTTTATCCAGAACGCTCCAATCAAACCCGCGTGCCCAATCGGCATAACGGTGCCAGCCGACATCAGGAAAATCGCGGCGAAGGAAGGCGATGTCGGCGTCGTAGCCGGTGCGATCGAACCATTCGTACATCCGCGCCGCATCCTCGCTCTGCTGCCGCATCGCGGCAATCGGCAATTCCTGATAGCCGATCGGGCGGCCGAGCACTTCCGATAGGATCTTCACCTGCTCCTCGCCGGACAATTCGTCGCCGGCGATGTCGAAACGCCTGCCGAACACCCGTTCGCGCCGTTCGGCCAAGGCCGCGACGAAGGCGCCGATATCGGCAAGGCAGATCTGCTGCAGCACGCGCCCGGACGGCAGGGCCGCGGCGTAGACGCCCTGGCGCAGCCCGTCGAGAGCCCAGGGCGCCACGGTGTTTTCCATGAAGGCGACGGGCGCGCTGATCGTGTAGGGAACGCCGAGCCCGGCAATATGCTGCTCGACCAGAAACTTGCTGTCGAAATGCGGAATGCCGGTCTTTCTATCGGCGTCAGCGACGGAGGAATAAATCAAGTGCCCGATACCGGCAGCCTTCGCCGCATTCGCGGCGGTGATGCCCTGGCGGGTTTCCGCATCCGTCCCCGCCTCGTAGCTATTGCCCATCAGGAACATCGTATCCACGCCGCTCGCAGCCTGCGTCACCGACCCGGCATCGTCGAGATCACCGGCGACGACTTCGACTCCCGCCGCGGCCAGGCGGCTGGCGCTGTCGCTCTCCGGATTCCGGCAGATCGCCCTGACGCGGTGGCCCCGCGCCAGCAATGCGCGTGCGACCGCGCCGCCCTGCTGTCCGGTCGCGCCCGTTACCAGTACACTTCTTTCCTTGCTCATGTCTCTGCTCCTTGTGGTTGGCGATGAGCCAGAGGTAAGGCTTGCCGCATTGAACCATAATAGCCTAAGAATGAGAAACATCGTGCCACTGGTGAATACAATGCTCGATCTCAACGATATCGTCGTCTTCGCCCGCGTGGTCGAGGCCGGCAGCTTCACCGCCGCCGCCCGCCTGCTTGCCATGCCAAAGACGACGGTCAGCCGTCGTATCGCCGCGCTCGAGCGCGAGTTCGGTGTACGGCTCCTGCAGCGGACCACCCGCAGCCTCAGGCTGACGGATGCGGGACGCCTCTATTACGAGGAGAGCAGTGAGGCGCTTCGCACCCTCGAGCAGGCGAACCTTCGGCTGGCCGAGGCGCGGACCGAGCCCGCCGGCACGATCCGGATCTCCGCGCCCGTCGGCTTCAGCGGTCATTTCCTCTCCGCCACCATGTTCGATTTCCTGGCGACTTACCCGAAAACCAGGGTGGAGTTGCACCTGTCCGACGACCGGCTCAACCTCATCGAGAACGGCATCGACCTCGCCTTCCGCACCGGCATTATGGAGGATTCGACGCTGATCGCCCGCAAGCTCGGCTCGACCTACCGGATTCTCTGTGCCAGCCCCGACTATCTCGCGCGCTGCGGCGCACCGGATCGGCCGGCGGACCTCGCCAGCCACGATTGCGTCATCGCCGGTCCGTCGGCGGCCAATGCGCACTGGGTGCTGGAGGGCGCGGACATTCGGGAAACCGTAGCGGTATCGGGACGCTTCGCCGCCAACGAGATGCAGGCGGTCATGGCCGCCGCGATCGCCGGCTACGGCATCGCGCAACTGCCGCACGGCGCCGCCGCAGCCTGTATTGCCGACGGCCGTTTGCAACGCGTCCTCGACGGCTACACGACCCCAGCCGACGGCCTGCATGTCGTCTATCCCAGCAGTCAGCACCTGTCGCCGCTGGTCAAGGCATTCGTCCAATTGGCAATCGATCGGCTCAACGTCGGCTATGGCGCATTGAATGCGCCGGCGATCATATCGCAATAAGCCCTGGCCTCGGTGAAAATGCTGCCTGTTTTACCGCCAGAGGAAATCCGGCCCGGTCGTCTGCGAGGTCAGCTTGAGCGTTCCGTCCGGCTGAACGACATAGGTCTCGAAGACGCGGTAGCCGAAGGCGCCGAGAAAAGTGTGCTGGACCACCGTTCCCGGACGATAAGGTGAACGCACTAGTTTTCCGCCATAGGTGAGACTATCCGGAAGAGGCTGCGGTCCGCCGGCGGTGCTGGCGCACGCGGTAAGGGCGAAGAAAACGACAAAGAGCGCGTGCTTCATCCTGGCCTCCCGGTGATAATGGTAACGGAAGAATACAACTTTGCTCACTCAGAAAACAGCGTTTCTGCCTTCGTAGTCTCTGCGCAACGCCTGCGCCCTCGCCAGTGCGCCGGTGATCCTCTCGTCGGTGAAAGGTTTGGCGATCACATCGAGCGCGCCCTCAATGCCGTTTCCGACGCTTTCCGGACTGCCGGTCACGAAGATAACGTCGACGCCGTAGCGGTCGATCAGCCGGCGTGCGAGCTGCGCGCCGCTGACCCCGTCGGCGAGACTGAGATCGACGAGTGCGAGATCGCTTTTCGGAGCATAAGCGAGAGCCTGCTCAATGGTCGAAACCGGCCCGACCGTCTGGTGCCCGGCATCCTGCGCGATACGTTCGAGTTCCAGGGCAATAAAACCCTCGTCTTCAACGATCATGACTTTCATGGATCATCCTCCTCCCATGGCAGGCTCGCCGGTGGATACATCCCCGGTCACCGTCCTAACGCAACTCCCGCTCGAAAGTTTCCGCAGCGAAGGATGGGCGTGCGGAAAATGGTAAGCAATCCCGTAAGGCCATCGCGAGCTACCGCTCGGTGCTGCCGTTGCGCCGGATCTTCCGCTGCAGGAGCAGGATGCCGTAGAGCAACGCTTCGGCCGTCGGCGGGCAGCCGGGAACATAGATGTCGACCGGCACCACCCGGTCGCAGCCGCGCACGACGGAGTAGGAATAATGGTAATAGCCGCCGCCATTGGCGCAGGAGCCCATGGAGATGACATAGCGCGGTTCCGGCATCTGGTCATAAACCTTGCTCAGCGCCGGCGCCATCTTGTTTCACAGCGTACCTGCCAACGATCATCAGGTCCGACTGCCTTGGGCTTGCGCGCGGGGCGACGCCGAAGCGCTCGATATCGTAGCGCGGCATGGACATCTGCATCATCTCGATGGCGCCGCAGGCAAGACCGAAGGTCATCCACATCAGTGAGCCGGTGCGCGCCCAGGTGATGAGTTCGTCGGTGCTGGTAACGAGAAAACCCTTGTCGGCAAGCTCGGCATTGATCTTTCCCATCATCGGGTCGCCCTGCCGCTGTTCACCGGGAAACCGGAAATTGCCTGGAGTCGGGTGCGGTTGCGTAAAGGGCGGCACCGTCTTCTCCTCTGAGCCGACCTCCAACGAAGCGGAGACGCCAAAGTTTCTGCCGCACCCGCCCCGGTACAATAGCGAACATTTGCTTCCTATGTTTTTCGGAAGTCCGACGCCGGCACCGGCAGCCGGGATCACTGATCCTTATCGAGGAACCCGCGGATCGCGGCGTCGTTGCGGCATCGCGAGAGCGGCAATTGCCGCACGGAGTGAATACGGGTGATCCCCTCCTCACCGTCCGTGTCAACATCCATGCACGCGCAGGCATAACCATGCGCGGCATAGGTGTAGACAAATTCGCCGGCCGTCAGGTCGGGGATCTTGTCCATTCCCTCGGCCGCCTTGTAGCCGCTGCCATTGTCCATGATGGTCCAGCCGCCGCCGGCGTCCATGAGCAACCATTTGGCCATCGAGGGATTGTCCAGCCAGCCGCAGCGGCGTTCGGCATGCGCCGCGGCGGGCGCGAGAAGCACCATTAGAACAAGCGCATGCAATCTGGTCATCGGCCCCTCCAAGTCACCTCCCACTCTGCATGGTCGGTGCCCGGCAAGGCAACTGGGGTTTTCCAATTGGCCTGGGACGACCTCCATCGGTGTCATCCACCCGCCCTTGCCCTTCGAGGCTCCGGCCTATGATTTCGCCTTTGCTGCTTCCTCCCTGAACGCCGCCTCGCCGGCATCTGACACTTCAACCCATTTCTTGTCTGGCTCGGCGTCGGCAACGTAACTGTCGTGCCAGTTCCACCATTTGTAGGTCGGGGTCTGTGGATAGCCCGCAGGCGAATCCTCCCAGACTTCCTGGCGCCCGAGCGGCGTGATGTCGAGATAATTCCAGGTGCCGCCCATCTGCTCGTCGCCGCGATTGTTGACGAAATAGGTGCGGAAGATGCGCTCGCCGTCACGGTAGAAGACATTGGTGCCGTGCCACTCGTCGACGCCGAAATCCTTGTCGAAGTCGTCGGTGATCGTCACCCACGGCACCGTCCAGCCCATCCGTTCCTTCAGGCGCTCTATGTCGGCCTGCGGCGCGCGCGAGGCGAAGACCAGCGTCGTGTCGCGGGCGTTGAGATGAGCGACATGGGCGACCTGATCGGCCACCATCGAGCAGCCGCGGCAGGCATGCTCGGGCCAGCCGAAGACGCCGGGCTCGTAAAAGGCGCGGTAGACGATGAGCTGGTGCCGGCCCTCGAACAGGTCAAGCAGGCTGATCCTGCCCCGCGGTCCTTCGAAAGCATATTGCTTTTCGACGGCCATCCACGGCATGCGCCGCCGCTCGGCGGCAAGCGCGTCACGGGCACGCGTATGCGCCTTTTCCTTCACGAGAAGCAGCCTGTGAGCCGCCTCCCAGTCCTCCTGCGACACGACGGGCGGCCTCCGCATGGCCTGTCCGCCCTTTCCATTCTGAACTGTTGCAGTCATCGCTTCAATCTCCTCTTTGGGGCGAGTTCCCGCGCCTCCTGTCCGAGAGCCGGTGCATCGCGATTGGTCGCAGATAGTTTCGCATCGGGCATCGAACAGTGGGAGTAACAACTGTGTCTGTTATCCCACGGCCAACGCAGTTGGTCCGTAGGCCAACGCAATGGCTCCGCCCGCGGCCGACGATACCTCCTCAACCAACACAACAGTTGCCAAAACCCACATGTTGACGGAAGCTTCACCAAGGCCATTGGATCACGTGACATGACGACAGAAACCACCTTCACGGAGCAGGCACGGCATGGCAGCGCCAGGATCTGCCGGGGCTGCTGGGATCAGATGCATATGCCGATCCCGATCGGCGGCCCGCTCGCGCTTCCCTTTCGCGCCTTCGGCATTACCCGCAGCAAGATGAATCCCGATATCTGCACGATTTGCGAGCGCTCCTTCCAATATGTGAAGAAGCAGCGCCAGATCACCGTCGACGCCACCATCCTGTTTGCCGATATCAGGGGCTTTACCGATCTTTCCGAGCGTATAGAGGCAGTGCGCTTGAGCGAAATCGTCAGCCTGTTCCAGGATCGCTGCGCCCAGGCGATCTGGGCGCATGACGGCATCGTCAACAAGCAAATGGGCGACGGCCTGATGGCGATCTTCAATTTCCCGATCATCCGCAAGGATCACGCCAGCGCCGCGATCAGCGCCGCCCAGGAGATCCAGCGCAACTGCGCCGCGGCGTTGAGCGGGCTGGCACTCAACGCCCTGTCCGGCCGCACCTTGGGCGTCGGCGTCGGCATCCATTCCGGCGAGGTCCAGATCGGCGAATTCTCGAGCTTCCGCAGCGATTTCACTGCGATCGGCGGCGTTGTCAACCAGGCCGCAAGGCTCGAATCCCAAGCGGCAGCCGGCGAGATCCTGATCTCGGCCGAAACGGCCGCGAAGGCTCCCGAATTCGCGGCAGACGCCGAAACGCGCATGCTGGCGCTGAAGGGCATCGAGCAGCCCGTGCAGGCACGCGTTCTGGTCAAGCGTTGAGCGACGGCGATTGCGGTCTTCTCAAAGCATCATCCCGCCGCCAACATGGGAGCTGCAGCCGGATCTCGTCGCCGGTCAAGTTTCTTCCGTCGATCGCCATGGCCGCCCGACGCCTTCACGACACATCAACCGAAGCGGGTGGTGGCAGCTTCTTGGACTATTAGTTCCCATTGGATCGGCTGTCGCGCTCGTATGGTACTGCAGGGCGTCGACAGCAGATGCTTCCAGGGAGGCCGTCTTCGCTTGAGCAAGGTGTGAGGATGGCCCTCGCGGGTTAGGTGTTGCCTTCGTGGCACGGCCTATTCCGCTGAGCGCATTGCGGGATGCGCAGTCCGCTTCCAAGTATCACCGACCGTAAACCGGTGCCTGCCTTCTTAGTGGTCCTGACGAACCACTATCAGCCGGGCAGCTTGCAGCCCTTGCTCATGCCGGCGGACTGTATAGCCGAGACCTTGCCTTTGGATGCTGCAATTTCGCCTTCCTTGTCTCCGCCAGCGACACTACCGATCGGAACGCCGACGAGGAAGACACCGAAAGCATCGCCATTCGCCGCGCTGATCTGCTGCTTCGACAGGTCGTCGAGCTTCGCCTTCTCTTTCCTCAATTCCGCGGCGAGCGCCCCGCAACTGAGGTTCGTATAGGCCGCCATCGGAATATCGACCTGAACGATGGCGTCAGGACGCTTGGCGCAGCCGGCCAGCGCCGCGGCAGCCGCGAATGCAATGAAAATTTTTCTCATGAAGAATCCCCAATTCCCGCATCAGCTGTAACATTGCTGCGCGCATCGCGGGAGGGGACACCCCCTTCAACCACAGAACTTTTATTTGTCAGGCATGCATTCAGTTGCCGCACGATGGGCTGCCGCGCGCCCTGTGCGTTGAAAAGGGACGGCCGCCGCCGCACGGCCGTTAGCGTGCGGCTCGCGCCTGGAGCTCATCTCCTACCCGCCCCTCGACCATTCGATGGGTTCGACACGTTCGACGACCTTCCTCGATGGGCGCTGGCGTAAGGGATCTCTGGTTCCGAGGATTCCGGAGGGGACCGGCGAGGCTGGCAGATGCCCCGGCTCCTCCTCAGTACTTCATTTTCCGCAGTTCCGGAAAATCATAGTACCGCAGCCGCCTATCGTGGCAACGAAGTTCGTTTTTTTTCACGCCCACGATCATGTTATGTTTTAAAGTAAACCCGATGTAAGACCAGTCTGGATTGCTACGCTCCGTGGTCCGCGTACAGTAGGCGTAGGTCTGCTCTTGAGGTTTTAGCGGAACGATGCTGGAAATCTCAGCCCGCAGAAAGTTTCCCGGTTCTATGACGCCGCGGAGAGCGTCAACATTCTCGTGTCGAACGGCACTGGAGGGTGGACGCTGCGAGTCCGCAACGGATTGAGGCAGAGCGGTTTGGCAGCCGGTCAGCGCCAGCAGAGCCGCGCTCGCAAGTATTCTCATTTTCATTTGAATTCTCTGTATCAAAGTTGATGGGGTCATGGCTGCAGACGGCAATGACCCGTCCGAAGCCCTTTGCCCTCTGTCAGGTCTTCATGCCGGTCAGCTCAGGAAACGGTAGTAGTGAAGCCGCTTATCCTTGCAACGATAGTCATTCGCAGTTGCGCTGAGGATTTGGCCATCCGTGAAGGAGACGCCGAGGTAGGCCCAGTCGCCCCAGCTGCGCTTGGGCACGACCCGCACACAGTAGGCATAGATCTTTTTCTCGGGCTAAAGCAGCACCACACTGGAAATCCGCGCCCAAACCACTTCGCCCGCTTCGTGTCTATAACTCCTCTTGAATACAATATTGATGAAGTTCTGCCGGACGTCACTGGAGGGAGCACGTTGGGAATCCGCAACGGATTGCGATACGGGGGCGTTGCAGCCGGCCAACATCAGCAGGGCAGCGCAAGCAAGGACTTTTATTCTCATTCAGGTGAATCTCCAAAGAATCGGATCGTGATAAACCCTGCGTATTCCTACAAACATCGCGGGAATAATATTTGCAATACACAAAAAAACAGTATTTGACGCTGCGCGTTGATCGCGCACCGTGTAAATTTGATTGCGTCGCTCTATTTATACAGGTGGGTTTGAAACGGAACTCGTGGTCCCATTCCCATCGTCATCATTGATCGCCACGCCAGCCTCCAGCGCCGCAAGGATAAAAGCCTGCCGCACCGTTTCCGCCGGCATGCGGCCGGCAAGCCAGGCGCGGCAGAAATCGATCGCCCTCTGCTGATGGACGCCGCCATTGACGGGCCAGTCGGAGACGAGTGCGTAAAGCGCATCCTGCGGTGAGCGGAGAACCAGCCGTTCGCCGGTATCAAGTTCGATCGAGATCGGTTTTTTCCAGAAGGCGGAATGGTCGCTAATGGCAGTCGCACCTGCAGCTGAATTGACAGGGAACTAACTGCCGAGGGCCGATACCGGTTCCAGTGCGGGCGAGAGGATGGCAACGGTGCCCCGCCCAAGAGAGCCCATCCTACGGCGCCCCTCCGGGGCCTCGAAGGACGAGGCGGGTGCTCCCGCGGTCAGCCACAAGCCGGGGGATTGTTGAGCCAATCCGAACGATTCATTCGTTTCCCTTTTGTACTCTTTGCCTCTTCCCTTTCGCGCTGACTCTCTCCATATTCGCGCCATGGCCAAATCTCCGAAGAAATCCCCCGCCCCGAATGGCTTCGAGGAAGCCCCGCAGTCGTCCTTCGAGGGAGCCCCTCTCTCCGGCTCCGTCGCCGATTGGGTGAAACAGCTGGAGGCGGACGCCGAAGCGTCCGGCGTCGAAAGCCAGCGCGAAATCGCCTCGAAAGCCGGCAAGCACCGCAAGAAGGTGGAGAATGAGGCGCGCAAGCATTCGGAAGCCGTCAGCGTCAACAAGAACGCGACGGTGAGCAAGACTGCGCGCGGCGTCTCGATCGGTGGTTCCTCCGATCCGAAGACCCGCGCCGCCGCCGGCCTGAACCCGGTGGCGGGTCTCGACATTTCGCTCGAGGATGCCGGCAGCATCTCGCCTGGCGGCGTCACCGCCACTGTCGAGGCGCTGTCTAAGCTGATCGAGAGCGGCAATCCGCTGCACAAGAACGGCAAGATCTGGACGCCGCACCGCCCTGCCCGCCCGGACAAATCCGAGGGCGGCATCACCATCCGCATGGACTCCGAATACAGGCCGGCCGGCGACCAGCCGACGGCAATCCGCGATCTCGTCGAAGGCCTGCAGAGCGGCGAGCGTAGCCAGGTGCTGCTCGGCGTCACCGGCTCGGGCAAGACCTTCACCATGGCCAAGGTGATCGAGGAGACACAGCGCCCGGCTGTCATCCTGGCGCCGAACAAGACGCTGGCCGCCCAGCTCTATTCCGAGTTCAAGAACTTCTTCCCCGACAATGCGGTGGAATATTTCGTTTCCTACTACGATTATTACCAGCCGGAAGCCTATGTGCCGCGCTCCGACACCTATATCGAGAAGGAAAGCTCGATCAACGAGCAGATCGATCGCATGCGCCACTCGGCGACGCGCTCGCTGCTCGAACGCGACGACTGCATCATTGTCGCCTCGGTCTCCTGCATTTATGGTATTGGTTCGGTCGAGACCTATACCGCGATGACCTTCCAGATGAATGTCGGCGATCGGCTGGACCAGCGCCAGCTGCTGGCCGATCTCGTCGCCCAGCAATACAAGCGTCGCGACATGGATTTCACCCGCGGCAGTTTTCGCGTGCGCGGTGACACCATTGAGATCTTCCCCGCCCACTTGGAAGACGCGGCCTGGCGCATAAGCATGTTCGGCGACGAGATCGACGCCATCACCGAGTTCGACCCGCTGACCGGCCAGAAGACCGGCGACCTGAAATCGGTGAAGATCTACGCCAATTCGCACTATGTCACGCCGCGCCCGACGCTGAACGGCGCCATCAAGGCGATAAAGGAGGAACTGCGGCTGCGCCTCGCCGAGCTTGAAAAGGCCGGCCGCCTGCTGGAGGCCCAGCGCCTGGAGCAGCGCACCCGCTACGATATCGAGATGCTGGAAGCCACCGGCTCCTGCCAGGGCATCGAGAACTATTCGCGCTACCTCACCGGTCGCGATCCCGGCGATCCACCGCCGACGCTGTTCGAATACATCCCCGACAATGCCATCGTCTTCATCGACGAAAGCCATGTCACCGTGCCGCAGATCGGCGGCATGTATCGCGGCGACTTCCGCCGCAAGGCGACGCTGGCCGAATACGGCTTCCGCCTGCCTTCCTGCATGGACAACCGGCCGCTGCGCTTCGAGGAATGGGACGCCATGCGCCCCGACACGATCGCCGTTTCGGCCACCCCCGGCGCCTGGGAGATGGAACAGTCCGGCGGCGTCTTCGCCGAACAGGTCATCCGCCCCACAGGCCTGATCGATCCGCCGGTCGAGGTCCGCTCGGCGCGCACCCAGGTCGACGACGTGCTCGGCGAAATTCGCGAGACCGCGGCCAAGGGCTACCGCACGCTCTGCACCGTGCTGACCAAGCGGATGGCCGAGGACCTGACCGAATATCTGCACGAGCAGGGCGTGCGCGTGCGCTACATGCACTCCGACATCGACACGCTGGAGCGTATCGAGATCATCCGCGATCTCCGCCTCGGCGCTTTCGACGTGCTGGTCGGCATCAACCTTTTGCGCGAAGGCCTCGACATCCCCGAATGCGGCTTCGTCGCCATCCTCGACGCCGACAAGGAAGGCTTCCTGCGCTCCGAGACCTCGCTGATTCAGACCATTGGTCGTGCGGCGCGTAACGTCGACGGCAAGGTCATCCTCTATGCCGACAACGTCACCGGCTCCATGCAGCGCGCCATGGATGAAACCGCCCGCCGCCGCGAAAAGCAGATGGCCTATAACCTCGAAAACGGCATCACGCCGGAATCGGTCAAGGCGAAGATCTCCGACATCCTCGACAGCGTCTACGAACGCGACCATGTCCGCGCCGACATCTCGGGCGTCTCGGGCAAGGGCTTCGCCGACGGCGGCAACCTCGTCGGCAACAACCTCCAGGCCCATCTCAACGCGCTCGAAAAGAGCATGCGCGACGCCGCCGCCGACCTCGACTTCGAAAAAGCCGC
Source organism: Rhizobium sp. NLR8a (assembly GCF_019685235.1). NCBI lineage: Bacteria > Pseudomonadati > Pseudomonadota > Alphaproteobacteria > Hyphomicrobiales > Rhizobiaceae > Rhizobium > Rhizobium sp. NLR8a. The sequence continues at coordinate 113,146 of NZ_JABDWI010000003.1, forward strand.
CCGGCTCCGCGACGAAATCAAACGCCTCAAGGCCGTGGAACTCGCCGCGATGGACGACCCGATGGCGAGGGAAGAAGCCCGCAACCAGGAAGGCGGCAAAAGGAACGGAAAAGCCAACCGCGAGTCCCTTCTCCCCACCGGGGAGAAGGTGCCCGGCAGGGCGGATGAGGGGGCCACACCCTCCTACTTCTCCAAACCCACGCTCGACGACATGGGCCCCGGCACCGACACGGCCACCCCGCTGTTCCGCAAGCCCGACCTCGCCGAAATGGGCCGCCACGTCGCCACCCCCGCCGGCGATGGCAAGAGCCTCTTCCGCCGCAACACCCTCGACGAAATGACCGTCGGCCGCACGGAAAAACCGGTGACCGGCCATGTGCCTGACAAGCCCGACGTCGCCAAGGGCACGAAGCGGTTTTCACCGTTGCCGGAAGGTCAGCCGGAACGCGACGACAGTGTCAGGCCGGTAGTGCGCGGCCGGGTCGGCGCTGGGAGCTATGAGGAGCCAGGCGAGCAGAAGCGCAAGGGGCGCACGAAGGGGAAGACTGGGCGGCCAGGGCGGTAATGAATCCGACTCTTTTGGTGCAGTAAAGTACCGAGCCGGTCTCGAGCCCGCAAAACAAAGCCTTGCCTGAATGAGCATCGGCCTACAGCAATGGAATGATACGGAAAAATTCTCATCCTTATCGCGACGAATTTTTTTAACGGGGAACTTTCCCCCGGCGCTCCAAATAACGCGCTCGGGTATCGCATTACTCGAGGAAATATCTCTCTGATGCAAGACTATTGGGATGACGGAGGAGCAGTAGTCGCCCCTCGCCCGACCTGGAGAGAGCCAACTAGTCTACCCAAGTACCGCCTCCACCCTCACCTCTACACAATTCTCGCCTCCCCCTTCGCCAAGGCAAAATAAATCCGCTCTACCCGGCAGGCCGCACTCCTGGCGCTCGCCTCGTACCCCGCAGCCGGCCAGCCGTGGCGCGGGCTGCCGTCGGCTGATATCAGCCAGTACCAGCGCTCGTCGGAGCCGGTGAAATCGATCTTGAAGATCCGCCCCATGCAGGTTTCGCCGTCAAAGCCGATGAAATCGTCGCCCGGCTTTTCCTTCCAGGCGTGGCGCCATTTGCCCCTCGGTCTCTCGCCGCTGACGATCACCTCCCAGTCCTTCCAGCCGTTATAATTCGATCGCGCCGTCAGAGAGCCGTCATAGTGCTTCTGGTCGAACGTCATGCAGCCTTCCAGGAAAACAGCGACGGACTCGCAGACGGTTCTCCACCCATCGTCGTCGCGGGATGTCAGCCTGTAGGCGAGATCATCGGGCAGATTGCCCAGTGCCAGGGCGATGGCGAAGACCACGCCTTCCCTGGTCGCCGGTCGGCCGTTCGCCTTGATATCGAGATAGGTGCAGAGGAATTCGGCTACCTCGTCTGCGATCGCATCGATGACACCAGGCTGCCGGCGCTTGCCGATCTCATAGCCGCCGAAATCCCGGATCCGGCGCTGCGTCTGCCTGCGAAGGGCGTTGTTGAGGAATGACCGTAACAGCGTTCCGGCATCGTCTGGCATGCGTTGTCCTTCTCCTCGTGTCTTGCCGCATGGTTTCGTGAATGGCTCCCGCCCGAGCCGGTGAAATCAAAGCAATTCCGGACGCAAAACCGCCACGGCCTTTGCCTGACTTGCCCTAGATCAACGTCGGCTCCGGATCGTCCTCGACTTCCTCGATGATCTCGAGCCCGTCATTCCTGGGCGAGCCGGGGCATCGGCCGATCTTCCACATCGTCATCAGCTCGGTCGGGAAAGATCTCAGATGTTCTTATTATGTTCCGGAACAGTATCCGGTCAACAAAGCGTCAGTTGTGCGCGCTGGAATACGCTTCGCGTCCGGCAGATCGGTTGCGAAGCGGGCGAAATTGTCGGATAACAGCCCCGGCAACTGAAGCCATGAGCGAACGGGAGCAGCCATGCCAGACCTGCGCATCGACCCTTTTCCCCCGCCCGCCGAACTCACCAGCCTCTGGTCCGCAGCCTGGAACACGCCGGAAGCACCTGACTTCTCCCGCATCCTGCCTCGCAGCCTCGCTCACATTGGCGCCTATCACGATGACAGGCTCGTCGGCTTCGTCAATGTCGCCTGGGATGGCGGCATTCATGCCTTTATCCTCGATACCTGCGTTCACCCGGGCATGCGCCGGCAAGGCATTGCGACGCGGCTGGTCAAAGAAGCGACGACGATTGCCCGTGAGCGAGGCGCCGAATGGCTGCACGTCGATTTCGAACCGCACCTCACCTCCTTCTATCGCAACTGCGAATTCAGGCCGACAGAGGCAGGCCTCATCAAGCTGGCCTGACATGCCGCCCTCCTTCGGTCTGCAAGGCCGGCTGTCACGTCGCGGCATCTCAGAAAATGCCGCTCCACCTCAACGCTCGTTTCGGCTATGATTCTCTGCTCATCGGAGGAGAGCCTGCATGCGTCTGCCAACCGTCATCCTCGCCCTCGCCATCTCGGCGTTCGCGGCCCTGCCCGCCTTGGCGGAGACCTACAAGACGCCGAAGGCGCTGCTCAAGGCGCTTTACAGCTACGACACCGACAAGAGCGACGCCGAGGCGCCCTCGCCCTATTCGATCTTCTTTTCCGACCATCTGAACAAGCTTCTCCAGGCCGATCTCGACAACACGCCCGAGGGCGATGTCGGCGCGGTCGATTTCGATCCCGTCATTGCAGGCCAGGATGGCGAGGCAAGCAATGTCAGGATCGGGCAGCCGATCCTGTTGGACGACAAGGCCGAGGTGGAGGTGCAGTTCGACAACGGCAAGGAGGTAACGCTTTTCTACAGCCTGGTGCGCGAGCATGGCGGCTGGAAGGTCGATGACATCGCCGATCAGCAGGGCGACAATCCCTGGAGCCTGAGCGCATTGCTGGGGGATGCGCAGTAAAACCGCAGGCGTCAAAAGAGAGCCCTCATGGTGAGGGCCGTCTCCAACCACGAGGGCGGACGTGCAACTCCTTACCTGTATTCCACAAAGCCCCTATGCTGAATCGAACGCAATGGCGCCGGTGGCCGCCCCCGTCCTTCGAGGCTTCGCCCTGCGGGCTACGCACGTCAGGATGAGGGCCGGAGCAAAGACGGCGCCAAGAACACCGGAGGCAGGCTCTGCGATCCTCTTCACCTGAGGCCTGCCGCTCCGACCGCCGCTCCGCAAAATCCATAGCCGGCCACCGAAGCGACCCTCATCCCGTTTCGGGACGAAATCCCGATATGGCACAGGCGTGCAAGGATCTGCTAACTTTTCGTCAAGTAACTGAATCTTCGGCATTTCCTGTCACGAGAAAGGACATGCCACAATAATGGCGCTTGCATTTTGACCGAAATGATGGCACCAATCCACCTACTCGGGCATTTGCATGCCGGTGACTGGACTGATGTGGTACTCTTCCGTTACGGAAGGGGCGCGGGAATACCCGCCTGCGTAGACGTTCTTTCCCCGTACGTGACTTCTCCGACTGACCCTTCGTCCCAATCGATCGGGGCGAAAGCTAAAGCCGTCCGCTTCCTCTCGGGGGCGCGGATACTAGACAGACTAAGGGAAAAGGACTATCCCAATGGCCACCAAAGGCACCGTAAAATTCTTCAACCAGGACAAGGGTTTTGGTTTCATCACGCCGGACGGCGGCGCAAAGGACGTTTTCGTCCACATCTCTGCGCTGCAGGCTTCTGGCATCCAGTCGCTGCGCGAAGGCCAGCAGGTCACCTTCGACACCGAGCCGGACCGCATGGGCAAAGGCCCGAAGGCTGTTAACATCTCGGCTTCGTAAGCTAGATTATCGCTTCGGCGGCAGGAACGGCGCTCTGAAAAGGGCGCCGTTTTTGTTTGCCACGCTTGGATTTGTCGATCGCAAGGCCAGGTGCTATATGCGCCCTTAATGATGATCTCGCCCGAGCGGCGATGCAGGGTGCCAACATTGAGGCGCCGCGGCTACAAGGAACAATGGATCGTCGATGACTGAGAAGAGGCCGATATTTGCGGTCGCCCCGATGATCGACTGGACGGATCGGCATTGCCGCTATTTCCACCGCCAGATCAGCCGGCAGGCGCTGCTCTATACCGAGATGGTGGTGGCCGACGCCATCATCCATGGCCCGCGCGAGCGGTTGCTCGGCCATGACGCCGCCGAGCATCCGCTGGCGCTGCAGCTTGGCGGCTCGGATCCGCTCAAACTCGCCGAGGCGGTGAAAATCGCCGAACCCTATGGCTATGACGAGATCAACCTCAATGTCGGCTGCCCTTCCGACCGCGTGCAATCGGGCACCTTCGGCGCCTGCCTGATGCTGACGCCGGAGACGGTGGCCGAATGCGTCGCGGCGATGAAGGCGGTCGCCACCGCGCCGGTGACGGTGAAATGCCGGATCGGCGTCGACGAGCAGGCGCCGGAAGAGGCGCTGCCGGAACTCATCACGCGCGTTCTCGATGCCGGCGCCGACGCGATCTGGATCCATGCCCGCAAGGCCTGGCTGAAGGGCCTGAGTCCTAAGGAGAATCGCGAGATCCCGCCGCTCGACTACGAGATCGTCTACCGGATGAAACAGCGCTGGCCCGATGTGTTCATCGGCATCAACGGCGGCATCCGCACGCTCGACGAGGCCGCCGAGCATCTCGCCCATGTTGACGGCGTCATGCTCGGCCGGGCGGCCTACCAGAACGCGACGATCCTCGCCGACGTCGACCGGCGCTTCTTCGGCGCGCCGGCGGCCGAGCCCGACTGGCAGGCGCTGTGCGACCGGATGATGGCTTATGCCGAGCGCCATATCGCCGGCGGCGGCCGGCTGCAGCAGGTGGCCCGCCACATGGTCGGCCTCTTCACCGGCCTGCCCGGGGCACGGCGCTACCGCCAGATCCTCTCTACCGACGCGGCAAAAAGCGGTGCCGGACCGGAGGTCTTGGCGGCGGCTTTCGCGGCAGTGGACTTTTCCGGCATGGAGACGGAGGCGGTCAGCGCCTGACGTGACGGAACAGTGTCTCTCTTTCACCGGCAAGTCATGGCTGGCGCCTGGAGCGCGCCTTCTCAACGAGCCAGTCGCGGTCGCGCGCTCATTTGGTAAGCTGCGGCTGCCGGCAACGTTCCGTGGCAACAGTCATCATGACCGCGGCATTGGCAGCAATGTCTTCTTCTCAATCCGGCCGGCTACCGAGAAAACCAAAATCTCCGTCTCCCTGCCGATCCTGCTGCCATCCATCAACCTGACGATATCGTCGACGCCGCCGACCGGGCTGCTGTCGATGGCGAGGATGTAATCGCCCTCTTGCAGCCCGCCCTTTGCCGCCGGCCCCTCCGGTTCGACCCTGCGGACGCGGACGGATGTCGTTTGAACCATACCCGCCGCGAGTGCGACCCGTCGCGGCAGCACGATCGTGTCGCCTGCTATGCCGATAAAGGCGCGCCTGACCTGGCCATAGCGAAGAAGCTCCGACACCACGAAATTGGCCGTGTTCGATGCGACGGCAAAGGCGATGCTCTGTGCACCCTGGATGACGGCGGTATTGACGCCGATAACCTCGCCGCCGGAAGACACCAGCGGCCCGCCGGAATTGCCGGGATTGAGCGCGGCATCGGTCTGAATGACATCCTCCATCAGCCGGCCGCTGGCCGCCCGCATCGACCGACCGAGCGCCGAGACGATACCGGCAGTGACGGTCCATTCGAAGCCCAGCGGATTGCCGATCGCGATCGCGATATGGCCCCTGCGCAGACGCTGGGAATCGCCGAGTCTCGCCCAGGCGCCGGTGCTGGCATTGGCCCGAATAAGCGCGATATCGGTATCGATATCCCGACCGAGCACCCGGCCTTCGGTGACGAATCCGTCAGGCGTCGTGATGCGAACCACCTTGGCGTCGTCGACGACATGGCTGTTGGTAATGATCAGTCCGTCGGGCGATACGGCAAAGCCCGACCCATGTCCCTGCCGGCCTCCCACCCGCTCGATCCGGCTGACCGCCGGGCCGACCACGTCGACTGCTCCTGCGATCGACTGCGAATAGGCATCGATCAGCGCCCCGTCTTTCTGGGGCACTATATCCTTATCCATGTAACCCATGTGTTGATCCTCAGGCGGCAGACTTCCCGCCGCCGGCAAAGCAATCGCGGATGCGATCGTCGCCATGACGTTGTTGTGAGGGATTAGATGGTTGGGCGTCGATCCCTGTTCAAGTGAGCGTCAGCGCGCTTCATCCGGCACAAGGTAATGGTGGGCGGAACACACCTACCCGAACGTATAGATTGAACGAACCGGAATAACGTGGCTCATTGCGGACATTGCCCGTTAGCTCGGCCGCCTATACTGCGCTGCCGAGCTACCGTGATCAAAGAATGTCGCGGCGCGAAAGCAGTCGGGTAAGGACCGCCCTATTGCGTCGCCGTCACCGGTTAACAGGGCTCTGAGGGTTCTGGCAACTGATCATGCAAACTTCTGTCATATCAATAGAGTAAAACGAGGCATTCAATAAGAACATCATCATATTGTCGCTTCCATCCCCCAGCGCGACTTTCTTATCCTGTCATTGGCGTCACGGCGCTCGTGGCGCTGCCAATCCCGCCTGCAGCAGCCTGTTTAGTCAGATCCAACCACAAGGAGCCATGAGATGAGCACAGTTACAACGAAGGACGGCGTCAAGATTTTCTACAAGGATTGGGGGCCGAAGAGCGCCCAGCCGATCATGTTCCATCACGGCTGGCCGCTGTGCTCCGACGACTGGGACGCGCAGATGCTCTTCTTCCTCGACAAGGGTTACCGCGTCATCGCCCATGATCGGCGTGGCCACGGCCGCTCCACCCAGGTGGCCGACGGCCACGATATGGATCATTACGCTGCCGATGCCGCAGCCGTCGTCGATCATCTCGATCTCAGGAATACCGTCCATGTCGGCCATTCCACCGGCGGCGGCGAAGCGACCCACTATGTCGCCCGCCACGGCCAGCCACAGGGCCGAGTCGCCAAGCTCGTCATTATCGGCGCCGTTCCGCCGATCATGGTAAAAACCGATGCCAATCCCGGCGGCCTGCCGATCGAAGTCTTCGACGACCTGCGCAGACAGCTCGCTGCTAACCGCGCCCAATTCTATCATGACCTTCCCGCCGGCCCGTTCTACAGCTTCAATCGGCCGGGGGCGAAAGTGTCGGAACCGGTCATCAACAATTGGTGGCGCCAGGGCATGATCGGCGGCGCCAAGGCGCATTACGACGGTATCAAGGCCTTCTCGGAAACCGACTTCACCGAAGACCTGAAGATCATCACGGTTCCGACCCTCGTCATGCATGGCGACGACGACCAGATCGTGCCGATCGCCGACTCCGCGTTGCTTTCGTCGAAACTTCTGCAGAATGCGACGCTGAAGGTCTACGAGAAATTCCCGCACGGCATGTGCGCGACCCATGCCGATATCATTAATCCCGACATCCTCGCCTTCATCAAAGGCTGATCCGACGTGTCGCCGGGCGCTGGGAAGGCGTCCGCCGGCCGCGCTGCATTTCGGCAAAACGGTTTTATCATGAAACCGTTTTCGTCGATTTGCGTTTAGCCGCCATGACAAGAGAACGTGAACCCTCATCAAAGGCTTACCGTCAGGATCGTTTCGAAAATACCGAGCGAGCCGCAAAGGAAACCATCGAGGCGGAGCAGCGGGCTCGCCGGGAAAAGACCAAACGCCTGAAAGAGTTGCGCCTGTCGCAGCAGGGCGGTAAGGATCCCGCGGCCAAATAGAGATCTTCTCCCCGCCTATTCCATCAGGTCGAGGCGCCGATTGATTTCAACTTGATCCCTTGGCGTCGCGCCTGCCGTGGCTGCCATATTGTTCTGATTTCGGACGTTCGCCCATCTTGCAGAGCAAAGGCTGCGAAATTATCTTTTTGCACAATAGCGATTCACGGCATCCCAAAAGGGCTGATTGCGATGTCAGACAAGCTTTTCAGCACGCGTGACGAACCACTCGCCTCCGCAGATCTGGATATTTGCAGGCGTGTGCATGAAGCCCTGTGTAGCGGGCTCGATATTGACAGATCAGGCGGGGACGCCGATCGTCTCGGAGCTCTGATCATCGAGCTTTATCGGCAGGGTGTGCATGATGAAGACCAGCTTCGACTGCTTGCTGGTGGGAAGCGCGTCTGACCGCGCGCGTCAGTTTCCTCGCGAAACCTCTGCCCATGATCCCCGCTTCAGACGCACAAAGGGCGCGCTAACACTCTGAATCTATGTATCGGCTCGAAAATCTATTCCGATTTCGAGCCGATACGCTAGCCATTTCCGGTGATTTAGAGGCCGGTCGCCTCGGTACTCGTTGCTGTGGCCGAGGTTTCGGTTGAATCGACAGCCGGCGCCGACTCGGTCGTTCCCGATAATTCTTCCGTGCTGCCCGTCTCGGCTTCCGGCGTTTCTGCGGTCGCGCTAGGATCTGTCGTCTCGCTCCCCTCGGCGGTTTCGCCAGTCGGAGTCTCGGTTGCCGGAGTCTCCGTCGGGGTCTCCGCCACCGGTTCTTCCGCGACCGGCGCCGCAGCCGCCAACGCGTCTCTCATCTGATCGATCGTGCCGACAGCCGTGCCGATGCCGAGCGTCTCCTTGGCCCAGGCCAAAGCTTCGGGGCTGAGCGTGCCCGTCTTGGTCGCCGAAGCCAGTGCTGCCGTCAGAGCGGCGTCGCCGAGAACAGGATCGTCCGCGGGCGGCGCAACGCCATTAGCCAATTCATATTGCGCATAGGCGGTAGCATAGGCCGAAATCGCTGCCATCTTGGGGTCTGCGGTATTCATCAGCGCGTGGTAATTGCGCTTCAGCGAATTCAGTCCCGCGAGTTCCGCCGTGGGCTTCTTCGCGGGCCGAGTCGCAGGCGCTGCGGCGATAGTCGTCTTCTTGGCCGCGCCTTTCGTGCTGACGGTCTGCTTGGTCGTTTTCGTCTTGCCGGCTTGGACCGACTTGCCCGAAGTTTTCGCACTGCGGCTGCCGGTCGTCTTACCGCTGGAGCTGGCGCTATCCTTTCCGCCGCCGCTCTTGCTGCTGCCGCCACTGTGGCTGCCGCTGCTTCCACCGCCGCCGCCATGGCTGCCGCCGCCACCACCGCTGCCGCCGTTACCACCACCGCCACCACCCCCGCCGTGACCACCACCGCCACCGCCGTTGCCGCCACCGCCACCACCTTTTGCGAAGGCGGGCGATGTATCGGTAAAGACGATGTTGAGAGGCGCAAGCGCAAGGCTGGTGGATAGACAGAGAAGGCCGATGATTCTGGAAAGCTGCATGGTAGTCTTTCTGACATTAAGGTGACGCGTTACATGTCAGGTATTGAAGCAGCAGCTCCATAAGAACCAGTTTAAGATCTCCTTGCAATTTGAACTTCCTGCGAATTCCGGTCGTCCTGGCCGAGAGTGGGAGGCTTATCCCTTAGCAGATCCCATTTCCCCGCCCACGCCTCGACGCCTGGAAGACCTGATGCGTCCGCTCAAATGAGATAATCTCCGTTGCGCGCTTTCAGAGAGGCGCGGCCCTACCACCGTAACGATCGCAATAGCACAGCCGCCCAGTCTCATTGCGTTAGCGGATACGCACATAGGTCGCTGTTCAGAATTCCCAAATGAAACTTATTTTCTCAATCCGCGTTGTCCTTCCATGTGTCCTGGTGAGTGAGATGAAAAGATTGGCCATCATTGCTCTGTCGATAGGGACGGCATTCTCCGGAATGCCGGCATCCGCAGGCCCAAACTTCGTGCCGAGTCCGGTACAACAGGCGGCGCAGCCGGCACAGGCAACTACCGATGCTCGAATTATGACTGTCGGTTGCAGCAGGTTCTCGATCGTCTGTTCACACTACGGCGAGCGCCCCAGATATTATGGCGACCGACGTTACTACCGTGGTCGTCACGCCTATCGTGACGACCGCTACGGCTGGGACCACCGTTATCACCGCCACTGGCACCACCACGACAACACCGGCGCCATCATCGGCGGCCTGGCGGCAGGCGCCCTCATCGGCGGCATAATCGCCTCGCAGTCCGGCGCCTACAGTTCACGTGGTTACAGCTCGCATGCTGAATATTGCTACGCCCGCTATCGGTCGTACCGCGCCTCGGACAACACCTACCAGCCTAACTACGGCCCACGCCGCCAGTGCCAGTAAATTCAGTCAGCCGGTACTGAGAGAAGGCCCCGCCCGTTGATGCGGTGCTTTCTGCTGCCACGGAAACGCTTCGCATCAGCGCTCTGTCGTGCTTGTTTCCCGAAGATCTTTCCGAACGGCTGCATCTGCAAGGTGATCTATGACATCAGCAGACGCCATGACGCCGCCCGCCAGCCGCGTCGTCCTGCTTGCGCCCGAACTGGATAACCTCACGGGCTTCGAAGCCGCGCTCGCCGCCGGCTGGTCTTCAGATCCCCGTCGTGCCAGCGATCAAGCCTATATCCGCGGCGAACTCCAGCGGCGGCGCCAGGACCGACCAAAATTCCTCGACGATCTCAATGTCGGCGGCAAACCGCGCATTGTGTCGGGACCGCTGCTGACAGTCCTTCTCTTCTGGATCTGGGACGGCGAATTCTACGGCAACATGCCCTTCGCCTAAATCACGCCACCTCAGCCGCCATCTTCTCCCGCACCTCCAGAAACGCCGCCGTCAATCGCGTCAACACCGGCGAGGTCACTGTCCCGTTCGCCCCGCCGATCGGATCAACGATGTGGATCTGCCGGAGATCCTCCATGAATTCGTCCCAGAGCGGCTGACCGCCCTCTTCCAGCAACTCGGCGCGGATGCTGAGATCCTCGCTCACCGGCAGGTGACGCCTGCCCCAGGCGCCGATCATGGCGAAGAGGGGAACGAGCTGGATCGCCGGCTCCGTCAGGCTGTAGATTGCTTTCTGGCTGTGGCTCGGATCGTCCCGCTTGCTGATGAAGCCGAGCGAGAGCAGCCGCTTCAGCCGCGCCGCCAGGATATTGGAGGCGATCCCCTCCTCCGAATGATTGAGCAGATCGCGGAAATGCCGGCGGTTGCCGAACATGATGTCGCGGATGATAATCAGACTCCATCGGTCGCCCAGCACCTCCATCGTCAGGTTGATCGGACAGCCGGACCGCAATTCTATATCCACGAAGCATCTCCTGCAGAAACCAGTTGCATTATAGGATCACTTGTGCGAGATAACAACTAGTTTCAATTCGCAATCAGATGGAGGAAAGCATGTCCAAGGTGCGCGTCGCGGGTTTTTCCGTTTCCGTGGATGGCTTCGGCGCCGGGCCGGAGCAGGGCCTGAATGATCCGCTCGGAAAGCGCGGGCCGGAAATGTTTCAATGGTTCTTCCACACGCGCACCTTCCGCGCGATGATGGGTAAGGACGACGGTTCTTCCGGCATCGACGAGGATTATGCGTCCCGCGCCATGGCCAATTTCGGCGCCTTCATTCTCGGGCGCAACATGTTCGGCCCGATCCGCGGCGAATGGCCCGATGATGCCTGGAAAGGCTGGTGGGGGCCGAACCCGCCCTATCATGCGCCGACCTATATCCTCACCCATTATGCACGCGAACCGCTCGTCATGGAGGGCGGCACCACCTTCCACTTCGTCACCGGCGGCATTCATGAGGCGCTCGACCAGGCGAAGGCGGCGGCCGGCGATAAAGATGTGAAGATCGGCGGCGGAGTGGCGACCGTCCGCCAATATCTGCAGGCGGGTCTGATCGACGAACTGCATTTCGCTGTGTCGCCCGTCGTGCTCGGCAAGGGCGAAGCAATGTTTGCAGGCATCGATCTTCCTGCGCTGGGCTTCCGCGTCACCGAGCATGTCGCCAGCGAAAAAGCCACGCATCTCGTGCTGGCGAAATAACCGAGCCGCCGGTTCAGTCCGGCGATCTCTCCGGCGCGAGCGCCGCCGGAAACACATTCATCCCGCCGCCTGGACGAGGCGGCGGTCCAAGGCCATCTCGTCCGGTGTCATCAGCGTCACATTTTGCCCATGCTTTTCATGGCGTTTTTCATGTGCATCTTGCAGTCGTCCATCTTGTTGGCCGTCATGGAATCCTTGGCCATCATCATCTCCTTGGAGGCCATTTCCTTCTTTTCCTTCATGGCCGGATCGGTCATGGCGTCCATGTCGGACGCCATTTTCATCATCGACGCCTCGTCGCATTTCATCATCGCATCCTGTGCAAGGACAGGCAATGCGGATGCGGCGGCGACAACGATGGCTGCAGCTGTGCGTTTCAACATCGTATTCTCCTCCTTCTGGGCAGCATTGCCCGTTGCAAATGGTGAATGCATGTGCCCAAGAAGGTGCCGCGGCGCGGGATGAAGTCATGCATAAATCAAGGACGTGAGATTAGCCCGGCATCACCCGGTAGACGCATGCCATCCCCTCCACGCCCCGAAGCGGAGCCTCGAAGGCGACCGCCCTGTGTCCGGAGAGCAGCCGGCTGACGTCAGGCGCCGAAAACAGGGCTTCGGATAGACAGATCTCGCCGGCCTCGGCCAATGATTGCACCCGTGCCGCGACATTGACGGTCTGCCCGAAATAATCGAGGTTGTCGTTCAAGGTCACGGCGATCGACGGACCGCAATGGGCCCCGATCTTCAGGATGATGCTGGGATCGCCATGCTCGCCGTTGAAGCGCTCGATTTCTTCAAGCATATGCAGAGCAGCCGAGATGGCGTCGCTCGGGCGGGAGAAGGCCGCCATCACCGCGTCTCCGATCGTCTTGACGATTGCGCCCGAATGCTCCTGCACCGTGGCGCCGAGCAGGGCGAAATGTTCACGCACCAGTGCATAGGCATTGAGATCGCCGAGCCGCTCGTACATCGCGGTCGAACCCTTGAGATCGGTGAACAGAAGCGTCACCTGGCGGATGCCGAGGCCCTCCCTTTCATCAACGCATTCGGAGCGAAACAGCCGCCGAAAGGTCTGGCGCGCAAGCAGCATCCCGCCCGACATGTAAGGATCGAAATCGAGAACAGGCTTGGTGGTCTGCGCCAGAATCTCGGTCGGCCAGTTGATGAGAAGCAGCGAGCCGCGCACGGCAGCCGAGTTCTCGACTTCGACGATGACCGGACCGGGCCGAACCGCTGAGGACGAGCGGCAAAAATGCCGACCGTCGTACCCAATCCTGAGGAGTGCCGGCGCCGTAACGGGCTCGCCTGCAACCGGCAGCGCAAAGCTCGCCTGGGTCTCAACATTGATGCCGGCAAGCGCACCTGGGCCGAGTTCAGCCCTGATCGTCGTGACTGAACCCGGCGCCAGGAAGGAAAGGCCGCGCACCAGCCCTTTCAGGACGTCGAGAAAGCGGACCTGCTGACCGGGCAGTCGCGCATCGCTGAGAAACCGTGCCTTCCAGTGAAAATCCTCGACCGAGAGCGAGCCGGGATCGTGAAAAGACAGCCGGCGCAGTTGCGGCGACACTGTGAAGGTGACCTCGATGAAATCGTCGAGGTCGGTTTCGCCGGAGACGTCGCACAGGCCGCAGACATAGTGCGTCTTCAGCGTTCTCAAGGCGCCGAAACTGTCGAGCACCATTCCGGATTGGGGACACACGACGTCCCAGCGCATCTCGAACAAACCGCTGCGCGTCGCATGGAGAAAGAGATCGATGCTTTCCGCCTCCGAAATGGCGCCGTCGTGCGCGAAAGCCAGCGGGTTGATGCGGTAGAGGGACAGATCGTCACCGCTGCGGATCAGGCTTTCGAATTTGGCGATGCCCCGCGGACTCCAGGACCGGGCCTGCCGGATCTCGGTCATCTTGCTCTCGAGGAGCCGTTCCTGAACGTCAGTCATCTGACGCCTCGCAAAGTTCGGCCGGTCCATGCGACCGGGATCGCCGCGATTATAACAGACGCTCGTCCGGGCGGATCAAACGGAGCCTGGCCAAGCAGAAGTCTTACGGATTAGCCCGGTAAGGCGACGCCAGGGTTTCAGAAGCTTTTCCCGCTCGACATCGCCCAATCTCGGCATTCGCTGTCTGCGACATCCTACCTGCGTCAGCGGACCAGAACGCTCGGCAGTCCTGTTCTCGACTTGTCGTCAACCAAGCGTGTCCAAATAGCTGTGGCATTGCTGCAGAATGAGCGTAGAGAAAGGACGCCGCGCCATCACCGTTGCCATCGATCTCGTTCAGATGGACATCGCCCAGGACGGGCTTTTTGTCGAACTGTCGAAGCAGTTGGACCATCAGTAGAAAGCAGAAATCGGTCCATCAGGGCTGCCCCCTGCGCCGTGGTAGGGTTGCGATAATCCGTGGGCGGCTCGCAGAAAGCCTCTCATTTGCCGTGATGCGGTCCTTTGTTAGGAGTTCACAGTGTCCCGGATTCGAGCTTTTCGAGGTAGGCTGCGAACATCTCGGCCATGGCTTCGGCGTAGGTTTCGATCTCGCTCAAGCTTCGGGGAGCCTCCGAGAACTGCTTGCCCACCGTGGCGAGCGTCGTGACGATCAGGTCACCGGCAAGTGCCCGGCTTGCCTCCGAGACCGATGGCAGCACCTCCTCCATGAACAGCCCGATGATGCGGTCTCCCGACGCCCTCGCCGCCTGCGCCTCCGGCGCATCGCGATAGAGCGGCGCTGCGTCGTGAAGCGCCACTCGCATCGCCGCCTCCTCACACTCGGAGCGAAGAAAGGCGTGAACGAGGCTGCGCAGCCGTTCGAACGGCGGTCGTTGTGCATCGGCAAGAATATCGGCGAGCATGCCGTTCGTCTGCCGCCATTCGTCGCTCTGCAGCCGGAAGAGGATTGCCGCCTTGTTGGGGAAATATTGGTAGAGCGAACCGATACTGACGCCCGCCCTCTCCGCTACCCTCGCCGTGGTGAAGCGATGGGCTCCCTCACGCGCCAAAACCTGAGCAGCAGCATCGAGGATCGCCGCCACGAGCTCCGTCGAGCGGGCCTGCTTAGGCTGCTTTCGTGAAGAAATCCGGGTACTTGGCCGGTCGCTCATGGCGGCGCTCCGCAATGCGATTGGAAAACGCGAGGGAATATTCGTATTTTTCACCCAGCGCAAGAACCTCATCATTCCAAGGAGCCCTCCAATGACGACACTCACCACCGCGCCGCTCGCGCCTCTCCTCCACCGCCTGTTCGAAGAAGCCGCTGCGGCGACGAGCCCCGCCATATCCGAGCTTTCCAGCGAGGAGAGGATGCGCCTGATCAGCAGCAAGACGGAATATCTCGACCTTTACGGGCGCCTGAGGGATCTCTGGCTTCCTGTCTCGCGCGAGGCCGGCACGCTGCTCTACATGCTGGCGCGCAGCTGCCGTGCTCAAACGATCATCGAGTTCGGCACATCCTTCGGCATCTCGACCCTCCACCTTGCTGCAGCACTGCGCGACAATGGCGGCGGCCGGCTGATCACCAGCGAGTTCGAACCGTCGAAACTGAGGCGGGCGCGCGAAAACTTGACGGCTGGCGGCCTCATCGACCTTGTCGAAACCCGTGAGGGAGATGCCCTCCACACCCTCGGCACCGATCTTCCTGATACCATCGACCTCCTGTTTCTCGACGGCGCCAAGGGCCTTTATCGTGACATCCTGGAGCTGGTAGAAGACCGACTTCGACCGGGTGCCCTCATCGTCGCTGACAATGCCGACCTCAGTCCCGAATATCTCGCCCGCGTTCGCTCCGCCGCCGCTGGCTATCTGTCCGTCCCGTTCGAAGAGGACATCGAGCTGTCGATGCGCGTCTGAGGATATTCGCAACTGGCTCCGCGCCCTCACCCTTGGATGTCCCGCAACGCCATCAACGGTGAGGCCGCGCCGCCGCGCACAAGCGTCGCACAGCACCAACGCAGCCATCTCAGGACAAAGCTGGTCCCGCTCAAAGACTTTTTTCGAAGAACGTATCCGGATATGGATCGTCATTGAACCGCTCGATCTCGGTCCAGCCGGTACCGCGATAGAGCTGCTGTGCCTCGGCAAGAACGCTGTTGGTATCCAGACGCAGGAGCCGGATGGACAACTCGCGGGCGATCGTCTCGGCAGCCGACATAAGCCGTTTTGCCATCCCGAGGCCACGCGCGGAAGGGGCGACCCAGAGCCTCTTGATCTCCGCCACCTTGCCGCCATTGCCCTTCAACCCGACACAACCGATCGGCAGGCCGTCGGACATCGCGACCAGGAACGCGCCGCGCGGGCGGATCATGTCCTTGGCGTCAGGATCGCGGGAAAGCGAGACGTCGAAACCCTTGTCGAAACGGCGTGCGAGTTCGCCGTAATATTCGTTCAGGCAATAGCGGGCATCGTCGTGCCGAGGATCTTTCTCCTCCAGCACGATCTGGTCGCGTCCAAGCGAGCAGGCGACCATATCCATGGCGCGCAGGAGTTCGTCCGGGCGGCGATGACGCGCCAGAAACGCTTCGGCCTGGGCATTGGAAAGTGCTTCATAAGCCTGAAACTCGCACTCGCCGGTGCTGGTCAACCTGGTGATGCGGCGACGGGCATCGCGATCGTTCGGGATGGTCTCGATCAGCCCCTCCTCCTCCAGCCCGCGCAGCAGACGGCTCATCAGGCCCGAGTCAAGACCGAGATAATCGCGGATTGCCGCAACATCCGATTGGCCACGACCGATCGAATTGAGGACGCGAGCAGCACCGAGCGGACGACCGCGTCCAAGGAAAGACGTATCCAGAGCGCCGACTTCGGAGGTGACGGCGCGGTTGAAGCGACGGACGCGGGCGACAGGATCGCAAGCCATATTATCTGACTTAAGTCAGATAAATTCCGCTGTCAATTCCGGCTGCCAAAATGGACCCGAAGTGCTCGAAGTGTCAGCCGGGTGCGCCGACCGTCTTGCGCATCCTCACTCCCTCACCTATGGCAATGCAACTTCCCCTCCACAGGGCTGCCCCGTGCTCCGCTTTATCCTCCACGCTATGATCGTCATCATTCTGACGCTGCTCACCCAGATCGGCGGCCTCGCCTATTTGATAACGCTTGCCGTCGCACGCGCCTTGCGCCTGCGCCGATTTGCGGCAAACCTCGCGCTCTTTCTGCTTCTCTACGCCGGCGCCACCTTCGTCGCGCACCTCACCGCACCCACATTCGGCCGGGTTCCGCTTTCCTGCTTCGCCGGCACCGCCGATCCGCTGGTCATCCGCGCGCCGATCTACTGCGCGCTCAACCGCAACTACGTGACACCTGAACTGCGCGATCTGGCAGGGGCACTCGCCGCCCACATGGATAAGCAGTTTCCCGGTACCGTTACCGTCGCGCTGGATGCGAACTTTCCCTTCGTCAACGGTTTTCCGCTGCTGCCGCATCTCTCTCATGCCGACGGCAAGAAGCTCGATTTCGCCTATTATTACAAAGATGCCGACGGCGCCTTCCTGAACGGCACCACACGCTCCCCGATCGGCTATTTTGCCTTCGAGGAGCCTGCCCCGGGCGACGAACTGCCCTGCGCGGGTCGCCACGACTGGCTTACCACGCGTTGGGATTTTGATACCCTGCAGCCTCTCTTCCCTGTCTACGGGATCGAGGAGCAGCGCACCGCGGCAGCGATCGCCTGGCTGACGACGGAAGGCGTCGCACGCTTTGGCCTGCAGAAGATCTTCATCGAGCCGCATCTGAAGAATGCGCTTGGCATCACCGATGCCCATGTCCGCTTCCAGGGCTGCCGAGCCGCGCGTCATGATGACCATATGCATATCCAGATTGAATGAGCGGTTCGCTTGCACACGGCAGGAAATCCCATCTACGCCATGTACTCCGTCCCGCCGGGGTGATGCCTGACCTTTTGATCAGGCACCACCAACCATCGGAAGAGGCGCCCTTCCCGGCTGTCGCCCGATTGGATATTCTTGCCAGCCATTGTCCCTGAATGAGAGGTTTGCTTGTGAGTGTCGGCCTGATTGCCCTCCTTGATGATGTCGCAGTGCTTGCAAAGGCGGCCGCCGCTTCTCTGGACGACGTAGTCGCCCAGGCGGGCAGAGCCGGCGCCAAAGCCGCCGGCGTCGTGATCGACGACGCAGCCGTCACGCCGCGTTACGTGACCGGCCTCTCGGCGGCACGCGAACTGCCGATCATCGCAAAAATCGCCATTGGTTCTCTCAAGAACAAACTGGTGTTCCTCCTGCCGGCCGCACTCGTCCTCAGCCTTCTCATGCCGCAGGCAGTGACGCCGCTGCTCATGCTCGGTGGGCTCTACCTTTGCTACGAAGGCGCCGAAAAGGTCTACGAACTCGTCGTGCCGCACGCGGCCCATGCCCACGAGAACGCCCTCGAGACGATCAGCGTCGACCCCAGAACCTTCGAGGACGAAAAGGTCGCGAGCGCCATCAGAACCGATTTCATCCTCTCGGCCGAGATCATGGCGATCACCCTCGGCTCGCTGTCGGAGTCGGGTCTGGCGATGCAGGCGCTGGTCCTCGCGCTGGTCGGCTCTCTGATCACGGCCGCTGTTTACGGCGTCGTCGCCTTGATCGTGAAGGCGGACGACTTCGGCCTCTGGCTTGCCCAGCGCTCTTCCCGCTCGCGGACAGGCGCGTTCCCGCACTTGCTCGGGCGCGGCCTTGTGCGGGGCATGCCCTATCTTCTCAAGGTACTGGGTCTCATCGGGACGGCGGCGATGATCTGGGTCGGCGGCGGCATCATTGTGCACGGCGCCGAAGGCTTTGGCTTTGCCTGGCTGAGCCATCTGCTCCACGATGCCGGAGAAGGCGCCGCGCATGCAATGCCGGCCGTTGGCGGCGTGGTTTCCTGGCTGGTCCAAGCTGTCGGCTCAGGTCTCGTCGGCATCCTCCTCGGCCTTGCAGCCATCCCGGCCGTCGGCTACGTCGTTGCGCCTGCATGGCGGTGGTGCGCAGCACGCCTGCGCAGGATGAGGACCGCGTAAGCGAGTGACAGCAGATGTTGCTTGCGACATCACGCGTTGTGCAGAAGGCGCCATGATGGCTCGCAAATCTTCCTTGGCGCGAACCAGCCCTGCGGCGCGGCGCAACCAGATGCTTCGAAGTGCCGGCACCATCAACCAGTGTCCCTTTCATCGTAAGCATGCTGCGCCGCAAAGATTGCGTCCATGTTCTGCTCCGCCCAGTGAGCGGGTGCCGAAACCGCCGCCATCCTCTCCGAAGCGATCAGCAAGCCTGTCGCCTTGCTGCGCCCCGTCAGTTCCATCATTTCAGCGTTTCGGCTCTGCTTCCGGGGGGAGCCGTACTCCGGGATTCTCGCTCACGCCCAGGACAGCTAAGGTTCCCATGGAAAGGCTATGCCATTTCAAACGATTTTAAAAATCGCCGACGCAGGGCTAATCGATTTTAATTTTGTGATTAAAACTTTCTTGTTGCGACGCAAAAGAATCTAACCATTACTTCTGCCGATGCTCGGTCTGTTCGTTGGAGAACTCGCATGACGATGACATTTCCGCTAACCGAAAAGCGCAATGCCGATGCGTTGCTGAAACACTTGACGTTGCACAAACTCAGCTATCCCGGAAACTGCGTCGTGTCGCTCAAGACGTACGTCGCATACGTCACGTCGTCTCACACGACAGCACTCGGGACCGCCCGCACCGCCTGGTAGGAATGTCTCGGAATTTCGGGATGTCTGTGCCCTTCGCTTATGCTCAAGGCGCCCGTCGAATACTCTTCACCCTTATCTGCCCGATAGGCGCCTCTCCCCGCCGGAGAGAAAAGGAGTAAGCCGCGCAGCTTTCGTTCTCGCAACGGAGGTCTCACGGAGGGGCGAGACGTTGCCGTACTTGCAAAAATTCCTATTCTGGTCGCCGCCGATGCGATGAAAAGCTGAGGCATTCCAGAGTTTGCGATAGGAATTTCAGGCCACAACATGACGACTCTCGGCCGCCCGGATCTCGGCGACATCCCACCATGGCGACTGGGGGGATCGCCGGTTACCGGCCGCGTGGCGGCCATACACGCGGCTGGCGCAGATTGGCCTGTTCTATGCTCTGGCGGTTGGGGCGTGGTCGCTCGGGGGCTGGCTGTTGGAGATGCCGCCGCCATCTGCGGTCGGGATGCTGGTGATCGCCCATTTTTTCTGGCAGACGCGGCGGTTAGACCTTGCCCGCCCGGATCTGAATTTCGCCTGTTCCTCGCCAATATCCTGACCGGCGTGCTGCTCGCCGGCACCGCGTTGGCGGGCACATGGTGAGCGGTTCGAGGACGAAATACGAATGATCGATCTCAAACAAGGCGTGCTCGCCGCGGCCATGATGCTGGCAGCAACGATGGCGTCCGGACATCAGGCGTATGCCGAGCCATGCGAACCGGAAACCTTCGAAGCGGCAAAATATGTCGTCTGCACGCTGGAAGGAGGAAAGGCCGACCTGCGCCTGTTCTGGAAGGGCGCCGATGGCGCGCCATACCGCACTTTTTCGAGCCTTGCCGAAGCCCTTCGCACCGAGGGGAAAACGCTGGTACTGGCCGTCAATGCCGGAATGTACCGAGCCGATTTTTCGCCGATGGGGCTGTACGTCGAAAACGCCACGGAATTGAAACCCGCCAATACCACAGAGACGGGAGGCGCCCCCGGTCAGGTCCCGAATTTCTACAAGAAACCGAGCGGCGTGTTCTTTCTCGGTGAAGCAGGCGCCGGCATACTTCCGACCGATGAATTTCTGACGCGTGCCCTAAAAGTGCGGTTCGCCACGCAGTCCGGCCCGATGCTCGTCATCGCGGGAAAGCTGAATCCGATCTTCATCTTCGCATCGACAGATCGAACCCGCCGGAGCGGGGTCGGCGTGTGCGCGGACGGCGTGGTTCGCTTCGCAATCAGTGAAGACAGGGTCAATTTCCACGATTTCGCACGGCTCTTCCGGGACCGGCTGCAATGCGCCGACGCCTTGTTCCTCGATGGCGGACGAGGTGTTGGGCTTTACTATCCGGCATTGGGCCGCAACGACTGGTCCTGGCACGGCGGCTACGGCCCCATTTTCGGACTTGTGGAATAAGCTGATCTCCCCATCGATCATTTCGACGGGCTGGACACATTCAAAGACCTTCCCTCCGACGGGCGCTGCGTACGCGATCTCTGGTTCTGACAGGCTGGCACCTGTCGGCCTCGGGCAGGCAATGGCGCCTCAACCGCGCCGAGCCGCCTCGATCGCCGCGACATCGATCTTTCTCATCGTCATCATCGCGTCAAAAGCACGCTTTGCCTGATCACCGCCCGCCGAGAGCGCTTCTGAGAGGACGCGGGGGGTGATCTGCCAGGACAGACCCCATTTGTCCTTGCACCAGCCACACTCGCTTTCCTGGCCGCCATTACCGACGATGGCGTTCCAGTAGCGATCGGTTTCTTCCTGATCCTCCGTGGCGATTTGAAACGAGAAGGCTTCACTGTGTTTGAATGCAGGGCCGCCGTTCAGACCGATGCAAGGAATACCCGCGACGGTGAATTCAACAACCAAAACGTCTCCCTGTTTGCCGTCAGGATAATCTCCTGGCGCCCGAGTGACAGCACCCACCGCGCTGTCGGGAAAAGTCGCAGCATAAAAGCGGGCGGCATCCTCGGCGTCTTTGTTGTACCATAGGCAGATCGTGTTTTTTGCCATTATGCGGTCCTTCCCTCTTGGTTTGCAATTCCTGTTCAAATAAGAGGGAAACCGCCTTTCTCCAGCCCATACAGCTTATTTCGGCGAGGGCCTTGTTCGGCTTGATCCACGCACCCGGCGAAGGCGATCGCCGCGCAGGCGATACGCGCAGATCGCGGATGCGTATCGATGCCTGGCTTGACGGCGGCTCCGGCGCCACGACATCCATAAAGATCTGGAACCATCGCTTGCTGTGTCCGGCCGCAAAGCGTGTCAGACTGTGCTGGCTGCGCATCGTCTGCGCGCCGATTGAAAGGTACGAAGCCAATGCACAAGTTCACCGTTACCCTCACCCGCGAGATCGACGCCGATACCGCCGAGGAGGCAGCCTTGCTCCTGTATCAGGAACTTTCGAAGGGACCGGTCCCTGACCGCTACTCGGTCACCGACGAGAAGAAGGCGACCACGGAGATAAATCTCGACCGGAACAAGGCTGATGAATTCGCCAGCATCGATCACACGGCCGATCCCGGCAACTGGTAAGGCCAGGCGTTCACAGGGACGGTGGCAACAAATCCCCTGCTTTGCGCCGGGAGCGCAAGTGCGGTAGGTGCAGAATGCCGTTCCGGCGCGAATGCCGGATGCAAGCGGCCGCTCCATCGGAAATATGCCAGTCAAGGAAAACAAGTGAGCTCACCTGTCAAAATAGCCGTCGCCGGCGCGAACGGCCGCATGGGTCGCACCATACTGCCGTTGCTCGCGGCCGATCCGGCTTTTGCGGTCATCGGCGGTATCGGCCGTCCCGGCTCCGCCGGTGAAGGGCTGATCGACCGTGCGGCCGCAATCGCAGCCGCCGACGTGATCCTGGATTTCACGACGGGAAATGCCGCCGCCGAACTCGCCGGCCTCTGCGCCTCGTCAGGCGGGCCGGCCCTGGTGATCGGAGCGACAGGTTTCGAGCCGAATGAGATCCAACGGATCGCAGCCGCCGCCCGAACGATTCCGATCCTGCGCTCCGGCAACTTCTCCATTGGCGTCAACATGCTGGTCGGCCTCGTCGCCCAGGCTGCGCGCGCTCTTCCCGCGCATGGCTGGGACATCGAAATCCTCGAAGCCCACCACAACAGAAAGATCGATGCACCATCCGGTACGGCGCTGATGCTCGGCGAAGCAGCCGCTGAGGGCCGCGGCGTTTCCCTCGCATCCGTCGAGCGGCGTGGGCGTGACGGCGTCACCGGCCAGCGACCGCCCGGCGAGATCGGCTTTGCCGTCGTGCGCGCCGGCGGGCTCGTCGGAGAACACAGCGTCCTGTTCGCCGCCGCCGATGAAGTCGTGACGCTGTCGCATTCGGCTCTCGATCGCGGCATGTTCGCCCGCGGCGCGCTTGCCGCCGCCCGCTGGATCGCAGGGCGCGCACCCGGCGAATATGGCATGCGGGATGTGCTGGGCCTGACGGCAGAAGGCGCGAATAGACCGAGTGAAGAGGCTTGAGCACCTTCTTGAATCAAAATCTACACCGACACACTCTCCATCAGGATTTTCATCACGGCAACCTCCGATTCAGGCGGCATCCTGCAACCCCAATCCTGCTGGAGGTCAAGAGGCCGGATGGCCCGCCGCGCGGCCCCGGCCTAACCACCCACCAGCCGCCGCGCCATCATCACGTCGTCGATCTCTCTGCCATCCTCCAGCACGCCGCCGGGGATACGGCCGATCTCGGCAAAACCTTGCCGCTGGTAGAACCGCATCGCCGCCGAGTTTTCGGCGCTGACGAAGAGTTCCAATTGACGGATGCCGATATCGCGCGCGTGATCGGAAATCGTCTCCAGCAGTTTGACGGCAAGGCCCGTTCCGCGAAGCTTGGCGCAGACATAGACCATGACGATCGTGGCGCGGTGGGCCATCTTGCTCGGCCGCTGCCGAAACAGGCCCATGATGCCGACGGGTTCGCCTTCCTGAAAGGCGATGAAAACCGGTTCGCTCAGCCGATCGCGCCACTCCTGCTGAGACAGGATTTCCCAGTCTTCGTAGCGGCTGGCAAAGGAAGACGGATCGGCGCGAAGCGCTTCCAGGCGGATACGCCGAAAAGCCTCCACCTCGTCTCCACCTATGAGCCTGATCGTCACGCCGCCTGCATCCATCGCCACCTCCCGGAATATCGGAGATATGTCATCGCAGCCGGCTGCATTGGATGCAATCGGGAAAGCGGCGGGTTCGGCTTCTGTTGTCCCGTCGCGGCACGCCAAGGCTCGAGAGAACCTCGTCATGAGGGAGGTTGGAGGGCACCGCACCAACGAGGCTGGGAGAACCGGGCGCGAACGCTGCTCCCAATTCCCTCATCCCTGTCCTCGGGTCAGGCCCGAGGACAGGGATGAGAGAGGGGAAGTGGCGTCCGTCAAAGGTGCCCAAAGGACAAGCGTCCCCATGCAACAAACCTAACGACAGCACCATCACTGCGCCGGAGTTCCCACCCTGCCACCCTTGCGAACAGTCGGCTCGTCGGTTGGGCGGAGATCCCATTGATCGGTGCGGACCGATGGTCCTTGGGTTGGTTGCTGGCCGCTCGCCCCCGGTGCCGGTTCGCGGGTCGACCGCACGACCAGATCATCCGGTTCGAAGGCCGTCTGATCCCCAGGCCTCTCCATCTGAAACGATGCAATCTGATGGATGACGACGAGAAGAACTATCCCGACCGCCGAGCACACGAGCGCATAGAGAATGAAATATTTCAGTGCACATCCCTCGCTGATCGACAGAGCGGCCTTGACAGCAGCGCGAATGATATTTCGCACATCATTGATGGATACTTAGAGAGAAGGCAATAGATTTTAGCAATTCCTGGAAAATTTCAAAAATAGACAGCATGAAATAGAACTTTATTGGAGAAAATCGCGCAATGCCTCACGCATTGCTTGATTTCTTCAGCATCCCGGCCAAAGGCGAGGAACCTATGGCTGCAACAGCTCAACCCCGCTTGAACCGCATCCGGAATTCACGGGGGCTGCAGCCCTCGCGCTCTCGAAAGACGCGAGAAAAATAGAACGGGTCTTCGATGCCGACCATGGCTGCGACGGTTTCGATCTTCTCGTCTGACGTGGCGAGCAGTTGCTTGGCCTGGTCCATACGCGCCCGAAGCTGGAAGTCCTTGGGCGGCATGCCCGTTTCGGCGATAAATTTCCGCCGCAGCGTCGCGGGAGATATGCCATGCTCGGCGGCAAACGAGGCAAGGTCGAGCGGCTGCAGCGCCCTGCCCCGCAACGTCTCGACGAGATCGCCAGTCGCGCCCTCGCCTTTGCGACCTGCCGCAGCGCTCGCCTGCCGCGCAGCGGTGATGACGATGCGATGGAGCGCCAATGCCGCCGAGGCCTGTCCGAGATGGCTGTCGTCGATGAGATCAGCATGCAACTGCGCGAAGAGCCGCACCACCTCCTCGATATGGCGCAGAGTCACGAGGGGATGGCGCTCGTCAACCAGCCGCATCCGCACGAAATCGCGCGTGAACGAACCTTCAAACAGCGCCCAGCGCTCATCCCATCCGCCTTCGTCAGGCCCATAGGAGTGCGGGCGGTTCGGAAACAGCCAGAAGAGCGCCGGCCCCTCCACGGGCTGGCGCCCGCCTGCAGCGGTTTCGAGAAACCCCTGCCCGCGCTCCACCAGCACGGCTGCAAAACTCGGCAGCTTCCTGTCCTTGACGGCATGGCGCGCATGTTGCCTGCCGCTGCCGGCCACGGCAAGCCCGCCGGCGGCGGCAAGGGGAGATCGATAGATGGCCTCGGCTTGTGTCATGAGCGAAAAATCCAGCTGCAGCTTTCCTCCATGGCGGCCAGCCCACGCAGCCCGCAGGCTGAAGGCAGGTAAGTCAAAGCGGGGGTGAATGAAATGTCAATTGTCGCGAATGCCGCCGAGATGCAAACGCCCCTCGCCGCCCATGGTAAAACGATCCCCGCTGCAAGGCTCGGCGCACTCGCGCCGACCGATCCCGGAATTGGCACCGAGGCTATCCGCCACCGCTATGAGGAGCATGGTTATGTCTGGCTGAAAGGCCTCCTGCCGCGCGCCGAAGTGATTGATTTCCGTCGTTGGGTCTTCACCCACCTCGCCGAAGCCGGCCTGTTGGCGCCGGGCTATGATCTTGCCCTCGGCGTCGCTGCCGTCGGGGACGTCGACTGGAACCTTGCCAACCGCCGCCTGATGTCGATCGTCCGCTCGGCTGCCTATGAAGGCTTCTGTGCCCAGCCGCGGCTCGCGCACTTCATGGACATCTTTCTCCAGGGCATCTCCTATCTCCATAAACGCAAGCTGATGCGCTATGTCCAACCCGGCACGGCGGTGGCCACGCCCGCCCATTACGACCTCGTCTACCTCCGCGGCGGCACCAGCCGGCTCGTCACCGCCTGGATCCCGATCGGCGACACTCCTGCCGAAATGGGCGGCCTCGTCTATCTCGAAGGCTCGCATGCGCTCGGCCGCGGGATGGAGGCCGAATTCCAGGCAAAGAGCGGTGATCTCTCGCCGGAAGAGCGGATCAGCGCCTATAACAGCCACATGGCCGAGGGCGGCTGGATCTCCAAGGATCTGCCCGACATGGCCCATCGCTTTAACACCCGCTGGCTCGCCGCCGATTACGAGGCTGGCGACGTCGTGCTGCACTCCCCCTACATGATTCACGCCGCCACCACCAACGAGGACCGCGCCCGGCGGCTCCGCCTCTCTACCGATATCCGCTACCAGAATGTCGACGACGAAATCGACGTCCGCTGGAACAACCATTGGAGCCTGGGGGATATGCTGTAAGGCTTTGCTCCGCGCCGCAATGCTTCAGCCGAAGCCAAACCCGCCTGGGATCGATCCTTTGCGAACCAAGACAGCCACTGCGATATCGGCTAGACTTGCCGGCACCGACAGCTTGCTTGGAGGCGGTCCCCAGGAGCGGCGGGCGTCGGTGCAGGGGGAACCCGCATGTCGGCAATCGCATCTTTGTTTCAGGAAGCAGCCCGGCTTGCAGCCGGCTTTCGTGAGCGCGCGCCGGCACGCCATGTGCCCCGGCACGATTACGCCGCCTCGCTCGCCGCCTTCGACGAGCCGCTGCCGGCCGCTGGCGCCGAGATGGGCGATGTCATCAGACAGCTCGCAGCGGACGCCGAGCCCGGCCTGCACTTCACCACCGGCCCGCGCTTCTTTGGCTGGGTCATCGGCGGCTCTCATCCGGTCGGCGTCGCGGCCGATTTCCTCACCAGCGCCTGGGGCCAGAATGCCGGAAACCACGTCGCCGCCCCGGCCGCGGCCGCCGTCGAAACCATCGCGGCGAGATGGCTTCTCGACATCCTGAAGCTGCCGGCCGAAAGCTCCGTCGGCTTCGTCACGGGAGCCACGGTCGCCAACTTCACCTGCCTTGCCGCCGCCCGCGGCGAGGTGCTGCGCAAGGCCGGCTGGGATGCGGATGCCAAAGGCCTGTTCGGCGCGCCCGAGATCACCGTGCTGATCGGCGACGACGCCCACACGACGGTCTTCTCGGCGCTTCAATTCCTCGGTCTCGGCCATGACCGCGTGCTGCGTCTGCCGACCGACCCGATGGGACGGATCGATCCGGCCGCACTCGGCGACGCGCTTGCCCCGGTCAGCGGCCCCTGCATCGCCATTCTCCAGGCCGGGCAGATCAATACAGGCGGCTTCGACGAGTTCATCCGCTTGATCCCGGCCCTTCGGGAAAAAGGCGCCTGGGTGCATGTCGACGGCGCCTTCGGCCTGTGGGCGCAGGCTTCGGAGAAATTCAGCCATCTCAGCCGTGGCGTCGAGACGGCCGACAGCTGGGCAACCGACGGCCACAAATGGCTGCAGACGCCCTATGACTGCGGCTATGCCATCGTGCGCCACGAACTCGCCCACCGCCGCGCCATGACGATCGCCGCAAGCTACCTGCCGCTCGCCGCCGAGGGCGAGCGCGATCCTTCCCATTACGTGCCGGAGCTTTCCCGGCGCGCCCGCGGCTTCGCCACCTGGGCGATGCTGAAACATCTCGGCCGCGATGGCATCGCCGCCCTCGTCGACCAATGTTGCGCGTCCGCCCGCCTGCTGGCCGAGCACCTCCAGCGCGAACCAGGCATCACCATCTTGAACGAGATCACGCTGAACCAGCTCATCCTCCGCTTCGCCGCCGACCGCCCGGACGATGAAAGCGACGCCATCACCCGCAAGACCATCGCAAAGATCCGCGACGACGCCACCCTCTTTGCCGGCGGCGCCAAATGGCGCGGCCACGACGTCCTGCGCCTCTCCGTCACCAATTTCCAGACGACCGCGGACGAAGCCCGGCTGGCCGCCGACAGCATCATCGCTGCCTTCCGGAGCGTCAGCTGCGGCTGACGCCAGTGCTAATTAACATTGCGTCAGAGTCGCCATTGCATATTGCGTGCGCTGCCAAGTGCCCAGCCACCCGCCCCCCTCCTTCGAGGCTCCGGCCTCTGGCCTGCGCACCGCAACAACACGGGACGAGGGCGTCCACGCGCCGGCGCTGCCGAAGTTCCGCACACCGTAGCGGATCGGCTATTGACTCATCTCCGAGCAAAGCTACCGTCCTCTGTGCAGGACTAAGGATTCAGCCAGCACCCCTCCCTCGCCACATGTTCTCAACGGCCTCCCATGTCTCAATATCTCCCTGCGATTGCCGCTCTTCTCGCTCTGGTGCCGGCCGCCTCCCATGCCAGCGAGGCACGTGGCAAATCCACGCCTCCTCCGGCGAAGGACTGCGCTGAGGTCAGCGGAACTGCTCTGTCGGGAACAGCCGAGGGCTCGGCCTATGCGGCAGCCGAGCTCAAATGCGGCGCAAAGCTGTCGCTGGTGCTTCAACGCCAGACCGGCAGGAATGGAACCCTTCCCGTCTGGACCGTGATCGACCAGGTGACGATCTCAAAGCCGTCGCCCCGCCACGAGCTTCTGCAGCCGGCCTATTGCTCATCCAGCCGGTTTCCCGACGTCGCCGTCTTTGCGCTCGGCAGGATGGTGGAGCAACCGGATGGCTCCTATCGATCCGAGAATGTGGTCAAAGCCTGGCGGTTCGACGTCAAGCGCGAAAGGCTGGCGGCCATTCCCGCCGACGACGTGATATGTGTGTTGGACGGGGTTGATTGACGGTCTGTGTGGTGAGTCCGATGATAAGCCGCCCCTCATCGTTCGAGGCTCAAGCCTCCGCACCTCAGGACGGGGGCTGACCGTCGGGCCAAGCGCCGCCGAGGCTGACAACGAACCAAGGCCGCCCTCTCTCCGCCCTCCTCCTGAGGCGCCCCCGCAGGGGCCTCGAAGGACGAGGCCCGCCACCACGAAGCTATTGGATTTACTGGAACTAGCAGAAAGGCATAATTCCGGCTTCATCGCCGAACGGCGACGACCGAGCTGGCGCGGTAGCGCGACAGCTGGACCCGGTTGGATTGATTGCCTCCAAAGAGGTAGACGTATTGGCGTCGCTGATCGAAATGATCGAACAGGCTGACATGGAACCGCCTGCCGCTTCGGATGACAACGACGTCTCCCCGCTTCGCCGAGCGGAAGAAGACCGGCTTGCCAAAGCTTTTCCAGGATACCGCCATGTTGGGATTGGCCGGAGGCTGGCGAGACGATCGTTTGGCGACGAAGGCGAGGAAAGCTCCGCACCACGATGTTCTCCGGGGATTGATGCCGAGAAAAGAAATGGAGCGTTCATGCATGCGATCGTATTTCGAAGCCGTGACCAGCATGTCGGCCTCACACGGTACGGCAAAAACCGTGAGGGCTATGACGAGAATAATTCTCATTGCTTCTCACCATTGTCTGGATAATTTGGAACATCCGAAATGTGGCGAAGAAAAAATCGCAGGCGGAAACGTATGTTCAAATAATGGCAGCAATTAGAATCAATTTAGCCGCGTATTTCCACGAAAATACCCAATGATCAACGAGGAAGAGGGCGAACGACATGGCTTGAAAGCAGACAGTCCGACGATCGGAAATGCGCTGATTGCACACCAGAAGAAGGAGAGTGTCGCGATGAAAGCCGCCTTCGCCCCTAATGAGCCGGCCAGCCCCCACCAAGGCCCGATCATCATACCTACCGCAGCCTAACACCATTGCATAGCTCGGCTTGGCCACTCAACGAGATATATTCCCAGCGGCGCGACGAATACTTGGACCCAAAGGGCAATACATTCTCCTCGCGCTAAGCTCCCACCTGACTGCGCCAACCGGATCGGACTGCCTCGGCCCCTTGCTGACGAACAACCGATCCGGCGGGCAATGACGGTCGCGCGAGCTCCGTGCGACGTGCCGAGCAGCGTTGAACCGCGAGTACCAAGCAGCCTTGTTTGAGGATATCGACGCGGAAAGAGGGCTGTGAGAGCTTGCCGACGAGGTTTGAAAGATGGATTGTCGATTCCGGTTGGGCTGCGAAATCAGGCCTTGGCCGAGATCGCACTCAGTTCCTCGAGATCGAGATCCCGCTCCAGCTCGCGTAACGTTTCGTCATCGATATCGCCGGCGCGGTGGAGTCGGATGAGTTCCCGGCGTCCCGTTGCAACAGCCTCGAGAACGACATCGAAGTGAGCGTGGAGAACCGGCACGTAGTGCTCCGTTCTCGCGGCGTAGTCGACGATCGCTGTGGCCCTTCGCTGGTATCGCTCCAGCAATTGAGGATGGATGAGAGTCCCCTCTGCATCATACGCCAGGTTTTGTACCGTCCCGAGCTGCGCCTGCGCCATGGCGGCTTCGGCCTCACTCATGGTAAGGCGCGCCCGTTCCAACTCGGGGCCCGCCAGCCGCGCCCAAGCAATCACCCGCCCC
Source organism: Rhizobium sp. NLR8a (assembly GCF_019685235.1). Taxonomy (NCBI): domain Bacteria; kingdom Pseudomonadati; phylum Pseudomonadota; class Alphaproteobacteria; order Hyphomicrobiales; family Rhizobiaceae; genus Rhizobium; species Rhizobium sp. NLR8a. Next base: position 143,439 of record NZ_JABDWI010000003.1, read on the forward strand.
AACGTCGTGCCCTGCACAAGTACGGTTCCGAGAATAACGGCGAACGACGTTACGAGGATGAGGTCGCGGCCCGGGAAATCTTCGGGCAGGCTGAGTGCCAAGGCGAGCGTCACCACCCACGTATGCCCGCCCAACTGAGGACGGCGGCGCCGCCGGCGCCCAGCGGTCGGGCGCGTTCGAAGCCGAGGACAGCACAGAACCGGATGACGAAATCGGAGGCGAAAACCCAGGCAAAACGCGCGATCACCAGCGCAAAGAGGATCGCGAGCATCGGCAGACCCATGGTCGCGAGCACGGTGGCGAAGCCGCCGCCGCGTTCGACCACGTCCCGAAGAGACAGCCCGATCAATGTGAAAACAGAAGCTTCCATCAGGAAGATCATCACGGTCCAGAAGGACGTGCCGCGCATCCGCGTTGCGGCTGAAAAGACGGTGTGCTGGTGCCAGGATGCGATCAACCCTGTGGTCACGGTGGCGATGACGCCGGAAACATGCAGCAACTCGCCGAGCAGATAGGAAATCCAGGCGAGCAGCACGGTGGCGGCGATGATGAGATACTCGTCGCCGAGACGCCGGACAAGTTTGACCCATGTCGTTCCGATAACGAAACCGACGACGGCGCCGCCAAGCGCCAGCACAAAGAAGTTGCCGGCCGCTTCCATCACGCTGAAAGTTCCTGTTGCGGCGGCGGCAACGGCAAAACGGAAGAGAACCAGACCGCTCGCGTCGTTGAGCAAACTCTCGCCTTCCAACAGAATTTGAAGTCGCCGCGGCAGCCTGACATGCTCCAGCACCGCGCGGGCTGACACTGCGTCCGGCGGCGAAACGATCGCGCCGAAGGCCGCGCAGGCAGCCCAGGGAAGTGCTGGAAAAAGAAGATGCGCAGTCACGGCCACGACCGCGCAGGTGAACAACACGGCACCGACGGCTAGGGAGGCGATGCCGATCATGTGGCGCCGTAGGCGCGCCAGGGGGATCGACCAGGCGCCGTCCATCAGGAGCGGCGGCAGAAAGATGACGAGCACCAACTCGGGATCGACGGTGATTGCCGGCAGCCCCGGCACGAAGGCAAGCAACGCACCACCGGCCAGCAGTGCGACGGATGGCGGCAGTGCGAGCCTATGGGCGGCATATTGCAGCGCGATGATCGCAAGGAACATCCCGATGACAAGCTCGAACAATTGAGTTGGTTCCATCTGCCCTGCCCCCGGCTTGGAAACTGACGTCGAATGCCTACAACATAATCTCTCGGATCGAAATCTACCCATCCCGCGCTTGTCACGGTTTTCCATATCAGCCAACAATTGCGCTTGGCCGTCACGAAAAGTTTGCATCGGTACGAATTTACTTGCCCTTCTTCAATGCGGCATATGTTTCTGCATGCAGGCAAGCGGCGTGAGCGGGGAAACATGACTTCAACACATGCAGACAAAACCGGTGATGCCGTCAGCCGAACCGGCTTTGTCGGATTGGTCGTTGGCGCCGTCGGCGTCGTCTATGGTGATATCGGCACCAGCCCGCTTTACGCCTTTCGCGAGGCGCTCAGACCGTTCACGGCCGATGGCGTTCACGAGTTCGAGGTAATTGGTCTCATTTCGCTGATGGTCTGGACGCTAACCGTGATCGTGACCTTCAAATATGTTCTGTTCCTTCTCAGGGCGGACAATGACGGCGAAGGTGGCACCCTCTCGCTTCTTGCCCTCCTGATGAAAAAGATGGGACGAAACGTGCCCGTGCTGTTCTTCGCGGGCCTGATCGGAGCAGCCCTCTTCATCGGCGATGCGATGATCACGCCTGCCCTCTCGGTCATGTCAGCGCTCGAAGGCCTGAAGCTGGTCACGCCGACCTTTGCCGAGTATGTTCCGCCACTGTCGGCAGCAATCATGATCGCTCTGTTTGCCGCGCAGTCGCGCGGAACCGCCGCTGTTTCAATGTTTTTCGGGCCGATAACGGTATTGTGGTTCCTTACCATGGCGGCAGGCGGCGTCATCCATATCGGCGACGACTGGAGAATTCTCGCCGCGATCAATCCCATCAACGCAGTCTCGTTCCTCGCCCATGCCGGCACCGTCGGCCTCATTGTGCTCGGCGCCGTTTTTCTGACGGTGACGGGTGCCGAAGCGCTGTATGCCGATCTCGGGCATTTCGGGCGGCGGCCGATTCACACGGCGTGGTTCGTGCTCGTCTTTCCGGCATTACTGCTGAATTATCTCGGCCAGGGCGCTCTCGTCCTCAGCCAACCTGCTGCGATCGCCGATCCGTTCTTTCTGATGTATCCCGACTGGGCCTTGCTGCCGGTGGTTCTCCTGGCGACACTCGCTACAATCATCGCGAGCCAGGCCGTGATCACCGGCGCATTTTCGTTGGCCCGCCAGGCGGTTCACCTCGGCTTTCTGCCAAGGCTGCGGATCAAGTTCACCTCGGAGACCAACACCGGCCAGATTTACGTGCCGAGCGTCAATCTTCTCCTGCTGATCGGCGTGCTGATGCTGATTTTTTCCTTCGGCGACTCGGAATCCCTGGCGACGGCCTACGGCATCTCGGTGACTGGGGCCATGGTGATCACAACCATGCTGGCCTTCCAGTTTCTCCGCGCCGTCTGGGGTTATTCTCTCGTGCTCGCCGCCGGCGTGCTGCTGCCGCTCTTGGTCATCGAAGTCGTTTTCCTGGCGGCCAATCTGCTGAAGATCTACGATGGTGGTTGGGTTCCTGTCGCCCTGGCACTGGTGATTATGATGCTGATGTGGACATGGACACGCGGGCAGGCCTATCTGAAGCGGCTGCGCGCGAACAACGAGATCCCGCTCGATTCCTTCATCCGCTCGATCGAGCGAAAGTCCGATCATTCGCCGGTTACGGTTCCGGGAACGGCGGTCTTCCTGACGAGCCTCCCCGACAGGACGCCGAATGTCCTGCTCCACAATCTCAAGCATAACCACGTGCTTCACGAGCAGAACGTCATCCTGACGGTCTGGACCGAGGATGAACCTTACGTTCCCGACAGCAGGCGCACCAAAATCAGCCAGCTGTCGCCGCGTTTCGTGCGTCTCGATATCACCTTCGGCTTCATGGACGAGCCCGATGTCACCAGGGCGCTGGCTCTCTGCCGGGAGGGAGGCTTCAAGTTCGAGATCATGAAAACGTCCTTCTATCTCGGTCGCCGCAACCTCGTCAGGACGCCGAACACCGGCCTGCCCGGCTGGCAGGAACGCATATTCATGGCTCTGGAAGGCTTTGCCATCGACCCCTCCGACTATTTCAACCTGCCGTCCAACCGCGTCGTCGAGCTTGGCGAACAGGTTGCCATATAAAGTCTGATGGCCTCGCCCTGCTTCGCGGCGGCAGCCTCGTCACCGTCGATCATTGCCGGGATTTAATTGGAAGTCCCGGCCTATCCCCCTTACACGCCAAGTCCCGAGACAAAGGAGAGCATATGAAGAGGCGGACTCTTGTACTTGGCGGCGCCGCGATTGCCGCATCGTCGGTCGTTGCTGCGGCAATCTGGCCGCGGCGACATGTCGTGGCGGCAGCCAGGACATTCGCCTGGAAGGGCACCGATTTCCTGAGTGGCGGCACCAAGTCTGTCGCCTTGGAAAAGCTGCCCGCGCCGCTCTTCCGCACTCGCCCGATTGCCTCGTGACCATCGCCCAGACCCTTGGTCCCTGCCATGTCAACGACGTCCCGGCCCGCCAGGACATCTCGGAAGGAGAAGCCGGACTACCGTTGCGGCTGGCCCTCCGCATCGTCCATGCAGCCGATTGCCTGCCGGTCGAAAACGCCGATATCGAAATCTGGCATACCGATCACCGTGGTATCTATTCCGGCCGAGAGGCTGCGAAGATGTGTACGCTTGGTGATGCCGAGGCGATAAGCGGGCTCGCCTTTCGCGGTCGCCAGCTGACTGACATGACCGGCCAGGCAAGTTTTCTGACCGCCTATCCGGGATGGTATAGTGGCCGCACGCAGCATGTTCATTGCCGCATCCTCGTGGATGGCAAGGAGCTTCTCGTCAGCCAGGTCTATTTCGACGATGCCTTGAGCGACATCATCTATGGTGAGCATCCCGATTATCGTGGACGCCCCCGCCGCGATACGCGCAACGACGACAACGGCCTCGTTCCGCAGGATGCCACCGATCACATCTTCGATTTTGAAAAGCTGGGTGGCGGCGTGCTTTCCGCCACGATTACGATCGGCCTCTCTTCCTGAGCCGATAGCAGCGGAGCGACGGGTGAGCCCTTTCCACACGCATCATTAAACCAACGGCAGCATTTCTGCGTATTTCCCCTCGACGGCAGAACACAGACCGCGAGGGATGGTGGCATCGTCAGAGAAGGAAGCATCGCCCATATAGCCAAGCATACCACCGGGAGGGGCTGGCGAGATTGATGCTGAGGCTGCCTGCCACGCGGGCGACGATCAGAGCCGCCGCAGCGGGCCAACCCCATCTCTATGAGCTGTGCGGCGCCTATGGCGAAGCCTGCTCCGTCCTCGACAGCATGCGCAAGGATTGTCGGCCGATTCTGCGATCGTCGCTGAATACGAGATCATCTGCGCGGAAATAGAAGCCGACGTCTTGCGAACGCTGCTCGGCGACCTCTGATGGTCCCTGCCGCCACGGCTTCTCGCCGTAGCGGCGTGCGTCCGGCTATCCTCAGTGCAGCACGCCGTGATGAAGGATAGCGGCGATCACCGGGTCCGCTTCTGAATGATGCAACGGCTGAGGCGTGATCTCATGGTGCGAAATTTCGCTGCCGTTTTCCGGGCCAGCAAGATCAGCGGCTTCGATGGTGACGCCGTGATCGCCGTTGCCGAGTGTCAACCCGTGCTTTTCGACAGCCGCCTTGCCGAAGTGACGAAGCAGCAGGGTTTCATCCGATACACCGTTTTCCCAGATGGGATTGTCGTGATGGGCGCCGACCTTATCCGCAGCAATCTTGTCGGCAGCAAGTTTCAGGTCATTGTGGGATGTGACCCCGGTGTCCGATACGAGGCTGACGCTCGCATCCGCGGCGGCGAGGCTGTCGGCGCTTGCAAGCGTGGTAGGACCTTCTTCGATGATCGTGTTATCGCTGACGGGAAACGTGCCTGCGGCGATGATCGAGGGGGAGATGCTATATGGCGTGACATCACTCGCGATGAAATTGTCATGGAAGGATCCGGATGCCGGCCGGTCGACCTTCAATGCTGCCTGGGTCAGGTCATCGAAGAGATTGCCGTAAATATCGATGCCCTCGCGAACATAGGTCGTCGTGCCGGCGGAGCTGACCGACACGCCCCAGACGCCGTCATGGATATAGTTGCCTGATATATCGTAGTTGCGCGTATCGCCCGTATCGCCAAGACCGATGGCGTAAGACCAGCTGTAGCCGCCATAGCCGGATATATCGTTGTCATGGATAGCAATATCCGTGCCGGCCTGCGCGCTGATCCCGAAGCTGCCGCCAAGGATGGTGTTCCCCTCGATCACCGCGTCCACAGGCCGGATGAGCGTCAGTACTCCCTTCGGCGTCACCGCACCGGTCTGATCGAGATAATTGCCGGTGATGACGATGTTGCTGCTGTCGTTTAGCTGGACGGCATCCGCCGCAGTGCCGTGGGCGTTCGTGACGGTGTTGTTGAGGAGAGTGACCCCGTTGATCTTCTCAATCCAAATGCCGTCGCCGTTGACGTCATTGATCGTACTGTTTTCGATGGTGATGTTGGAGCCGGTCCGGAAGGTGATGGACCCGGATTTCGACAATCCGGTGTGATCGACCTCGACATTACGAACGGTCCAATTTGAGACATAACCACCATAGATGGCTGCGCCGCCGGTGTCTGAGATCTTGATATTCTCGATGACGATGTTCGACGTATAGAGACTGTGAATGGCATCATTGGGGCTGTGAATGACAGGCGCGTCGCCGACCCCATAGCTGCCGATGGTGATCGGGGCATCGACGGTGCCGGAATATTTCAGGTCGAGCTGATCGTTATAGACGGTGCCGGCCGCAAGCAGCACGCTATCGCCCGGCTGCAGCTTCAGGTTTTCCACTGCCCAGAACGACGCAAAAGGCGCGTCTGCACTGGTTCCGGCATTGGCGTTGGAGCCCGTCGCTGAATCCACATAATAGATTGTCATATCGCCTTGTTCTCGCATTGTCGCGCAACCGTCTGGCTCAGCTGCAACGAGTGGATCGGATGCGGTAGGGACTGAAGGCCATATCAACACGGCCTTCGATTGCCGTTACGGCGTCGACAGGGACTGGCCTGCCTTGCTCCGGAGAGGCGCCTTGCGGAGGCTGCGCCTGGGAGAATACAACCTTCGAGAAAATAATCTAGAGAACAGCGACTAAAAGGTGAATGAACGGTAACCTGCCGTGCTGTCACGGAGGTAGGGGCGAGGTTACCGCGTGGATCAGCCCTCATTCGAACCGCCGCCCTCGTCCTTCGAGGCCTTAGGGCACCTTGAGATCAGGTGCGAAGCGTCGAAGGACGAGGAACGGGCGATCAGCCCGCCACCTTACATCAGCTCAGCAAACCATCCAGATGGACGAAGACGGTCAGCGTATCCCCGTCGCTGTGATGCGAGGTCCCGTCATTGATCCCGTAGCTGAAGGATTCGCTGACGTGTCCGCCGTGGTCGGGGAGCTTCGTCTCATCAAGCGTATAGGCATAATTGCCCTCCCGGTCCACGTGGATGACGCCGTATTCACCGGTCAGCGTCAGACCGTGCTTGCCGACGCTTTGGTCACCGAAGCGGCGGAGCGCCAGGGTCCCGTTGTCCGAGCTGTCGTTTTTGAGGAGATTACCGTGATGGGCATCGCCGGTATCGGTGATGATCTTCAAATTGTCATGGACGGCGACGACCGCCGGATCCACGTTCGCATCCGTCATTGCGGCGGACCTGGCATCAGAACTCGCCAGCACCGTCTCGACACTGGTGACCGTATGGTTGTTGCTGACGGAAAAGGTGTGCGCGTCGGCGATGGCTGGCGATATGCTGGTCGCCTCTACGCCGCTCTCGATCGTATTGTTGTAAAAGGAGCCGGACGCTGGCCTGTCGACCTTCAGCGCCGCCTGCGTGAGGTCGTCGAAGACATTGTCATGGACTTTGATATTCGTGCGGACATAGCTGGCGCTGTCGGCGGGATCGGTAATGACCACGCCCCATGCGCCGTCATGGATGTGATTTCCCGATATATCATAATCCCGCGTGTTGCCCTGATCACCGAGACCGATGGCGAAGGACCAGTCGTAACCGTGAAATCCCGATATATCATTGTCGTGGATGGCGACGTTCTTGCCCGCTTGCGCGCTGATGCCGAAGCCGCCGCCGCTCAGAGTATTGTCCTCAACCACCGCGTTCACCGGTCTGATGAGCACGATGACGCCTTTCGGGCTATCTGCATGCGTCTGGTCGAGATGATTGCCCCGGATCACGATGTTGCTGCTGTCGTTCACCTGGACGGCATCGGCCGTGGCACCGTGGCTGTTCGTCACGGTATTGTTGAGAAGCTTGACGCCCTCGACTTTTTCGATCCAGAAGCCGTCGCCCTTCCCGGCCGAGATCTTGCTGTTCTCGACCGTGATGTCCCTGCTATTGCGGAAATTCACGGAACCTACTTCGCGCGACAATCCCGCCTTGTCGACTTCGACATGGCGAACCGTCCAGTTCGAAACGCTGCCGCCAGAGATGGCCGAACCACCGCTATTTGTTATTTTAAGGTTCTCGATAACAATGTTCGACGCATAAAGGCTATGAATGCCGTCACCGCCGCTATGGATGACGGGTGCCGCCCCCGTTCCGTAACTGCCGATTTTGATCGGCGCGCTCTCGCTGCCTGAATATTTGATATCAAACTGTTCGTTGAATACGCTCCCTTTGGCAAGGAGCACGCTGTCGCCTGGTTTCAGCGCTAAGGATTCCACTTTGGACAAAGTCGCAAAAGCCGAGTTCTGGTTCGTCCCACCGTTACGGTCGGAGCCAGTTGCTGAGTTCACATAGTAGATTGTCATATCGCCAATGTTGCCCTGTTCGTCGGATCGCTATGTCGCCACTGAGACCTGCCGGGATCGGCCAATCGCCTGCGGCGGGGGCAACCGTCCACGGCAAGAAGGCGAGAAGATGTTGTCATTGCGGCAGCGGACCGGTTTACGGGCTCTACTCCACAGGCAATGGCGCCGGGTCTGATAAGGCGCTGAAAAGCTGCAACTAGAGTCGAGAAAACAGCGACTTGAAGGCGAATAAATCAAGGAACGGGGGCGGGAGGTATACTCCTTCAGGCTGCACCGTAGTGATTCTGCTCTCGCTTACGCTCAAGCCAAAGCGCCACGCATGCCGATTAGCCCAATGGTGAGAACGCCCGAGGGGCCGTCTCGAATCAGGTGTGGGTGATCATCTCAGCGCCATTCCCCCCTCGCCTGCAAAGCCGAAGTCAGCGGCAGCCGGGCGGCGGCGATCGCCGGCAGGGCGCCGCCGAGGATGCCGATGGCAAGGCCCAGCAGGCCGGCGGTGAAGACCACGTCCAGCGTGACGTCGAGCTGAAAGGCCATCCTGGTATTGTTGGCGCCCATCGTGCTTGCCTGCCAACCGTCGAAACCGAGCTTGGAGGCGAAGACACCGAGGCCGGCGCCGGCCACCGACAGGAGCACCGCCTCCACCCAGGTAGCGGCGAAGGCCGGCAGGCGGGCAAAGCCGAGGAGGCGTAGCGTCGCGGTTTCGACGCTGCGGTCGGAAACCGAACTCATCATCGTATTCAAGGCGCCCGCCGCCGCACCAATCGCCATCAGTAGCGCGATCGGCCAGCCGAACAGGCGGATCAGGCTTTCGGTGCGCTCGGCCTGGCCGGCGTAAAGATCAGCCTCGGAAACCGCCATGAGCGGCATGCCGGGCAAAGCCGGCAGGCGGTCACGCAACGCCGCCAGTGCTCTTGCGGGATCGCCTCCGCCGTCGAGCCGCACACGCAGGCTCTGCACCTGCCCCTGTCGGTCGAAAGCCGATTGCACCGCCTCCAGATCCGCCCAGATCTCCGATTCAAAGGCGCTGCCGCCCGAAGTGAAATGCCCGATGATCCTCCAATCGAGTGCGCCCAGCCGGATCGTCTCGCCGACCGCGAACCCGGGAAAGGCGTCGGCGACGCGGGCGCCGACGACGATCTCGCGCGCTCCTGGCGAAAACAGCCGCCCCCGCGAAAGCCGCGCGCGTTCACGCAGACCCGGGCCTGCCGGATCCATGCCTCTAAGCGACAGCGTCTGCTCGACGCCTTCGCCTTGTCTCACATCGACGGGAACGACGGTTTCACGCGACAATGCCAGCCCGCCTGCGCCGTCGCGGGCGATCCCGGTGTCGGCGCTCATGGCCGCAAGACTGCGGATCGCCTCGGCCGGCACCTCGGAACCAGTCTCCTGGTTGGTGCCGCCGCCGAGAATAACGGCGATATCAGGCGAGCCGGCGCTGGCGAGGACGGCCTCGAAGCCACGCGCCATCGCCAGGAAACCTGAGAGCACCGCCACGACAAGGGCGACCGATAGCACCATCGACAACGAGATCCACAGCCGTCGCGGCAGGCTGCCAAGGTTGACTCTGATCATAAGAAAGGTCTGCTTGAGCGTTGATGGCATTGGGTTATCTCGTTCTGAAGGCGTTGGCGATGGGCAGGCGCACGGCGGTCACGGCAGGCAACAGCCCGGTCAGCAGGCCGAGCCCCGCTATGATGGCGAGAGATTTCGCAAGCACGCTCGCGCCGAAGACGAGGCCGAACTCCGGTCCGATGGAAAGCGTCGCAAGCTTGGCGAGAACAAGTCCGCCCGCGCCGCCGACAAGAAAAATAAACAACGTCTCGCCAAGAATGAGCGCGAGGATCCGCGGACTGGAAAAGCCGAGCACCTTCAAGACGCCGATCTCGAAACGCCGCTCCCTCACCGCAAAGAGCATAGTGTTGACCGCGATCATCAGGATGGTGACGAAGGCCGCACCCACGACGAGGCTGACGATCAGGCCGATGTCAGCGAATTGCCGGAGAAACGCTTCAAGAAACTGCTTTTCCGACTGCGTCCTCGTCTGCGCCGCCGAATTGGCGAATAGAGCATCGATCCGCGCCGCCAGCACACTTGGCGACACCCCCGGGCGCGGACGTACCACGAAGGCGTCAACCGTATCCTTGTTGCGCGCACGAGCGGCATTGAGGGCGTCGTAGCGGGCGAGCATGAAATAGGTATCGGTTCTGGCATCCGCACCCTCAAAAATACCGGCGATCGTGAAGCTCCAATTGCGGTTGCCGTCAGCCCTGGCAAGCTGCCCGGTAAAGCCGATGCGCTGGCCGATCGACCAGCCCTCGGCTTCCGCCAGTGCCCTCCCGACCAGCACCCGATCACCGGCCTCTTCCAATGCCGCGATCAGCTCCGGCGTCAGTTTGAGCTCGTCGCCGTTGGCCGCGGCGATCGCCTGTGGATCGACGGCGCTGACGGCAACCACATTCTTTTCGACCTCGACGAAGCCCCGCATGCGTGCGGTATAGGCAACCGCGGCGACATCGACGTCAGCCGCGATCCGGTTGAGGTAAGCAAGCGGCAGCGGCAGCCCGCGGCTGGACTTGTTGAAGACGCCGAGCAGATTATCGCTGGCGCCGGCCGCGCCTTGGCTGCCGCTGACGAAGCTCGCCGTAAGCCCGTAGATCAGGAAGGCGATGCCGACTGAAAACATCAGCAAAATGGAGCGCAGCCGCTTGCGCCAGGCATTGCGCCGCATGAGCTGGAGGAACGTCATCGGCCCGCCCTTTCCTCGCTGACGAATTCGCCCTTGTTGAGACGCAGCGTGCGCCGGGCAAAGGAAGCGGCCTCGGGATCATGCGTGACCATGATGATGGTCTTCTGAAGCTCGCGATTGAGAAAACTCAGCATCTCCAGGATATCATCGGCGGATTTGCGATCCAGATCGCCGGTCGGCTCATCGCAAAGAATGAGATCGGGATCGGTGACGATGGCGCGGGCAATGCCAACGCGCTGCTGCTGCCCGCCCGACATGCTCGACGGAAACTGCCGCTGCCGGCCCGCAAGCCCGACGAGATCCATGGCCGTATCGACGCGAGCCCGCCGCTCCTTGCGGCCGAGCGGCTTCAACAGTAGCGGCAACTCGATATTCTCCGCCGCATTCAGCATTGGCAGCAGATTGTAAAACTGGAAGACGATGCCCATGGCATGTGCCCGCCAGACCGCCCTTGCCCCTTCGCCCATCTGCTCGAGATGGCTGCGGCCGACCCTGATTTCGCCGGCATCCGGGCTGTCGATACCACCGAGCATGTTGAGCAATGTCGATTTCCCGGAACCAGACGGTCCCATGACCGCGACGAAATCGCCGCGCGGAATGGAGAGATCGAGTCCCGAAAAAATCGAAATCGTCTCCGCACCGATTCGGAAGGACTTCCTGACGCCAGCAAGGGCGATATAAGGTTCTGTGGTGTAGGTCATGGTTCTGCTCCTTTGTGGTTGACTGCTTATGGGCTCGAATGTTCGCGGCCGACCGATCAGCCCTCATCCTGAGGACCCCCGTGAGGAGCCTCGAAGGACGAGGACGGGTGATGAGCCTCCTCGCCCACCACCAGCCGGACGCGCGCCGCCATTGCAGGCCGCATGCCCGGTGGCGGCGAAGAGGGCGACAGGCGCAAGGTCACAGTGCCCTTTTCCTTGGAAATGACCGGCGCAACTTTCGCCACTTCGACCGCGAACGGTTTATCGGGGAAGCCGTCGAGCACCGCCTCGCCTTTGAGACCCGGTCGCAGCAGCGCCATATTGGCCTCGGCCACATCGGCATCGATGACCAGGCTTGCCGTATCGGTGATGGCAAGCAGGCTTTCGTTCTCCCGCACGCTATCTTCGCGCGACAGCACCGTGTCGCCGGCATGCGCATCAAGCCGCGTCACGGTGCCGGAAATCGGCGCCCGCACGGTCAGCGCCTCCATCTGCTCGCGCGCCCTGTCGATATCGAGCTTCGCCTTGTCGAGATTCTGTCTTGCCTGTGCCACGGCATTCCCGGCCGTAGCGAAGGCGGTGCGCGCTGCCTCCAGCGCCTCGGCCGACATGGCGTCACGCTGAACCAACCGCTCTGCACGATCCAGCGAAGACCGCGCCTGGACGAGCGCAATATTCCTCGCGTCCAGCGCCAGTTCCGCCATCCGCCCTGCTATATAAGCGCCCCGGAGGGCGAAGCGTGCGCCCGCATCATCAAGCCGCACGAGCACCTGGCCGGCCGCTACCCGATAGCCCGCCTCGACCTCGACGGCGACGATTCGCCCCTCATATTTGGAAAAAACGGTGGCGATGTCGGGCGCCACGACATAACCGGAGCCTGTGATCTCACGGCTTGGCGCGCCCGCACCCCGGTTCGGTGCGGCGGTGCCCGGAGTTGGCGTGGCTTCGTCAACCGCCGCATTCTCAGCCGCGACTGGCAACGCCGCCCCACCAGCCGATACACCTGCGTCATCATCCATAAATCTTGCAAGCGCGGTCTCGATCCGCTCCAGCGCATTCGGCCGATAAAGAAGACACGCCGCCAGCGACACTGCCCCCGCAAGGGCCAGCCTCGTCGGGAACCCCCGCCGCCGGACTCGGCGCTCCGGCGGCTGCGTCTCGAAGGCCGCGCGCTCGATCGACAGCGATCTGATCCTGGCGGCAAGGTTTCGTTCATGTTCCGATGTTGTGTTCATGCCGACAGAATGGCTGCCGGCGAAAAAACCGCGACCTCGAACATGTTTCAGGCATGCCTCGATCGTGATTGTGTACGCGGTGTCGGGAAAGAGAGGCGACGTGGCCGCCCTCGTTCTTCGAAGCCCCTATGGGGCACCAGGATGAGGTTGGAGAGAGGGCGGCGCTTGGCTTGCCAGAGGCAGAGCGTGGCTTACAACCTCAGCAACACAGCACACTGGTCCGCCTCTCCCCATGCGGCATAAAGACCAGCCCTCATCTTAAGATGCGTCGACCATAGGCCGGAACCTCGAAGGACGGGCATGTGGCTGAGTGCACACGTTGCGCGAATTATTGATAGCACACTGGTGGCGGGGTGGCTCCGCACCTCACCCCCTCTGCTGCCGCCAAGCCACCGGCGTCATATTGGTCACGCGCCTGAACTCCCGATTGAAGTTCGACTTCGTCTGGAAGCCGACCTCGAACATCACCTCGGTCACCGATTTTTTGGTGGCGGACAGCAGGCGGCAGGCCTCGCCGATCCTGTAGTCGTTGACATATTGCGAGACGTTCTTGTCCATCGCCCGGTTGATCGCCGCCGAGATCTGGCGGGTCGGGATGCCGGCCTTGCGGGCGAGCCGGTCGAGGTTGAGATTGGCGTCGCGATAGAGCTTCTTCGCTTCCATCAGCGCGTCGACCGCTGCAATCGTCTCCTTGTCTTCGCTGGCATCGGGCCTGGGCGCGGCCTCCGCCGGCTCGGAGGGGACAGAGCTGCGGCTGGCGGCCGCCGCTGCAATGCCGAGGATGACGAGGCCGACGAGATTTCCGGTGCTGATCAGCGCCAGTGCCCGCTCACCATGCGCCGAGGTCAAATCGAGAAAGACGAGAGTATCGACGGCGGCCGAGAGACACAGTGCGCCGGCCGCGAAGATGATGGCCCGATAGGCCGGCGCGGCGCCTTCGAAGGGCGCGAGCCGCAGCGCGTCCGCCCCCGGGCGCATCAAAAGCAGGATCGCCAGGGCATAACCGATGAAGACGAGCACCAGCGCCATGTCGATCGCGTCCCGCCAGAAGGCCACCAGCAGCAGGATGAGGATAGCGGGCACGGCATGCAGCCCGATCCGCGCCGCAAGCGGCCGCCGGCTCGTCCTCACCAGCCGGGAAACCCCGGCATAGGCAAGCGGCGGCACCATCGCCGCCATCACCGGCGCAACCAGCCCCACCGCCTGCACGCCATAACCCCAACGCAGGCCGGAAAGCACCGATTGCAGCGCCGAGAGCAGGATCAGCGCCAGGAAGGGCAGGTTCGGCGCCGCCTCCTCGTCGCGCCTGAGGACGGCGACGAACAGGATGAGCAGCAGGAGGGCAGCGACGAAGGGAAGAGGAATGAAGATCATGGGGCTCTAAGATCGGAATGGCGAACGGCGCCATCATCGCCGAGTCCGCCGCCCGGCGCGACCTCCATCATGTTTTAGGACACGTTTATCTGGGATTTTTTGGATTGGTGGCCGCGGGTTAGAGCGAGCCGTGAACGACGGAATCAGACACGCCCCAGAAACTCAAGCACACGGGCAGTGAGGAGCGCGGTCGCATCGGCGTCATATGACGGAAGCGAGCTGTCGGCGAAGTAGTGCTGGTCGCCGGGATAGAGAAAAAGCTCCGCGTCCGCGACCTTCGCCACGATCTCGCGGGCGGCATCGATATCGCCCTCGCCGACGAAAATCGGATCTTTGTCCATGCCGTGGATCTGGACCGGGACCTCGTCTGGCCAGGGTCCGAAGGCCCACTCGCCGCTGATCGGCAGGCAGGAATGGAAAAGCAGTGCCCCGCGGGCGCCGGGCCGCGTTTGTGCCAGTTTCTGCGCTGGCAGCACGCCAAATGAGAAGCCGGCATAGACCAGTTCGGGAGGCAGTTCGGCGGCGAGCCGGACACCGTGTTCCCTGATGGTGTCGAATCCGATCTCGCCGATATGGGCGAGCCCCTCCTCGATGCTATGGAACGTGCGTCCATCGAAAAGATCAGGCGTGTGGACGATGTGGCCCGCCGCCCTGATGGCGTCCGCGAAGGCACGCACTCCAGGGGTCAGCCCTTGTACGTGATGAAACAGCAAGATCTCAGCCATAAGGCGCCTCCCGTCGCGGTGTTTGGCCCGCTCGATGACAAGGTTCAAAGGAGTTCAGACTGGCCCGCGGCAGTTATCTCCGGCGTCGCGCTCGGCCCCGATGACGGTATTTAAGGGGCTGCGCCGAAAAAGGCGAGCCGCGTAAAGATCGTGTATTGCGATTCCGATACCATCAGTGCCACGAAGACCAGCACCAGCACCGGCGGCATCAGGATGGCGTAGACGAGCGCCAGCCGCTCCCAGGCCATATGCATGAAGACCGCAACGATCAGCCCGGCCTTCAGCATCATGAACAGAAGGATCAGCGTCCATCGGAGATAGCCCTGAATGCCGAAATAATCGACCAGGTAGGAAAAGGCGCTGAGAACGAAGAGCAGGCCCCAGACGAAGAGATAGAGCCGGATCGGATGCTGCTGTCCCGTGTGTGCTTGTGCATGCACCGTTTGGCTTTGGGCATGCGCCGTTGTCTCGCTCATGACGACCTCACCATAGATAGAGCCCTACCACAGATAAAAAAACGCGAAGATGAAGACCCAGACCAGGTCGACGAAATGCCAATAGAGGCCCATGATTTCGACTGCTTCATAGCGCCCTCGCCGGCTGGTGAAAAAACCACGCCGCTCTATGTCAAAATCGCCCCGCCACACCTTCCGGGCGATTATGAGCAGGAAGATCACGCCGATCGTGACATGGGTGCCGTGAAAGCCCGTGATCATGAAGAAGGTCGATCCGAATTGCGCCGCTCCCCATGGGTTCTCCCAAGGGCGCACGCCTTCGGTGATCAGTTTCGTCCATTCGAAAGCCTGCATGCCGACGAAGGTTGCGCCAAGAAGTGCCGTCAGCAGCATCAGTATCGCCGTCACGCGGCGGTTGCGGCGATAGCCGAAATTGACCGCCATCGCCATGGTGCCGCTGCTGGAGATCAGCACGAAGGTCATGATCGCGATCAGGATCAGCGGCACATCCTGGCCGCCGATATGAAGCGCGAAGACCTCGCTCGGATTGGGCCAGGCGACGGGCGTCGACATGCGGGCGGTCATATAGGCGATCAGGAAACAGCCGAAGACGAAGGTGTCACTAAGCAGAAAGATCCACATCATCGCCTTGCCCCAGGAGGCGGTCTTGAAGGCGCGCTGATCCGAGCTGAAATCGGCCGCGACGCCGCGCAGGCCCGCCGGCCTGAGGCCTTGCTCGCCATGTGTCTGGATAATCTGCATCATGTCCAAACCTCCTGGTTCGGCTCCTAATTGATCAATGTGCGGCAGAGATCGACGAAATCGTTGGCCCAGCCGGCAAAGAGCGCGAAGAGCGCGAGCCAGACGGCCAGCATGAAATGCGAATAGATGGCCGAGAGATCGACGCTGAGCCGCAGCCTCTCCGGCTGCACTTCGGCTGAACATGCCCTGACCGTCGTGTGGGCGAGCACGGCAAGGCCGCCGAGAATATGCAGGCCGTGCAGGCCGGTCAGCATATAGAAGAAGCTATTGGCGGGATTGTCGGCCAGCACGTAGCCGGTCGCCGTCAGCTCCCGCCATGCCTGGATCTGCCCGGCGAGAAAGAAGACGGCAAGCGCAAATGCGGCGACGAGCGCCGGCCGCAGGCTTTCCATGCGGCCATGCTGCGCTTCGCGTTTGGCCCATTGCAGCGCCGCGCTGCTCAGCGCAAGGGCTGCGGTATTTACCCAGAGCAGGCGCGGAACCGGCATCCCCCACCAGTCGGCCGAGGCCGCACGCATGAAATAGGCGCTGACGGCAAGGCTGAAGAGCGCGCCGACGACGCCCAGGAACACGAAGAGGCCGATCTTGACTGCCGGTACCGGCGACCGTTCGGCGCCGTCATGCGCCGGCAGCTCCACCGACCCGGTTTCGAGCCAGGGCTTCGAGGCCAACCTCTGGCCGGAGAGCCACCAGATGATGATGGCGGCGACAGCGGCGAGGAAGATCAGCATGACGTTCATGCCGGAATCTCCCGCGTGGCGCCGCCCGTTGCAGGCACGTTCTGCGGAATGAAATCCTCGGCCGCGCCAGGCACGCTGTAATCATAGGCCCAACGGTAGACGACGGGCAGGTCTCTGCCCCAATTGCCGTGCGCGGGCGGCGTCTCAGGCGTCTGCCATTCGAGCGTCGTCGCCCGCCATGGATTGCCGCCCGCCTCCCTGCCCCGGAAAAGGCTCCAGGCGAGATTGAACAGGAAGACCATCTGTCCGGCGCCGACGACGAGCGCCATGACGGTGATGAAGATATTCAGCGTATGGGCCGAAGGTGGAACGAAGGCCGTTTCTCCCATCTCGAAATAACGGCGCGGCACGCCGAGCAGGCCGAGATAATGCATCGGAAAGAAGATCGCATAGGTGCCGAGGAAGGTGATCCAGAAGTGGATGTGGCCGAGTGTCTCGTCCAGCATGCGTCCCGTCACCTTCGGATACCAGTGATAGATCGCCCCGAAAATGACGAGGATAGGCGCGACCCCCATGACCATGTGGAAATGGGCAACGACGAACATGGTATCGGACAGCGGCACGTCGACGACGACGTTGCCCAGGAAGAGGCCGGTGAGCCCGCCATTGACGAAGGTGACGATGAAGGCCAGTGCGAAGAGCATCGGCAGCGTCAGGTGGATATCGCCGCGCCAGAGCGTCAGCACCCAGTTGTAGACCTTGATCGCCGTCGGGATGGCGATGATCAGCGTCGTGGTGGCGAAGAAGAAGCCGAAGGCCGGGTGCATGCCGCTGACATACATGTGATGCGCCCAGACGACGAAGCTCAAGCCCCCGATGATGACGATCGCCCAGACCATCATGCGGTAGCCGAAGATGTTCTTGCGCGCATGCGTGCTGATGAGATCCGAAACGATGCCGAAGGCCGGAAGTGCGACGATATAGACCTCTGGATGCCCGAAGAACCAGAAGAGGTGCTGGAACAGGATCGGGCTGCCGCCGCCATGTTTCAGCTGCTCGCCCATTTCGACGATGGCGGGCATGAAGAAGCTGGTGCCGAGAAGGCGATCGAACAGCATCATGACGCAGGCGACGAAGAGCGCGGGAAAGGCAAGCAGCGCCATCACCGTCGCGGTGAATATGCCCCAGACGGTGAGCGGCATCCGCATCAGCGTCATGCCCCGTGCGCGGCCCTGCAGCACGGTCACCACATAGTTCAGGCCGCCCATGGTGAAACCGATGATAAAGACGATCAGCGAGATGAGCATGAGCAGGATGCCCCAGTCCTTACCGCCCGGCGTGCCCGATAGAACGGATTGCGGCGGATAGAGCGTCCAGCCCGCGCCTGTCGGGCCGCCGGGGGCGAAAAAGCCGGCGGCCAGGATCAGCACCGCGATGAGATAGATCCAGTAGCTCAGCATGTTCGCGTAAGGAAACACCATGTCGCGCGCGCCGACCATCAGCGGGATGAGGTAGTTGCCGAAGCCGCCGAGAAAGAGCGCGGTGAGCAGATAGATCACCATGATCATGCCGTGCATGGTGATGAACTGGTAATAGTGATCGGCATCGATGAAGGCGAAATAGCCGGGAAAGGCGAGCTGGATCCGCATTAGCCAGGAGAGCACCAGTGCCACCAGGCCGATCGAGATGGCAGTCAGCGAATATTGCACGGCAATGATCTTGGCATCCTGGCTGAACACATATTTCGTCCACCAGCTGTGCGGATGATAAAGCTCGACATCCTCGACTTCCGCGGGCGGGATGACACCTGCGCTGCCGGACGGAATCTCGACCATGATATCTCCTCCTATACCCGGCTGGTTGATCAAACCGGCCGTCGTCCCGGTTCAGTTCGCCGGCGGCGGCTCTCCCGATGACGCCGTAAGCTGGGTGAATGTCTGCTGCTGCCCCAGCCAGGTCTGATAGTCTGCCTCGCTGTCGACGATGACGGTGCCGCGCATCTGTGGATGACCGACGCCGCAGAGTTCAGCGCAGAGAATCTCGAACGTGCCTGTGCGCGTCGGTGTCAGCCAGAAATAGGTGACCATACCGGGGATCATGTCCATCTTCGCGCGGAATTCCGGCACGTAGAAATCATGAAGCACATCGACGGAGCGCAGCAGGATATGCACCGGCTTACCGATCGGCAGATGAAGCTCGCCGCCTTCGACGATGATGTCGTCGAGGCCGTTCGCATCGTTCTTGTCGAGGCCGAGCGGATTGTCGGAAGTGACGTCACGCGTCTCGGCACGGCCGAGCTTTCCGTCCGCGCCCGGCAGGCGGAAGCTCCACAGCCACTGCTGGCTGACGACTTCGACCGATGCGGCATCGGCAGGCACTGTGATGAACTGGTTCCAGACGATCAGGCCGGGCGCCAGCATTGCCGCAACGCCAACCGCCGTTCCCGAGGCCAGAACCAATTCCAGCTTGCGATTTTCGGGCTCATAATGCGCCCGGTTGCCCGGTCTGTGGTGGAAGCGGAAGACGCAATAGGCCATGAAGGAAATCACCGCCACGAAGACGATGCCGGTGATCCAGAAGGTGATGACGAGCGTGTTGTCGATATAACTCCAGTTGGACGCAATCGGCGTCCACCACCACGGGCTCAGCACATGGAACAGCACGGAGCCAACAACAACCAGGACGAGAACCAGTACAACAGCCATTTCCGCCCCTCCTGGGCCGACCGACCGTGAAACCGCACTCCACAAATGTCGAGTTTATTATCGCACAAATAGAAAATGTCGGCAATTACGGCGATTTAGGCATGCGCCGCCGCCGGCAACCCGTCATTTGGAAGTATTCCCCATCATTGGGAATATTGTTTGAGATAGGCGATAAGATTGGTGATCTCCTGGTCATCCTTCACCCCTGCAAAGGCCATTTTGGTGCCCTTCACCTTGGCTTTCGGATTGTGCAGATAGTCACGCAACGTAGTCTCGTCCCAGACGAGACCACCTTCGCCGGCCGCCTTCATTCCCGCAGAATAAGCAAAATCAGGATGCGTTCCGGCCTTTCGGCCGAACAGCTTGTTCAGTGACGGACCCACCTTGTTCGTATCGGACTCGACGATATGACAGGTCGCGCATTTTTTGAAAACGGTGGCGCCGGCCGTCGCGTCCCCCTCCTGCGCTCCAGCGTTGGGAGGGGAAAGGGCAATGACGGATGCGGCGATCAGCAGAATAACACGGTAATCCACGGCAAACCTCATCCTCCTCAAGGTCGCCAGCCACTCTCACCCTCGGCCATCATTCGCGCGGGGGTGGTGGTTGCTAGGGGTTAAAGTTAGTCCATCGCGGATGCAAGTCAATCGCTTCCACGATTGCTGGCACTTGGGCACAATCCGATACCCTGTGGCCCGACGCGAATGCCGGTCCAAAATCCGGTCAGCACGCGATGATCTGCTGGAGAATGGCGCCGCGCCATCCGACTTATGCTCCGATCGAAAGCGCCTCTTGTACGGCCAATTCGGCCATGGCAAGCGCCGCCTCTCGGGTCTTGGCGGCAGCGATGAAGCGGCCGTTATGGCAGAAGCTCGCTCCCTCGATGCCGCAGACCGCCTCCAGCTCACCATTGGTAAGGCCGGCCCAGCTTGCCGGCAGATCGGCCCGGAGCTCGAACCCGTCGTCGGCGCGGCGAATGCCGGTCACGCACCAATCCTTTTCGCGCGGGTGGACGACGAACAGCAGCTGGTCGGCGCCGGCCTTGACGATGGCTGGGCGGAAGGGCATCCCTCTCGGCAATTCCAGAATGCGCCCCTGCGCCGAAGCCCCGATCGCCCGATACACGATCGCCTCGGCCCGCAGTTTTGCGGCCCTCTGGGCGATCCCGGCATCGATGAAACGGCGTGCAATGGCCAGCGCCGCATGGAAGGCACGATCGTCAGCCTCAGGTTCCACCTCATCGAACACCGGTTTCAGGGTCTCGAGCAGCGCCGGCAGCGTCAGGCCCGCCAAAGGACCCGAAGGGCTGAGCGCGCCATTGTCGGTCAGGTCGATCGGCAGCACGAAACCAATGTCGAAAGCGGCGTGGAGGGCTTCGACATAATGATCGGGAAGACCGGAGGCTGCGAGATATTCGCGGCCATAATGCTTCCAGATCAGGCCGAACGAGCTGTAGGGCTGGCCATCGTCGCGCAGCGGCGCGCCGCGCTGATGATGATCGAATATGCCCGCGGCAGGATCATAGGCTCCGCCGACATCATAGATGATCCGGTCCGGGGCTGGCGTAATCCATTCCGGCGCCCGGCTGCGGATCAGACGCGCCTGCGGGAAAAGCCGCGTCAGGATGACGCTCGACAGCAGTTCGTCGGCATGGAAACCACCGGAATGGGTAACGAGGAAATCGGGGCTCATGGAAGCTATGCGCCTTGTGGTTTGGCGGAGGATCCGCTTGCGGGTCTGAACGAGATAGCCGTTGGCGGCCGCTATCTCAACCCGCCTTCACACATTCTGCGCAGCGTCGGAAGGCCACCGGGCAGCTTTGAAACGACATGCGTGAAGGCAAAGGCCTAAGGCAGCGCCGGTCCCGGCTGTGCTGCAACAAGCGCGCGGCCGGCCGCTGCACCGGCATGCAGGCAGATCAGTCCGATCACAGCGAGAGAATTGATCAAAAGAACCTCGGCGACGACCGCTGCCGAAAACGCGCCATCGCCGGCCGGAAGCACTACCGTCGCGGCAAAGAGCACAGCTTCATACGCGACGAACCCGGCGATAAAGGCGCCGGCCATGGTGGCGGCAGGGCCGGCCTTGAGGCGAAGCACGCCGAGTGATGCCGCGAGCGATGCAAATGCGGCGATACCGATCGTCAGCCCCCAAGCAAAACTGTCGAAGGTCTGGGGATAGCCGAGTATGAGATATCCGACCGTCTGGTTGGCAAGCCAGGCGAGCAGCACCGCCATTATCGCCATCTTCCGGGGAAGAACGACAGCCGAGACTGTCGCCAGGGCAACGAAAGGCGTGACGCAGGCGAAAAGCAGGCTGAGAGCGACACTGACGCCGGCAATGACCGTGACCCAGGCGACGGCGAAACCGGCAGCTGCCGGGCGCAAAGGAAGCTGATTTCGTTCGAGCATTTCGAAACTCCGTTCGACCAGGCGCATACATTCTGGGAAATCATAGGCCAGTCCGGGAAAAAGGCCAGCGAGTTCATGACGGCAGTCGGCACCTCGCCGCCTCCATCATAGGGCATCCAGCGGGATCTTCAGATACCGGCGGCCATTCTCCTCTGGTTCCGGCAGCCGACCGCCGCGAATGTTGACCTGCAGCGCATGCAGCATCAGCTTCGGCTTGGGCAGCGTACGGTCGCGCACCTGACGCAGCGCCACGAAACCGGCCTCGTCCATGCCTGCAATATGCGGATTGGCGCGCTTTTGGGCTGCGACCGTGCTTTCCCAGCGCGGGTGACGACCGCCCGGCTGGTAATCATGGCCGGAAAAGAGGCGGGTCTCCTCCGGCAGCGACAGGATCGCCTGGATCGAGTGCCAGAGAGCGGCCGCACTGCCGCCCGGAAAATCCGCGCGCGCAGTCCCTGAATCCGGCGTGAACATCGTATCGTGCACAAAGGCGGCGTCGCCGATCACATAGGTCACCGATGCCAGCGTATGGCCGGGCGAAAACATCACGCGGGCCGTAAGGCCGCCGATTTCAAACGTGTCGCCATCGGCAAACAGCCGGTCCCACTGCGAGCCGTTGGTCGCTAGCGCCGGCCAGTTATAGATCTCTTTCCAAAGCCTCTGCACATCGGTGATATGGACGCCGATCGCCGTCTGCGCGCCGGTCTTTTCCTTGAGATAATGGGCGGCGGAGAAGTGATCGGCATGCGGATGTGTGTCGAGTATCCACTCGACCGTCATCCCCTCGCTCTCGATATAGGCAAGGATGGCGTCGGCGCTCACCGTTCCCGTCGCGCCCGACATCTCGTCGAAGTCGAATACCGGATCGATGATCGCACAGCGTTTCGTCACCCGATCTGACGCGACATATTGCACGCTGCAGGTGCGGGGCTCGAAAAAGGCCTTCACCTGAAGCCGCTGGCTTGCCGCTTTTTCGAGCCAGCGGCGCGCGCCGGCAAGATCGAAACCGAGGCCTTCGCCGAAGGTCTGGACGTCCTCCGGCTTCATCCGCCCGTCGAGCACCTCGCCCAGCACATAGAGTGTCAATGCCCGCGTGCCGCTCTTGCAATGAGCGAAGACCGGTCCCTTCGCCTCAGTCATCGCCGCTTGAAAGGCGCGGATATCGCCCTCGGTAATCTCTTTGCCGTTCACCGGCACGAAACTGTAGGAAAGCCCGGCGGCGGCAGCGGAAATCTTTTCTGCTGCATTGCCTGGCTGGCCCGGCTCCTCGCCATCGGGTCTGGCGTTGATAATGGCGGCGAACCCCTCCTTGGCGAAATCGACAAAACCGGCTGGATCGGGCTGCCCCGCCACCGATATCCGCTCATTGACCCTCACGGGCATCATCGAAGCCTCCGCGCCGCCCTGACCACGCAGTATCGCACGTATAACCGTACAATCTCACAAGTATATTGCCGAGCGCAAGAATAGAGGCGCCTGTTCTCGCGCTCGCCCAGCTGGTCAAAACGACAGCGTCGCCGCCCCTTGCTTGATCTCCGCATGCATGGCGCTGGCGCCGACGATGACGACGCCGTCGAGGAGATCGTCCTGCGCGTAACCGCGCGAGGTGACGCAGGGGATGAGGCCGCGGCATTCGAAGAGACGGCTTCGATGCGGGCTTTGAACTATCCGCCTCATATCACCCTCGCCGTTTATCAGGAGATTGCAGTCGACCGAATGGCCGAGGCAGCCGAGCGTGTTTTCCGCATCCACCCTGCCGTTACGTTAAGTTTTTCAGAGATTAGTTACTTCGAAAACGAATTCCTCGTCTTATGGGCGCGGCCGAACGACGACGAACTGCTCATCCGGCTACATGCGGCCCTTCACCAGGAGGTCGATCCATTCCACTGTCGCGAGCACTATCGGCCCGGCAACTGGGTGCCGCATTGCACGATCGCCACCAAAATCCCGAAGGCAAAATCGCAGCCAGCGATCAACTGGGCAAATCGGAACCGGGTGCAATTGTCGGTGCCCTTCGATGCCGCGGACTGTGTGCGATTTCCGCCCGTGCAGGTCTTGAGCGAAGTTAGGCTGGCGTCGCGATGATCGCAGACATCGCCTGCCTGCCAGCAAAAAACCCCGCCAATCATTGACGGGGTTGCTCATGCTGAAAATCGGTCGGCATTAAGTCCTGGGAGGAATCAATGATTGCCTTCTGCCAATCGAAGCTGGCGCGAGCCTTGCGTGACAAGCGCGGCTGTGTGAAGTCAATCCTGACCCTGCAGGCGATCCATAACCTGGAGCAAGAGATCGGCGCATACCTTCGTCGGTTCGTCCTCGGCGCATTTCAGGTCGATCCGTGTATTTCCATCCTCGATCTGAAAACGGGCTGCCTTGGACGGCGGCGGCAGGCGATGACCGTGGTAACCACGGAAGCCCATGTCGCCTCTCGAACCATGCCACCGGTAGTCGGGGCGGTCTCGGGACTGCTCATCCGGCCCGCGACGCATTACCCTCTCATCATCAGGCGCAGGCGGGGGTGGCGATGCGGGCTCGTTCGCTGCGGGTGGCTCGCTGGCGGGTGGTGGGGCGGGCGGTTGTTGGGCAAACGCGGCGGCGGCCGACGCTGCAAGGGCAAGACCGGATAGTAAGAGTCTTTGCATGGTATGTTCCTTTCAGAGAAGACGCATGCCTGTAAACACCGCGGCGCGGCTTTAGTTCACGCCCCGTTGGCGCTTGTAATCGAAATCAGCAGCGCGGCCGGGACGTTTCACCTGCGAACACGCCCGGCTGCGAGAGGAAGCGTCATGCGCTTGCCCGCCGCTTCGGATTTGCCGATGCAGAGCTGCCGAGAACTTCGTGTCGCTCAAGTCGACACGGCTTCTTTCGCCTCGCCTCTGCCTTGTTGGGCGACTATGCTCAACGCCGATTCGCTGTCCGCGACGAGGGCGTGCGGAAACGAGATACCAAAGGAGAAGACGATGACGGACGCCAAGAGCGGCATTACCGGGCTGCGGCCGCAAATCACCGTGGTTGGCGTCGGCGGCGGCGGTGGCAATGCGATCAACAATATGATCGCGGAAAAGCTGGCGGGCGTCGAATTCGTCGCCGCAAACACCGATGCCCAGGTTCTCGCCACATCCAAGGCATCGCGCCGCATTCAGCTCGGCGCGAATGTGACGGAGGGCCTCGGCGCCGGTTCCCTGCCGGAAATCGGACATGCGGCGGCAGAAGAGTCGCTCGACGAGATCATGGATCACCTGGCAGGATCGCACATGTGTTTCGTCACCGCCGGCATGGGCGGAGGAACGGGCACTGGCGCAGCCCCGGTCATCGCGCGCGCCGCACGTGCGGCCGGCATCCTGACCGTTGGTGTCGTCACCAAGCCGTTTACCTTCGAGGGCAATCGCCGCATGCGGACGGCGGAAGCTGGCATCGAGGCGCTTCGTCAGGCGGCCGATACCGTGATCGTCATTCCCAATCAAAACCTCTTCCGCATCGCCGATGCGAAAACTACCTTCGCCGATGCCTTCATGACGGCCGACCGCGTGCTCTTTGCCGGCGTCGGCTGCATCACCGATCTCATCGTCAAGGAAGGTCTGATCAACCTCGATTTCGCCGACGTGAAGTCGGTCATGCAGGGCATGGGCCGTGCGATGATGGGCACCGGCGAAGCCGCCGGCGAAAGCCGGGCAATGAAGGCGGCGGAAGCGGCAATCGCCAACCCGCTTCTGGACGATATCTCGATGAAGGGCGCCAAGGGCGTGCTGATCTCGATCTCCGGCGGCTCGGATATGACCCTGTTCGAGGTGGATGAAGCGGCAAGCCGCATTCGCGACGAAGTGCAGGACGATGCCGATATCGTCGTCGGCGCGATTTTCGACCGCAGCCTCGACGGCAAATTCCGCGTCTCGGTGGTGGCGACTGGCCTGGAAGGAAACTCTCTGTCCGCGTCCCCTTCTCATGCGCCGGCCGAGCCCATTCAGACGCGCACGCTGCAGTAAGCGGTGACAGATATACCGGCCGGATTGTCAGACATCGGCCGGATAAACATCACTCCCCAAACGCAAGAATAATGCGGCGGCGCATGCTTCGAGGCTCCGCCCTTCAGGCTGCGCGCCTCAGCATGAGGGTGGTCGGGAATGCCGCATCGAAGCTCATCAGAGCCTCCGCAGAGATCGACGGAGAAAATTTGAAAAACCTATTTATATTCGCCGCATTATCCCTGATGACGGGTCTCCTTTCGAACTGCACGACAAGCTCGGAGGGCTTCCGACAGCAGTCCCTATCTTTCCCAGTGCGTAGCGGCGTCAGAACCCTGGTGGCCAAGAACTGGCATATCGACGACGACTGCCGCCATATTGACTATCCCGCCATGGATGTTGTCGAAAAACCCAAACACGGGCGCCTTGAAATCGTCCACGAACCCCTCTTCCCCAAGCTCGAGGGAAAAACCTCAAAGTGCCAGACGGTCAAGGTCAACGGCATCGTCGGGTATTATACCGCTAAAAAGGGCTACACCGGTAGCGACCGGCTCGTCATCCGCTCCCCACATGAAGAGAAGAAGACCGAAGAAAGTGTGCTGAGCGTGAAGGTAGTCAACTGAAGGGATCTGCCGCCAGCGCCGGCTGCCTCACCCGACCAATGCCCTGATCTTCGCAACATCCTGCGCCGTCGCCGGATTGTACACCACCATGCTGAGATCCGGCCGGCCATCCACCTGAAACGCCGAATATTCGAAGGAGAGCAGCCCGAGCACTGGGTGCTTGATGTGTTTGGCGCCCTCGCCGTGGGTGCGTACATCGTGGTCGCGCCACATGGCCCGGAATTCCGGGCTCTTGCGACAGAGCTCGTCGACGAGCGGCTCCACCTCGGCGGCAGCACCGGCGCGCGCCGCATCCACCCGAAAAGCGGCGACGACGAAGCGGGCGACACTTTCCCAGTCATATTGGGCCGCGCGCACCCGCGGATCGAGGAAGATGAAGCGCAGCACGTTGCGCTCTTCCGGCGCCAGCGCGCCATAATCGGTAAGCAGCACGGTCGCCGCGCGGTTCCAGGCGACGACATCCCAGATCGCGGTGCGGATCAGCGCTGGGCACGGGTCGAGCGCGTCGAGCACGCCCTGCAGCCGCGGCGTGACACCCTCTTGCCTGCGGTAGCGCACTTCTGGCGGGCGGCCGAGGCCGATCAGGAAGAGGTGCTCGCGCTCGACATCGGTTAGCATCAGCGCCCGTGAGATCCGGTCAAGCACGTCGGCGGACGGCGCGCCGCCGCGGCCCTGCTCCAACCAAGTGTACCAGGTCGGACTGATATTGGCGCGGCTCGCCACCTCCTCGCGGCGCAGGCCGGGCGTGCGGCGGCGCTCGCCGGCAAAGCCGAGGGCGGCGGGATCGAGCCTGGCGCGGCGATCTTTGAGGTAAGCGCCCAGCCGATTTTCGGAGCTGATGAATTCGTTCATCCAGTTAGCTCTTATACCATGATAATATCACTACTTTACCATGATAGCAGCCTACTCGATATCTGTCCCGTCACATCAGGAGATATCGACATGCGTGTATTCGTCACTGGAGCGACCGGCTGGGTCGGCTCGGCCGTCGTCAGCGAATTGATCGGCGCCGGCCACCACGTGCTTGGACTTGCCCGTTCGGACAAGGGGGCGGCGGAACTGGCAGCCGCCGGCGCCGACGTTCAGCGCGGCATGCTGGAGGATCTGGAAGGCCTCAGACGCGGCGCAGCCGAGGCCGACGGTGTCATCCACACCGGCTTCAACCACGATTTCTCCAAATTCGCTGAAAACTGCGCCGTCGACCGGCGCGCCATCGAGGCGCTCGGCGAAGCCCTCAGCGGCTCGGAGCGCCCGCTGCTCGTCACCGCCGGCCTCGGACATGCGCCGGGCCGCATCGGCACCGAGAAGGACCCGCCGATGCCGACGACGCAGACCTATCCCCGCGCCTCCGAAATCACCGCAGTATCGCTTGTCGCCCGGGGCGTGCGCGCCTCCACCGTCCGGCTGCCGCCGTCGGTACATGGTCACGGCGATCACGGCTTCGTGCCGATTCTCATAGAGACGGCCCGGCAGACGGGCGTCTCCGCCTACATAGGCGATGGGGGCAACCGCTGGCCAGCCGTCCACCGGCGCGATGCCGCCCGGGTCTACCGCCTGGCGCTGGAACGCGGCGCCGTGGGGGGCCCCTTTCTGGCAGTAGCAGAAGAGGGCATACCATTCCGGGAGATTGCCGAACTCATCGGCCGCCACCTCGGCGTGCCGGCCGTCTCGCTATCACGGGAAGAGGCGGCGGAGCATTTCGGCTGGTTCGCAATGTTCGCCGGCTTCGACGTGCCGACCTCCAGCGCTCACACCCGCGCCCTCCTCGGCTGGCAGCCGAGGGAGCCTGGCCTGCTTGCGGATATCGACCACCCGGCCTATTTCGGCAGGTAGCTTCAACCTGAGGGGGAGATACCGCGCCAACTGCCCACGAGAGCCATCCTGAGGTGACCCGGGTGCGCTGACAGAGAATGGATGCAAGAAACGATGTTGGAGCGCGTACTTCGAGGCTCCGGCCTTCGGCCTACGCACCTCAGGATAACGAGCATTGGGAACGCCGCGTCGGTAGGAGGCGCTGGGGGATGCACGTCAGGTGAGAGAGTGCGCCGCCCAAGAGAGCCTCATCCTGAGACGCCCCGCAGGGTTTCGAAGGACGAGGCGGGCGCACCACCATCTCAGCGCATCCGCCCCTCGTTCATCTCGGTGGGATCGTAATTGATGTCCCAGTCCTTCTCGGGCTTCTTCTTGCCGGGCGGGCGCTTATTCACCGTGGCGTCCTCGGAGCCGGTGATTACGGTCGGCTTGGCGCTCACCACACCGCTGGCTTTGCGGTCGGCCCGGGATTTGGCGAACTGGCCGGCTGCGTCTTTTTCGGGATTGGCCATGTCATTCGCCTTTCTGCTTCATCGCGTCGGAAATGTCGTTCATTTCCGGATCGCGATTGTTTTCGCCATTGGCGTCGCGATTTTTGTCCGGATCGTCCTTGGCTTTGAGATAGCCGCGCGGTCTATTGCCCTTCGGCCCTTCCCAGCGGGGGGACTGGTCGGTCGTGCCGGGGGCGCCGTCCTTGGGGGTCGTCATGCCCATCGTCGTTTCTCCTTGGTTGAGTAGGGAAAACCGGAAAGATCGCGAGGTGTTCCGGCAGCACCGTCCAGTTCTTCGTCGCCGCATTGGCCGGTCGGGTGAAGATCATAAAGATGACGATGTTGACCACGATCAGCACGGCGGCAGAGATCGACAGCGTCATGGCCGGTCCATCGGCTCTGAGGGCCGCGGCATTGCCGATATTCGCGAGAAAAGCGAGCGGCAGCATGAGGCCGACGATCCACCATCCGGCACAGGCCCGCTGAGCGACATAATAATCCGCCTTCCCCATCCCGATCTTGTTTGGGAGCGAGAGAAGGTGGGCGGCAGGCGCCAATGATGACGGCAAGGAATCTCATGTCTGAGGAACCAGCGGCCGGACGAAGGGTTCCCGGAAAATATGGAACTGTGTCGGCCCCCATCGGTTGGTGAAAGGTCGTGAACCTCGAAAAAGGAGCCGAACATGAGCAAGACCAACGTTCGTGAACTTCAGAAACGCGCCGAACAGCAAGTCAAGAACACCAGCGCCGGCGGCCACCTCGGCGGCACCTATTTCGGCCAGCAACCAGACGGAAAAACAGCGTCGGACACCACCAACGACAGCGCCAAGGCAAGGCCGAACGATGGGAGCAATTGAGACGGGGCGCCTTTCCTTCGCGTTTGCAGTGGGCGCGGCGACCCGGCCTATGAGGCGGCCGCAACCGCGCGGCGCGTCTTCTGGCAGACCCGCGGCGGCATGCGGGAGGGCTTCGCTGCCGAACGCGAAACGGCCAACGTCCATAACCAGACGAAATGGTTCGGTCCGCACCGCCGCGTCCTCGCCGTCGATGCGCCGGAAAAGCTCATCCTCGCTACCGACGGCCTCTCCACTCCCTGGGCGGGCATTTCCGAGCCTGAGAATGGTGTCGAATGCGAGCTCTTCATGGAATTCGATCCTGCGACGCTGAATTGAACCGGAACGGCAAACTGGGCAAATCTCCTGATCAGTCTCGGCGATCTCGTCGCCGACGGCCACCGCGTTGCCCGGGACGTCGAAAAGCACGGCGCCATCCTCTTCTGCCGGCTGACGGAGGATTACGCGCCGCTGACCCGCATCATCCTGAGCTGCGACACCAGCCGCATCGACGGCTTGCCCTTCGGCTCCGTGCCGCTGATCCGCGCGACGCCGGTCGCCGAAGCTGAGATCGAAGGCCGCAACCCCGACGAGGACTGGGGAGCGACGGCGGCGCGCCAAGCGCTGGCGAAGCGCGGGATCAGGCTTTAGATGTGGAGCCTCAACAGGTTGTCCTGGGTAAGAGCGAGTCTGCTGATTGGTGGTTTTGAATTTAGGCTTCCGTGAGGCCTGTGCCAATTGTAGCGATGGAGCCATCTCGGCAGTTCGGCGGCGCGCATGTCCGAGTTGGGATAGGCGACGGCGTAGGCCCACTCTCTGAGGGCGGTCTGGATGAAGCGTTCGGCCTTTCCGTTGGTTTTAGGCGTGTATGGTCTGGTGCGGACGTGCCTGAGGCCGTTGTCGCAACAGGCTTGGGCGAATGGCTTTGATGTGTAGCAGGGACCATTGTCGGTCATGACGCGCTCGACCGCGATGCCGAGGCTGGCATAATAGGCCAATGCCACCTTCAGGAAAGCCACGGCGCGCTCTTTCGTCTCGTCCGGCAATATCTGCGAGAAAGCGATGCGAGAGGCATCGTCGATGGCCACATGAACGCATTCCCAACCGGCGCCCCAACCCTTGCCCCTGCGCGAACTCTGCCGAGTGCGATCGCCGGTGATGCGGTGGCCGACCTCATGAAACCGGCCAAGCTTCTTGATGTCGATATGAATCATCTCGCCGGGAGCCTGACGTTCGTAACGACGCACAGGCTCGGCCGGCTCGATATCCTTGAGGCGGGAGAGGCCTGCGCGCTTGAGAACCCGGCTCACCGTCGCTGCAGATACACCGGTTTCGATCGCGATGTGCTTGCCGGTCAGGCGCTGGCGAAGCGTAATGATGCGCTCCGCCAGCGCCTGACCGGTCTGCCGGGGCATGGTATGAGGTCGGGAGGAACGATCGAGCATCGCCTCTCGACCACCGGCCTTGAAACGCTCGACCCAGCGGGCGACGATCTTGGCCGAGACACCATAAGCCTGTGCTGCCTGAGCCTGGCTCAGATGCCCCTCGATAACAGCAAGCGCCATTTCTTCCCGGCGCAATGGCGTCAGTCGGGCATTCTTATGAATGTTCATTCGCGGCGATCCTTCCGACTCGAGGTCTGGTAGCTCCAGTCTCCTCGATCCACTTCGAATGGACAACCTCCCGAAAGCTCACATTAGAGCCGATCATTTCATCGACATGTCATGAAACTTCTCGCTCCGGATCGGCTTTCTACAAGGAAGCCAAACAAGGAGCTCCAAATGTCCGGCAAAGCCAAAAATAATGGTAAGACCGCCATCGTTTCAGTTCAGAACCCGTTAGCAGGCGAACAAGCCGCCACTGCGTCCGTGCTCGAAGACATGCAGAAAGCAAGCCTGGAGACCCGTCAGCCGGAGCCGCGGGTGGCGTTGTTCTCCTGGGAGATCGATCCGCCGGAACTGGCCAAACTGATCTCCGAGGTGGTGACCCTGCCGATGGTCCTGTGGTCGACGGGTATATCCCTGACCTATTCCCTCTGGCTGTCTTCGCTGCTTCCCGCACGCGAGACGATCGGCTCAATCAAGCAAAGCGCGGATTACGGTTAGCAACTTCGGCCGATTGCGGCCGACCACCCCCACAGTCTCTGCAACTTCCACCTTCCGCCCCCGCTCCATAGAATATTTGCGGAATGACGGGCGGAGAGGCGGCAAGCGGCGGCGCGGCTCTTCAAGTCTCGAGCAGCAATTGCATTATTCGTTGATGTCAGGCTCGATGACCCGGGCAAGATTGCGTAACGACTCCTGCCAGCCGAGATAGCAGGCTTCGGGCGGGATGACGTCGGGCACGCCGGCCTGGGTGATGTCCACTTCGGTGCCGACCGAGACTTTCTTAAGCGTTACGGTGACCTCCATCTCGCCCGGCAGGTTCGGGTCGTCGAACTTGTCCGTATAACGAACGCGTTCGCCCGGGACGAGTTCAAGAAATTCACCGCCAAAGGCGTGGCTATTGCCGGTCGTGAAATTGCGGAACGACATTCTGAAGGTGCCGCCGACCGCCGGTTCCAGGTGATGCACGGTGCAGAGGAACCCGTTCGGCGGAAGCCATTTGGCGAGCGCATCGGCCTCGACGAAGGCGCGATAGACCTTCTCCGGGCTGGTGGCGAAAACGCGGTGCAGGCGTATGGTGCTTGGCATGGTCGTGATCCTTTGGGTGGACGGAATGAACGAGCTAAGGACGGATAAACCATCGCCCATCCGACACGGGTTCGATCTTTTCTTCAAAAAATCATGCCCGGTCGCGCGGCCATCAGCTCGGCATGCCTTCGAACTGCGGAAGGTGGAGGGGCGTTGCCCAAGCCAGCCGGCGTTTGGTGAACATCTCGACGCCGGGCTGTATCAGTTCGGGCCGATCCAGGCTGCCAAGGGTGACGAAGACGAGGCCGGGAAAACTTTCGAGATTGCTGCTGAACAACCGCGCGCCGCATTCGGGGCAGAAGTTACGGTCGAGGCCCCTGCCGGAATCGGCGACGTAATGAAACGCTTTCGGACTGCCGACGGTCAGGGCGAAATCGTCCTGCGGCACGGCAAAGAAAGTGGCGGCCTCGCCGCCTGAGGCTTTCTTGCAATCCAGGCAATGGCAGTCTGCAACGAAGGTCGGATCTGTATCGAAGCCGAACTGTATCGCGCCGCAGGCACATTTCCCCGTATATTTCCTGCTCATACCAGGCCCTTTCATCCGATGTTGCAGATGGGCGGGCGCGCCCCCGCCTCCCGCGTTTCAGGCTGCAGCCTGCTCGCCCAGCGCATTGAGCAGCAGCCGTGCGGCCTGCTTCGACGAGGCCGGGTTCTGTCCGGTGATCAGCAGCCCGTCCTGGACGACATGCACGGCCCAGTCCTCAGTCGCCGAAAACTTCGCCCCCTGCTCCCTCAGCACGTCTTCGAGCAGATAGGGCACGACCTCGACGAGGTGCACGGCGGCCTCCTCGGAATTGGTAAAGCCGGTCACCGTGCGCCCCTTCGCGATCGGCCCGCCGTCCGGCGCCGTTACATTGGTCAGGATTCCCGGTGCGTGACAGACGAGCGCCAGCGGCTTTCCCGCCGCAAGCATCTCCTCGATCAGCGTGTGCGCATTGCGGTCGTTCGTCAGGTCCCAAAGCGGGCCATGGCCCCCGGGGAAGAACACAGTGTCATAATCGGCCTGATCGATGTCGGACAGCCTCAACGTGTTGGCAAGCGCAGCCGTCGCGGTCGGGTCCTTTTCAAATCGCCTCGTGTCGTCCGTCTGAAACGCCGGCTCATTGCTCTTCGGATCGAGCGGAGGCTGGCCCCCTTTCGGCGACGCGAGCACGACCTCCGCCCCGGCGTCACGGAAGACGAAGTAAGGGGCCGCGAGCTCCTCAAGCCAGAAGCCCGTTTTCTTGCCGGTATTTCCCAGCTGATCATGTGATGTGAGAACCATGAGAATTTTCATTGCTCAGCTCCTTCGATCCGGCCGGCGGACAAAGCTCCCCGCGTCCGGTTTAACGGTGATGACTGCCTGCAATCTCATGCTGAATGAGAGAAAGCATAGATCGGCTGCACCCGCGACACAAGCCTTCCGCCATCGGCCAGCGCTGCCGGCGCTCGGATAGCGTGCCACGCAAAAGCGTGCCTGTGCGTTTCGGGGCCTGGGTGTATGAAGAAGGACAAATCGCCCATAGGATCGGCCGCACTGCATTGGCATCCGAAGGATCTGGAAAGTGATCAAGCCGAATTATCGGGATATTGCCCGCCACGCGGGCGTTGGAACGGCCACGGTCGAGCGGGTCCTGAACGGACGCGGGGGCGTTCGGCCGGAACTGGTCGAGAAGGTCATATCCGCCGCGCGGCACCTGGACTATCCGCGCAAGCTTCCCGACACCCATCGCGGCCTGCTCAGGATAGAAGTGCTGATGGTTCGCCCGGAAACGAGCTTCTATCGTCGCCTTTCCCACGCCTTCGAAAGGATTGCTGCGACCCTTGATCCGTTGGTGGTTGTGCACCGCAGTTTCACCGACGAGATGAATCCGGAGGCGATTGCGCGGCGCATCCTCTCCACCGACCTTTCACGTGCCGGCTTGATCCTTGCCGTGCCGAGCAGCCCCTTGATCAGCGCCGCGGTGGAAAAGGTAAATTCGCAAGGCCTGCCGGTAGTCCACGTCGTCACCCGCGCTTCCGAGCGCGTCGGCGAGTTCGTCGGCATCGACAATACTGCCGCGGGCCGGACGGCTGCGCTCTATATCAGCCGAATGGCCCTTCGAACCGGCCCTGTCGTTGCGATCTGCCATCCCATCTATCAGGTGCACCGCGACCGGATTCGCGGCTTTTCGGATTATTTTCGCGACCATCCCGGCGCCTCCAATTTCGAATGGCTGGGCTTCGGCGGCGATGAAGAGCGCGCCAGCGCCGATCTCTTGTGGTCGGCTCTGGAGATGTATCCCGGCCTTGCCGGCCTCTACAATGCCGGCGGCGCCAATTCCGCCCTGATCGAAGTGCTGCGCCGCCATCCGAGCGGCGGCAACGTGTTCTTCGTCGGACATGAATTGACGGACTATACCCGCGCGGCCCTGAAGGACGGCATCATGGATGTCGTGCTGGATCAGGCGCCGGAAGCCCAAGCGCGGCGGGCGCTCGACCACATCCTGCGCCGTATTGGCTTGACCGATATCGAGCCGGACCGGACCCCGATCCGCTTCATCACCATCACTAAGGAAGGACTTTGATCTAATTAGATCAAAGAAGGCTTCGGTGTTCGTAACGCCCCCTGCTACTTTCGCGTCAGGAGAAGATCCGGCGCGCAAGAAGCCGAAGCGGATCAAGGCGCACGGGGCGCTCTCCTTTACCAAAAAAGAGTGCGGGCACGGAGACATCAGGCGCCCGGAGGAGATGCCAATGGATGATCTGAACTTCGGCAAGCGTAACAAGCGCGGCGACTGGGCGCCGAACCACCCGGTCGAAACCGCGCCGCTTTTCGTCTTCCCCCCGCAACTGACGGCAATCCTGAAATGGCTGCCGCACTACTTCCTTCCCTGGAACCTGATTTTTGCGGCGTCTGCGCTCGCCTATTGGGCCTGGATCATTCCCCCGGTCGCCACGATGCAGACGCTGAGCTTCGGCTGGATAGCGTGGCTATTCGCCGTGAATGCGATCTGCGTATTCCTGTTCTATGGAGCCTTTGAACTGCATCTTTATGTTCTGAAGCGCCAGGAAAACCGCTTCAAGTACAATGGCAAGTTCCCCGCCGACCAGAAAAACAATGCTTTCTGGTTCCAAAGCCAGAACCTTGACAATATTCTGCGCACTTTCCTTTCGGGCGTCGTGATCTGGACCGCCATCGAGGTCGGCATGCTCTGGGCCTATGCCAACGGCTATGCGCCGTGGCTCGGCCTTGCCGAAAACCCCTGGACGCTGGCGCTCGTCGCGCTCGTCGTTCCGATCATTCACGAGTTCCACTTCTTCTGCATTCACCGGCTCATCCACACGCCCTTTCTCTATAAGTGGGTGCATTCGGTCCACCACAATTCCGTCAACCCCTCCCCCTGGTCGTCGCTGTCGATGCACCCAGTCGAGCATCTGCTCTATTTCGGAACGGCGTTTTACCACCTGATCCTGCCCTCCAACCCGGTCATCATGCTCTATCAACTGCACTATGCCGGCTTCGGGGCAATTCCCGGCCATGTCGGCTTTGACAAGGTCGAGGTCGGCAAGGACAGGCTGATCGATAGCCACGCCTATGCGCATTACCTCCACCACAAATATTTCGAGGTGAACTACGGCGATGCCCTGATCCCGCTCGATAAGTGGTTCGGCACCTGGCACGACGGCTCGCCCGAAGGCGAAGTGCAGATGCAGGAACGCTACCGCAGGCGCAAGGAAAGGCTCGCAGCCCGCAAGGCTCGCCTGGAAGCCGAAGGAGCCGCCGAATGACCTGGGTTTCAGCTGGCAGACTTGACGACATCGAACAGGAAGGCGCCATCCGTTTCGACCATGGCGGACGCACCTACGCGATCTACCGTGGCCCGGATGACAGCGTCTACTGCACCGCCGGGCTCTGCACCCACGAGGCGATTCACCTCGCCGACGGACTGGTCTTGGATTTCGAGGTGGAATGTCCGAAGCATTCCGGCGCCTTCGACTACCGCACGGGTGAAGCGCTGAGGCTGCCGGCTTGCGAGAATCTGAAGACCTATCCGGCGGAGGTGGTCGACGGAGAGGTGCGCGTGGCCCTCGGTTAAGTGGCCAAAGAACATGGCGGAATACGCCAAGAAGAACTGAACCTCGCCGGCCGGCGTCTCCTCGTCACGAGCGCCGGCTGCTCTTGCTGTCGGAGAATGCTATGAACGGTATGGTCATCATTGGTGCGGGCGAGTCCGGAACCCGGGCGGCCTTCGCCCTGCGCGAGGCGGGTTATTGCGGAGCAGTCACGCTGGTCGGAGCCGAGCCTCATCTGCCCTATGAACGGCCACCTCTGTCGAAAATCGTCGACGACACGGTGCAGATGAAGCTGATCTGCGCGAAAGAAGCGCTTGAGGCGGCCGGCATCACCTATCTCAAGGGCTGCTCGGTCTCCAAGCTGGATCCCGTCGCCGCAACCGTAAGCTTGAGCCATGGTCAGCTATTGGGTTACGAAAAACTGCTGCTGACCACCGGCGCACGGCCGAGGCGGCTTGCCTGTGCCGGCGCAGAACGCGCGCTCGACTTTCGCACCCACGCCGACGCCGAAGCGATCTTCTCCAAGGTTGCGCCCGGCCGGCGCGTCGCGATCATCGGCGCAGGTCTGATCGGGATGGAACTCGCATCGGTCCTTCGTGCAAAGGACGTTGCGGTCGATGTGATCGAGGCCGCGCCGAAACCTTTGGGCCGCGCCGTCCCTGCCCGTTTTGCCGACAAGCTGCATGCCCGGCATGCCGCCGAAGGCGTGCGCTTCCACTTTGATCGGAGCGTTGCGGAAATCGGTAACGATAGTGTCGTCTTGAGCGATGGCACCATCCTGTCCGCTGACCTCGTCGTCAGCGCCATCGGGGTCCAGCCTGAAATGACCTTGGCGGAAGCATCGGGACTGGCCACGGGCAACGGAATTCTGACGGACGCATGCCTTCGCACCAGCGCGCCGAACATATTTGCCGCGGGCGATTGCGCGGCGGTGGCTCAAGCTGGCGGAGGACACATCCGCTTTGAAAGCTGGCGGAATGCCAGAATGCAGGCCGAGACCGCAGCACGGAACATGGTCGGCGCCGCCGAGACTTTTGCCGCCATTCCCTGGTTTTGGTCCGACCAGTACGATCTCGGCCTCCAGGTGGCGGGGCAGCCGCTGCCCGGGCATCAGAGCGTCCGGCGATCGGCAGCGGAGGGAGAGCTCGAATTCTATCTCGATGACGGGCGATTGGTAGCCGCCGCGGGTCTCGGCATCGGCAACGGCCTGGCCAAGCATATCAAACTTGCCGAAATGCTGATCGCCGCTTGTATCAGTCCCGAACCTGCGGCATTGGCCGACCCGGGCGTGAACCTCAAGACCCTTCTGAAAAGCGCGCGGGCCGCGTGATGCAGAAGCTCCTGATCTTCCAGTCGCTCTGGGCCATGGAGCGCCGGCACACGGACGGGTTCGAGCCCAGCCTCGACGACAATATCGCTGCGATCTGCGAGGCGGGCTTCGACGGCATCAGTGCGCACTATACAAACCGCGGCGATGTCATCCGCCTCAACCAGGCCATCCGAGGCACCGGCTTGAAGATCGAGGCAGTCTGCTTCCCCCGCTGCGTCGGGGATTTGCGTCTGCCGCTGGAACTTGCCGCGGCCTTTCCGGTCAGCCACATCAATCTGCAGCCCGATATCCGCCCCCGCCGGATCGAGGATTGCCTGCCGATTCTCGATGGCTGGATGCGGCTCGCCGAAGATGCGGGTATCCCGGTATTCATCGAAACCCATCGCGACAGGATGACGACGGACCTGTTCTTCACGCTCGATCTGCTCGATCGACGCCCCGATCTGCCGTTGCTGGCCGATCTTTCGCATTTCCTGGTCGGGCGCGAATTCGCCTTTCCGGTCGATGAGGAAAATCACGCGCATGTCAGGCGCATCCTGCAGAATGCCCATGCATTTCACGGCCGCGTCGCTTCACGCGAACAGGTGCAGATCGAAATTTCCTTCCCGCATCACCGGCCGTGGGTTGATCTCTTCCTGCAGTGGTGGGACTACGGCTTTCGCCATTGGCGATCACGTGCAGCCGATGATGCCGAGCTGGTCTTTACCTGCGAATTAGGGCCCAAGCCCTATGCCATCACCGGCAGAGACGGCAACGACTCGACGGACAGATGGGCCGAATCACTGGCGCTGCGCCAGATGGTGCGCGAACTGTGGACTGCCATTGCCTGAACCGCCGGAACAATCGCGCGGCAAGTCGTTCTTTCGTCAGCCCCCAGGCACCGCTTCCAAGGCGGCGGCAAACAACCGGTCAGAACACTGCAGATGCGTCCACAGCCCGTGAACGCGTTGGCGGAGGTTGGGGATTGTTAATCAGAATTGCCTAATGTATTTCTTAACGTGCACAAGTTGTGCGGTAGTTAAGTTGCTATAATATCTGGTAGGGCATTCAATCAGGGAGAGCCTCCGACATGCGGAAAATTCCTGCTGCCAGCTTGGCCCTCGAAAAACCGGAGACAATCGATTCGGGGGGCCTGGTCGACCGGCTTTTGTTCTTTGATCGCGATTTCAATCCCGTTGAAAATTTGCTTGGCAATGCGCTGCCCGCTTCCGTCAAACCAGCCGCCTCCTTCTGGGAGCATTTTCCGGAGCTGGACAAATCGGCAGTCATGCTCGCTTTCCGTTCACTGGGTGACAGCGCCCAGCCTTTGCGAATAACAGACGCACTCGGCGGATCACATGACCTGACGATCTATCGGATCGGTGATCTGTTTGCCGTGGTCCGATCCGAGGAGCAGGTTGACGACGAACGCGCAACCCTTTTGCATCTCGCCACCCACGATCCATTGACTGGACTGCCGAACCGGCGCCAATTCAGCGAGGACCTGACCGCGCTGTTGCAGGAGATCGCAGGCACGAGCGAAACTCTATCATTGATGCAACTCGACCTTGACGACTTCAAACCCGTCAACGACACGCTCGGGCATGCCGCGGGCGACAAGCTTCTTCAATCGGCTGCAAAGCGTATTCAAGCCTGCCTCTCCAGCGATGACAGAGCCTATCGACTGGCCGGCGACGAATTCACGGTGATTTCCGTCGGCGGGGGACATCCCGCCAAAGCCCATCGCCTGGCCGAAGATCTGGTTGCTGCGTTCAAAAAGCCCTTCGCGATAGACGGCATTGCGGTCTTTGTCGGCACCAGCATCGGCATATCCACCGCTCCGCCGGACGGCACGAGTCCGGAACAGCTGATGAAGGCTTCCGACCTCGCACTCTACGCCGCCAAGAAAGAAGGGCGTGGTCGGGCTAAAGCCTATGACCCAACAATGCTCGAATTGCTGGAGCAGCGGGAACTGCTGCGCCGCAGCCTGCGCACGGCGCTCGACCAACAGCAGTTCTATGTCGAATACCAGCCCATCGCCGAGCACGGCTGCATTGTCGGTTTCGAAGCATTGCTGCGGTGGCACCACCCTCTGCTTGGAAAAATACCACCGGCGGCATTCATTCCGATGGCCGAGGCGGATGGAATGATGCCAGAGATAGGCGCGTGGGTTTTGGGGCAGGCATGCCGCGAGGCGAAGAAGTGGCCTGATAACTACATAGTCGCCGTCAATTTGTCGGTGGCTGAATTCTTGACAAGCGGTCTCACCGACCGGATTTCCCAGACGCTGGACTTGGTCGGACTTCAGCCCGAGCGTCTGGAGCTCGAAATAACCGAAAGCGTGCTGCTCGAGCGGACCGTCAACAACATCGACACTCTGAATACCCTTAACGTGTTGGGCCTGCGGATTTCACTGGATGATTTCGGCACGGAATATTCTTCCCTGAGCTATCTCAAGACATTCCCTTTCGACACGATCAAAATCGACAAGTACTTTATTACCGATCTCGAAACCGATGTGAAAAGCCAGGCAATCGTCCGCTGTGTCGTGAACCTCGCACATGACCTCGACATGCAGGTGACGGCCGAGGGGGTTGAGACGCCCGGTCAGGCGGAATGGTTGCGCAGCGTGGGCTGCGACAGGCTTCAGGGCTATTTGGTGAGCAGGCCACTTCCGGTCGAGGCCATTGAGGAATTCATTACCCGGGCAGAAGGATCCAAAAAGCAAGCTTGACCACGCGCCGATTTTCGCCGTGCATTTAGACCACGCAGATCTGACGCTCCAGACGGACGATTGGAGGGTATATTGGAAGAGGAAGCATCCCGCTTCGACGATCCGGCATTTTCGCCGATGGTATCGCTTGAGATGAATATCGCGATGTTCAAATCTCAATGGCAATTTTGCGATGAGATAGCGGAATATATCTCCGACATTCTCGGCCAGGGCCACAGTGATCCCGCTCGCTACTCCAACTTTCTTTCGGTCGCGGCGAACGAGCTCATCGAATTTGCCTTCCGCGCGACGGACAAGCGGGGAAGGATAAGTTTCAGCCTCTATCGCAGCGCGACATTCAATCGGCTGAGAATTACGTTTCCTTACGAGGAAGAAGTTGCCCACAAGCACACAAAGCCAAGATCATCAGGGAAAACACAGCCCCTCGACAGCGGGTCCGGTCACTTGGTCGCAAGGTCTGACAGAACGGCTTTGCTCAACAGTTTGACAACAATATTCGGCGCCGCGATCCGCATCGAGAAAGATGATGTCGATGGGATCGAAATCGTTGCGGATTTCCCCTCGGCCGAGGACTTCCAATGAACCTTCTTCCCCTGCCCTTCACAGTACGGTCTGATCCGACAAATCAGGAGCTCGTGCTGTCTGGCAAAATGCGGCCGGAAAGCGCCGCCGAGATTGGCGAAGCTCTCGAGCTGGTGCGGCAGAGTTTGGAAAGATATAGCGGCATCGTTTATCTCAACGTCAAACGCCTCACCCACATCAACATGACAGCCTTCGCCGCTCTGGCCGATGTCCTGGCAGCAGGCTGCCGAGCTCGGCCGGAACGGGAGATCAAGATTATTACGTCGAGCGTGATGGCATGGTCTGCCTCGCTCTTCGAGATGCTGGCAGCATCGCAGCCAAACCTGTCGGTCGAGGTCTATGATTCGGCATTCTATCCGGGGCAAAGCTTCGTCGAGGACGAGAGCTTCATTCCCATTCTGCGCACGCAGACGAAGATGACATGGAGGCACGAACGCGAACTCTTGCCGCGCCACGGTCTGCGCAGCAGTCTCGCCATGGCCGATATCTGCTGCGGCATTGGTGATTTCGCAGCTCTGGTTCAACGGGAATTCAAGCCGACGCGCCTTGTCGCACTAGACCACTCGGTGCGCAGTCTCGATTATGCCCGCAAGGTCGCTGCCGAGTTCGGCCTGGAAGGCATCGAGTACACCTATGGCGATGCGTCTCAGATGCTGCTTCGAGACAATCAATTCGATTTCGTAACCTGCCGGCACTCGCTGCAGATTTTCGACCGCCCCGAAATGCTCTTGCGTGAGCTTTATCGCATCTGCAAGCCCGGCGGCCGTGTCTACATCACCAACGAAAAGAACTCGCATTGTCTGGGTGAGCCGCATGCCGACTCGATCAGATGGACCTACGAGGAAGTGGCGAAATTGTTCAGGCACTTCGACATGGATGTCGAGATGGGGCCGAA
Organism: Rhizobium sp. NLR8a; assembly: GCF_019685235.1. NCBI lineage: Bacteria > Pseudomonadati > Pseudomonadota > Alphaproteobacteria > Hyphomicrobiales > Rhizobiaceae > Rhizobium > Rhizobium sp. NLR8a. Next base: position 185,202 of record NZ_JABDWI010000003.1, read on the forward strand.
AAGCCGCCACCTCCTGCTCAACGCCGGATTCGATAACATCCAGGTCGACTGCTTCATGGTCACGAACCTTGACGGCGATCCCCAGGACTTCGCAGACATCATCGAGGCCTGGGAAAATGTCTATGCCGGTGAGATGGCCGTCCGCCGCGGCGACTCGCCGGATTTCATTCGCAGATTCCGGCAAGGATTCAAGGATCACGTCTTTGCCGCTCTTCACCCCAAAGGTTATGCCGGCTGGCCGATCTGGGCAGCCTCTGGTCGAAAGCCGCTGTGATGGATGGAGGATTATCGAAAAGAACGGTAGGACTGGCCTCGTTTCGGGCGAAATTCATCCTGGTCGTCGGTGGAGCCGTTCTCTTCGACTTGCTGGTCAGCGGTGGCCTGGCGCTTTGGAATGTTCAGAGGCTGTCGCGTGACGCGACACTCGAAGTCGGCCAGGGTCTCGAAGCCGCCAGCCAGGAATATATACGCACCTATGCCGATTCGACCGCAGCCCAGGTGAACCTGCTCCTGCGCCAGGTTCACAACGACGTCGACACTTTGGCAGGCGTGCTGCAGGCGCAGATCGACAACCCCGCCCGCAATACCGATGTCGGCGCGGCAATCGCCCGCACATCGCCGGACAGCGTCAGTCTATCTTACGACGAGAAGGGGAAATGGTCGCAGAACGCGCCCGGCTCCGCTTCGGTCGTCAGCGTCTGGGGTTACCTGCTCGGACAGGACCATCAGCCGAAATCCGAAATCAGGCGCGATATAGAGACAAGCGCGGTTCTCGATCTCGTTGCGCCGAGCCTGCTGCAGCACGGCGCGTCAAAGCTGCAGATGTATTACATCGGACCGAGGGAACGACCGATCTTCAGGACAGCGCCCTACACCGACCAGGCTCAGACCTTCGACCGCCTTTATCCCGGGCACAACGAGGCTGATTTCTGGAACTTCTTTTTTCCCGGGCTTTACGAGTCCTGGCAAGGCTGGGCCAGGGACATGAAGACGCGACCGGTCGCGGACGACATCACGCAAACGGCTCCCTATACCGATGCCATTACCGGGAAGCTGATCGTCAGTTTCTTTCATCCGCTTTGGACCGCCGATCGGAAGGATGTCGCCGGGACGGCCGGCGCCGATATCACGCTCGACCAGCTCGCCCAGACGGTTGAAAACGTGAAGGTGGCCCAGTCCGGCTTCGGATTTCTGGCAATGTCCGACGGAAACGTGGTCGCGATCAACAGCACCGGCGAAGAGACGCTCGGTCTGCGTTCCGCGAGCGATGCGAGCGGAACCGGCGTGACCGGGCTGGAACGTTCCTTGAAAGGAAGCTCCCAGCCTGCGATAGCGAAACTGGCTCTCGACCGGGAACAGGGCATTCAACATCTGCTGCTGCAGCGGGACGGCAACCAGGTTCCCTATATTGTCATCGTCAAGAAACTGCCCGCGACCAACCTGTGGTCCAGCGGCCCGGTTCGGCAGGAGGCAATGCTGCTTGGGGTAGTTGTTCCGGAACGGGAAATCGACGCCTCCCTCTATGCCGCCCAGGCCAAGATTTCCGAGGCCACCAACCGCATCGTGATCTACCAGATCCTGGCGATCTTGATGTCGTTGCTCATCGTGACGATCGCGGTGTTTGCGGCTTCGAAACGCATAACGAGCGGGATCAGCGCACTTGCCGGCGCCGCCAAGCGGATTCAGGCGCAGGACTATTCAGTCAGAGTGGCAATAACAAGCAAGGACGAGGTCGGCGCGGCCGGTGAGGCTTTCAATCGGATGGCCGAGCAGATCAGCTATCACACCGAAAATCTCGAGCAACTCGTCGAAGAACGAACCGCCCAGATCGAAGATCAGAAGGAAGAGATTTCGACGCTGAATGCGCAGCTCGAGCGGGAAAATCGTCGTCTGGGAACGGAGCTCGCCGTCGCCGAGAGAATCCAGCTGATGGTTCTGCCGCTGCAACAGGAGCTTGAGGAATTTCAGGACATCGAGATCGCAGCCTATATGAGACCTGCGGAAGAAGTCGGCGGCGATTATTACGACGTCTTGAAGAACGGAAAACGGTTGAAGATCGGCATCGGCGACGTCACCGGCCACGGGCTCGAAAGCGGCGTGTTGATGCTGATGGTCCAGTCCGTCGCCCGCGCTCTTCAGGAAGCGGGGAACTCCGACGCCGTCAAATTTCTGGCGAATCTAAACAGTGCCCTATTCAAAAACATAGTCAGGACCAGAATAGACAAACATCTCACCCTGGCCTTTCTCGATTATGACGGCAAGGAGATGATCTTGTCGGGACAGCACGAGGAAGTCGTCATCGTGCGGGCGAACGGTGAGATCCAACGCATCGACACCATGGATCTCGGTATACCGATCGGATTGGAAGCCGATATTTCCACCTTTATCAAAACACGTGAAATAGCATTCGAGAAGGGCGACCTCATACTCCTGCACACCGACGGCGTGACAGAAGCCGCAAACGATGCGGGAGAGCTGTTCGGCATCGAACGTCTCTGCAGGGAAGCACTTCGCTTGAAAGGTCAGAGTGCTGAGAAAGTCGTTTCTGAAATTGTTGCAACGCTGATGCTCTTCATCGGATCGCAGAAAATCTACGACGACATCACGCTTCTCGCGGTACGGCATAGGTGAGACATGGCGCCCAAAATATATGGCATCGAATCTCTGGCGGACATCAGCCTGGGTTCTGGCGCTCGCCTGACATTGAGCGATGGGCCGCTTCAGCTTAGATGGAAGCATTCGGGAATGACTTCGGACTTCCTAGCGAAGATCATGGCGCTGCCCTATTCCCGGTCGAGGAAAGATTATCTGCAGGCGCATCATGATATTGGATACCTCAGCAACGAGCTGATCGAAAATGCAGTCAAATTCCGACAGCCTGGCGAGATCCTCATCGAAGCCGGCATAATCGAAGGAAGCTTTCTGCTCAGGGTGAAGAATGCCATCGACAGCGCGACGTCGTCGCGCTTCCAGCAGCTCCTGCATCGCCTTCAATCGAAGGAACCCGGCGTACTCCTTCTTGAGCAAATCGAAACCAACGCCATATCGCCGGAAAGCGGTTCCGGTTTGGGCCTGCTCACCCTTTTGAGCGATTACGATGCGAGAATGGCATGGACATTCGAAGAGAATAAGGACGAGCATATCATACTGACGACGACTGCAGCTGTGGCGATGCCGCCCTCCTCCAATCTGTGAGCGAAGAATGGAAATCAGCGACGAAAACTTCCGCGTATGGGCGGAAAAAAACGAGGTGTATTTCGACGGCGTCTTCCGCCTGGCAGGCCCGGACGCCTATGCGCCGATCTATTCAATGATAACAGGCCTTCTCCATGAAGGGCACAAACAGGTGACGTTCAACCTGACGGGCCTCGAATTTCTGAATTCCTCGGGCATCAACCTCCTGGCGAAGCTCACCATCGAAGCCAGAAAGATGGGCGACCTCCTGCTTATCGTCAAAGGCACCAATCAACATCCGTGGCAGGCAAAATCCCTCCCGAATCTGAAGAAGCTGCACCCGCTGCTCGACTTGCGCCTGGCGTGATCGACCTTGAGCCGAGGACGACGGAGATTGGGGTTGGCGTCTCGCCAAACTCGGCAGGCCCGCATGCCGCATCTCGGATGACGACCGGTGCTCCGCTCCACGTTTGACCTCACCGCGCCAATCTGTGACCACCCTCCCATGGCCGAGCAAAGGGAACTTGCTCCATGGAATTCATGCCGCATAGCACGATCTTTCACCCATCCGGATGATTGCAATCACTGGTCCGAACTATAGTCTAGGGCAGGTTTTCGGCAACTCCATCGAAATAGTCATCGATTGGGGCTCGATCTTCGCGACGAACTCTTTTTGAAGAGCATGCCCGAGCAAGCAGATGCGGCTGGTGTAAAGGAACCGTCATGGCTGGAGCAGCCTTGGTCGGTCCGTAGGCTCCATGTCGTCGGATGATCTTTAAAGGGTAACGACATGCGCAAAACAATGGCCATCGGCCTGGTTGCCGTGATCGCCATCTATGTTCTCGGCGGCATGAGCGCGAGACATGAGATCTTTCCCTGGCCACAACTTTCCGCGCTGAAGAAAACGATTGCCGGAGAGAAGGCGGCGGCTTCAAGCCGTTATACTTTCGACGACAAGGAACGACTCATCGCAGATGAATCAAAAACCGCTGTGACCTGCCCGACTCAAACTGATCGGACTGCCGTCCTACTCATTCTTGGCCAATCGAACGCGGCCAACTACGGTGGACAACGGCACCGGTCGGATTATGGCGCTCGCGTTGTAAACGCCTTTGACAAACGGTGCTTCATCGCTGCGTCGCCACTTCTTGGATCGACCAATACCAAGGGGGAGTACTGGACGCTTCTTGGGAACAAATTGATCGGGTCGGGACAAAATGACAGCGTCATTCTCGCACCACTCGCATATTCCGGATCGGAGGTCGCTCGATGGGCGACAGGCGGTGACCTCAATCCTGTGCTGATCGATACAATGAAACAGCTTCAGGATTCCGGTTATAGAATAACGAGCGTCCTCTGGGTGCAAGGAGAGGCGGACCTCGTTCTGGGCACCACTTCGGAGGCCTATCAGAAACATTTCATGTCGATGGTTGACACATTGCGTCAGCACGGCGTCGAAGCCCCCGTTTACATTTCGATCGCATCGAAATGCCTCGAACCGAGCAACGGCGGCTTCAAGGAACATATTCCAGACAATCCTATTGTACGGGCGCAACTGGCCTTGTCAAAAAGCGGCCACGGTATCCGAGAGGGCGCGAATTCTGACGCCTTGCTCGATGGAGACGACCGCTACGACGATTGCCATATCGGGGGCTCAGGCGCGGAGAAAGTGTCGCAGGCCTGGCTGAACCTTTTGCGTGGCGAGAGCCACCTGGAAAGCTCGCGATAATCTTCCCTGAACCGTTTGCGCGCCTTGGCGAGCTTGGATGTTTCCTTAGGACCATAGCCGGGGCCTTTCGCCGGACCTCAGTCCGATGTGCAGCGCGCGATAGCAATCTATCCTTCAAGTCAGATCTCGACGTGCAGTTGCACGCCATCTGGTGGTCTCATTCGGAGGAAAACGATGCGGAAAGCAACCTTAGCGTCCCTGGCCGTGCTTTCGCTGACGCTTGCAGCAAGCCCGGTAACGATTGCGGGGCTCGACATGAGCGCGCTGGCGAAGGACGGCGGAAACGGCGGCGGCAATGGTGGTGGCAATGGTGGTGGCAACGGCGGCGGTAATGGCGGCGGCCACGGAAACGGTGGCGGCCACGACAGCGGTTCAAACCATGGCAACTCCAACTCGTCAGCCGTGAGAGGCAAATCGTCAGAGGCATCGGGCAAGTCCAAATCGGGCAAGTCAGATACCGCAGCCACCAACAAGAAGGAGAAGAACCTTTCAGCACAGCTTGCGGGCCTGAATTCCTTGAAACGGAATTACAGGGCGCTGATGAACACATCGGACCCGCGCATGGCCGCCATCTCGGCCTACGCCGTGGCTTATGCCCAGTATGAAATCGACAACGGCATCGAGCCCGCGGCCGACGATCCCCTGCTGGGCGATCAGGCGCTGGAGGACGCTTTGGCTTCCGCAACGAAAACCGGTCAGGTCAGCCCGGCGGTCCTGGATCAAGCCAAGACCATTCTCGGGGTTGGCGATGCCGACGGCAAGATTGATCAAATCCGCACCTCGCTGGAAAACGCCGCGTCGGCGGCGCCAGACGAATAGCCACATGGCGAGATGTGAGAGGTGCGAAGCCGACTCTGGTAAGCTTCGCACCGAACTACGAGAGCATTTCCGTTTCTGTTTGCGTCCGGAAATGCTCTATTTTTTTGCCAATTTTCCGGCGGCCCAAGCCTTCCTTATCAGTCATTCCGCGTCTGCCGCCAGATCTGCGAAGACATGGTTCGCATAGTCAGAGATGGACCCCACCCCTGCACTTCCGCCGATATGATCCTGCGCCACACAAGTTCAGCATCTTACTGTTCGCCAGCCCACCCGGATAGCGGGCCCGAGCGCCGGACGACCTAGACCATCACTTGTCTTGCGTGCGGCATGTCACTCTTGCGCAAGCAATGTCCTTCCTGATGTACACCGAAATTCATAGAAAATTCGCACGGATAGAACAACGCCCGCGATGAGGACGACAATCCCAGCGCTTTCGATCGGGGTCGGCCAACGAGCATGTACGACAAGTCCACCGATCACACCGAAGGCCGTTTCCGAGACGATCAATTGCGCAGCCAAGGCAACCGGCAGGCTCCGCGACGCAATGTTCCAGGCCCAGACGCCGCCTACGGTTGCCAACAGCGCGAAAGAAGCGCCCCAAACATACAAGCTGCCGGCGGCACTCCAACCGAATCCCAGCGTTGGAAGCCGGAAGAGGTCCAGCGCGGCGCCGAAGGGGTAGAAGGCCAGCATCAGGATGCCACCTCCCACCAATATCAACGCAGCCCACACACCGGAGGGCATTTCCGGCCGGGCCGCCAGTGCAGCCTGATTGGCAAGAGCGAACCAGACCCAAAGTCCCACGGCGGCCAGCGCCAGTGGCACGCCAACCCAAAATGATCGCACCGAATTCAATCCTTCGGTCGTAAGTGCCGTGCCGTTGACGAGAGCAAGGCCGGCCAGCACCAGCGCCAGAGGCATCATGAGAGATCGCCATGGCAATGATCCCTGACGCTTGTTACCAACGACCATCAATACGATCGGCACCAGGCCGAGAAAGGCAGGAGCGATGACCGGACCGGCAAAGACGGCCGCGCCCGTCACAGTCAGGAAGTAGCCGACATATCCGATGAAAGCGAGCCAGATTGCATTCAGCCAGTTGCGAGGTGTCAGGTGGCGCAGGACACCCTTCTCGGAAAACAGGATGTAAAGTCCGACCAGCGCCGAGACACCATGACGGACGAGGGCGAAATCAAAGGTGGAATAGTCGCCGATGATCAAGGGCACGATGAAGTTGAGCGAAAAGGCAAAAGCCGCAAAGAGAGCGGCCGACACGCCAACATAGAAGATTCTGTCCATGACGATTACTCCTTCTGAAGTTGCGTCACCGAGCCGTTGATCTCCGTGACACCGACGGTGTCTATCGGCAGTCAGCGAAACCCTTGATCGGATGGGAGAAATGTACTGGCCGGGAGCCCTGGCCGGCAGCCGGTGAAATTGAGAACCACCTTCTCAATGCTCATCCACCGGATCGTGAAGCGGTTCCGCATCGGCGAGACCGTTTGAACGACAAGAGGCTACCCGGGTGATGATGAGGGGTGCGCCCGCGGCCATTGCTGTTCATCAGAACCGATTTCCCATATCCTCAAGATCGAGGCTTTCACTCGTCGGGGTGTTATGGATCGGCTTGATGCAATGCGGGTTCTGCTTGCAGTGGTTGACGCCGGCAGCTTGTCGGCGGGCAGCCGGAAGCTGAACGCGCCGCTGCCGAGCGTCAGCCGCAAGGTTGCCGATCTGGAGCGATATCTCGGCGCAAACCTCATCATCCGGACAAGCCGCAACCTGCAGCTCACCGATGCCGGTCGCGACTATGTCGATGCGGCGCGCAGGATCATTGCCGATCTCGAGGAGGTCGAACGCAGGGCCTCAGGCGAATATCAGACGCCGCGGGGACTGCTGACCATCACGATGCCGATCGAGTTTGGCCACCGCTACGTTCTGCCGATCGCGCTCGATTTCATGAACAAGCATCCCGAAGTGACCTTGAACCTTCTGTCCCTCGACCGCTCTGTTCATCTGGTCAACGAACAGGTCGACGTCGCGATCCGACTTGGCGAGTTGGCCGACAGTTCGCTCTATGCGGTCAAGGCCGGCGAGTTCCGCCTGTTGACCTGCGCAAGCCCGGCCTACCTGGAGCGGCATGGCACGCCCCAGCATCCGACCGAGCTCACCGATCACGACGGCATCATGTTCAACGACAGGTCCTTCTTCTGGAATTTCGAGATCGAGGGGAAGCCGGTCGAGGCGACGCCACGGAGCCGGATCGAGGTGAACACCGCGGCCAACTGCGTCGCCGCCGCGTGCAATGGAGCCGGGATCGCCCGCCTCTTCGACTATCAAGTTCCCGAGGAGCTGTCTTCGGGAATGCTCGTGCAGATCTTGAAGGACTATGACGGCGGGCCCAAGCCGATCCACATCGTTTATTCCCGACAGGGCCTGCTTGCCCTCAAGCTGCGCGCCTTCATCGACTGGATTCTGCCGCGGCTTCGCGCGGCCTGCAGCAGATATGGCGATGCGCCGTCACCGGAATGAAGTGCGCACTTCCCCGACCGTCCGCGCCCGATCCTGGAGGTGCCGATAATCGCCAAGCATGGTCATTGTCATGGCGGTCGCTGAGACTCAATTCGTCAGCGAACGATGCGGTCCACCTGCGCCTGAAGGTGTGGGCCAATCAGCAGGATGGCCGGAATGACGATGAGATAGGCGATGCTCCACGAGCGCAGCCACGTCAGCACGAATTCCTCGGAAAAACCCAGATTGAGCGCGAGCAGTGTGAAAGAGATGATCCCTGTCGTTACGATGCCCATCGACAGGGCGAAGGCGACCTTGCGTTTGAAAAGCGTGTTCATGTCCGTCTCCTGGCTGGATGAGAGATCAAGACCGCCTCGGCAGGTCTCAATCCCGGTTAGCACTTCGAAGATCGCGCAATGCCGGCACCGGCGGTAGCGGGGAAACCTGAGAGGCAGCCTCTTGAGTTCGGCAAGTTCCGAACGACGGCGAACCCTCGGCGGTTGGAAGCGATATGCCTCCCGCAACGCGCTGCTTTCGACATCCTCCACAGCGCTGCGGCTTGGCAACCTGGTGCAGGACTGAGCGAAAACGAGAGGCTTGCTCTCACGCCTGCTCGCTACCGGGCAAGTCTTGCCGAGCTCATATTCCCGTCATCGCCGCCCGGAACCCTGCTGGGCCGTGGCGGCGCCTGAGACACCAGCAGTGTGCTGTCCCACCGGCTGAAATCGAACAAGGAGCATCCAAATGTCGAAAGTCATCTACACCGGCACCACCAACACCACCGGCGGACGCGACGGCGCATCCCGCACTTCCGACGGTCGCCTCGATGTGAAACTCTCCCCGCCCGGTTCCTCGGCTCCAGGCACCAATCCCGAACAGCTCTTCGCCGCCGCCTGGTCCGCCTGTTTCCTCGGTGCGATCGGAAGAGCGGCTGCCGAACGCCAGCTTCGCATCCCCGCCGATGCTGCCGTCAATGCCGAGATCGACCTCGTCTCGAACGATGACGGCGGCTATGTCCTGCAGGCGCGACTGAACGCGACGCTGCCGGGCATCGAGACTGACATCGCCAAGTCCCTGGTCGAGCGCGCTCACCAGCTCTGCCCCTACTCCAAGGCCACACGCGGCAACATCGCCGTCGAACTCAACGCCGCCTGATCGGCCTCAACTCAGCGTCGCTCCGGTGTCCCGACGATGTCGGTCACGACAGGCGCGTCTACAAAGGATTATGTCATGACCACGGTCGCAAGAGCCCTCGCAACAGCAGCCTTCCTGCTCACCGGCACATCCCTCCACGCGCAGGCGCCGCATCAGGCGGCGACGCAGTTCCTTCCGATCAAGAACGAAGCCGCACCCAAGCTCTTCGTGGATCAGCCCCTTCCAGAACCGCTGGCCACCAGAGGCGTGGCCATCATTCCCTATAGAACCGAGAACTTCCGCATCCTGCCCATTTTCGGCGCCAGCGCGACCGATGTCTCGCCTCGGGCCGGACACCTTCATGTCAGCATCGACGACCTGCCATGGCGGTGGGCCGATGCGGGCGGCACCGGCGCCATCGTCCTGACCGGCCTGCCGCCGGGCGAACACAAGGTGCTCATCGAACTTGCCACTCCAGTGCACGAAGTGCTGGGCGGAAAGCCTGTGAAATTTACCGTACCGCCGGTCGGCGGCGCGCAACATTAGGGCTCGCCCTGCCCCACCACGGCCGGGTGCAAGTAGATCCGATACTCGTCGATCAGACCAAGTTCGGTCAGGATGTGGACGAACTCCGGGCCAGCGACGTCGATCTCCCCAATTTCACCCAAGCACGGTGGTAGCGGACTTGGATGAGCGGAATCTGGGATGTCGATCTTGCTAAGAAGTTTGTCGTTACTGGTTGGAATAACATTGGCGGTGCCAGCCTTTGGCGATTGCTTAACCGCCAGTGAGACCAAACAGGGCGTGCTGCTGACCAGAGAAGCGCCTTTCTATTCCGTATTCTACAAGCCCGACGGCCCGGGTCTCACCGAACAGCGGCTGATGGAGCGCGACGGCTCACTGCAGCCGGTGTCGGCCGTATATGTGCACCCCTTGCTCGTCGAAAAGAGAGTGAGTGCCAGCGGCACGCATGAGCTGAAATACGCGAACGCGATTGCGTTGGACGATCTACCACAGAAGAAGGCCTGGCAATCCGGCACCACGCTTTTCATCAATGGCAAAAAAACTGATTCGGGCACGACTTTTATACGGTTCGACGGCTTGGGAGAGGAAACAATTGCATCTTGTTCCTACAAAGTTTGGGCCATTAACAGCCGTCTGAAACTGACGGAATTGCCTCCGATCATTTTCGAACAATACTATTCCCCCGAGCTTCATCTCGTTCTTCGTTCGGTGAGGCTGAGCCCCTCCAACCAACCGTTGAGCGAGGTTCGATTTGATCGGTTCCAAATCGGCTGGGGCAACTAGAGATATCGTGTCCCCTCTATCTTCCCAGAAAGCCCGCTGGGCGCACTCTCCCTGCCTATCACTCCGTCGTCGCGAGTCGATGGCGACTGGCGGCTGTGCCCTTTCCCTATCCGGCAGTTTGGTCGAATTGTCCTCACTCCGAACATCTCGTCATCGACGGAGAGTTTCGATGCGGAGGCCCGGAGCCTCCTCCCACTCCATCACAAGTGGCGGCACTCAAGCGGCGTCCGGTCGTGGATCCCTGAACTCGTTCAGATCGGCGCGCCATCTCCCACGCCTCGTTGCAATTCGCGCTCACGCGACTACCTTTCGTGCGAGGCCACTTTCCCCAGTGGCAAAGAGAACATCACGCGAGCAAGCCATGTGCCGAAACATAAAACCACTGTTCAACTTCGATCCGCCTGCAACGGACAAAGAGATTCATGATGCCGCGCTCCAGTTCGTGCGCAAGCTCAGCGGAGCGACCAAGCCGTCGAAGCGCAATGAGGCCGCGTTCGAACGCGCGGTCAGTTCGATCGCAGCTTGCGCCCGTGAATTGCTCGATTCGTTGGAGACGTCTCAGCCGCCTCGCGATCGCGAGGAAGTAGCGGCGAAGGCGCGTGCGAAATCCGCGATGCGGTTCGCGTAAAAAAGGGTCCCGTTCTTACGGGAAGCCTCAGCCGGGCTGCGGATACATTCGCTTACAAAAATGCCGGTTTCCCGACACATGCCCGGTTCAATCATCGACTGAAATGGCGATGCGGCCGATTCGCTGCAATGGTCAATTCAGGAAGGATGACACGATGAAAATGATCCAGGCGATACCGCTCGCCCTTCTCCTTGGCGGCGCGGCGATAGCGCATGCGGAACAGCCGCTGCAGCGCACCGACCTCGTCAGAAGCGATATCGATGTACCCGGCCACGAGGCCGTTCAGGTGCGCGTCGATTTCGCCCCCGGCGTTCTCGCGCCGAAGCATGCGCATCCGGGCGAAGAAATCGCCTTCGTTATCGAGGGCACGCTGGAATATCGGCTCGACGGGCAGGAGCCGGTAACGCTGAAGGCCGGCCAATCGCTGTTCATTCCCTCCGGCGTCGTGCATTCGGCCAGAAACGTCGGCAGCGGCAAGGCTTCGGAGCTGGCGACCTACATCGTCCGTAAGGGCGAAGCGCTGGTCGTGCCCGCCAACTGAGGCCGCGTCAGGATTGGGGCGGGCGCGGGAAGCACTCGCCGCGTGGACCCGCGCCTTGGCTCCAGTTTAAGCCTATTGCTGCGGCTGCGCCGGCGGCGGGGTGCCGATCTTGTCCAGAACCTTCTTAGCGAGCGCCGGGTCGCTCTGCGCTGCCGTCAGGATCGACGAATATTCCTCGACGGAGATGTCGTTGGAGGCCTGGACGGTGTCGACCATCTGCTTCTTGGCTTCTTCCTGCAGCTTTTGCTTCGCAGCTTGGTCCTTGGTCGCGTCGATCTTGGCCGAATATTCCTGCCTGACCTTGTCGACCTGCACGTAGGCAACGGCAAAGGCCTCGAGTTTCTGATCACTGACAGGGGCAGCCGCACCGGTACCACCCTGTCCTTGCATCGGCGCCTGCCCCTGTGCCGGCGGCTGCTGTTGCGCCTGGGCAAGCTCGGTCGCGGATGCCGGGCTGAGAGCAAGCAGACTGAACACCGCGGCTGTCATCGTTGCGAGGGATGTGTAACGAGTGATCATTTTCATTCCTTTTCCGGTGATTTGGACGGCAGCAAAGACCGCCTCGGTCGATCGCTCAGCCGCTGGAAAGGCTGGCGAGGTCACGACGATGAAGCCCGGAAAAGGGCTCGGTGCGGCGGTAAAGGGGCCATTTTCTGACGATTGAGCGGCAGCTTTGTGGCCCCAGCTCAACTATTACCGCGCGAACCTGCGCGCCCCCATTACGCAGAAAATGACAGCCACCGTCACCGCGAGCATCGCCCAGGTGACCGGTTCGTGCAGCAGCGTGGCGGCGAGCGCCAGGCCGAAGAAGGGCTGGAGCAGTTGCAGTTGGCCGACGGCGGCGATGCCGCCTTGCGAGAGGCCGCGATACCAGAAGATGAAACCGATCAGCATCGAGAACAGCGAGACATAGGCAAGGCCGATGAGCGCCGGCGTTCCAATGTCGGCGAAACTTTCCGGCCGGTAGACGAACGCGACTGCAATCATGATTGGCAGCGAAAGGACCAGCGCCCAGGAAATCACCTGCCAGCCGCCGAGCGTGCGCGACAGCCGGCCGCCCTCGGCATAACCGAGGCCGCAGGCGACGATTGCCGCGAGCATCAGCAGGTCGCCGACCGGCGAGGCCGTCAGACCTTGCGTCAGGGCAAAGCCCGCCACCAGCGCGCTGCCGAGGATGGAGAACAGCCAGAAGGCCGGCTTCGGCCGTTCGCCGCCGCGGATGACGCCGAAGGTCGCCGTTGCCAGCGGCAGCAGACCGACGAAGACGATCGAATGGGCTGACGTCACATGCTGCAGCGCCAGCGCCGTCAGCAGTGGAAAGCCCGCCACGACGCCAAGCGCGACCACGGCAAGCGGGATGATATCGCGCCCGGCCGGCCGCTTCTCACGAAAGACGATCAGCAGGCAGAGCGCCAGCACCCCGGCGATCGCCGCGCGCGCAACAGTCAGGAAGACCGGATCGAACTGCGCCACCGCCACGCGCGTCGCCGGCAGCGAGCCGCTGAAGATCACCACACCAATCAAACCATTGACCCATCCTGCCGTCATGCGCTCCATCATGCGTTCCCTTCCCAGATGCATGTCGTCGAAACCCTGCGGCCTTGAGAGAACGGCATGCATAAACAATAACCTGAGGCGCGTTAGCTGAATCGAATTCACAAGAACGGGCCGTCCAGCCTTATCCGCCAAAACCGATAGCCACGACAGTGACGGTCTGATACGGTTTCGCAAAACTGTTATGGTTCAAAAGGCAGTACGGATGAACGAAAAGATAGCGGGACGCACCCGCGTCGAGATGGTGATGGCGACGATCCGGCAGCGCATCGCCGGGCGCAGCCTGACGCCGGGGGCAAGGCTGCCTTCGGTGCGGAGCCTGGCGTCCAGCATGAAGCTCTCGACTTCGACCGTCGTCGACGCCTATGAGCGCCTGGCCGCCGAGGGCGCGATCATCTCACGGCCGGGTTCCGGCTTCTATGTCGCCAACCAGGCGGCCCCCTTCGCACTGGCCGAGGCCGGGCCGAAACTCGACCGCGCCGTCGATCCCTTGTGGATTTCGCGGCAATCGCTGGAGTCCGATGAAGCCGATCTCAAACCCGGCTGTGGCTGGCTGCCGTCCTCCTGGCTGCCTGGCGAGGGCATGCGCCGGGCGCTCCGAACGCTTGCGCGCGCCGAGGGGCCGGCCCTTGCCGATTACGGCTCGCCGCTCGGCCTGCGGCCGCTGCGCCAGCTGATTTCGCGGCGCATGGGCGAGCGCGGCATCGAGGCTTCGCCGGCTCAGATCCTGCTCGCCGAGTCCAGCACGCAGGCGATCGACTTGCTCTGCCGTTTCCTGCTCGAACCCGGCGACACGGTGCTGGTCGACGATCCCTGCTACTTCAACTTCCACGCATTGCTGCGCGCCCACCGGGCGAAGATCGTCGGTGTGCCCTACACATCGTCAGGCCCCGATGTCGAACTCTTCGCGCAGACGCTCGCCGAACATCGGCCGCGGCTCTACATCACCAACTCGGCCATCCACAATCCGACCGGCGCGACACTCTCCCCCGTCACAGCCCACCGGGTCCTGAAACTCGCCGACCAGTTCGATCTCACCATCATCGAGGACGATATCTTCGCAGATTTCGAATATTCGGTCGCGCCTCGCCTCGCCGCCTTTGACGGGCTCGAGCGCGTCATCCATATCGGCAGCTTTTCGAAGACGCTTTCGGCCTCTGCCCGCTGCGGCTTCATCGTCGCCAGGCCCGAATGGATCGAGGGCCTCACCGACCTCAAGATCGCCACCTCCTTCGGCGGCGCCCGGATGACGGCCGAGCTGGTGCTCAAGGTCTTGAGCGACGGCGGTTACCGCAAACACATGGAAATGCTCAGGCAGCGGCTGGCGCGCGCCATGACCGAGGTCACCGCTCGTCTGAAGGGCTTCGGGATAAAACCCTGGCTGGAGCCCCAGGCCGGCATGTTCCTCTGGTGCCGCCTGCCCGATGACATCGACGCAGCTGATGTGGCGCGAGCGGCGTTGGAAAAGCGGATCGTGCTGGCGCCGGGCAATGCGTTCAGCCTGTCGCAATCGGCGACGAATTTCATGCGCTTCAATGTGTCGCAGACGCTGGATGAGAGAGTATTTGCGGTATTGGGGGATGTGTTGGGAAAGGCCGCGCGATAAAGCTACAGCACATCCCTCGGAAAAACCGCGAAGACATCAGAGCGACCGAAAGGTCATGCGTGAGACACCCCCTCTGGCCTGCCGGTAGAATCAGCCAACGATTTCGGACGCGCTGGTCTCACCCCACCCAATCAAAACGACCGATTGAGCGCCTTATCGTTCTCCAGCCGCGTCACGCAGCCCTCCAGCTTGGCGAGCAGCAGGTCGAAGTCGAGCGGCTTCGTCAGATAATCCGCAGCACCGGCCCGCAGGCCGGCGAGCGTGTTTTCCCGGTCTGTCAGCGCCGTCAGCATGATGAAGGGAATGTTGGAGAGCTCCGGGTGATTGATCTGGATTTCCGCCAGAAGCTGATGCCCATCCATAACAGGCATGGAAATGTCGCTGATGACGATATCAGGCCATTTCGACAGGATCATTTCCAGGCCCTCTGCGCCGTTCGAGGCCTGGAGCGTCCTGTAGCCGGCTTCGCTCAACTCTTCGACGAGGAGATTCCGGATCTCGACTTCGTCTTCTATGCACAGGACTGTAACCATAAGCTCTTCCTTAAGCTGCGACTTGTTGATCCGACAATAGAAACTCTATTGGCAGAGAGATGGTGAATGTTGTGCCTTTGCCAAGCTCACTCGTCACCTCGACGGTGCCGCCGTGCAGCTCGATGACCTGCTTGACGACGTTCAGGCCAATGCCGGTTCCGGCAATACCCGTCGCGCTGCGGGCGCGATAATAAGGTTGAAACAGTTTCGGCAGATCATCCGCATCCATGCCGATGCCGCTATCGGCAACGGCGATTTCCACCATTTTCTCTTCAACCCGAGCGTGAACATAAATGTCAGGCTGATCGGGCGAATATTTGACGGCGTTCGACATCAGATTGATGAAGACCTGTTCCATCGCGCTTCGATCGAAGGTCAATACGTCAGGTATGAGTTCGAGATCGAGATGGAAGACATGCGAAGGGCTGAGTTCGCGCTGCCGATCACAGCAGGCGACGAGCAAGGCTTTCAGATCACCTTCGCTCCTCTTCAGTATGATCTGTCCGGTTTCGAGCCGGCCGCTCGCAAGGATGCTCTCCATGAGATCGACCATGCGCACCACCGCGCTGCGGATCACTCCGGCTTTTTCGTGAACATACTCGCCGCTGACGTTGGTCGTCGAGCGGCAGAGCCGCTGGGCGGCCGCATCGATGATGGCAAGCGGCGTTCGAAATTCGTGCGAGGCCATAGCAACGAACTGGCGCTGCAGCGCATTCACCTGGCGTTCGTGCACCAGCAGGCGGTCCAGCTCCTGCCTTTGTCTTTCGATTTTGGCTGTTCGGTCCGCCACCATCTCTTCCAGATGGTGGCGGTGGTGGGTGAGTTCGGCCTGGCTGTCCAGCAGGGTCAGCGAGGTGCGACGCAGTCCTCGTCCGAGCCAGAACACCGCGGCGATCAACAGAGCCAGACAGCCGAGCCCTGCCGGCGCGATCTGCTGGAGCAGCATGAAGCCCGGGCGGATCGGCTGCCACACGAGATAGCCGATCACCCCGCCGTCATAGGACGAGACAGGCACTTGCGCCCGCTCGTCGTCTCCCTTCGAAAGGGAAAAATGCAATCCTTCGAGCCGCGCATAATGGGCAATGCTTTCAGCCGCTTTTCCGTCGATGAACTTGACCGAGACGGCGATGAACTCCTGACCCGCTTCGATCTGCATCCTTGTCGAACTCGGCATAACAGGGCGCGCGCTTGTTATCGCCGGTCTGTTGCCGATCATGATCGTGCGTACCCTGGCCAGCTGGCCAAGCGGTTCGCCACCGCTTCTTTTGCGCTCGACGAGAGCCGCCCGCGTCTCGCCGGCCAGCGCCGTCATTTCCTCGCTGTCGTCGCTGCCGAGGCGCGGCGGCATGGTGTCCGTTCCGTCGCGGAACGCAAACAGCAGGCGATTGGTATTGTCGAAGATGTAGGTTCTATCGTGTCCGAAATATTGGCTCGTCCAGCGGCCGACATTGTCAAGCAACCATTCATGGTTCCGCTGCTTGGAATAAAGAAAGGCGTCGTCCCATTTCGTGACGCTTTCCTGTTCCCGGGGAAGCGCCTTGAACTGCTCATCCAATCCTTGTCGCACAAAGTCGGCCTGGCGGCGCAAGTAGAGATCATCGACGTTCACGGCGGCAATCCATGCGAATCCGCACAGCAATACGGCCGCCGCACAGGTGAGCGCCACCAGGACGAGCGTGATGTGCGATGTGAGCCTGACCTTCAATACTTGCAACCTTTTGATGGCGCCCCTTCCCCCGAAATTGACACGCAAAAGTTGACGGACGGTGAATTGCTCCCCGCAGGTATTTGCGTGGCCGGAGCCGCCGGCACCCACGAGAGCCTAAGCCTGAGGTGCCCCGCAAGGGGCGCCGAAGGGCGAGGCGGGTGCGCTGACGCCGGCTTCTTGCAATGAGCAGCCCCACCCTGGCGGCGCAGCCCTCACGGCCGGCGCACAGCGCGGATCTTGCCGCTATTGCCTCCGCCACAGAAGAAGCAGCCGCCGCCGTCGGATTCGAGGCCGGAGACGCCAGTGCCTTCGGGCATGTCGAGCCGCTCCAGCACCTCGCCGGACTCGGGGTCGATGCGCCTGACATCGCTGTCGTCGCCCTCCCAGGTGCCGTGCCAGAGCTGGCCGTCGACCCAGGTGACGCCTGTCACGACGCGGTTGGATTCGATCGTGCGCAGGATCTTGCCGGTCTCAGGATCGATCTGATGGATCCTGCGGCCGCGATGCTGGCCGACCCAGAGCGTGCCCTCGGCCCAGGCAAGGCCGGAATCGCCGCCATTGCCGGGGGCCGGGATGGTGGAAAGAATCTGGCCGGTCTTCGGGTCGATCTTGTGAATGACGTCCTCGGCAATCTGATAGAGGAACTCGCCGTCGAAAGCCGTGCCGGCGTGAGAGGCGACTTCGATCGACCGCACCACTTCGCCGCTGTCGGGATCGAGTGCGTTCAGCCTGTCGCCCGAGGCGAACCAGACATGCCGGCCGTCGAAGGTGACGCCGTGAACGCGCTCCGCACCCGGAAAGGGTCCATATTCACGCAGAATGGTCGCAGCCGATGTCTTCATGTCTTCCTCCTTGTCGGTTGACCCATACTAGTCGCTCGGCAGCGGTCCCGGGAGTAACAAGATCGTCGGGAAAGAGGAGAGCGGCGGGCTCATCCAGCGGCGCGCCCGCCCGCGTCCGATCGCTTGCACCTTCTCCTCGCCGGCGAGCGCATCCAGCGCCCGCTGCACGGTGCGCGGACTGGTGCCGAGCGCGATTGCCAACGCCGAACTCGACCACGCTTCGCCATCGGCGAGCAAGGCGAGCACCGCCGCATGCGGCCCTTCGACGAGCGGGGCAAGCACTGCAACCTCAGCGGCGCCGGCAGGGGAAAGGGTAAAACCGCGCTCGGTAGCCGAGACTTCCGCCAGCCCGGCTAATTCCGTCCGCAGCCGGCCGATCTCGACGCGCAGCCGGGCGCGATGCGATTCATCGGCATGCTTGCCGCGGAAGGCGCGTGCGATCAGCGCCCCGCGCGACACATCCGCCGGCCAGGCTTCGGCAAGCGCACGAGCGAGGGCGAAAAGCACCGGCCGGCTCGCCAGCGGCACCACCGCACTGCCCGCGCGCACGACATGGCGGCAGGCATCGACGACGAGCGTGCCATTTGAAAAGAGCGCCTCCACCTCGGCAAGCAGCAGCGGCCGTTCATGCCCACGCGAAACCAGGCGCGCCGCCGGCAGATCGAGCACATGTCCAGCGGTCTCGACCTCCGCCGTGAGCACGGGCATGTCGGCCCGCCGCGCCGCAAGCCTTGCCCGTTCGAGCGCCGCGCGCGCCGGCTGCGTCCGCAAGCGCCGGACCGCGATCCCAGCCGCGACAAGCTCATGGGCGGCCAGCAAGGCCGGCGGCAGCGGCGTCGGGTCGAGCGCGGCCAGCGCCTGCTCGGCCTCGTCGAGCCGGCCGATCAGCACCATCAGGCGAATGGCGATATTGCCGGCATGGGCGGCGTTGACCCGGTCGCCATGCGCTTCCAGAACCTTGCGCGCCCCCTCCAGCACCTTCGGCGGCCAGGTGAGATCGCGCGATACGAGCGCGATCTCGGCCTCGGCGACGACACAGCGGGCGCGGGCCACCGCCTCCCGCGGTCCGAATGCGCGCGCAGCGCTCTTCAGCAGCGCCTTGGCGCGGATGAGGTCACCGAGCTGCGCCATGGCGATGCCGCGCAGCGCCAGCGCAGGCGCATCGTCGCGCAGCGCCACCCGTTTCAGCGCGCCAAGCGTATCGCCCGATGCCAGCGCCTGCGCCGCGGCCGTAATCAGCGAGTCCATTCAAATCCCGTCACACTTGTCACTCCCGGCATTTGTCCCTCCCGCCGTAATCTTCTTTCAACGGCAGGCAAGCGCGCCGGATGCTACGACGAGAGACAGGCAAAGGAGAAGACCCATGACGGCAATGCTGAACGCAACTCGCGAGCAATGGCTGGCGGCGAGACTTGATCTGCTCGAGGAGGAAAAGGAATTGACCCGGCGAAGCGATGCGCTGGCGGCCAAACGCCAGCAATTGCCCAGTGTGAGGATCGGCAAGGACTACCACTTCGACACCGAAGGCGGCGGTGCTTCGCTGAAGGATCTCTTCGGCGGGCGTTCGCAGCTCCTGATCTATCATTTCATGTTCGGGCCGGATTACAGCGCCGGATGCCCCTCCTGCTCCTCGATCGCCGACGGCTTCAACGGTTTCTTCGTCCACCTGGAAAATCACGACGTCGCCTTCTGGGCGGTCTCGCGCGCGCCGCTTGCAAAGCTTGAGGCCTTCAAGCGGCGCATGGACTGGAGCTTTCCCTGGGCCTCGTCAGCCGGCAGCGATTTCAACGCCGATTTCAGCGTCTGGTTCAGCCCGGAGCAGCAGCGTCTCGGCGAGATCGAATACAACTACCGTCGCGAACCGCCCGCCCCCGAACCGCCGGCGGGCAAGACCGTGCCGGACTGGCAGTCGCGCGGCAGCGACGAACCCATCGTCCAGATCGCGTCCATGACCGGCACCGACGTTCCCACCTACTCCCGCGACCGCCCCGGCGTCAGCGCTTTCGAACTCATCGATGGCGGCGTCTACCACAGCTATTCCAGTTATGCGCGCGGACTCGACGGGCTCTGGGGCGTGTACCAATGGCTGGACCGCGCGCCGAAGGGCCGCAACGAAACCGGCATCTGGTGGCGCCACCACGACCGCTACGGCAAGGAGTGACAACAATGGCGCTCTTCGCTCACGCCTCAAAACGGGCTGACGACGTCAGCCCCTCCCTCGGCACCGCGAGTTGGCTGTCGATCGCCGCCGCTGACGGACCCGCCGACGAGCCGGTCAAGCCCGCTCTCGCCGCCGCCGATTTTCTGTCTCTCGCCGCCGCCCCAACATTTGCGATCATGGCGCTGCTGACGGCAGTAACCGGCAGCGCCGACACGATCTGCACGACTACATCGGATGCCTTCCCGATCGGCGGGATGGTGCCGATGTACCTGCTGATGAGCGCCTTTCACCTGGCTCCCTGGCTGGGGCTTGCCAGCAGGCTGGGGCTGGGGTGCACATGACGGTTCGGCGCCTCTGACATTGCTTCGCGTCCCGCTTGAGCAAACGCCTCCGGGAAAGCGCGCCGTTCTCTCTGGTTGTGATTGTCTTACGCACCGAAACTATGCCATGACCGATCCACTATGACGCAACGGATAAAGGTGCGACATGAAGAAGATCGGTTTTCTCTCGTTCGGGCACTGGACGCCCTCGCTTCAATCGCAGACGCGCTCGGCGGGCGATGCGCTGCTGCAGTCGATCGACCTTGCCGTGGCGGCCGAGGAGCTCGGCGCCGATGGTGCCTATTTCCGCGTGCACCATTTCGCCAGGCAGCTCGCAGCGCCTTTTCCGCTGCTGGCGGCCGTCGGCGCCAGGACCAACCGGATCGAAATCGGCACGGCCGTGATCGACATGCGCTACGAGAACCCGCTCTATATGGCCGAGGATGCCGGTGCTGCCGATCTCATCGCCGGGGGGCGGCTGCAACTCGGCATCAGCCGGGGCTCGCCCGAACAGGTGATCGACGGCTGGCGCCATTTCGGCTATGCGCCGCCGGAAGGTCAGAGCGAGGCCGACATGGCCAGGCATCATGCCGAAGTCTTCCTTGAGGTGCTGCGCGGCGAAGGCTTCGCCAAACCGAACCCGCGGCCGATGTTTCCGAATCCACCCGGCCTCCTGCGTCTCGAGCCGCATTCGGAAGGCCTGCGCGAGCGTATCTGGTGGGGGGCGAGCTCCAACGCCACCGCCGTCTGGGCCGCCAAGCTCGGCATGAACCTGCAGAGCTCAACACTGAAGGACGACGAAACCGGCGAGCCGTTCCACGTCCAGCAGGCCGACCAGATCCGCGCCTATCGTGAAGCCTGGAAGGCGGCCGGCCATACACGCGAACCGCGCGTTTCGGTCAGCCGCAGCATCTTCGCGCTCGTCGACGAACGTGACCGCGCCTATTTCGGCTTTGGCGGCGACGAAGGCGACAAGATCGGCTTCATCGACGAGAAGACCCGGGCAATCTTCGGCCGCAGCTACGCCGCCGAACCTGACGTGCTCATCAAGCAGCTTGCGGAAGACGAGGCGATTGCCGAGGCCGACACGCTGCTGCTCACCGTGCCAAACCAGCTCGGCGTCGCTTACAACGCCCACGTCATCGAAGCGATCCTCACCCACGTCGCTCCGGCGCTCGGCTGGCGCTGACAGCGAGGCTTGCGCGAGCCTTCAATAGAAGCGGTGGTGATGAGAAACGGCAGCTGTCGTCGGCCGCCATCGATGCACCCGGGACCTAACTGGCGCGGTCGACGTTGATGATGCGAGCCTTGAATCTGTCACATCGCGACCGACTTAAGGCTGCAGTCAAATCGCTCGAGTTGCCTAATGCCGCGCACGAACCTGAACGATATCCTGATCTTCATGGCCGTCGTCGATGCCGGAAGCTTTATCGCCGGCGGCCAGGCCATGGGCCTCTCCCGTTCGGCAGCGGGAAAGGCCGTCACCCGCCTGGAAGAGCGGCTCGGCGCGCGCCTGCTCAACCGGACAACGAGAACACTGAGCCTGACCGACGAAGGACGACTGTTCTACGAGCACGGGCTGCAGATCCTGGCATCGGTCGACGAGGCGGAGGCGAGCATTGCGGGGCAAAGCGGCACGCCGCGAGGCGTTCTCAGGCTTGCCGTTCCCGGTCTCTTCGGACGGCTCGTCGTCCTTCCCTTGCTCGAAAAATATCTTCGCACCTGGCCCGACATGCAGGTCGAAGTGAACTTCACCGATCGCCCGGCCGACAACGTCGAAGATGGCTTCGATCTGGCGATCGGGATTGGCGCGACGCCATCGGCGGCCGACAGCCGGTTGATCGCGCGCGTGATCTCCAGTGACAAGGCGCGGCTCTGTGCCTCGCCCTCCTACCTCTCCGAACGCGGCATGCCTCGCGATATAGGGGATCTGGCGGCCCATGACTGCCTGTTCTTCACCAGCCGCGGCCAAAGGCAGGGCTGGCGCTTTCGCAGTGGTGGCGGCTGGATCAAGGCGCAGGGGCGCAGCCGCCTGAGGCTCGACAACGGTGAAGCCGTTCGTGACGCCTGCATGGCCGGCCTCGGAATCGCCCTTCTTCCGCACTTCGTTGTCGCCGCCGAGTTGACCGCCGGTCGTCTCCGGCAGGTCCTGTCTGACCTCGAAACCGACGACACGAAGATCGTGGCGCTCTATCCCGACAAAGGCATGCTGGAGCCGCGAGTGCGCTGCTTCATCGATCTGTTGTTCGAGGAAATCGGAGGGCAAGGCTAGGGCCTGCGCGGGGCTCATGCCACGGCCTTGTCAAAACCGCGAAAGCTCTTGAGCGCCAGCGGAAAGAGGGTCGCAGCGAGGTAAGCGAGGCCGCAAAGGAGCAACGCCGCGCCAAGCCCGATCGTGCTGATCAGCGCGCCACCGACGAGGCCGCCGAAGGGGATGAGGGCAAAGCAGAGAGCGGTATTCATCGCCGTGACGCGGCCGGTCAGCGGTTTGGGGATGCGCTCGAAGATCACCGCCGACAGGATAGGGTTGAGGAAACCGGAGGCAAAGCCTGCGATTGCGAGCGTCGCAAAGACGGAGCCGAGCGGCGCATCCACCGCGAGCACCAGAAAGCGTGGACATCCGGTCAGGAGGAAAGCCACGGTATAGACGATCAGACGCGGCATGCGCTCGCCAATAACAGCGGCAATCGCCGCCCCCGCGACGGAAGCGCCGCAGAAGGCGGCGAACATCGCTCCGAGCAGCTCCGGCCCATGACCGGCGTTCTTCGTCCAGACGGGCAGCAGCACGGCGTTATAGGCTTGATCGAGCAGATTGGTGATCGCCACCATGGTGACAATACTGACGAGCACGGCATCGCTGCGCAGAAAGCGCCAGCCTCCCCGGAGATCGTCGAGATAGGATGAAGCTGGCCGCGCGTCGGACGCGGCGAGGATCGCAGGAGTGCGGCGGATGCCCGGTATGCCAGTCGCAATGATTACGGTGGCCGCGGCAAAGGTGGCGGCGTTGACGATGAGCGCCTGCCCCGGGCCGATCAGCCCGATCAGCAAGCCGGCGCCGGCCGCGCCCATCGTCGAGGCCAGCCGCTCGATGGCGCTGGAGACGCCGGTCACCCGTTCGAGCGGCACATCGGCGAGAGCGGCGATATCGGGAACCATCGCCTGCTTGGCGGCGTCGGAGGGACCACGCAGCACACCCATGGCAAAGACAAGAGGCAGCAGCATCGGCACCGTCAACACGCCGAAGAGATCGAGAAGCGGAACGAGACCCACCACAGCCATGGAAGCGGCGTCGCAGATGATGGCGATGCGCTTGGCGCCGACCCGGTCGATCAGCGGCCCGCCGAGCGCTTTGGCGAGCACGTAAGGCAGCATCTCCATCATCGCCGTCAACCCGGTCAGCACCGGGCTGCCGGTGGCGCTCAGCACCAGCCAGGGAACGGCGACAGTCGAAAGCCGGGTGCCGGACAGCGATAGCGTCTCGGCGGCGGCGAGCGCGAGAAACGGCTTGCCCCTTCTCACGGCTCGTTATCCCGCTCGCGGTGCGGAACACGGCCTGGATAGGGGAAGGCGTGCAACATGACATAGAAGGGAACGATGTCAGGATTGCGAGACGCCGCCTCCCCCAACGGCGGGGCCTCCCGCATCGCTTCGAGAATGATATCGCTCAGCCGTTTCGTCAGGGCTTCGGCCTTTTCAGCGGTCATCGGGATGATGATGTCGTCGGCGGCCGTCGCCTTGCGCCATTTGGCCGGCAGCTCCGCATATTCCTCAAGCGCCTGCTGCATCTGGTCAACCTGCAGCGAGAGCGCCGCCTGATTGAAGGCGACATCGAGATCGAGCGCCTCCCCCTGCGTCTCGCTTGCGGGCACCGAGGTCAGCTCATGGCGCGCGCGCCACCAACGGTCGCGTCGTGAGCCATGCGGCGCCTCCTCGATGAAGCCATATTGGGCAAGCTGGCGCAGATGATAGCTGGTCGCGCCGCTGTTCAGGCCGAGCCGCGCGGCGAGCTGCGTCGCCGTGGCGGGGCCGTCGATCCTCAGCATGCCGAGCATGCGCAGGCGGACGGGGTGCGCCAGCGCCTTCAGTGCGGTGGGTTCGGGCACGACCCGGCTGACGGTCCGGGAGATGGCGGCATCTGGGGAGGGTCGGGGATTGTACTCATTCATGACCCAAGGATACAATCGCAAACATATCTTTGCAAATATTTCTTTGCAGACCTTTTCCGAAGGAGATTCGAAAACGATCTTCAGCGATGGCCAGGCTTGATCACACGCCTACGAGAATGATTCTTCTGCGCGGTTTGTGGGAAAACATGCCATGGCAGGTGAAGGCGGACAGCCCGATCTCAGGGTTCAAACCCCAGCCAAAGTGAAGATGGCGCAGGGCTCGGCGATGCCGCGCAGGGCATGCTCGCCGAGCGGCGTCAGCGCGGCCTCGGTATTCGCCGCCACGGCACCTGAGATCAGAACGCCGTGGCCGAGCGGCTTGCAGAGCCCTTCCAGCCGGCTGACCAGATTGACCGCCGGGCCGATGGCGGTGAAGTCAAGCCGGTCGGCGGCGCCGATATTGCCCCAGAGGATTTCGCCGAAATGCAGGGCGGCGCCGAAGGGCAGCGGCGCCAGCCCCTCAGCCTCGCGCATCCGATCGAGATGGATCATGCCGGCGCGGCTGGCGGCGACGGCCCGAAGCGCCGCCTCGCAGGCTTCTCGATCAGCCCGGGCCTCGTCACCGGAAGCGGCGGTGACGGGAAAGATCGCCAGCACGCCGTCGCCGATGAATTTCAGCACCTCGCCGCCGAAGGCGTGCACGGCGCCGGCGACGCGGTCGAAATAGGCGTCGAGCGCTGATATCATCGCCTGCGGCTCCGTCACCTGGGAAAGTGCGGTGAAATCCCGCAAATCGGCGCAGAGAAGAGCGGCGCGAATGGTTTCGCCGGTGCCGCGGGCAAGTGCACCGGACTGAACCCGAGCCGCACTGCGCCGGCCGAGATAGGCTTCAAGCAGTGCCGCCCGCGCCTCCCGCGCCGCAAGGGCCGCAAGCGGCGCGGCGGCAAAACGCGCGATCTCCTGCAGCCGCGCGGCTTCATCAGGAGAAAATTCGTCCGCCCCCGTCCTCCTGCCGACGCCCGCCCAGCCGAGCACAGCGCCGTCCCGCGAAGCTCCAATGCTCTCCTCCCAAACCGGCCCAAGCCCGGCCAGCCATTCGCGCCCGGCATCGCTTTGAGGTGCGGCGGCAAAACCCAACGCCTCGATGACGGCTCCGGTTTCGGCTCGCCACAGCCAGGTACGGCGCGCGATGATCGGATGCGGCACCGAAAGTGTCAGCGCGCCGCCGGAAAGCGCCAAGCCATCGGCCAGCAGCCGGCGCCCGAGCTCGGCCAGAAACCGTTCGGGACCGGGCGAAGCCGCAGCCTCGTCAATCAGCCAGGCAAGAGAGGAAGGCAGATCCATGGGTTAACATTGGCATTGCAACAGGACGTGGGCAACCCCGAGACGTCAGCCCACGGACACTCCCGCGGCCTCTGAGGTGGTCTCCGGTATCCGCCTGTTGGCAACCAAAACCCCCGACGTCATCCTCGTCCTTGTGCCGAGGATCTGCGACGATCCAATTATGCATCTGAAAATAAACGGTTTTCGTTCAAACAACTGCCCTGGTCAGATACTCGGCACAAGGCCGGGCATGACGGAGGAGACTTTGTCGGCAACTGAGGACACCTCAGGTGTCCGGGGGATTTCCTTTCGGCACTTGCGCCAGCCGGGTCCCTCCGCACCCCTGTCAACCCCACCGTCCAACAACTCTGTGGAAAACCATTCACCACGGTGGAAAACAACCCAATAAACACTTTTAAATTGCGCGACATAGATTCGATTATGTGCCAGCCTGTCATTAGCGATTGAGGGGTTGCGATGGGCACGACATACTGGCCGAAAGACCCGCTTGACGGGAATGACATGACGCTGCTGACGTCGATCCTTCGACGCTGGTGCGAGCGCTATGGGATCGACTTTACAGCCGAGGAAAGCAAGCGGAAGGCGAAGGAACTCGTGGAATGGTTCGAGTTCGGCGTCAAGGATCCGGCCGAGCTTGAAGAGCTGATCGACGGAAAGCACTGGCTCGTCAGCCGCATTTGAGCGCATTCGTTA
This sequence comes from Rhizobium sp. NLR8a, assembly GCF_019685235.1. Lineage (NCBI taxonomy): Bacteria > Pseudomonadati > Pseudomonadota > Alphaproteobacteria > Hyphomicrobiales > Rhizobiaceae > Rhizobium > Rhizobium sp. NLR8a. The sequence continues at coordinate 211,913 of NZ_JABDWI010000003.1, forward strand.
TTTCAACGGATAAAGGCCGGGCGAAACATCGCACCGGCCCTCGTTTGTCTGCCTCTGTCAAAGGCTTTTTAGTAGTCATCCCGCCAGCGGCGTTCGCGGTCCCAGCGCCGCTCATAGCCCCAGCGCGGGCTATCCCAATCGCGATGACGCCGCTCCCAGCCCCAGCGGGGCGGACCGCCATAGAAAGCTACAGGCGGCGGGCGGTGCCAGTTGCGCCGGCATTCGCCCCAGCGGGTCAGGTGCCAACCGCGACCACAGGCGTAGTCGACCTTTGTGACAGTGCTCTCAACCTTGATTGCCCCGATCGGCATCGCCTGAGCCGTGCCGATCGAGAGGCTGCCAGCGAGCAAGGCAGCCGCGATAGAAAGTGCCTTCATCGAAAACTCCATTTCATCCAGCCGCAATCACCTTAGGACCGCCAAATTGAACTGGAGATGAACTGTACGTTCATGTTTGCGGACGAAAAAGCAGCACTTTTTTGACCGCGGCAAACCGTTCTTCCCGTAGCGTCAAGCGCTTGAGGGGCGTCCCGCCGCCTGCCGAAAACCGTTCATCTCCTGCCGTAAAATGGATCTGGACCGGGGTTGCGCCCGGCGGCGACCTCGGTGAGCCGTCCGAGGTAATGCGCCCAGCCTTCCTCGTGGCCAGCGCACTGCTCCGCACTCGGCAGGCCGCTATGGGTGAGCCGCAAAAGCGTCCCGCCTCCCTGTTCGATCAGGTCGATCTCGACCAGACTCGACCCGGGCGGCACCACCTCGCTGCCGTCCCAGCCGAAGCTGTAGGCAAGCCGATGCACCGGCACCACCTCGCGAAACGAGCCGCGCGCAAAACGGGCGCCGGTGACGTTGACGAGATAGAGCCCGCCGGGCTCCGGCTCGACCTCGGCCTCCGTCCCCATCCAGCGCAGGATCTTCTCCGGATCGGTCATCAGCGCAAACACCGCCGCCGGCGGCGCTGCAAGATGCGTCTCGCGGCGCACGACGAAAGATTCTGGCATCGCTCTCTCCCATGGTTGCTGCTCTACCCCTCAGTGAGGCGGAGCAGCATGCTTTTTCGACATGGATATTCCTCAGCAGAAGCATGTAGGCGGAAGGGCGTGCTCAACAAGGGTGGTGGAGCATGTGCCCTTCGCTGACGCTCAGCGCATTCGCTCCCATCGTCGCTCACCCCCTCATCTGCCCTGACGGGCTTCTTTTCCCCGCTGGGGCGAAGGGGAAGCAAGCCTCACGGTGACCATACCTACCGCAAACATCTCAAATGGAGCGAGGCGCCCGCCGCGATTCCCCTTCTCCCCAGCGGGGAAAAGAAGCCCGGCAGGCAGATGAGGGGCGGGGAGCGAAAGCGATGAACGCCTTGAGCTGCAGCGAAAGGCAAATGGCCATATTAGAGGACACACCAACGCACCCATCCGGAAACCATCTTACCCTATTGCCAGCCCGCCGCCTTGCCCCTATTGTCCGCGCCGTTCTCAGGGCGGGGTGAAAGTCCCTACCGGCGGTATGCAGTTTCGATTGCGAGCCCGCGAGCGCCTTCCTCGGAAGGGTCAGCAGATCAGGTGAGATGCCTGAGCCGACGGTCATAGTCCGGATGAAAGAGAACGTGCGCTGCTGCTGCCCTCCGGGCTGGCGGCGGATGCTCGTGATCGCCTTGGGTGATGTGTCTGTACGCCAAAGGAGATTACCATGACACCCACCCGTTATGCCTTCGTCAAAGCCGGCTGGCACGCCGATATCGTCGACCGTGCGCTTGAAGGCTTCCAACAGCTTGTTCCCGCCGAACAGATCGACATATTCGATGTCCCCGGCGCTTTCGAAATGCCGCTTTTGTCGCGCGATCTTGCCGCGACCGGACGTTACGCCGCCGTCATCGCCGCTGCCTTCGTCGTCGACGGCGGGATCTACCGCCACGAATTCGTCGCCCAGGCCGTCGTCGACGGCCTGATGCGTGCCGGCATGGATACGGGCGTGCCGGTGCTATCCGTTTCGCTGACACCGCACCAGTATCAGGAGACGGAACACCATACCCAGATCTATCGCGCGCACTTCGTCGAGAAAGGCCGCGAGGCGGCACGCGCCGCCCTGATGATCGGCAAAACGCGCGCCGCCCTTGCGGCATAGAAGCCCGCGCGACAGGCGCAGGATCGGTCCGCTATCCCCCAACTGACGAAGTCGGCCAACCGCTCTTTCGTCATGCTCGGGTTTGTCCCGAGCATCTACATCAGGTGCAGCAGATCATCGGCCAAGGCCGAGGACGACGCCAAATAGAGGACGGGCTTGTCGACAAACTGACGGCGGGAGAAGCCCGCCGTCTTCTCCAACAGCAGAATAATTGATTCGACGCCCACCCCACGCTGTGGTCCACTCGATCCCGACATGTATCGCCATTCTTAATGCGTCCAAACCTCAAGGGAGCTGAAGATGAGCAATGCAATGCGCAGTGAAACCCCCATCGAAATTCCAGAAACACGGCCGATCGACACCAAGCTCGAAGTGGTCGTCATCCCCGTTTCCGACGTCGACCGCGCCAAACGCTTTTATGAGAACCTGGGCTGGAGGCTCGACGCCGACTTTGCCAATGATGTCGATTTCCGGGTGATTCAGTTCACCCCGCCGGGCTCCGGCTGCGCCATCATCTTCGGCAGGAACGTCACGGCCGCCGCCCCCGGCTCAGCGCAAGGGCTCTACCTGATCGTCTCCGACATCGAGGCCGCGCGGCGCGATCTCATCGCCCGCGGCGTCGAGGTGAGCGAGGTCTTCCACGACGCATCGGGCGTCTATGCCGGCACGGACGAGCCCTATCTCTTCGGCCGCCTGCGCGTCGCCGGCCGCGACCCCGAGCACCGCAGCTACCGTTCCTTCGCCTCCTTCAAGGATCCGGATGGCAACGGCTGGTTGTTTCAGGAAGTCACCACCCGCCTGCCGGGACGCATCGACGCCGATGAGACGGCCTTCTCGACATCGAGCGACCTTGCGGCGGCACTCCGCCGCGCCGCCCAAGCCCACGGCGAACACGAGAAACGCAACGGCGGCAAGCATGACGAGAACTGGCCGGACTGGTACGCCGAATACATGGTCAGCGAGCAGGCCGGCAGGCAGCTGCCGTTGTAGGTTGCGGCGACAGACGCTGGGAGTACCCGCTTCGCCTTCGAGCCCCTCAGGGCGAGGCTTCTTTCCTTTCTAGGGGTGCCATGCGGCACCCCCGTCTCTGCTCGTCCCAAGTCGCGCGCCATAGCCCGCACCTCATCGATCAAATATATCCCGCCACTGCTTCTCGCCGATCAGACAATCCGTCGTCGGCGCGTCGGCGGCGATCCTCTCCACCCCAGGCGACGGGGAAATGCCGCTGATCTCGAGCACCAGCTTTCGGCGCACGGCGATGGCGAAATCCTCGATCTTGTTGACCGGCAGCACGAAGCTGCCGGGGCCGCCGATCACGCAATCGGCATAATATTTGTCGAGCCCGCCGGGTGCATCGGAAGGACGCAGCATGATGGTCAGCCCGTTGATGATCATGCCTGATGCCACCGCCTTGTCGCGGGCGGGTGTGACAGGATCGCCGGAATTGTTGGGGCCGTCGCCGGAAATGTCGATCACCTCGCGCCTGCCGCGAAAGGGACCGGTGATGATCATGCTGGCGCCCTGATCGATGGCGGTGGAGATCGAGGTGCGCCGTTGCGTGGCGATCGGCCGGGCATCGAGCTTGTCGGCGAAAGCGATCGCATCCGCTTCCGTCTCGATCACCTGCCAGTCGATCATCGAATCCTGGACGACATAGCCAGCCCATTCGAAATAGCTGATGGCAATGCGGCCGGTGAGACCGCCCTTGACCGCATCGATGAATTCCTTATGCTTCAGCGCCTCGATATAACCGTCGCGCTGAATGCCGATCTCCTCGAAATCCATGGACCGCGAGGTGTCGACGGCAAGCACAAGCGTCACGTCGACCTCGTTTCCGCCCGCCCCAGCTGCCGGCGCGACGCCGGTAATAGCCATGAGCACAGCAAGTGTCGTCAGCATCGGCAAATCCTCGTCAGGAAGCGAAGAAACTGTAACACAGCTTGCGGAGGTGCGGGTGCTCGGACGCGCCGGCGGTTTCAATTTTCAGTGATGACAAAGCGCCAGGCGCGCCAAATTGAGGGTGTCGAAATCGTGGCGCCTGTGAGTGCTCGTTTGGCGTATTCCCGGGTCTTATGTCAGGCCTGCTATGGGACATCTGTCCCTTATGCCATCCCGCATTCAGTGGAGCGGCAACCACAATGGGCTTTTCCATGTCTTCAGCGCTTCCAGAAAGACCTGAAGGCGCAAGGGCAGGAAGCGCCGGGTGGGGTATACGGCATGTACGAAGATTTCCTCCGACGACCAGTCGGGCAGCAGGCGGATGAGCTCACCTCTCCGGATTTCGTCGTCGCAATAGGTCGAGGGCAGCAGCCCGATTCCGTGGCCGCGATAGGTAAAGGCGCTGACTGCATCAAAATCCCGGCTGGAGACCGGCCCCTTAACACGGACGTCGATCGCTCGCCGACCGCTGACCAGATGCCACTCCCCTTCGCCGTTGCGGCCGTTCAGGAGCACGCAATCATGATCCCTAAGGTCCTCCGGCTTCGAAGGAAGCGCCCGGCCTTCGAAATAGCTGGGTGCGGCGACGAGATATCGGACGCTCTTGCCGAGCCGTTGCGCGACGATGGAGGAGTCCTTCAGCTCGCCGAAACGGATGGCGAGGTCGATATTTTCGGCGATCAAATCAAGAAACAGATTGGTGACGAAAAGATCGATTTGAATATCGGGATAGATCTTCAGAAAACAGGAGACGAATTCGTAGAAGGGTTCCTGCCCGAAGATCACCGGAACGGAGATCTTCAACAATCCCTCCGGCTTTCTTTGCGTTTTCGTAAGAGCCTGCTCGGCGTCCACGAGATGAGCGAGCGGCTCGCTGCACCTATTGTAATAGGCCTGCCCCTGCGCGGTAAGACTGAGCTTACGCGTCGTGCGCTGGATGAGCGTCACACCGAGCTGTTCTTCTAACGATGTCACCTTCCGACTGACGGTTGAAACGGGCATGCCGAGGGAATGGGCCGCACGGCTGAAACTCCCGTACTGCGCCACCTTTACGAAAACAGCGATGTCGTTGAGGTCCGCCATGCCTTCACTTTTGCATCATTGCAAAAGAGAATCCAGATATTTCCATCTAATCGAGCAATAGGGTTTTCGCCATATTCACCTTGCGAAAACACACCAACCGATGGCCGGCGCTAAGGCGCCGGCCCATCTCGAGCGACCCGCCCTCGCAAGGCTCGTGTTGCCCGAACCAGATTAATGGAGTTCAACATGACCAAGCAAAAGACAGTCATCATTACCGGGGCCTCCCAGGGTATCGGAGCAGGCCTCGTCAATGCCTTCGTCGAACGCGGCTACAACGTCGTCGCCACCTCCCGCCAGGTCAGCGCGTCGGATGCTCTCACGGCTTCCGACAGGCTGGCCCTCGTCGACGGCGACATCGGCGATCCCGAGACTGCGGCCCACGTGGCCAAAACCGCGATCGACCGTTTCGGCTCGATCGACGCGCTCGTCAACAATGCCGGCATCTTCTTGGCCAAGCCGTTTGTCGATTTCACGATGACGGATTTCAGGACGTTGTCTTCGACCAATCTCGAAGGTTTCATCCATCTGACCCAACTGGCCGTCAGACAGATGCGCGCACAGAAGTCAGGCGGCAGCGTCGTCAGCATCACGACGCCATTGACCGATCATCCGATCGCCGGCTTCTCCGCTTCGGTGTCGATGATGACGAAAGGCGGCATCAACGCGATCTCCAAGAACTTGGCGATGGAATATGCGAACGAGAAAATTCGCTTCAATATCGTGGCTCCCGGTGTCGTGGACACGCCGCTGCACAAGGACAATCCGAAGGATTTCCTGAGCACGCTGTCGCCGATAGCTGGCATTTCAAATGTCGATGAGATCGTCGAAGCGGTCCTCTTCCTGATGGAAGCCCCGCGTATCACCGGGGAGGTGCTGCACGTCGACGGCGGAGCACATCTGGGCAAATGGTAAACCATCGAAAAGCGCAGGCAGCCAGCGCGGAACGGCGGCTGCAGGACCTCGGCATCACGCTTCCCCCGCCGCCGACGCCCTTCGGGGCCTATGTCGAGGCGATCCGGACAGGCAAGCTGGTCTTCTTCAGCGGCATGCTGCCGGTCATCGACCGCAAACCGCGCTATATCGGCCGCGTCGGCGGTACGCTGACGGCCGAAGACGGCAGGAAGGCAGCCGAAACGGCGACGCTCAGCGCCCTCGCCGCCGCCAGAGAGTACCTCGGCTCGCTGGACAGGGTCGTCAGGGTCGTCAAGCTCGGCGTCTATATCGCCACCGAAGGCGATTTCCGCGACCACCCGAAGGTCGCTGATGGAGCATCCGAAATGCTGCTCCAGGTCTTCGGCGAGGAAAGACTCTCCGGCCGCGTCGTCCTCGGCGTCGCCAGCCTGCCCTTAGGTGTGCCGATCGAGATCGAGTTCGTCCTCGAAGTCGAAGATTGAATGATCAGGGCGCGCCTCGGCGCGCCCCGCATCCCTGGCATCGCCGCCTCACCCTCACCCGGCAATCAAAAGCAAGACATAGGCGATCACGCTCACCATCAAGCCACGAAAGGCGAAGGTGACGCAGCGATATTTGTTGCAGGCGATGGCAGAGAGGATGTTGGCGTTTTCAAAATACTGGTCGAAGAGGTAGCGCTCGTCACGGCGAACAGCGGCCTCGAAGAACATGTCGCGATGCTTGGGCCAAGAGCCCCAGAACAGCGAGGTGGAGGCGCCGAGACGCCGCGGCAGCACGACAAGAATCGCCGACAGGATGGAGAAGACCGAGGCTGCGGCAAGCAGGCCGGAAAACAGTATGCTGCCCGGCGTGCCGCCTGTGTAGCGCCCCAGGCTGAAGACGGCCCGCACCTCGCTGGAACTCACCAGAAAGGCAAGCATGAAAGTAAAGATATAGGCGGCCTTCTGATCGGATATCTTGATCTGATCATAAAATATGTCGTTGATTTTCTTGATATGATCGAAATACTCGGTGCTGACGTCCCCGCTTGAGGGATTGCTCAGCATTACCTCAGTGGCATTTTCAAACTCGCTCACCTGAATACTCCATACCCCAAAGTGTTTCCCTGATATTACACTCCTCGGCGAAAGCAAGAACACGTGTGCAACATGCTTGACTTTTCCACTCTACGCGGACAAAGGGGAAGCGGGGTATGGGGTCGAGGACATGCGGGGTTATTCCAGTAACATCTGTCGCATCGGGATGGCGCTTGCGTTTGCCGTGCCCGGTTTCGGGCTGCCGGCGATGGCTGATCCCGTGCCGCGCGCCACGCCGGTCGCCGGCTCGGTGATCGCCCGAAAGACCGGCGAGGAAGTGCGATTCATCGACGTGTCGGACTGGCGCGTCGTTGACATCAACCAGGATCTGTTGACTGGCGACGTGCTGCGCACCAATGCCAATGGCCAGCTCGCCATCGTCTTTTCCGATCATACGCAGGTGCGACTCGGCCGCAATTCCTCCCTGCAAGTCAAGAAGATGGCCGCAAGCGGCGATACGGTGCTCAATCTCCAATCCGGCACCATCTGGGCACGCGCAGAGCGCGGCGGCCAGGGCCTGACCGTGGAAACACCGGCCGCCGCCGCCGCGATCCGCGGCACCGACTGGACGATGACTGTCGAGGGCGCCAAGACCTCGATGATCGTGCTCGAAGGCCGCGTGGCGCTCTCCAACCCGCAGGGCAGCGTCGAGGTCAGCGAGGGTGAAGGGGCAGTCGCCACCATCGGCCAGGCGCCGCACAAGATCATCAGCGTCAATCCCGACGACCGCGAGCAAATGCTCTTCTATCTGGACCTGCGCGACGGCTTCGACCTGATGCCGACCTCGCCATTGCGGGCCGACCGCATGGCGACGGAGCGCCGCCGCCTGCTGGCGCTGCCGCCGGAGCGCCGCACCACCGAAGACTGGCTGGAACTCGCCGAAGTGCAGAGCGCCTTCGACGGACGCCAGGCCGCAGCCGCAACACTAGAGAATATCCGCGGCCGCAAGCTGACGGCAGCCCAGCAGGCACGCATCGACCTGATCGACGCCACCATCGCCGGCTCTGAAAAGCGCTATGGCGATGCCGCCAAGCTCTTCCAGAAGGCCCTGCCGCATCTCGATCCGACACGCCGCAACATGGCGCAATATGGCGCCTATTTCGCCCGCTCGCTTGCCGATCCGAAGCATGCCGAACCGCCGCCGGCCAATACCACCGGCCCCTACGGCGCCATCATGCAGGCCTATACGGCCGGCTTCCTGCAAAACCCGCGCGCAGCTCTCGAGATCATCAAGAAAGCCGAACAGCGCTATCCCGACGATCCGACCCTGCCGGCGGTCCGCGCCCAGCTGGCGCAGCTCACCGACGACCGCGAACAGATGAAGGAGGCGATCGAACGCTCGCTGGCGCTCGACCCCGACCATCCGATGGCGCTCTCCGCTCGCGCGAGCTACAAGGCGGTTTATCAGAGCGACATCAACGGCGCGCTTGCCGATCTGAACCGCGCCATAGCACTTGCCCCCGGCGCATCAGGCACGCTGAATTCGCTCGGCCTGCTGGAGAGTTCGCGCGACGCCAATGGCGAAGCGGAAAAGGCCTTCAAGAAGGCGATCGAGCTCGATCCGCAGGACCCGCTGCTGCACGCGAACTTGGCAATCCTCTATCTCGACCAGGGGCGGATGAAGGAGGCCAAGCGCGAGATCGATACGGCAATCGCCCTCGATCCATCCTTCGATCTCGTCCTGCTCGCCCGCGGCCGCTATTACCTGCAGACCGGCGAGCGCGACAAAGCATTGCAAGATCTGCTTGCCGCCAGCACGGCCAATCCGGCGCATTCGCAGTCGCAGTTGATGCTCGCTGCCGCCCATTACGAAAAGGGCGACCGCATTCCATCCCAGCAGGCACTCGACAATGCCGACCGCCTCGACAAGAACGATCCGGCTATCTCGGCATTCCGCACTGCCGTCGATATCGACGATTACGACGCCGACGGCGCTGTCCGCAACGCGCAGGAGTTCCTGCGCCGCTCGCGCGCCCGCGGCGGCGATTACAGCGGCCTCGGCGCCAATGCGAGCGCCGGCTCGACGCTGAACGACGCCTTCCGGCTCCAGGGGCTGGATGCCTGGGGCCGCTATTACGGCGATGCGGTTTTCGATCCCTTCCAAGGCAGCGGCTATATCGATCAGTCGATCAAGGGCAGCATCTTTCCTTTCGTCAACGCGACGAACTTCAGCGACGACAATATCATCCAGAACCGCGGCAACGCGTCGAGCTACTCATCCTTCATCCAGGGCCTGCTGATCTCTCCGCACATGCTCTCCGGCCGCTCGCGCTCGGCAACCCTATTCGACGTGCCCTTCATCGAAGGCTCGCTCGGCGGCGGCATCAACAGTGTCGACGGCCATACAAGGCGCATCGGCGAAGCCGATATCCAAGGCTATTCAAACGCGACGATCCCGATCAGCTTCTACGGCAATCTGACCTGGGAAGAACTGGCGCTCGACCGCGACTACCGGGATTTCGGCGGTGTCCAGACGGATAACAAGCTGCTGGGCGCCAACGGTTATCTGACGGCAACAGTCACGCCTGACGATCGCGTAGTAGCCTTCGTCAACCATGGCAAGAACGATGGAACCCTGAATGCGTTGTCCTCAAACACCGGGTTCATGGAACTCCTGTTCCGTGTCCCTATCGCGCTGCCTCTCTACACAACAGAGCAGACCGCACGAGAAACCACATATGCCGGCATCGGCTGGAGCCATACGTTTGCCTATGAAAACGTGTTGAATGGAGCGTTGCTTTATTCAAGAAGCAAATCGACCACGAACAGCGCGCTTGATGTCGACGTGGACCCGGTGTTTATCGGCGCAGGGGTTCCCTTCGTCATTCCCTTTACCAACGTCACTCAGGAGATCGAATCTCATACCTATATCGGCGCTTTGAGCCATTCCATAGGTGCCGGACCTTTGACATTTCGCTACGGCATCGAAGGCGGCTGGATGGATGCCAGCAGCAGCGTCGATACGACGCTCCTGGGCTTGACAGCTCCTCCCGATCGTACCGAGAATACCATCGATATCGGCCGCGCCTATGTCGATGTGCTGCATGAGATCACGCCCGATCTCAAGGGCGAATACGCCTTGTTCGCCACGCGCATGGAGGGGGACGGCATTGATATCAGCCGGCTGGAGCCGCGCTTCGGTCTTGCCTGGGCGCCGGTTGAAAACCATTGGCTGCGTGCTGCCTTCATGCGTCAGAGCTTTGATACCACCGTGCCGACTCTTTCCCCGATCGGCGTACTTGGGCTGCAGGCGAACCAGTTTTCGAACAATCTGCAAGGCTATACGGATACGGTCGCCCTCCAGTGGGATGCCGAATGGACCGACCGTTTCTTCACGTCAGTGGAGTACCAGCATCAGGAACTGCATGATTTCTCGATCGATTTTCCGCTCATCTCGCTGCCCTCGGATACGAGTCTGCCGATCTCGCGCGGCCGCATCGATCGCGCTGCCGTCACCGCCAACGTCGTGCTCGGCCATGGTTTCGGCCTTTCCGCCACCTACGCCTACATGGATTCGGAAAACAGGGATCCGCTCGAACCGATCTACGGCGGCCCCCTTCCCTTCATACCGCAGAATTCAGGACAGATTGCGCTGACCTGGGTCAACGAAGCCAAGGTCAAGGCGACGGTTGCCGCCAACTATATCGGCGAGCGCGACGGCGATCGGTTCGGCACCAAACTCGACGATTATTGGAGCCTCGACGCCCACTTGGTCTGGGAGCCCTTCGACAAGCGCATGGAGCTGGAAGCGGCCGCCTATAATCTGCTCGACGAGGACTTCGAGATCACGCCCGGCGTGCCCGGCTGGGGCCGCGCCTTCAAGGGCACCCTCAAAGTCCGCTTCTGATGCGGGTGCGGGACAAGCCCCTGCAGGCCAGGCAGACCAGGAGCCGCCATCTCAGGCTGCTGGTGCTATCGCTGACCACGCTGATCGCCATCTTGCTCCTGTCGCGCCTGCCCGCCTGGTCGCTGCTGGAGCTCAGAAGCTTCGACTATCTCTCGACCGTCGACGACCCCCGTCCGCCACCCGGCGGACCCGTCATAGTGGCGATCGACGAACCCTCGCTTGCCGATATCAATGCGCAGTGGCCCTGGCCGCGCAGCCTGCATGCCGAGCTCATCAGCCAACTGCGCGCCGCCGGCGCCCGCGTGATCGGCCTCGATATCATCATGGCCGAACCCTCTACATCTGATAATGACGCGGCGATCACCAGGGCGGTCGGCCCCGATGTGGTGCTGGCCGGCGACGAGACACTGATCGAGACGCCGCAGGCCTCGCAACTGATCCGCGCGACACCCCTGCCGCAAATGATCGAAGCGGGCGCCGTCACCGGCATCGCCTCGATCGATCTGAGCGGCGACGGCATCTTCCGGCGCATCCCGGGCTATGAGGATGGCTTCGCGGCGATGCTAGCAAAGGTCTCGGGCGTGGCGCCCGAAGCGCTGCCGGCTGGCCGGCTTATCCAATCCTTCGGCCCGGCCCGCAGCTATCCCACAGTCTCCTATTACCAGGCGCTTGACCCGAAGAACCTGTTGCCGCCGGGCTACTTCAAGGACCGCGTCGTGCTCGTCGGCTTAAGCCTGCAGAACGCACCTGCCATCGACAAGGGCGGTGTCGATGCCTTCGCCACACCCTATACAGTTCACACCGGCAAGCTGGTCTCCGGCGTCGAAATCCAGGCGACGATCTACGACAATATCCGCGGCGGCCTATCGATCGCCGAGGGCCGGCTGCCGACGGTTGCCGCCTGCATCCTGGTATCGGTGCTGCTTGCCGCCGCCACCGTCTGGCGCTCAACGGGCTGGCTGACGGTGGTGAACAGTGCGGCGGCGCTCCTCGCCTTCGCGGCCGTCAGTGCCGCCGGCATCCGACTTACCCATGTCTTCGTTTCACCGCTCGGCCCGACGGTCGCCTATATCTCCGTCGTCTTCGCCCAGGCCGCCTTCGATTTCGCCGAGGAGCGCCGCAACAAGCGTCAGATCACCCGCGCCTTCGCCCAATACATCTCGCCTGATCTTGTCAAGCGCCTGTCGAGTGACCCGTCGCAGCTGAGGCTCGGCGGCGAGCGGCGCACGCTTTCGGTGCTGTTCTCGGACGTACGCGGCTTCACCACGATCGCCGAGACGCTGAAGGACGATCCGGAGCAGCTGACCGGCCTGATCAACCGTCTGCTGACGCCGCTTTCAGACGTGGTGATGGATCACGGCGGCACGATCGACAAATATATGGGCGACTGCATCATGGCCTTCTGGAATGCGCCGCTCGACGACCCCGACCATGCGCTTCACGCCGTGCGCGCCTCGCTCGCCATGCAGTCGGCGATTTCCCGGCTGAACGGGCAGCTGGAGCGGGAGGCGGCTGCACTCGGCCGCAAGCCGCATGTTTTGAAGATGGGCGTCGGCATCAACACCGGCGAATGCATCGTCGGCAACATGGGCTCGACCCGCCGCTTCGACTATTCCTGCCTCGGCGACAGCGTCAACCTCGCCTCCCGCCTTGAAGGCGCATCGAAGAATTACGGCGTGGCGCTGCTGCTCGGAGAAGAAACCGCCAGGCTGGTCGCTGACACCTATATCGTCGTCGAACTCGACCGCATCATCGTCAAGGGCCGCACCGCCCCCTCACCCGTCTTCACCGTCGTTCACAAAGCCGACGCCAAAGCGCTGGCCGCCCACCAGGCCTTCATCGACGCCAAATATTCCGCCACGCTCGCCCCGTCGGACCCGGTCTTCGACAAGCTGTCTGCCGATATTCCCGAGCTTGCCGGTTATTATGCGATCGTCAGGGATGCGCTGACGGAAGGCGGGGAGTAATCGCGCAGCGACAGTTGTGCACAGATGCTCCTCCAGGAACCGCTCGTTTTCCCCAACGCTGTTCCTTTGCATCCATCCAGCCTTGGCGCACCCGCCTCGCCCTTCGAGGCCCCTGCGGGGACCTCAGGATGAGGCTCTCTTGAGCTTCGGCGCGGCATCCTCCAACGCGCTCCTCATCCTTGTACGTTGCCGTTGCTGTATAGTGGCGTTGTGCGACTGGGATGCCTATTTCAGGTGGGAGTGGATGGGTGTGCCGCGTGGCACCCCCTCTGTCCTGCCGGACATCTCCCCCACAAGGAGGGGAGATCGGCTGGGCGTAACGGCTTCCCCAAACAACTAAAGCACCATGATTGTCGCTGCCGGCTGGGAAGGAGCGACGGTCAGGCCACTTGCCAATCTCCACCCTTGTCGGGGAGATAACGCCTCCCTTCTGGTAGATAGATTGTCAAGTCTTTCGGTGCATCGCGGCATCACAAGAAGGTGTGCGGCCGAGACGTTGACTCTCGTTTTTATTTACCTACTAGTAGGATGGCAATTAGAAAGGAATCTGCCGATGCAAACTCAATCTTCCCCCCAGTCCGACTGGCTGAGATCCTATTATTTCATCCGTGCCGCCTTCTCCATGATCTGGATTGCCGCCGCCATTCTCCTTGCCCGGCAGCCAAGCGCCGTGGCCTTTCTGCTGGTGATCTATCCCCTGTGGGATGCGCTGGCCAATCTGGTCGACACCAGGGTCAATGGCGGCCTGCAGGCCAACCCGTCTCAGACGTTGAATGTCGCCGTCAGCACCGTCACGGCCCTCGCCGTCGTCATCGCGCTCGGCCACAGCACCTACGCGGTCCTGACCGTGTTCGGGGCCTGGGCGATCCTTTCCGGCCTGTTGCAGCTCTATACCGGCGTCAGGCGCTGGCGCATCTACGGCGCCCAATGGGTCATGATCATGAGCGGCGCGCAATCGGCCCTTGCCGGCGGCTTCATGATCAGCCAGTCCTTTGCCGCCGCCGCGCCGAATATCCTCGATATCGTGCCCTATGCCGGGTTCGGCGCCTTCTACTTCCTGCTGTCCTCGGTCTGGCTCGTCGTCGCAGTCCGTCGCAAGGCACGTGCATAAACGGCCCCGGCCACACGGCGGCAATCTCGGGGCATCCATCGCCACCGGCGGGGGTCGGGCACCAGCCACTCCCATGCTCTCGGCAGCACACGAGATTGGGGGAGACGCCCCCCTTCTTTCCGGCTATTAAGAGTGACCGCATATCCCGCCCACAGGCCCTGAGGTCACTCCATGGCTTTGAAAGTCCTCTTCATTGGCGGCACCGGCCAGATCTCCCATCCATGCGTCGAACGCGCCGTTGCCGAGGGCCATCATGTCAGCGTCTTCAATCGCGGCCTGAGAAGCACAGCCTTGCCTGACGGGGTAACCCCGATCGTCGGGGAACTCGGATCGAGCGCCTATGCCAATCTCGCCAAAGCGAACTATGATGTCGTCTGCCAGTTCATCGCCTTCACGCCAGATCAGGTGGCACGTGACATCGAGGTCTTCGCCGGAAATTGCCGCCAATATATCTTCATCTCATCGGCCTCGGTCTACGAAAAACCGCCGCGTCATTACGTGATCACCGAGAAGACCCCGGCGATCAATCCTTACTGGCCGTACAGCCAGGCCAAGATCGCCTGCGAGGAACTGCTCAGGAAATCCGGTGATCTTGCATGGACGATCGTCCGCCCCAGCCACACCGTCCGCACCGGCCTGCCGATCATGATGGGCGACAGCGACATCATGGCGAGGCGCATGCTGGACGGCGACCCCATCATCGTGGCCGGCGACGGCCACACTCCATGGACACTCACCCGCTCAGTCGATTTCGCGGTGCCTTTCATCGGCCTTTTCGGCAATCGCGCGGCGCTCCGTGAAATCTTCCACATCACCTCGGACCGCGCCCACATCTGGAACGATATCCAGAAGACCATCGCAAGATTGCTCGGCGTGGAGGCCAAGATCGTCCACGTGCCGACGGACACGCTGATCAAGTACAATCCGGATTGGATCGGCCCCCTCCTCGGCGACAAGGCTTGGACTGGGATCTTCGACAATTCGAAGGTCAAGCGCGTGGCTGGCGACTTTACCTGCGCCGAGAGCCTGGACGAAATCCTGGCCGACTCTATCATGCACCTCAAGCAGCGCCTGGCGAAGAGCCGCCCGCCGAAGGGGGAGCTGGATGCGTTGATTGATAGGATTTGCGCAGAGCAGAGTGCTCTTGGTTAGGTCTGCTCTTTAGGGCTGAGGCTCAAGGTCAGATAGAATTTAAGTCAGCATCTCCAAAAGGGCCGAGGGCGAACGGAGGAGGCCTCCCACCACGACCCCTACAAGACCAAGTGCCAACGCTCCCACAAGCCCGTGACTTTGCCAGCCGAAATAGGCACCTGCTGCGGTAGCTGTAACAGTGACCGAAATGTTCCACACGATCGCCACCAGTGACATCGACCGGCCCACAGCTCATTGCTTCTTTTTCGTCACGGTAGAAATCATCCTCCAAGCCCTTGATGGGTCTGATATAATAATCAACCTTCCTTCCCACCAGATAGGCCCCCGCGCTAATTCAGGACATACGCTCAAGAAAGCTATCCCTGTTTTCAAGGCATCGGCTTCCAAGGCTGTCACGCGATAGCCCAACGTCTGTTTTAACGCGCGGCATTCTCCAGCGCTTTTTATCAGGCGCGGCATCCTCCAACATCCCTCATCCTGAAGGCGCGCAGGCCAAAGGCCGGAGCCCGAAGACAGGGCGCAACCCTGCTTCTTGCCTACATCCGACACCGGCGCACCGCTCGCGCCTATTCTCGCCGCCGCGCCTCCACAGGAGCCTCCTGCCTGAAGCAGTCGAAAAAGCGCCCGCCATGCAGGGCAATTTCCCGATCGGCGAGAGCCAGGAACCGGGCGCCGTCACCCTGCACCGCCAGTCTGAACGCGGCATCGAAGTCTGCTGCCAGTTCCACATCGAGCTCCCGCAGGAGCCGCGGCGCCCACTTGCCGCGACCAGCCCATGCGCCGCGCCCGCGCAGCATCAAATCGGCGAGCTTCTGATAGAGAAGCGCGGCGATGGCGGCAATCTCTTCAGGCGGGCGGTGGCCGCGCAGGTCATCGGCGAGATCGGTGACCTGATAGCGCAGCATATCGTAGCTCGGGCCATCGAGAGGCTTCGGCCCTGCGGCAAGAACGCTCGCCGCCTTCGCCTGGATGAACCGCGCACGCTCGATGTCAGGCCCGACGATGCTGCCCGTCGCAACCATATGGACCATGATGGGACAGCCGCCCTCCGCATCCTGATGGAGATAAAACGCCAGCGTCTGCGGATCATGGACGAAGGCTTCGACCGGAAAACGGTCTTCGGTGAAGGATTCCCGCCAGGCCCGCTCGAGCGACGGAAATACAACGACGAGATCGATGTCCGAAAACTCGGTCCCCTCACCGCGCATGATGGAACCGGAAACATAGGCGAAGGCGGCCCCGGCATAACGGCTGGCCAGAGAGCGGCAGGCGGTGGCAAGCGTCCGCTCGGCAACAATTTGTTTCCCGATATCGTCCATGTTCTCGTCCTCGAATGCGGGAGACGAGCGGCAACAAAAAACCCGCTCGTTTCCGGCGGGTTGGTGTCTTCTGCGATGAACGGAATTCAGTTCACGCGTCTGCCACCCGCCGCCAAGCGGTGGTCGTAGACGTCGTGGAGACTGCGAAAATCCTGCTCATGGACGTAAGTTATCGCCCGCCGGCAACAGCGTCAATCCGCCAAGCACGCTTCCCCGCGACACTGTTTTCCGTCTAAGATGAGCCTAAGACTCGTTGAACAGGAAGCCCCGCCATGCCCCATCCCGCCACCGTCATTCCGCGTCCCGCACCGGTTTTGCTGCCGGTTGATGGCAGCGACGAGCGTTTTCCGGTGCGCCGCGTCTATTGCGTCGGGCGTAATTATGCCGACCATGCGATCGAGATGGGTCATGATCCGAGCCGCGAGCCGCCCTTCTTCTTCCAGAAGAACGCCGATAATCTGCTGCCGCCTGGCAATGCCTTCCCCTACCCGCCGCTGTCGAACGACGTGCATTACGAGGTGGAATGCGTGCTGGCGCTGAAATCGGGCGGTGCGAACATCCAGGCCGCGAATGCACTTGACTGCATCTACGGCTATGCCGTCGGCATCGATTTCACCCGCCGCGACCTGCAGGGCGAGGCCAAGAAGCTCGGCCGTCCCTGGGAACTCGCCAAGGCCTTCGAACATTCCGCCCCCCTCTCGGCGATCGTGCCGGCGAGCCGCCTCGGCCATCCCGCCGACGGCCGGATCTGGCTGGAGCAGAACGGCAGGCGCGCCCAGGACGGCGACCTCAACCAGATGATCTGGAAGGTGCCGGAGATCATCGCCGAACTGTCGAAGCTCTTCGTACTGGCGCCCGGAGACGTGATCATGACCGGCACGCCGGCCGGTGTCGGCGCGGTTGCCAGGGGCGACCGCATCACCTGCGGCATCGAGGGCGTCGCGATGCTCTCCGTCGACATTGTCTGAGGAGAGACCCATGCCCGTCTACGCCCTCGGCGGCCTGACGCCGAAACTGCCGCCCGCCGGCCTCCACTGGATCGCGCCGGATGCGCATGTGATCGGCGATATCGAACTCGGCGAGAATGTCGGCATCTGGTTCGGATCGGTGCTGCGCGGCGATAATGAGAAAATCACCATCGGCGCCGGCACCAATATCCAGGAAGGGGTGATGGCCCATACCGACATGGGCTTTCCGCTGACGACAGGCAAGGGCTGCACCATCGGCCACCACGCCATCCTCCACGGCTGCACGCTCGGCGACAACGTGCTGATCGGCATGGGTGCGACCATTCTCAACGGCGCCAAGATCGGCAACAACTGCCTCGTCGGTGCCAATGCGCTGGTGACGGAGGGCAAGGAATTCCCTGACAACTCGTTAATCGTCGGCGCACCCGCCCGTGTGGTGCGGGTGCTTGACGAGGCGGCTGTCGAGGGTATTCGCCGCTCGGCGGAAAATTATGTGGCGAATTGGCAGCGGTTCGGGCGGGATCTCAGGTTGATTGCGTGATTGCCGGTGGCAGCCCTCGCGGCCCTCATCGGAAAGCAAGCCTAGCGGCTGGCTGGCAACCTCGGACTTCGCGCAGGCCCGGCCACACGGCATACTGATCAACCCTCATCCTCGGATGCGCAGGCGAAAGGGCCGGAGCCTCGAAGGACGAGGACCGGTCACAGGCGCTTGAAACCGCTCACCAAACACCGGGAATCCACCGCCAGCGCACCCGTTCCATATACTCCGCATATCCTTCAAGCCCCTTGCGCAACTCCGCCTCCTCTCCGAGCGTCCGGCCAAAGAGCACGACGACGAGCAGCCCCACGGGGATCAACGCATAGATCGACGCGAGTGACAGCGCTGTCCCGGTGGCGAGCAAAATGGCGGTTGCATAGCCGGGGTGGCGGATGACGGCGTAGGGGCCGCTGTCGATCACCTTGTGGTCGCGGTCGGTCTGGATGCGCACCGTCGGCTCGAAATGCCGGTTGACCGATTGTGCCCAGGTGAGGCCGAGATAGCCCGCGCTCATCACGAGATAGCCGAGGACAACGACCCACCAGGGTTGCGGCGCCCAGTGGAAACGGCCGTCATCGAACGCGCCGACCGGAAGAATGGCGGCAAAGAGAATGATCGTCAGCGTCGCGACCACGGCGTCCCAGCGCTTGGTTCCCTTCTGATATCGGCTACGCGCCGCAAACAACTCCGGATTCGTCCGCCAGATCCAGACGAGCGCGATTGCTGTCAGCGCCACGAAGAGGCCGAGAAAGATCCAGCCGCGCGGCCAGGCGAACGTGCCGGCGGGCCAGAACAGTGCGACAATCATCACTGCAACGGTTATCGCGAGCGATCCGAGCGACGGCGCCGCCGCAAACGAGCGACGCGGCCGGCTGTGTTCCTGCGTCATGACCGTTTTTCCGTTCCACCGGGCAAGCGCCTTCTGCTGTCGGCAGCGGCCGCAAAAGTCTGACTGTCCTACGCCTGATTTAGGAAGTGAAACGCGCGCAACAACCCGTGGCGAGACGGCAAATGAAACCGCCCCGATAACAGGCGTCATTGTTTCCGCAGTTGCGTGGCCGGAGACTGCCGTTGCGGCAGGATTGGATATTGCTGAAAAACGCCTATTCGGCCGCTTCCAAGAACTGGTTCTCGCCCGACGAAGCGGCAAGCGCCCGAACCTTGGCTTCCGTCTTGGCGATCAGCTGATAGAATTCGTCCTGTGCTTCCACATCCAGCTGAATGACGGCATTGACGTCATCAGGGGTATCGCAAACACAGGCAACCGCCGAAATTGGACAGATGCCGCCGGGATAACGCTTACCGGTCCCCGTGTAGGCACGACGGCCCCAGCGCTCGGAATACACCGTTTCCTCCCGATCGAGATGGAGGATCGTGCCTTTACAGGCGGTCACGATGGCCGCCTTGCCGTAGGCGAACCAATGATAATTCAGCTTCCGGAGAATATATTTGCCAGTGATGTCTTCGCCAGCCAGTTCGGCAGGGTCTTCTATCATTCGGATCATGAGAGCGTCCTCAACATGAGAGCAATATCCGTCATCTCTACTTGCCTCGCAAGTCGAAAAGTGCAGCTTTTGTAGTAGCTTAGTCACAAAGTGTTTCTGATTCTTACATCTTGCACGCGCCAGGCAGCTTGCTGGCCATGCAATCCATCGTCGAATTTCCTGCCTTTGCACCCGATTCCGCCTTTTCCAGCGGGCAGCCAAGCCGCCTTGCGTTTTCCCGTTGAGGCCCAATATATGAAACCTGGATCGGCCAATCAGCCGTCGGATGACGGCTCAACTGGTCCGCCGGTTCACACCAGCAGGAGTGCCCCATGGTCGAAGCCGTCAACCGCATCTCCTCCACGGCCGCGTCCGAGCCCACCAAGGTCGGCATCAGCACCTCGATCGGCTCGGAACCCGACAATGCCTGGGTTGCCGCCCGCCAGTCGCAGATCACGGCCGATCAGCACGCATCCAAGGGAGCCGCGGAGACGAATGGTGCGGGCACTCTTGTTCCGCACGCGGATCTGCTTGTCGACCACGAGGAGCATCCACGAAAGCAGCATGGGCATGCGCGATCGGGCGAAGGGGAAGAGGCCGGCGAAGACGCGGAACAGCCGCTCCTGTCTGGTGAAAGCGAGCGGATCGGCACCCGCAATTTCGACGACGATACGCCTTTCGGCGAGCGCGTCGCCATCCTCTGACGAAGTCCCGCTCCGCCGTGTCACAGCCCGTCCACAAGCTGAGCCTCGATCGCCGCCTTGTCGATGACCGACCAGACCTCGATGATTTTTCTGCCGCGAAATTCGTAGATCACGTTTTCGGTAAAGGAAAGGTGCCTGCCGTTCACATCCAGCCCGAGAAATTTTCCTTTCGGCGAACAGTCGAAGCCCAGACGGCAGGCAACGTAAGGCGGATCGATAAGAAGCATTCGCACATTGAAAGAAAGATCGGGAATCAGATCGAAATCCCGCACCAGCATGGCGACATAGCCCGCAAGTCCAAGCCGCCGGCCATTATGGACCGCATCCTCGTCGACGAACTGGCCGAGATTGGGCCAGTCCTGGCGGTTCAGGCAGGCGATGTAGCCTCGGTAAAGATCGGCAAGTTCGGCTTTGGTCACGAACGAATTCCTTGCTCGGCTGAAGCATTCGGCAGCGGCGGCGAGCGCGCCGACTCGCGGCTTTCAGCTCAGGAGAACTCGCCGGCGCGGGGACCGGCAAGCGTCACGCGCCAGCCTGTGCGCGACTGGAAATCCTGGGTGGCCAAAAACGTGTAACCCGTCGTGCGCCAGGGCTTCACGGTGCTGGTCAGATTGTCGAGCACATAATCGCCGCCGGCCGTGCGGGCAATCAGAACGACGTGGTTCTGATCATGCGGTCCGATCACCACGGAAAGCGCCAGTCTGTTCGATGGAAAACCCGCCTCGATCAAGTCCTTCATCTTCTGCAGCGCATAGTCCTCGCAGTCGCCACGGCCGGCAGCTGGCAGTGACCAGACATCCCCATTTCCGGATGACGAGCGATCTTCCGCCGAAACGATACGTCCGTTTACGGCACGATTGACCTTTTGAAGAAGCGCTATTCCCGCCTGCTCGTCCAACTGTTGCGCCACCGTCCTGCCGCACAGCCACTTGTACTTGGCGCAGGCCGCAGCGAATCCCACCGGTGCGCCGATGCTTCGCTTCACGGGCAGCGATGATCCCGCAACTGCCGGAAAATGCGGAACAATTACCAAAAATATCGCAAGAGAAAGGAGATGCTTCATGGCCGATTCCTTCTGTTCGTAACGGGAGAATATCACGACCAGTATAAAAATTTATTAAAATTTTATACTTGCGAATTTAACTCTATTTGGCGATAGAAACAGATTAACCATTGTTTATTCTTCATGTTAATCCCTTGTTAGTATAAGTCTTCTCCCCATTAACGGTTAATTAACCTTGGGAGACGAGTGAAATGATCAGCAGAGCAGCAAAATTCAGCCTCGCTGTGGCGTCCCTTCTGGCAAGCAGCAGCTTGGCGACGGCAGCCCCCACAGTCGTTAACTGCAAGGCCGCAGTCCGCGGCACCCTCGAATACAGGCTGTGCATGCCCACGCGGGCAATACAGACCGACAGCAAATTCGGTCCGAACGATAAGGATCGCAGCAGCCATGACGCCGGTGGCAAGAAGACTTCCAGCACCAGCTCGCACGCCAGCAATGGCAACGGTGGCAATGGCGGGGACAGCGAAGACGTCGGCCAGAATGGCGGCAGCGGCGACCAGGGCGGCAGTGGCGATCAGGGCGGTAGCGGCGACCAGGGCGGTAGCGGCGACCAGGGCGGTAGCGGCGACCAGGGCGGCAGCGGCGACCAGGGCGGCAGCGGCGACCAGGGCGGTAGCGGCGACCAGGGCGGTAGCGGCGACCAGGGCGGCAGCGGCGACCAGGGCGGCAGCGGCGACCAGGGCGGCAGCGGCGACCAGGGCGGCAGTGGCGACCAGGGCGGCAGCGGCGACCAGGGCGGCAGCGGTGACCAGGGCGGCAGCGGTGACCAGGGCGGCAGCGGCGACCAGGGCGGCAGTGGCGACCAGGGCGGCAGCGGCGACCAGGGCGGCAGCGGTGACCAGGGCGGTGGCGGTGACCAGGGCGGCAGCGGTGACCAGGGCGGCAGCGGCGACCAGGGCGGCAGCGGCGACCAGGGCGACAAGGGCGACAAGGGCGACAAGGGCGACAAGGGCGGCAAGGGCGACAAGGGCGGCAAGGGCGACAAGGGCGGCAAGGGCGGCAAGGGCGACAAGGGCGGCAAAGGCGACAAAGGCGACAAAGGCGACAAGGGCGGCAAGGGCGACAAGGGCGACAAAGGCGACAAGGGCGGCAAGGACCACGATGATCACGGCCGCGGCAAAGGCGGGAAGGATCACGACCACGCCAAGGACGAACCCGGTAAGGGTGGAAAAGACCATCACGGCGGCAGCAAGGACGGGGAAGATCACGGCCACGGCAAGGGCGGCAACGACGGCACGGGCAGCAGCGGCAATGATGGTGCCGGCAAGGGCGGCAACGACGGCGCGGGCAGCAGCGGCAATGACGGTGCCGGCAAGGGCGGCAACGACGGCGCGGGCAGCAGCGGCAATGATGGCGCCGGCAAGGGCGGCAACGACGGCGCGGGCAGCAGCGGCAATGACGGTGCCGGCAAGGGCGGCAACGACGGCGCGGGCAGCAGCGGCAATGACGGCGCCGGCAAGGGCGGTTCCGGCAAAAACTGATCGGAACGATTGAGGCGGTCTGCCCGCGCCAGTCCGCTGGCCGGCAGAGCGGGCCAACCCCTCTTTCCTGATGCTCGCGCTTGTCGCGAGCATCTCCCTGCGGTCGCACCAAGCAGATCCTCGAAGCCAGCGCGAGGCTGACTCGGACGGAAAAAGGTTGTCAGCACGTGGAGGGCCGGTTTGCCGGCCTTATCCTTTTGAGCGCCCTGTTGTTTGCAACGGGACGGCTCCCCGTCTTACGCCCCGCAGGCCTCGCACAATCCGCGAATCTCGATCGTGGTCTTCTCGGGCTTGAACTTCTGCCCGCGCACCCAGCTCATCAGCCGGTGGTCGACCTCGTGGTCGTGGAATTCCATCACCTGGCCACAGCTTTCGCAGATGGCAAAGGCGACGATGCCGTGGCTGTGGCAATTGTCGCCCGGATGGGCGCAGGCGACGAAGGAATTGATGCTTTCGAGCCGATGCACGACACCATATTCGAGCAGCTTCTCCAGCGCCCGGTAGACCTGCAGCGGCGCGCGAAAACCATGGTCGCGCAGCTTGTCGAGGATGGTATAGGCGCTGAGCGGCCCCTCGGCCTTCTCAAGCACCTCGAAGACCAGCGACTGGTTCTTGGTGAGTTGCGGTGTTGTCATGAGCCTTGTCCTTGCGCGAGCGCGCGGCGCCTGACGGGAAGCAGGCTGAGAATGAAGAGGATCAGCGCCGCGACCACGATCGAAGGACCGGACGGCGTGTCGTAGGTCAGCGAGCCGAACAGCCCGCCAACGACGGCGGCCGCTCCGATCAGCGAGGCCAGCACAGCCATGATCTCCGGCGTGACCGAGAAGCGCCGCGCCGCCGCCGCCGGAATGATCAGCAGCGAGGTGATCAGCATGATGCCGACGATCTTCATGGCAATCGCGATGACGACGGCCATCAACAGCATGAAGAACAGCCGCGCCCGCTCGGGTCTCAGCCCCTCGGCCTCGGCAAGCTCGGCATTGACGGTGGCCGCGAGCAGCGGCCGCCAGAGCCAGGCGATCGCCGCCAGCACGAACAGCCCGCCGCCCCAGATCAGCGCAATATCGGTGGTGGACACGGCGAGGATATCGCCGAACAGGAAGGCGATGAGATCGATCCTGACCCAGCTCATGAAGGCGACCATGACGAGGCCGATCGCAAGCGTCGCATGCGAGAGGATGCCGAGCAGCGCATCGGCCGACAGCGCCTGGCGCTTCTGCAGGAAGAGCAGCAGCACCGAGACGAGCGCGGCGACAGCGAAGACGGCTAGCGTCAGGTTGAATTCGAAGAGCAGCGAAAGCGCGACGCCGAGCAGCGCCGAATGGGCGATCGTATCGCCGAAATAGGCCATGCGCCGCCAGATGATGAAGCAGCCGAGCGGCCCGGTCGTCAGCGCCAGCCCGACGCCGGCAAGGATGGCGCGCACGAAGAAATCGTCAAGCATGGCGGCCCTCCCCGCTGCGGGAATGGGCATGTTCATGAGCATGATCGTGCCCATGATGATCGCCATGAGCGTGGGCATGCGCATGCCCATGATCTTGGCCATGTGCATGCTCACGGGAATCGTGAGCGTGCTCATGCGCGTGATGTCCATCTTCGGGATGGCAATGGTCGGTCACTGAGCCGTCCGCATGCAGCACGCGACCATCCGGCAGGTGCGTGTGGTCGTGATGATGGCTGTAGACGGCGAGCGTCTGAGCCGCCCGGCTGCCGAACAGGCGCACATATTCCGGGCTGCGGCTGACGGCCTCGGGCGTGCCGCGGCAGCAGACATGGCCGTTGAGGCAGATCACCGTATCGGTCTCGGCCATGACGACATGGAGATCGTGCGAGATCAGCAGGACGCCGCAGCCGCTGGCGTTGCGGATCGATTTGATGAGGTCGTAGAGCGCGATCTCGCCGGAGAAATCCACCCCCTGCACCGGCTCGTCGAGCACCAGCAGGTCAGGCTTGCGGGCAATCGCCCGGGCCATCAGCGCCCGCTGGAACTCACCGCCGGAAAGGTGCTGCACCTCGGCGCCAATCATGTGGGCAATGCCGGCGGCTTCGAGTGCGGCCTGTATGTCGCGCTCTGGCAGCGGCCCGGTCAGCGTCATCAGTCGGCGCACCGTCAGCGGCAGCGTCCAGTCGATCGAAAGCTTCTGCGGGACATAGCCTACCTTGAGGCCGGAGAGGCGCTCCACCCTGCCCTCGTCCGGCTTCAGCACACCGATTGCCGCCTTGGCGCTCGTCGATTTGCCCGAGCCGTTCGGCCCGATCAGCGTGACGATTTCGCCGCGCGAAACGGAAAATTCCACGCCGCGCACCAGCCAGCGGCCGCCGCGCAACACGCCGACATTTTCGAGCGAAACCAGCCGTTCGCCCTTGGTATTTGCGGGAGAGAGCATCAAATTTTCCGAAAGCGCTGTTGCATCCTGCTATTGCACACGTTATAGCATAACGCAATTGATGTAATAACATAACATTTGTAATTCAAGCGGAGCATATGATGAAACGCGCCTTGGGGCCTGCCCTGAAAACCCTGGCCCTCAGAATTTCGGCTGCCCTCGCCATCCCGGTCCTTGCGATCCCCGCCCTGCTCTTTGCCGGGACGATGCGGGCTGCCGATGCGCCCGTCGTCGTCACCTCGATCAAGCCGATCCACTCACTGGTTGCGGCGATCATGCAGGGCGTGCGCGAGCCGGAATTGATCGTCGATGGCGCCGCCTCCCCGCACACCTACAGCATGAAGCCCTCGAACGCGCGGACCTTGCAGGAGGCGAAGGTCGTCTTCTGGGTCGGCCCGAACCTGGAGGCTTTCCTGGAAAAGCCGCTCGAGACGCTGGGCTCGAACGCCAGTGTCGTCGAACTCGACAACGCTCCAGGACTAACCAAGCTGCCCTTCCGCGAAGGCGGCGCCTTCGAGCCGCATGACGACGGGGACCACGAAAGCGCCCCCGAGCATGCGGATGCCGCCGAAGATGACCATGGCCACGATCATGCGGCTGAGCCCGGACATGACAGTGGCCACGCGCATCACGATGATCATGAAGAGCATGAGCACGGCCACGGCGCCTTCGACACGCATCTCTGGCTCGACCCGATGAATGCCAAGGCGATGGCGACTGTCATCACCACGACACTGGTCGCCGCCGACCCCGCCAATGCACTGACCTATCAGGCCAATGCCAAGGCGCTTGACGATAAGCTGACGGCGCTGGACAAGGAGATCGCCGCCACCGTCGCCCCCGTCAAGGACAAGCCTTTCGTCGTCTTCCACGACGCCTACCAATATTTCGAGAACCGTTACGGCATCCGCGTCGCCGGCTCGATCACCGTCAGCCCGGAAACCATTCCCGGCGCCGAGCGCGTGTCGGAAATCCACCGCAAGGTCGGCGAACTCGGCGCAACCTGCGTCTTTGCCGAACCGCAATTCGAGCCGCGCCTCGTCAAGGTCGTCATCGAAGGCACGAGCGCCAAATCAGGTGTGCTCGATCCGGAAGCAGCGACCCTCAAGGCCGGCCCCGATCTCTACTTCACCCTCATGCGCGGCATTGCCGACAGCATGAAGGCCTGCCTCTCCAGCGCATGACATTCATGCGACGCGCGGGAGCGCCTTGATAAAAGGCCTCCCGGGGAGAGCTGAGGCGGAAAGAGGCGGATGACCCCGTTCCGCCTTTTTTCGTCGCCACAGATGTAATGATATAACATCAAATATCGATCCGATGAGGTTCCCATGGACAACAGACTTCCGGTCACGGTGCTCTCCGGCTTTCTCGGCGCCGGCAAGACGACCCTGCTCAACCATGTGCTCGCCAATCGCGAGGGCCTGCGCGTCGCCGTGATCGTCAACGACATGAGCGAGGTGAACATCGACGCCGCACTGGTGCGCGATGGCGGCGCCAATCTCTCTCGCACGGAGGAACAGCTGGTCGAGATGACCAACGGCTGCATCTGCTGCACTCTGCGCGACGACCTGCTGAAGGAGGTGCGTCAGCTCGCAGATCAGGGCCGCTTTGATTACCTGCTGATCGAATCCACAGGCATCGCCGAACCCCTGCCCGTCGCCACCACCTTCGAATTCAGCGACGAGAACGGTGAAAGCCTGTCCGATGTCGCAAGGCTTGATACGATGGTGACCGTCGTCGATGCCGCCAATCTGCTGGCCGACTATGCCTCGGCCGATCTCCTCGCCGACCGCGGCGAAACCGCAGGCGACGGCGACAACAGGATGATCGTCGACCTGCTGGTCGAGCAGATCGAATTCGCCGATGTCGTGGTGCTGAACAAGATCGGCACGGCAAGCGACGAGCAGCGCGACGCCGCACGCAAGATCATCATCGGCCTCAATCCGGATGCGAAGCTGATCGAGGCGGATTTCGGCAAGGTGCCGCTCGCGGAGGTGCTTTGCACCGGCCGTTTCGACATCGAGAGGGCCGAGACCCATCCGCTCTGGTACAAGGAACTGCACGGCTTCAGGGATCACGTGCCGGAGACCGAGGAATACGGCATTCGCTCCTTCGTATATCGCGAGAAGCGGCCCTTCCATCCGGCAAGATTGCAGGCTTTTTTCGATCGGACATGGCCGGGCGTGGTGCGCGCCAAGGGCTTCTTCTGGCTGGCGACCCGACCGCACCATGTCGGCGAGATCAGTCAGGCCGGCGCGATCGTGCGCACCGGCAAGATGGGCCTGTGGTGGGCTTCCGTGCCGCGCGAACAATGGCCCGACGCGCCCGGTTTCCTCAGCGCCATCGGCCCCTATCTCGACCCCGTATGGGGCGACCGTCGCCAGGAAATCGTCTTCATTGGCGCCGACCCGATGGACGACGCGTGGATCAGCAGCGAACTCGACGCCTGTCTGGTGGAAAGTGATGCCTTCACACCTGAACGCTGGCGCAACCTGCCCGACCCCTTCGCCAGCTGGAGCCGGCAGGCGGCATGAAGGCGACAGCGATCAAACGATATCGCTGCGTCTGCGAGGAATGCGATCCGTTGCCGCCGGTCGAGGGGCTGCATCCGTCGACGCATGAGGGCGATGTGAAGGTTGATGCCGAAGAGACTGCTTGGCATCATCGCCGCTGTGCGCCGGAAGGTTTAGGGCAGGCGTCACCTCACCCACCCTCATCCCTGTGACGAGCACAGGAATGAGGAAGGCGGGGAGAGCGACTGTGCTTATCCCTTCACCGCCCTCATCCATTCCCAATCGGCGTTTTAGTTTAATTTTACACACTCCAGTGAACTGCCGTTCTTCCCGACACGACGCGATCGACGCATAGTCCCGAAGATCGGATTCGATTTTGTGCGGAATTGGGCGCAGATTCAAATAACGGAGCGCTGCTCCGCACCTTCGATCGAGCGCCTGGGGCCATTGGATCCGTCGTCCGGGATCGCTCGCCTTAAAGATGATGGAGGAAATCATGCCCGGCATCAGCATGCGTTATATCGTTGACGACGTCGACGCCGCGTTGGAATTCTACACGCGGCATCTCGGCTTTTCGGTCGCGCTTCACCCGGCCCCGAGCTTCGCCATTCTGACGAGGGACGGTTTTCGTCTGCTCGTCAGCGGCACAACCGGACCGGGCGGAGCATCCCAGGCGATGCCGGACGGACGATGGCCGGAGCCCGGTGGATGGAACCGCATCCAGATCGAAGTCGCCGACCTCGAAGCCGAAGTCACTAAGCTGCGCCAGGCGGGCGCGCATTTTCGCAACGACATAGTCCAGGGCATCGGCGGCAAGCAGATCCTGCTGGAAGACCCGGCCGGAAACCCTGTCGAGCTCTTCGAAGCGCCGAAGCGATAAGCGCCGCGGCATCGCAAGAATGGCGGCCGCGCCTTGCCAGCTCTGTGCGAGCGTGTAGTTTCGGACTCGCATCAATTCAGGGGTAAGCAAAATATGTCCGAATCCGCGGGCGGGCTCTTCGACTTTGTCGGGATACTAGCCGTGTTCTTTCTCGTCGCTGCCAATGGCTTCTTCGTCGCCGCAGAATTCGCACTGGTTTCGATGAGGCGCAGCCGTGTTACCGAGCTTGTCGCGGCCGGTCGCATGAACGCCTCCGCTCTCCAGCGCGCCATCGACAATCTCGATGCTAATCTCGCCGCAACCCAGCTCGGCATCACCATCTCGTCGCTGGCTCTGGGCTGGGTAGGCGAGCCGGCGCTCGCCCATCTGATCGAACCGCTGCTCTCCTGGCTGCCTGAACCGTGGGCGACAACCGGCGCCCATACCGTCTCCATCGTCATCGCTTTCGTCATCATCACGGCGCTGCACATCGTGCTCGGCGAACTTGCGCCGAAAAGCCTGGCGCTGCAGCGCAGCGAGGCGACCTCGCTTGCCGTCGTGCGTCCCCTCGGCCTCTTCCTGCTATTGTTCAAGCCGGCGATCTTCACCTTGAACGGTATGGGCAACCTTGTGCTGCGGGCGGTCGGCCTTCGCGCCGGAACCGGAGAATCCTCGTTCCACTCCCCGCAGGAGTTAAAGTTGCTGGTCGCCGAGAGCCAGGAGGCCGGTCTTCTGAACCAGGTGCAGCAGCAACTCGTCGAGCGGGTATTCAACATCGGCGACCGGCCGATCTCCGACATCATGACCCCGCGTCTCGACAT
Organism: Rhizobium sp. NLR8a; assembly: GCF_019685235.1. Taxonomy (NCBI): domain Bacteria; kingdom Pseudomonadati; phylum Pseudomonadota; class Alphaproteobacteria; order Hyphomicrobiales; family Rhizobiaceae; genus Rhizobium; species Rhizobium sp. NLR8a. The sequence goes on from NZ_JABDWI010000003.1 coordinate 241,253, forward strand.
CGAATGGTTTGATGCCGACGACAGCGAGGCGGAGATTCTGAAGACGATCCGAGAGTGCAGCCATGAGCAGTTGCTGGTCGCCCGCGGCTCGATCGACGAACCGATCGGCATGGTGTTGAAGAAGGATCTTCTCGATCAGGTCCTCGACGGCGGCAAGGTCAGGCCGCTGGAGGTGATCAAGCAGCCCCTGGTGCTGCACGAGGGTAGCAAGGTCGTGCGCGTCATCGACAGCTTCAAGGCGTCGCCCGTTCGCCTCGCCATCGTCGTCGACGAATATGGCAGTCTCGAAGGCATCGTCACCCAGACCGACCTGCTCGAAGCCATCGCCGGCGATCTGCCGGGCGCCGACGAGGAGCCCGACATTGTCGTGCGGGAAGACGGTTCGCTGCTGATTGACGCGATGATGCCGGCCTTCGACGCCTTCGAACGGCTGGGCCTCAAGGATCGCCCCGACGCCGATTTTCATACGCTGGCGGGCTTCGCGCTGCATCAGCTCCAGCATATCCCGGAAGCCGGCGAAACCTTCCTCTTCGAAGACTGGCGCTTTGAGGTGCTCGACATGGACGGCATGCGCATCGACAAGATGCTCGCAACCCGCGTTCCCGCCGAGGGAACAGAGGCCTGATCAGTTTATCGCCAGCGTCCAGAGCATGCCAGCGATCGCACAGCCGAAGAGCGTCGTGATAACCGAGGTCTTGAAGCGGAAAAGTGCGATGGCGGCGGCGACAGAGAGCGCGATCGCCGCCGGTACGGCAGATTGCAGCTGTGGAATATCGAGCCGCAGGTTTCCGAAACTGACCTGCGCGACTTCGGCAAACAGCGTATGCAGGCCGAACCAGATGGCGAGGTTGAGAATGACGCCGACCACCGCCGCCGTGATCGCCGACATTGCCCCGGCAAGCGCGACATTGCCGCGCAACTTTTCGATAAAGGGCGCACCAAGGAAGATCCAGAGGAAACAGGGCACGAAGGTTACCCATGTCGTCAGGATCGCAGCAAGGGTGGCGGCAAGCATCGGATCGAGCGAGCCGGGATTGCGAAAGGCGGCCATGAAGCCGACGAACTGGAGCACCATGATCAGCGGCCCCGGCGTCGTCTCGGCCATGCCGAGACCGTCCAGCATCTCGCCCGGCTTCAGCCAGCCGAAATGCTGCACGGCCTCCTGCGCGACATAGCCGAGCGCGGCATAGGCGCCGCCGAAGGTGACGACCGCCATCTTGCTGAAGAACAGGCCGATCTGGCTGAAGACGTCACCTGGGCCGAAGAACGCGTAAAGGGTGGCGACCGGCACCAGCCAGAGGGCGAGCAGTATAGCTGATATGCGCATCGACCAGGCGAGGTTGGCGCGCGCATGCGCCGGAATACCCTCGCCTAGCGCCGATTCCGCATCCGACAGCATCGCGCCGCTTGCGGCCTTATGGCCGCCGCCCGCCTTGAAGGCGTCGAGACCGAGCCTGCCGCCGAAGAAACCGATGATTCCGGCGGCCAACACAATCAGCGGGAACGGCACGTGGAGGAAGAAGATGGCGACGAAGGCCGCGGCCGCCACGGCAAGCATGACGCGGTTCCTCAGCGCCCGGCTGCCGATGCGGATGACGGCCTGCACGACGACGGCAAGGACGGCCGCTTTCAGGCCGAAGAACAGGCCGGCGACGATGCCGACGCTGCCATAGGCCGCGTAGATGTAGCTGAGGCCGAGGATCGACAGGAAGCCCGGCAGCACGAAGAGCACGCCGGCAACGAGACCGCCCAATGTGCGGTGCATCAGCCAGCCGATATAGACAGCGAGCTGCTGCGCCTCGGGGCCAGGAAGCAGCATGCAATAATTCAGCGCATGCAGAAAGCGGTGCTCGCCGATCCATCGCTTCTCGTCGACGATAATGCGGTGCATGACGGCGATCTGGCCGGCCGGGCCGCCGAAGCTCAAGGCGGCGACGCGCAGCCACACCCGGAACGCCTCCCCAAACGAAACGCCGTGGTGATGCCCCTCGCCCGCGTCCTTCTTGCCCGCCTGTCCGGCGGGCGCATTCTCCGTCATGTCGACCATCTCATACTCTCTTTTTCGGCGCGGGCCAGTTGTGGGTCTCTTCGGTCGCATCGCGGCACCAGCGGAAGAAGGCATCGTAGAGAAGCATTCCGGCCTCGAGCTGCTCCAGATCGTCGGAATACATTCTCGAGAGGCCGAGCGAGGCGGCAAGCAGACCGGATGCCTCGGGCGCGAGATCGAGCCTGGCCGTATCCGCCGCCCTGACGATCCGCGCCAGGCGCAAGAGCGGTTCGGAGGCCAGGCCGAACTCCTCGACCATCACGTCGAAGGTGCAGAGCTCGCCACGATGGCTCCAGAACACGTCCTCGATATCGAAGGGCGCAGCCCCGAAGCGCTCGCCGACGGCGACAACTTCAGGCGCCGGCACGAACAGGAAGACGGCATTCGGATCGACGAAACGCCGAATCAGCCAGGGACAGGCAATGCGGTCGATTTTTGGCCGCGCCCGTGTCACCCAGACGGTGCGTCCCTGCCCGTCGCGACGCGGCAGCTTCGCCTCGGGCACGACGGGTCCCGCCGCGACCCAGGCTTCGAAGCCGCCTTCGAGGCTTTCCGCCTCGATCCCGGCATGCCTGAGATAGGCGGCGACACCATGGCTGAGTTTGGCGCCCCTGTGGCAGACCACGACGACGGCATCGGCATTGATGCTATCAGCCCAGGACGCAACCTCGGCGTGGTCGCGCCGGATCGAGCCCGGCACCAGGCGCGGATCGAGCCCGAAATCCTCGTCCGTGCGGACGTCGATGATGCAGGGCGCCCCAGGAGTACCAATGAGGCGGCTGAGCTTGTCGGGAGAAATTTCGAGAAATGACGGCATGACGCGTCCTCCGTTGATCGGGTTTACCGGACGCGATTCTTCAGCATGACGCCTCGTGGGGTGATCGCGACCCCAGATCCAAAGCATTGGCAAAGACACCCCGTCCTGTCAAGAACGACGCTTCCGCTGCGGTTATGCCCGTCTATACGGCGGCTGTGCTGTGCGTATGACAGCACGATCTCCTCAGGCGTCATCCCCGCAATTGCCTTTTGCTTTCCACTCAAGAAGCCGCTCCAGGCTCAAAAATCCCGCCAACACAGGCACTTCGGCCCCAGAATGGAACAAAAGTCCCACTGATCCATTACTTCATCACCGAAAGAGGAGAAAGTACCATGACGTACGACCCCAATAATGCCAACGATCCGAACCGCCCGCTGAACCCGAACCTGGATCTGCGCACGACGCCGACGACGCGCAGCAGCAATACGTGGGTTGTTTGGGTTGCTGCATTGGCCGTGATCGCTGTTGCTGCATTCGCCTATTCGCAGTGGAGCAGCACACCTCCCGGCACTTCGCCGGATACGACAGCCTCCACGACCCAGTCCGAGCCGGCCCCGGCTAAGCCGATCGCTCCGACCGATAACAGCGCAACGCCTGCTCCGGCACCCGCACCGGCTACCCCGCCGGCCGCTCCTGCTCAGCAGTAACCGCTGCCGGTCGAAAGGAGCCGCGCTAGATACCTCCTTGGCGCGTCCGGCCAGGACACGCCAAGGAGGATCTATGCATCGAAGATGCGTATGATCCTAAGGTGACCGCAATCTCAGGGTGACGCGCGGGCACGAGCTTCTTTTGTGCGGCCGGCCCTTGAATAACCGCAATCGGCACTTATTTAGAGATTATTAAATTTGTCTCTGACGGCTGACCACGGATGTACTGGCAGCCGTCATTGAGACAGATCGAGGAAGGTCGGTGCGAGTTTCGCCCGGCCTTTTTTCTTGTTCTCGTCACCAACTCCGAACCAGTCCGGCTACCTGCCTTTATTGATTTCTTGCCGTCGGACCCTTAAGGCTCTGCCGGTCTGGAAAAGCGGTCTCGGCTACCGGAGGTCTTGTAACTGCCGCCGGAATGGCTCTCCATCGTGTCGACATCGCCGCCATCGGTCCGGACCGGGCCGGCGCTTTCGCAGGCTCGATTGGTCGAGCGACGCTGGGATTCAAAGGCTAGTTGGGGATTCTGTTATAGAAAGACTGAGGATCGTAGACGCACTCATGGTCGAGGAGGCAGATCTTGCCGTCTGCGTCTCTCACTCGCGCAGTGTCGTATTTGTCCCCCAGATTGCACCTCGCCGGCGGATAACGAAAGCTGCGGCCGCCGAATCCCATGCGCACGAAGACCCGCTTTTCCTGCTGAATGACGCGTCGGAGTTCCGCGCAGCTGTGGTCCCTGGCATTGACTTCCACCGTCTCGGCGGCAAAGGCTGCCGACGACAGCGATAACGCGACGGCCACGACGACACTTTTCATGGGTAACTCCTGAATGGGAGGGCTGAAGTAGGGCGCTCGGCCCAGAGGGCCAGTAGGGAATTCGCCTGCACCGCGTCGGAGCAGGAATTCCCGCCCGCTCTCATTCAAAGCGACCATCGCCTGACGTGTGGTGCCTGGTGATGCGATGCCCCTCCATCCGCAATCCATCTGTTGTTACCCTTATTGCCGCACGATCCGCACCGCAGCCTTGGCGTCGGCATGCCGATCATCGTACTGGCGCCGAACCGTCGCGCGAGCTCCGAATGGTCGATCCGGGCTTCGTGACAGCATGCCACGCACCTCGCGCTGAGGCTCTCCCCTTTCTTGACCTCGGCCAATGTCAGCTGATCCCCGCCATAGGCCGTGGCCCTTCTCGCAGGTTTGGTCGAGCCCAGTCCTGAAGCCCCTCGTCGGTTGCCTTCGTTGACTGAGTAGCCGGCGTCGGCGCCAGACCTGACAAGGTCGATGCCCTTCTGGTGCTTCATGGTTAAGACGCTCTTTCTGAGCCTTCAAGCGGCGCACGATATTTTTCGACATCAGACTGCTGGCGATAAGGAGCTGATCTCTCAAGAAGTTGGCGTCGGCCAGCAGGTTGCGATAGTAGCGAGCGCATAGCTTTTATGTGCTCGCAAAATAGAGGCAGCCAGATCCACTTCTGAAGGTGGCCAACCGGTTACGGCGGCCCCGATGCTAAAGCCAGGCTGCTCTGACATGACATTTCCCTGGCATTGAGGCTCCGGGTTCAAGGAGTTTCGCTCCCATTTGTCAATGGTTCTCAAAGAGTTAAGACAGTTGCCGCATTGTCAGGGGAAATTGTAAAGCGAGGCGGGATCATAGACGCAGGCATAATCAAGGACGCACTGCCGCCCTTCAGCATCGCGGAAACTCGCCGTGCTGCGCTTGTCGCCCAGGCTGCATTGCGCCGGCGGATACCGAAAACTGCGCCCGCCAAAACCGACTCGAACGAAGACCTTCTTATTCTGACGGATGATCTGCGCAATCTCGCCGCAGCTATGTGCGCTCGCTTTGACTTCCATCACGCCGCCAGCAAGAGCCGGCGACGACAGCGACAAGGCAACGGCAAAGACGACGCTTTTCATGAAACCCTCCAGCTTCGGAGAAGAACATAGGGCAAGCGTGTCGGTGCAGCCAGTATCAACCAGATCTTCCGTTTCTGGAACGATTTCCATCAAACCGGAAGCCCGGTCCGAATTTAAAAATCTCGATCTTTTCAAGAAGATTGGTGGGTGATGTAGGGCTCGAACCTACGACCCGCTGATTAAGAGTCAGCTGCTCTACCAACTGAGCTAATCACCCGTTCGCGCTTGGCTGCGCGGTGTGACGGGGCGTATAAACAGGATCGGCAGGCTTGTCCAGCGCATCAGCGAAAATTCTTTGGTTAATCTCAAAGATTTTTCCGCAGCGCCGAAATGCGGCGCACAATCCTAAAAATCGGAAACGATCTCCGCGAGGGATGATGCGCCAATTCAAGGTGATAGAGCGTCCCGCCTGCCGGAGCGCGGCGCTCTCATAAACTCAAAGATCGAGTGTGCCACTCGCCAGTCGCACCGCCTGGCCGCCGATCCGCGCGTTGGAAATCGTCCCGCCTTCGACATCGATATGCAGGTGGATGAAGGACGGACGGCCCATCTCGACGCCCTGCTCGATCATGATCGGGTGGTGCCCGTCGGTCAGCCGGTCAAAATGGCGGATTGCGCCGGAGAGAGCGGCCGCCGCCGCCCCGGTGGCCGGATCCTCGACGATGCCCATGCCGCTGGCGAACATGCGCGCATGGAACTTCGCCACGTGGTTGACGCCGCCGCGGCAATAGACATAGGCCGAGGCCAGCGCGCCATCGACGAAGGGCACGATCTTTTCCCAAAGCTGCGGATCGAATTCCACCCGCTGCGCCGTGCCGACATCGTGCACCGGAATGAGCAGAAACGGAACGCCGGCGCTCCAGACCGACGGAACGTGGTTTTCGAAGCCGATTTCGGTGACCTTCAACGACAGCGCATCGGCAATACCGAGCTTGTCGAGCGGCATGACGGCCTGCTGCGATTTGCGCGGCAGGTCAAATTCGGCAAAGCTCGCCTCGCCCTGCCTCAGCCGCACGGCGCAACGCACCGGCCCGACATTTTCCTCAAGCACCATGACGAGATCGAGCGCCGCTGCGCCATGAGCCCGCTCGGCCAGCGCCACCGCCGTGCCGACTGTGGGATGACCGGCAAAGGGCAGCTCGCGGCCCGGCGTGAAGATTCTGAGCTTCGCCGCGTAGGCGGGATTGGTTGAAGGCTGCACGAAAACCGTTTCGGAGAGATTGATCTCCTGGGTGATCGCCTGCATCGCCTCGTCGCTGAGATTGTCGCCGTCGAAAACCACCGCCAGCGGATTGCCCGCAAGCTTTCGATCGGTGAACACGTCATAGACGCTGTAGCTTCGCGCCACATCGGCCTCCTTGAATCGATCGTCGCGCCGCCAACCTGCCCGACCATGCGACCGAGTGCAAGGCGCTAACTCGGGTAAGAACAACCCGTCTCCGGCACGAGACGTCGGCAGCCCGCAATTTGCGCGGGATCGTTAATGAAAATCGATTTTTTCTCGGAAGCGCTTGACGAGCGTGGTACCCCCGAAAGGGGCCTCGAAGGACGAGGGCGGCCTCCGATTGCCGCGCCCTATGCGCCACTCTTCCCGAAATACCAGTCAATCACCGGCAGCATGGAGATGTTATACGGATACGCGTCACGATCAGCCGAACGGATCGCCACCGCACCCGCGATCTCCTTGTCTTCGGCGACCAGCATGTGGGCCTCGATCCGATCGACCATCTCGTCTGCCGTCAGGTCGAAACGGAAGAGCCTCAGCAACGTCACCGTACGCCTGGCGTGGCTGGAAAAGAGCTGCTGCCCCGCCACCGAATCGGAAAGATTGAGGCCGGTTTCCTCGAGAACCTCGCGGCGCATATTGGCTTCGATGTCGCAGCGCCCGTTGAAGATATCCTCGGGTTCCAGCGAGCCGGCGGCGAAATAGACCTGGCCGGGATTGGCGGTGTGCGCACCCATGCGGATCGCAACCAGCGCGCCGTCGGAGCTTTCGAGCACGGGATAGGCGAAGATGTGCAGCCCGCCTTGGCGTTGGGGCTGGCGGCGCCAGTACATGAAGGCGGAAAAGGGCGTGACGTAGCCCTCACCCGAAATTCCTTCCTTACCGAGCGACAGCCGCTGCTGGAAAATCAGCCGCCCATCGAAGAGCGCCGGGTTGGCGGCGATCTCCCTCACCCAATTCTCGCGGATCGCCGTCTCCTCGGCGGCGACGAAAGGATGAGTGCCGGGCAGGACGCGGAGATCAACGCCGGCGATGGGGAAGACCGTGTTCTCCGGCGGCCAGCCGGCGAAATCATCGGGAAAATCGGCGTTCGGAAAATTTCTGCTCAAATTCGTTTTCATGTTCGCTTTCAGGGGAGATCCAGTGTCATGATGACGGGGCAATGGTCGGAGGCCTTCGGCCGGTCCCAGCCGCTACGGGGATAACGCTCCACCTCCTGCCCCGGCGGGAAGATGGTGCGGTAGGGTTGGCCGCTGCGGATGATCTCGGGCAGGCGGCCGGCATTATGGGCGGCAAGTGCGGGCGAAAGCCAGATATAATCGAGCTGGCAGAGGTGCTGCTCCTGCGGCCCGCGCGCATGATAAAGCGTCCAGCGGTCGAGGGGCTGACGACGGCGGACGACATTTTCCGCAAAACTGTCATGGCTGAAGACGTCGAGCGCGCTTTCGGTCTCCGCCTGATGCTCGAAATGATAACCGGTGCCGCGCCGCCCAACGACGGCGACGCGCTCCTGATAGTCGTTCATGTCGCCGCAGATCGCAAAGCTCTTCGAGGCGGTGTGGCCGGCGCCGAAGCGGTCCTCGATGATGCGACGCACGGCGCGCGCCTCGGCGCGACGGAGCGGCAGTGTCGATTGCCGCCCGTCCAGCCCGTCGCGCGGATTGCCCATCGACTTGAAATGCACAACATAGAGCGAGAAAGGCCTGCCGCCGATCAGGAGGTCGAGCTCCAGGCAGTCGCGCTTGAAGATCTTGTCGTCGATACGGTTGGTAAGCGCCAGTTCCTCGTCGAAGAGATCGAAATCGCGATAGGTCGTCATCGCGTGACTTCTGATATCCCTGAGTTCGATCTTCTGGCCATCGCGCGTTTCCTCGCGCATCAGCACGGCGACATCGATTCCGCGGCTGTCATTGCCCTCGACCAGGAATTTCTGCCGATAGCCGTTTCCGACCATGCGGAAGAGATAGCCGTATTCGAACGCCTGAAGAGCGGCCATATTGTCGATTTCCTGCAGGCAGAGGATATCGGCGTCGGCATCGGCGATCGCCAGCGCCGTCATCTGCCTCGTATCATCGGTGGCGGCGATCACGCGCGCCTGCTCGAGCTGCTGATAGACGCCCTCGCTGTTCACCTCGAAAAGCTTGATGACGCGGTCCTGGCGAAGCTGGTTGCGAAAACCCGTAAAATCGAAACGGGTGAGCAGGTTTTCGACGTTGAAAGTGGCGAGGCGAAGCGACATGGAATGAGTCCGGTTGCGCGCAGTACCTTATCCGGCAATCGCTGCAGGAAAAGGTGGCGGGCCGAGAAAATTGCGGACAAACGCCCCTCTTGCCGCCCCCGGATGCGATTATCTCGATCAGAGCCGCCACCCCGCGCGGATGACGACACGCACGGCTTCCCCGGCCTCGACGACGACGCGGCTGTAGGCGCGCAGCGTCTGGCCGTTGCCGAGCGTCAGTTTGACGGCGTAGCGCTCGCCCTCGAAAAGCACGGATTCGACGGTCGCGGGAGCGCCCTCGCCGCCGATGATCACATCCTCCGGCCGCACCAGAATATCGGCGCCATCGATATTGGCCGCCTGCAGCGCATCCTGCAACTCATCCCACTCCAGATGGCGTTCGCCGCCCATCACAGGCAGCGTCAGGATCGCGCCGCGCCCGATCAGCCCGCCGACAATGCGGCCGTCCGGCCGGGCATAGATTTCGGCCGGCGATGCCACCTGCAGCAGCCGGCCCTCCGACATGACGGCGACGTCGGTCGCGAGCGCCATCGCCTCGCTCTGATCGTGGGTGACGTAAATCATCGTCGCGCCCGAGCGCTGGTGGAACTCGCGGAAGGTCTCCTCCATCTCCTGCTTCAGGTGCCGGTCGAGATTGGCGAGCGGCTCATCGAGCAGCACGACGTCAGGCGACGTCACCAGGCAGCGGGCGAGCGCCACGCGCTGGCGCTGGCCGCCGGAGAGATCGGCCGGCCGCCGCCCGGCGTAATCGGCGAGCCGGACGGTGGAGAGCGCGTCCTGTACTTTCGCCCGGTAGGCCTCACCCGAGATGCCGTGCACCTTGAGGGGATAGCCGACATTGTCGGCCACGCTCATATGCGGCCAGAGCGCATAGGATTGGAAGACCATCGCCATATTGCGCTTTTCCGGCGGCAGCGATTGCGCCGCATCGGCAAGCAGCCGCTCCCCGAGATGGATCGAGCCGTCGGAAGGCGCCTCGAAACCGGCGATCATCCGCAGCACCGTCGTCTTGCCGCAGCCGGAAGGCCCGAGCAGCGCCAGGAAACCGCCCTCGCGCACATCGAGCGAAAAACCGCTGACGGCCGCCCTTCCGGTGCCGAAATCCTTGGCCACCTGATTGAGGGTCAGTTGCGCCATGGGACCACCCCTTTCGGAAGGCGTTTGGTCAGAGGCTCGAGCAGCAGCATCATGACGACGACCATGAGCACGACGAGCACTGAGAGCGCCGAAGCAAGGTCGGAACTGCCGCTGTCATCGAGATTGTAGATCGCGACGCCGAGCGTCTGGGTGCCGGCCGACCAGAGCAGCGCCGAGATCGTCAGCTCGTTGCAGGCGATCAGGAAGACGAGGATGACCGAGGCGCCGACGGCGGGCGCAATCAGCGGCACGATGATATCGAAGAGTCGGCGGACGAAGCCGGCGCCGGAAAGCCGTGCGGCCTCTTCCAGCGCTGGATCGAGCTGGTGGAAGGCGGTGATCAGCGGCTTTAGGCTGACGGCGAAAAAGGAGGAGAAATAGGCGATCAGGATGATCCAGATCGTGCCGTAAAGCGAGATGTTGAGGACCGGGACGGGTGCGGCGAAGACCAGGATGAAGGCGACCGCCAAGACGATGCCGGGCAGCGAATAAGGTATCTCGATCAGGCTGGCGACGATACGCGACGCCAGGTCTCTACGCCGCGTCAGCACATAAGCCGCAAGCACCGTCACGACGAGCAGACCAAGCGCGGTGGCGCCGGCAAGCGACAGCGAATTGACAAAGGCCGTGCGCGTGACCGCCTGCCGGAATAGGATCTCCTGAAGGGCATGCAGCGACATGGTCTTGAAGGTGAGCGGCACGCCATAGGCCGGCACCAGCGCGCCGGCGACGAGCGCGGAGAAGGGTGCGGCCAGCATGAAGAACAGGATCGCCCAGAGAAGCGGCGTGGCAAGGAAGCGCCAGGGGCCGAGCTGGAAAGCGGCACTTGCCCCTGACAGGCCGATGACACGATAGTCCCGGCCTCTGAGCGCCCGGTCCTGGATCATCAGCCCTGCGACCGAGATCATCGCGATGATGCCCGAGAGCACGGCGACATCGCCGAAGGTGCGGCTGGTGAAGGCTGAGAATTTGGTGAAGATGAGCGTCGGCAGCGTATAGATCGAGGCCGGGATGCCGAGAATGGCGGGAATGCCGAAATTGCCGGTGCAGGAGACGAAGGAGATTGCCGCCCCGGCGATGATGCCGGGCAGCGACAGCGGCAGGATGATGTCGCGGAACACCCTGAGGCTCGAGGCGCCGGAAAGCCGCGCGGCCTCGACACCGTCGCGCGGCAGCGTCATCAGCCCGGCCCTGAGCGCCAGATAGACCAGCGGCGCATGCTGCACGCCATAGAGCAGCGCGATGCCGCCCACCGAATAGAGCGGCTGCGGCGACCCCAGCGGCGGCGCAAGCGAGAGCGCCTTCAACAACGGGCTCGACGGCCCCGACATCTGCACCCAGGCAAGCGCCGTCACCTGCGGCGGGATCATCATCGGCAGCACGAAGAAGAAGCTGAGCGGCCCTTTGCCGGGAAGATCGGTCAGCGTCAGCAGGAAGGCGAAGAGGCAGCCGATGAGAAGCGAGATGATCGTGCCCAAGACCGCGGTGACGATGGTGTAATAGGTGGCCTGCCAGAGCGACGGTTCGCTCAGCACATCGATGACGCCGCCGTTGGGAAGGCCGCAATGCCGACCATGGCGAGGCGGGCGAGCGGCAGCACGCTGAGGATCAGGACTGATATGACGATAAAAGGAAACAGCCAGGCGGGCTGGCTGTTTCCCGATCTCACATAACCATGCATGGAAGGATCAGTTCGAACCGTAAATGCCCGAGAAGGTCTTCAGATCCTGATCGGTATTTTTCAGAGCTTCCTCCGCCTTGATCGGCAGCACCTTGATGGCGTCGCGCGCCGGGAAACCCTCCGGCAGCTTCATGTCGTTGCGGGCCGGGATATAGCCGAGCTTGAGGAAGCCTTCCTGGCCCTTTTCCGAGAGCACGTAATCGACGAATTTCTTCGCCGCCTCCGCATTCTTGGTGCTGGCGAGAATGCCGACCGGCTCGGTGATGGCGGAAACGCCTTCGCTCGGGAAGACGAACTCGACGGGCGCGCCCTTGGCCTTCTCGCGGATCGGCAGGTAATCGACGACCATGCCGTAAGCCTTTTCGCCCGAGGCGACCGACTTCAGCACGGCGCCGTTGCCGCCGGCGGCAATCGCGCCGTTTGCCTGAAGCGCCTTGTAAAAGTCCCAGCCGAGGCCGGGAACGGCAGCCAGTGTCTGGGCGTGGATGAGCGCCGCACCCGAGGCGAGCGGGCTCGGCATGGTGACGAGGCCCTTGGCCTCCGGCTTGGTCAGGTCCTTCCAGCCCGCGGGCTTCATGCCGGCCGAGGTGTTGTACATGATGCCTGTCGTGATCAGCTTGGTCGAGTAATAGTAGCCGTCGGCGTCATAGAGACTGGCGTCGTATTGCGCGGCTTCCGGCGACTTGTAGGCGAGCAGCTTGCCGTCTTGCTTCAAGCGCTCCAGCGTCACCATGTCGGCGATGAGCAGAAGGTCGGCGACCGGGTTGCCGGCCTGGATCTCGGCCTGGAGCTTGGCGATGATCTTCGGCGTGCCGTCGCGCACCCAGTCGACCTTGATATCGGGATTGGCGACCATGAAGCCATCGACCGTCGCCTGCGCATCCTCGTTCGGCTGGCTGGTGTAGAGAACGAGGTTTGCGGCCGAGGTCGGAATGGCAAAAAGGCTCGCGGCGAGAAGAGCAGCGGCGGAAACGATCGTCTTCATGGGAGGGGTCCTCGGGATTGCGTCACCCTCCCTTATTAGGGGTCGTTGACAGGTATGTGACAGGACGCAGCGGCTGCGCTGCGCCCTGTGCTGCTGAATTGCCGTCACCCTTCAGAGAGACGTTACTTCGCGGCCTCTTCGATGAGCTCCGCCACCTTCTGCGGCTGCGAAACCATCACGACGTGGGATGCGCCATCGACCACGACGGTCAGCTTGGACCCTGCCCGCTCGGCCATGAAGCCAAGAGCTGCGGCCGGGATGTTCTTGTCGCTGGTGCCGTAGACAAACCATGACGGCAGTTTCTTCCAGGCAGGCTCGCCGGATTTTTCGGTCAGGGCCGCTTCGGTGATCGGCCGCTGGGCCGCCGCCATCAGGGCAGCCTGCTCAGCCGGCACGTCGCTGGCGAACTGGTCATGGAACTTGGTTTGGTCTATGGAAAGATCGACGCCGCCTGCACTGAGCTTCACCGGAACCGCCAGCGCTCCGCTCAGCGTACCGCCGGGAAACTTGCCGGCGAGATCCGCAACCGATTCCCCTGCCTCCGGCGCGAAGGCCGCGACATAGACCAGGGACTTGACGTTGTCATGGCCGTTCGCGGCGGTCGAGATCACCTGCCCTCCATAGGAATGGCCGACCAAGACGACGGGGCCGGCAATGCTGCCGACGACATCGGAAACATAGGCGGCGTCGCCGGAAACGCTACGCAGCGGATTGGCGGCAGCAACGACCGGGAAACCGTCCTTGCGCAGGATCTCGACCACGCCGTTCCAGCTGGATGAATCGGCAAAGGCGCCGTGAACGAGGACGACGGTAGGTTTGGCCGACTGAGCGACGGCAGCCCCGGAAAGAAGAGCGCCCGCCAGGGCGACGACTGCAGCAAACTTGAACATGGGTCATTTCCTTTCGTCGGTTGAAGTTCAAAGGAGCCGAACTGGTACGTTCGCGTGCCTTCAAGTTTCCAAATCGGAATCTAATTTGTGGACGATTTATTTGTGTGCGATATAAATAACCCTCATCGTTCACGTCGTCAATAGCTTGCAAACAGATCGTGCGCAAATTATATTGAGCGCAGAGGAGAACGTGATGAAAGACACGCCATCGAATGGTGTTGCCGACGTGCCGAAGATCGATGAATTGCTTTGCTTTTCAATCTATTCGGCAGGCCACGCCTTCAATCAGCTTTACCGCCCCCTGCTCGACGAGTTGGATCTGACCTATCCGCAATTCCTCGTCATGACCGCCTTATGGGCGCGCGACGACCGCACGGTGAAGGATCTCGGCGACACGCTTTTCCTCGATTCCAGCACTCTCACCCCGCTCTTGAAGCGACTGGAAAATGTCGATCTCGTCACTCGCAACCGGAATCCCGCCGACGAGCGCCAGGTGCTTGTGCGCCTGACGCAGAAGGGACAATCCCTCAAGAGCCGCGCGACCCACGTGTTCGACTGCATCGGCAAAGCCGTCGGTCTCGACGCCGAGACCGTGAGCAAGATTCGCGATACGATCGCTTCGCTCCGCGACAACATTCACAAGAAGAACAAGGACGAGACCTGACCCGCGGCAGCCCCCCGCTGCGTCGTCTTCACGCCAGAACGATTTCCGTCGACAAGCCGATCACATATTGTACGATCTGCCCGCGCCCCAGCGCCGCGCAATTGATCTTAGCCTCGGGCGCCCGCAATCTCGCCGACCCCTCACGCAGGCGTGAACATGCCGCCATTGTCATGCTATTGCGTTGAGGTACGTCAATCGCGTTTCGATGAAGGAGGAGTTTCAATGGAATATCGTCTGCTCGGCCGTTCCGGCTTGAAGATTTCGACTTTGACCATGGGCACGATGACCTTCGGCGGCGTCGGTTGGGCGAAGATGGTCGGCGATCTCGGCGTCTCCGAGGCGAAGAAGATGATCGACATCTGCATCGATGCCGGCATCAACCTGATCGACACCGCCAACGTCTATTCGTCAGGCGAATGCGAAAATATCATCGGCGAGGCGCTCGCCGGCAAGCGGCCGCAGGGCGTGCTGCTCGCCACCAAAGCCCGCTTCGGCATGGGCGACGGCCCGAACGACCGCGGCCTGTCGCGCTACCACCTGATTCGCGAATGCGAGGCCAGCCTGAAGCGCCTGAAGACCGATGTCATCGACCTCTATCAGGTGCATGAATGGGACGGCCAGACGCCGCTCGAAGAGACGATGGAAGCGCTCGACACGCTGATCCGGCAGGGCAAGGTGCGTTATGTCGGCTGCTCGAACTATTCCGGCTGGCACATCATGAAGGCGCTCGGCATTGCCAACGAACACCGCTACCAACGCTTCGTGAGTCAGCAGATCCATTATACGCTCGAAGCCCGCGACGCCGAATACGAGCTGCTGCCGATTTCGATTGACCAGGGCCTCGGCGTGCTGGTCTGGAGCCCGCTTGCCGGCGGTCTGCTCTCCGGCAAACACCGCCGCAACCAGGCCGCTCCCGAAGGCACGCGCCAGTTCGCCGGCTGGACCGAACCGCCGATCCGCGACGAAAACCGCCTCTGGAACATCGTCGAGACGCTGGTGGCGATCGGCGAGGAACGCGGCGTTTCGGCCGCTCAAGTGGCGCTCGCCTGGCTGGTCGGCCGCAAGGCCGTCACCTCGGTCATCATCGGCGGGCGCACCGAAGCCCAGTTCCGCGACAACATCGCCGCCGCAGAGCTGAAGCTCACCGGAGAGGAGCGCAAGCGTCTCGACGCCGTCAGCCTGCCGCCGGTGATCTATCCCTACTGGCACCAGCTGAACACGGCGAGCGACAGGCTCGGCGAAGCCGACCTCGAGCTTTTTGGCCCACATCTGCAGCAATAGCACCAAGCTGCAAGTCAGCCATTGCACGGCGAAAGACAAGCATGTCGCGCAAAAGTGTGCAGCGGTTTCGCGGGGACGACATGCGTGAAATTAAAAAGCTAAATCGTGGCACCGAATCTGAGGGATCGCGCTGCGATTTAGCCATCACAAAAGATGCGCCTTCGCCGTGTTATCGTGAGGTCCCGCCATTCCCGCGAGGTTCTCATGCTGAAGAATTACAAGGTCTTGAAAGGCACCGCGAGCGCGCTCGCCCTTGATGACGACAACGATCCCCATCTCGAAATCCGCATCGAGGCGAACGGCGTCAGCTACCGCATCGCGCTGAATGTCCGCTCCAAGGAATCGCCGCACGACCTGCTCTATGCCAGCGTCGTCGATTTTAAGCACGGGACGCTGACGGAGGCGCTCGAAGCCCTGCCGATGGGCTTGACCGACATCCGCAGGGATCGTCCGGAGCTTGCGATCGATTATGTCCGTGGCGGCCTGATCGAGCGCGAGGACATGAACGTCGCGCCCTTCCAGCTCTCCGGCCCGAAGAACGATCTTCGCGAGTTCATCGAGCCGATCGTCGACGAAGGCATTGCCGATCCCGACATCCATTTCTATGCCTTCGGCGAAGCCTGGGGGCCCGAGCACAACAAACCCGACCAATATTTCGAATTCGAGCCGGGCAACGGCATCCACGATATCCATATGAACCAGGGAGACAGTGGCGGTTTCAAGGCCACCAACGGGCCGAACCAGGACGGAGCGCTGCTCGTCCATTTCACCGATACCGACGAATGGGCGGCAATCTTCCTCTGCTTCCAGTCGCAGAACTGGAACACCGATGCGGCGACCGGCCATGCGGTTTCGGAAAATCGCGGCGGCCAGGGCCGCGGCGAAGGCACCCGCCGGCCGCAGCCGGTCGTCGCCTCATCCCTGCGCATCATCGCCGCGCTGATCAACCCGGTGAACGGCGCAGGCGGCATCGAGAATGAGACGGTGACGATTATCAACCGTTCCGACATATCGGTATCGCTCGATGGCTGGAAGCTGGAGGACGAAAACGGCCGGACGCAGACGCTGTCGGGAGCGCTTGCCGCAGGCGAGATCCGCACCATCGCGCTCGACGCAGCCGCCGGCGGCCCGCAGTTCGCCAACCGGGGCGGCGACATCATCCTGCGCAACACCGACGGAGCGGTCGCCGACCGCGTCGGCTACGGCAAGAGCGAAACGGCGAACGAGGGCTGGACGACGATTTTTTGATTGTTGTTCCGCCTGGCTGGCTTGCCGAAAGCATGGCAATGGAAGGATAAACCGCTTACCCGTTTCCTCTGAGAGAAGAAGGCGGAAGTAGTTCCCTCCCCTCCCTCGTTGCTGTGCTCGTCACAGGAATCCAGCGTGCCCAAGGACTTGGGCACGAGAGAGTCTTTCACGAATAAGAGTCCATCACGGCGCGGACGCGCCGTGGCTGGATTCCTGTGACGAGCACAGGAATGAGGGACGGCGGTGAGTGCCGCGGCGTCTTCTCATCTCTCAAGCAATCACCCACCAATCTCCTCAGCGATCATCCTACCCAACCGACCAATCCCATCCTCGATCATCTGCTCATTCGCGCAGGAGAAGCTGACGCGGAAGGTGTTGGCGCCGGAGCCGTCGGCGAAGAACGCCTTGCCGGGCACGAAGGCGACCTTGACCGTTTCGAGCGATTTCGCCAGCAGCTTGGCGCCGTCCATGCCTTCCGGCAGCGTGATCCAGATGAACATGCCGCCTTCCGGCTTCGTCCAGCCCGTGCCCTCGGGCATGTACTTCTGGAGCGCTGCCAGCATGCAGTCGCGGCGATGGCTGTAGACCGCTTTGATCTTGGCGACCTGCTTGTTGAAGCCGCGCACGGCGACATCCGATATCGCCATCTGGTTGATCGTCGAGGAATGCAGGTCGGCCGCCTGCTTCATCAGCACCAGCTTGCGGATGACGGGCGCATTGGCGACGATGAAGCCGACGCGAAGGCCGGGCGCGAGGGTCTTGGAGAAGCTGCCGCAATAGATCGTGCGAGTATCGTTGATATGGCCCTTTTCGGCTATTTCGAGCGCCAGGATCGGCGGGATCGGATCGCCATCGTAACGCAGCGACTGATAGGCAGCATCTTCGATGACGGCGACGTCGAGTTCTTCGGCAAGCGCCAACACCTTCTTGCGGCCATCGAGATCGACCGTTTCGCCGGTCGGATTGGAAAAATCCGCCGAGAGATAGGCGAACTTCACCTTGCCGCCGGCAGCGGCCGCGGCAACGCGATAGGATTCGGGTGTCCGGTTGCCGTTCAGCGTCAGTTGGTCGTAGGCCGGTTCATAGGCGTTGAAGGCCTGCAGGGCGCCAAGATAGGTCGGCCAGGTCACCAGCGCGGTATCATTGGGCGACAGGAAGAGCTTGCCGAGATAATCGAGCCCCTGCTGCGAGCCGGAAACGATGAAGACGTTGTCGAGTTCGCAGGGAATGCCGAGCGCCGCCATCTGCCCGGCCAGCCATTCGCGCAGCGGCTTGTATCCTTCGCTGACCGAATATTGCAGCGCCGAGTTGACCGCAGCACCCGAGAAAATATCCGCATAGGCCCGCTGGAATTCGTCGGCTGGAAACAGCGCCGGATCCGGAATGCCGCCAGCAAAGGAAATGATGTCAGGCTGGTCGAGAAGCTTCAGGAGCTCGCGGATTTCGGATGCGCGCATGCGCGACGATCGCGACGCAAACATGGTGTCCCAGTTCAGCATGGAGGTTTCCTCGTATTTTCTATGTCGCCGACAAATCATGCGGCGGAAATTATGTCAATAATGCTGACCTATTTTCTTGTCATGGTGACAAGTCGGAGATCTCATATTCCAAGGCCTTGGTGCAAAATTCGCGAACGTCATTCCCGAGAGGAGTGAAATTCCCGAACCGACCGAAGCCTTTCGGGTAATGCTGATGTCGCGGTTTCACTTGATGGTGACGCATCCCTGATCGAAGGCGCTCGGTTCCAAATTTGTTGCTCGACGTCAGCCACCTCAAGCGATTATTCCTCTGATCAAAGCCGAAACCGGCTGCTTCAGACCTTTCCAAAACCGGCTCGGCGGCGGTAGTGTCGCCGCCACCATTTTATTTGCTATCAAGGTGCCAGCAATGACCGTGACGTCGGCCTCTCCTGAAATCAAAATCGAACTCCACAAGTCTCCCGTCTCGGATGCCGACCGGATCCAGGCACTGGAGACGCCCGGCTTCGGGAAGCTCTTCACGGATCACATGGTCCTGGCCCGATGGACGGCCGACAAGGGCTGGCACGACGCGAAGGTTACGCCCAGGCGGCCCTTGGAGCTCGATCCCGCGAGCGCCGTGCTGCACTACGCGCAGGAAATCTTCGAGGGCATGAAAGCCTACAAAGCAGACGATGGCCGGATTCTGCTCTTTCGGCCTGAAGAGAACGCACGCCGCTTCGCGCAGTCGGCGACCCGCATGGCGATGCCTCCTGTGCCCGAAGAACTCTTTTTGAAGGCGGTCGAAGCACTGGTCCGCGTCGACAAGGCCTGGATTCCGTCCGGCGACGCCAGCCTTTACCTCCGCCCCTTCATGTTCGCCAACGAGGCGTTTCTCGGCGTTCGTCCGGCTCAGGAATATGTCTTCTGCATCATCGCCTCTCCGGTCGGCGCCTACTTCAAGGGCGGCGCGAAGGCCGTCTCCCTGTGGGTCGAGACCGAATACACCCGTGCAGCCAACGGCGGCACCGGCGCTGCAAAATGCGGCGGAAATTACGCTGCCAGCCTGGTGGCGCAAGCGGAAGCCGCGAAGAGGGGTTGCGATCAGGTCGTCTTCCTCGATGCCGCGGAGCATCGCTGGGTCGAAGAACTCGGCGGCATGAACGTCTTCTTCGTGATGAATGATGGATCGATGGTGACCCCGCCCCTTGGCGGCACGATCCTGCCGGGCATCACCCGGGCTTCCGTCATCGTGCTCGCCGAAGAAAGGGGCTTGCGCGTGGAGCAGCGTCCCTACTCCTTCGCGGAATGGCAAGAGGATGCCGCCAGTGGCAGGCTCGTCGAAGCCTTCGCTTGCGGCACTGCCGCAGTCCTGGCGGGCATCGGCCTGGTTCGACATGCCGGCGGCGAGTTTCTGGTCGGAGACGGACAGACCGGCAAGCTGACCAGCGAACTGCGCCAGCAGCTCGTCAGTCTGCAGAAGGGCGTAACGAACGATGAGCACGGCTGGACGCGCCTCATCCCGGTCTGAACGTCAGGCTTTCCACGCGAACGGCGGCGCCAACACTGGCATGATAGGCGCCGCTCTCGGCCTCGCCTTCAAAGCAGTCGGGCTGACGCCAATACGATCGTTTACGCGACCACGAGCGCCACGATGCCGGCATCCTGACTTGCGACGCCCGTGTCAAGGATCTCGAACGCGCCGTCTACAGCGCTAAGAAGACTGACCATCATGTGACCCAAGCGCTCGACTGCGGGTGCCAACGCTTCTATCAACGGTCGGGAATGGTAACGGGCATCAGGGACGGCTGAACCGGCACGCACGGACGGCAGCGAATTCAATGGCGAAAATGACGATCTCGCTTCCGAATAATCTGGCGGATTACATCTCGCGCTGTGTCGCAAGCGGCAGATACGACAGCGCCGACGCATTCGTGGCGGAGCTGATCGTGAAGGACCAGGACCACCGTAAGCTCGACGACGACGAACTGCGCGAGATCCTGAGGCAGGCCGAGGAGAGCGGTATCAGCGACCGGCGCATTCACGATATCCTGTTGGAAACGAAGGTGAAGCTGCGTGACATCAACCTATAGGCTGACCCGAACGGCCGACGCCGTACTGTCAGGCATTGACGAGTATGCCAATCTGCATTTCGGCGAGGCGCAGGCGGATGCCTACCTTCTCGACTGGGACCGGATTTTCATACTTCTTTCGCGCGTGCCCTCCATGGGCGACGAGTGTGACGCGCTCGGCGCCGGCCTTCGCCGCCTCCTCCACATGCGCCACGTCGCCTTCTACCGGGAAATACCCGACGGCATACTCGTCATCGACATCATCGGCGCCGACCGACTTGCCGAAAGACATCTCCAATCCAACCGACGACCCGGACCGGCCACCCCCCATGCCCCATAACAGCACCTCCGCCTTCTACGACAACAACGCAGAGATATACGCCAACCGCGCGCGCAGCCTGCCGAAACAGAAGCTCGACGCCTTTCTTGCCCGACTTGCGCCGGGAGCCGCGATCCTCGAACTTGGCTGCGGCGGCGGCCAGGACAGCGCCTACATGCTCTCTCAAGGCTTTGACGTGACGCCAACCGACGGCTCACCCGAACTCGCAGCACAGGCCGAGGCGCGAATTGGCAGGAAGGTCAAGGTCATGCTGTTTGAGGATCTCAACGCCGAGGTCGCGTTCGACGGCGTCTGGGCCGAAGCGAGTCTCCTTCATGTCCCGAGATCGGCCCTGCCCGACATCTTCGCCCGTATTCACCGCGCGCTCAGAACCGGCGGCATCCTCCACGCAAGCTTCAAGTCGGGAGAAGCCGAAGGGCATGACGGCTTCGGGCGCTATTACAACTATCCATCCGCCGATTGGCTGTCGGCGCTTCTGACGGCAGGCGGCTGGCGCAACCTCGCCGTCGAGGAAAGCGACGGCGGCGGATATGACGGCAAGCCGACCCGCTGGCTCATCGTGAGTGCGCAACGATAAAGGTCGGCGCTTCGTCCCCGTGTTCGGCGGCAGTCTTGGCACCGTCGCCCTTTCAGGCGAAAACGCTGCCCCTCCTTCATTCCTCCGCCTGTCGCAGGCATGACCGACAGAGGGGCCTCCAAACATTGTCATTCCGGTAGTGCAACGCGAAAGGCGGCCGCCGCAATTCCGCGATTTCGCCGAGGAGGCGATCGACAAACCGGTGCCGCCGCAACGGAACTATCCGCTGCCTCCACGGTTGGATCGCATATCTGCGCTCTTGCCGCTCGGAGCATGCCATGGCTATACTTTCCCCCAACGATCGGGACGCGACCGCCTATCCGATACAGTCGCTCTTCGTCCCGTTCCCTTTCGTCTGCTTCACGCTTGCGCTCGCGACCGATATCGCCTTCTGGCAGAGCAACAACCTCATGTGGCAGAACTTCTCCGCCTGGCTGTTGTGCGCCGGCCTGGTGTTCGGCGCGATTGCGATCCTGGCTGGCTTGATTGACCTTGCGCGGCCCCGCACCCGTCCGCTGCGGTCGGCTTTCCCGTCTGTGCTTCTCTACCTGATCATCCTCGTCCTCGCCTTCCTGAACAGCCTTGTCCATGCCGGCGACGGATGGACTGCCGTGGTTCCCTATGGGCTGACGCTCTCGGCCGTTACATCAGCGCTTTGCCTGGTGGCAGTCGCTGTTTCTGCCCGCAAATATGCCAGATTGGCCTGGAGGATATGATGATGAGGTCCCTCATTCTCGGCCCGTCGGTTCTGTTGCTTTTCTTCGGATTCGGCACGTCGGCGCAGGAGGCCGAATTCGATCTGTCGCAGCAGATCGGCCCGAACCCGGTTCTGCCTGAGCCGTCTTCCTCCCTGATATCTGATCTGAAGGTCGCGGAAGTGGTCGACTGGAAGGAAGGAGAGACGCCTGCCGTTCCCGATGGCTTGAAGGTCACTGCCTATGCGAAGGGCCTTGCCAATCCGCGCACGGTCCATACCCTGCCCAACGGCGACGTGCTCGTCGTCCAGTCCCGCGGCCCGACCGGCGAACCGACCTCGCGGCCGAAGGATCTCATCCGCGGCTGGATCATGTCTATCGCCCACGGCGGCAGCGGTGAACAGAAAGAGAGCAATATCATTACGCTGCTGCGTGACACCAATCGCGACGGCACCGTCGATGAACGCCATGACCTGCTGAAGAAGCTCGATTCTCCCTTCGGCCTTGCCTGGATAAACAATACGCTTTACGTCGCCACGACGAGCGCCATCCTTGCCTACCCTTACGAACTCGGCCGGAACGACATCACCGCGCAGCCGAAAATCCTGACGCCGCTTCCCGGCGGCCCGATCAATCATCATTGGACAAAGGATCTGGCCCTCAGCCCCGACGGCCTGACGCTCTATGTCTCGGTCGGTTCGAATTCCAACATCGTCGAGAACGGGCTGGAGGCAGAGAAAGGCCGTGCAGCGGTCTGGCAGGTCGACCGGCAAACCGGCGCCGCCCGCGTTTTCGCCTCCGGTCTGCGCAATCCGAACGGTCTCACCTTCAATCCCGAAACGGGGGCGCTCTGGGTTGTCGTCAATGAGCGTGACGAGCTCGGCCCAAACCTCGTTCCCGACTATATGACCTCTGTGGAGGACGGCGCCTTCTACGGCTGGCCGTGGAGCTACTACGGCAATCACGTCGACGCTCGCGTTCATCCGCCCCGAACCGATATGATCGAAAAGGCAATCCGACCGGACTACGCCCTGTCCAGCCATGTTGCCGCGCTCGGATTGACCTTCTCGATGAATTCCGCGCTGCCAGCCGCATACGCCAACGGCGCCTTCATCGGCGAGCACGGCAGCTGGAACCGGAATAGCTTCAATGGCTACAAAGTAGTCTTCGTACCGTTCCAGAATGGCAAGCCATCTGGCAAGGCCCAGGACGTCGTCACTGGCTTTATCCAGGGCGATCAGGCAAAGGGGCGGCCGGTCGGAGTGGGGATCGATGGGACGGGAGCGCTGCTTGTTGCAGATGATGCCGGCAACACCGTTTGGCGCGTCGCTTCATCCGACGGCAAAGTCACGCCGCAGCCAATTGGCACCGATCAGCTATCGGGGAATCCACAAGGCTCGACGAATTCGAAAACAGCGCCGACCTTCGCTTCGAACCCCGGCATCGGAACGGAACCGACGAATTCCACCGCCCAAACCCAGGGACACCAGGCCTCGGTCGACGAGCGCTTGACCGGCCAAAAACCACTTTCCGGACTGCCGGACAAGTTTCAGCCTGGGCCGATGCAGATTGCCCCTGCGGCCGGCCCCTAAGGACTTGGTGGAGGCCTAATTCGAAAGAAGGACTGAGATGACATCTGGATAAACTACAAACGGAGGTTTCAGGCATGCCGACCACATCCCGGGAGTTCAAACGACTCCTAAGCGCGCTGTCGCTCGCCGTGGCGATCCTTCCCCTACCGCTCCAGGCGAACGCGCAGGCGCCGCCTGACAAATGCGTCGCCCCGTCACAGCCAAACCAGAGCCGCGGTTCAGCGGATGACCACCAAGATCTCTCCAAGAAACTGGACGAATGCAACGGCGAACTCAGGCCCCCTCCCGTCGGCGACGCCGAGATGGTGGAGCCGGCGCCCGACACCGGTTATTCGCGCATCATCCGTCCGGGAGATATGCCGCCCAACACCAATCCGTCGAACAATTCTGATGATTAGTTTCACCGTCCAGAAATCTTTGTGTGAGCCGACAAGGACAATGTCGCACAGAATTGACGGGTTTTTCTTCTTCAGCGGGAACCGAAAACCATCAAGAGGGTTCGACCACATCTGAAGAAGCCGGCTAAAGCTGAACATGCCGCAGGTATCTCAAAAGCGGACGAAGATTGGAGGGGGAGATACCGAAGATCCCTTATTGACCACCTGTCTCGCTGGATGGATCGCCCGTTCGCTCGGCAGAAGCGGAATTCACCGAATGAGCCAATTGGCAGATATGAAGAACGCTGAACTCCTCCAACTCCCGGGGATCGGCCCCCGGTCCGTCGAGCAGATACGGTCGGCGATCAGAAAATTCAAACGTAACCGAACACACATCTCGGCGGCACAGTCGAAGCAATGATCGACGCTGCGGATCGGAGCACGGAATGAACGAGAAGGCTCGACTGGAAAGCGACATCGCAGCCCTGAGGCCATGGTTTCACAACCTGCGAATTAACGGCGTTCAGACAGCACCTGATCATTTCCTTGGTGACTACCCCTCCTTCAAATGGGCCCACTTTCAGCAGGTTGTGCCTGAAGATCTCCGGGGGTGCAGCGTTCTCGACATCGGCTGCAACGCCGGGTTCTATTCACTTGAAATGAAAAGAAGAAATGCCGGACGGGTCGTCGGAATCGATTCCGACCCGCATTACCTCAGGCAAGCCGAGTTCGCAGCCAGACAGACAGGTGAGGATATCGAGTTCAAGCTGATGTCGGTGTACGAGGTGGAAAAACTGAAGGAGAGATTTGACCTGGTCCTTTTCATGGGTGTCCTTTATCACCTGCGGCATCCGCTGCTGGCGCTCGACCTTCTGCATGAGCATGTTGTCGGCGGCCAGATGCTGTTTCAATGCATGCAGCGCGGTGAAGAGGAAGTCGCGGCACTCAGCGAAAACTACGACTTCTTCAACACGACAATATTTGAGCAGCGCGGCTTTCCCAAAGTGTATTTCGTGGAACAACGTTACGCTGGCGACCCGACCAATTGGTTCATTCCGAACAAGGCGGCGGTCGAAGCGATGCTGAGAAGCGCCGGGTTTGTCATTCGTGCCAATCCGGAACGTGAAGTTTATCTGGTGGAACATGGAACTCGCCACCCGATGGCGGAACCGCCTCCGTCATTTGCTGATAAACTGCCAGATCGCCGCAGTCATGGTCCAATCAATGGCGGCAGGCGGTCCAGGTAACGTTTGATGGTATTTTCAATGCGCTCTGCCTCCGCGCCATCGACGCTGGCCCTGGCCTGCGACCACAGGCCTATCTGAAAACCGAGATAGCAGGGCTCAAAAAACCTGAGCACGTCGTCGCTGAGATCGCAGTCCGCTTCCCGACCGACGAGATCGACAAGACGATCACGCTCCTTGCTCGAGAGTTCGAATTCCACGCAGGCACCCACGACGTCCCAGGCAATGTCCTGGCACCCGATCAGATCGTGGGCCGCATTGTGATCGAGCGCATCCGTCTTCACGATGCGCCGCCCGGCGGTGGTCGTCAGCCATTCCCAGGGGTGAAGCCGGTTGTCCGTGTCGACCGGCCGCAATCGTCCGGCTAGCCGCCCGGGCGTGCCTGTCAGGCACCTCAAATTTTCTGCCGTGTCCGATCCTGCCGCTTCCGCAATATTGTGAGTGGCCATCTCATACAGTTTCTGGATCGAGGCGCCGCCGCTTCGTGCCGGGAGGTGACGGGCACGAAAACCGAGATAACGTCCGAGGTGATCCACGATGTCGCGCCTGCTGACGCCGCTATGGTCGAGGGGCGTTCCATCCAGCCACTCGTCGATGAGAAATCCGTAACAGGTGCCGGCAATCTTCGGGATAAAGCCGGCTTCGCTCAGCAAAGAGCCTCTTCTGGCCTTGTCGACGTCGCTCCCGCAGAGTCCGGCAAACTTGACATGCCAGGCCCGTCCTTCGGCCTCCATCAGGAATTTGCGTTTTTCCATCTGCATGTAGCTCGGCGGCCAATGTGAAGGATCGCGATACCGAACCCCGCGCCAAGCGCCACCGGACAGGTCCCGCCACGATGAACGCGCAACTCCGACAACATCGGCCGCCCATGTCTGCAGACGGTGTTTCGGATCTTGGGGCTTGAGGACAAGATCGTCGAAGCTGACGACATGGCGTGGCCGATCTCGCCAACGGGTCCGATGGGGCTCGCTTGCATGCGGGCCCGGTTCACCCGTGTGGCTCGGGAAAAAATGAAGCCGGCCAGACGCCACGCCGTTCTCCTGCAACCAGTCCGCAACGCAACCGAACGAGCTCCCCGATAGCCCCGGCCCCTCATCGACGATGGCAAAATCGGTTTCAGGGTCGGCAAGAATGCGCTTCGATAGAGCCGGTGCGACACGTACACGCCGCTCGAAGGGGTGGCCAGTCGGGCGCAACGAATAAGCCGGCTCGGCACCCAAGGCTGCAGAAACCAGGGCCGCGAGTCCGGTTCCTATGCTTCGTATCCCGATGACGACTGTCTTAGGCGTCAAATTGGAGATCGAAGCCGACTCGATATAGCTCTCGGGATACACAGCATAAAAAGCGTAGCCCTCTGCGCGTTTCGTCCGCACCGGATCGGCACTGGCAAGACAATCGAGTTTGGCTCGCCAATCCTCTGGAAAGGACAGACTGCCGGCAAAACCGTTTCGCCACGATCGCATGATCGCCCGTGCCTGCATGCGCAGAAGTTTCGCGCCTGCGTCCTGAGACACGGACATATCGTCCGCGCCCTTTCTCCCGAATTCCTGATCGGCCAGTCCCTGAACCAGTTCCCCAGTCAGGATGAATGCACGAACCAGGGCTTCGTGGCGCTGCCGGCTCGGCTGCATGTCGATGCACGCCATCATCATTTTGGAAATCGATGCGCGTACTGCAGCTGCGTTCTCGATGTGCTCGACATCGCCATAGACCAGCATCCGGTCCTCCTCTTTGCGGCAATGCCTGCCCGAACTCGACGACCGCCAGACGTGATTGAAATAATCGGGAGGGCCGGGAACCGTGGCGGCTCCCGCTTGTTAGCTTTGTAGATGCCTCGGCAAGCAGCCCCTGGAGGGAACCATGCGTTCGAAATCCATCCGCGTTGGATTGGTGGGAGTTGGCAATTGCGCCTCGTCATTGGTTCAAGGACTTACCTACTATGATAACGCCCGGGAAAACGAGCCGGTTCCAGGCCTCATGCACATTGATCTCGGTGGATATCACGTGCACGATATTGAGATATCCGCAGCCTTCGATGTCGCGGCTTCAAAGGTAGGGCGCGATGTCGCGGAAGCGATCTACGCCGAGCCAAACAACACGCAACGTTTCGCAGATGTCGCTCCGCTCGGGGTCAAGGTGAATCGCGGCAGAACGATGGATGGGATAGGGAGATATCTTAAGGATCGGATCGAGGAATCGACGGAGCCTTCAGCGGACGTGGCGGAAATCCTCAGGCAAACCCGCACGGACGTGCTGGTTTCGTATCTTCCCGTTGGCTCGGAAGAAGCAACGAAGTGGTACGCCGAACAGGCGCTCGCGGCAGGTTGCGCCTTTATCAATTGCATTCCGGTCTTCATAGCCTCCAAACCGGAATGGCAGCAGAAGTTCGCCGCCCGAAAGCTGCCGATCATCGGCGACGACATCAAAAGCCAGGTGGGGGCGACCATCGTCCACAGAATGCTCGTCAATCTCTTCCGCGAACGGGGCGTCCGTGTAGATCGGACCTACCAGCTCAATTTCGGCGGAAACACCGATTTTCTCAATATGCTCGAGCGCGAGCGGCTGGAATCAAAGAAAATCTCCAAGACCCAGTCGGTCACCAGCCAATTGGACATTCCGCTTCCTGCAGACGATGTACATGTCGGGCCGAGTGACCATGTTCCGTGGCTCACCGATAGGAAATGGGCCTATATTCGGCTCGAGGGTACCACTTTCGGGGGCGTGCCGCTCAATGCAGAGCTCAAGCTTGAGGTGTGGGACTCGCCCAATTCCGCCGGCGTGGTCATCGATGCAATACGCTGCGCCAAACTGGCCCTCGACCGAGGCCTAGGCGGAGCTCTGACAGGGCCGTCGAGCTATTTCATGAAATCGCCGCCGCAGCAGTTTACCGATTACGAGGCCCGCCGCCGAACGCAGAATTTCATCGATGACCAGGAGGATGTTCTGCGCGGAGCCGCGGAATGACGGCAACGTTCTTCCTGGTGCGTCACGCCGCGCACGACAACGTCGGGAATTTCCTGGCGGGCCGTGCAGCCGGTATTTCGCTTGGCGAAGCCGGCCGCTCGCAAGTTCAGCGTCTCGGGCAGAGGCTGCGGCACGAGGACATCAATGAGATCTACACCAGCCCGCGCGAACGAACACGGGAGACGGCAGAAGGTATCGCATCGGCCTGTGGCCTGTCTCTACCGCAAACGGACGATGCTTTGGACGAGGTGAATTTCGGCAACTGGTCCGGAAAGACGTTCGACGTTCTCAACGACGATCCCCTGTGGCGCCGCTGGAATACCACACGCAGCCTCACCCGCACGCCCGGAGGCGAGACCATGCTGGACATCCAGGCTCGGATTTTCAGCCTCATGGAGAGCCTTACCAGCTGCGGGAATGGGAAGCGAATAGCTCTGGTGTCTCATGCCGATGTGATCAAGGCGGCGGTCTGTCATGTTCTGGGACTGCCGCTCGATGCTTGGCCGAGATTTGATATCGCGCCCGCCTCCGTCACGACGGTTGTGATCGGCGACTGGGGTGCAAAAGTGATGACGCTCAACGAAGTGATCTTATAACCCGTTCGTTAAATCCTGCCCGGGGAAGTCAAATGATCGAAGCTGCAATGATCTGGAACGAGCCGAACAACAAATCGCACTGGGATCCTGAGATCGATCCCGAATGGAGCCTGTTTGCGCAAATGGCAATCCTGGCGGCCGATGCTATCGCAGCCAAGAATCCGGAACTGACGAAGGTGCTCGGCGGAATATCTCCGATAGACCCCTTCTTCATCAGCCGCATGAAGAATTACGGTGTGCTCGATCACCTTGATGCCGTCGCGCTGCATGGTTTCCCGCTCGACTGGAACCTCTGGCAGATTCATGACTGGCCGGAGAAAATCAACGAAATACGCGCCGTCACCGATCTGCCGATCTGGGTCAGCGAAGTGGGCGTCTCGACCTTCGGCGCGGAGGAAGTGCAGTTGTGGGGTCTCCAACGAACTGCCGAGTTGCTCAAGGGCAAAGTCGAGCGCTGCCAATGGTACAGCCTCTACGACCTCCCACGATCATGGGAGGCAACAACGCGTCATCGCGAAGCCGAAGGCTCCTCCTACTATCGACACTACTATATGGGCATTTTGCGCGAAGACGGAACGCCGAAACCGGCGCTTGAGGAGTTTGCCAAACACACGCCGGATTTCGGACTGGTGCAATGGTTCCATTTCGAAGATCCGCGGCTGGATGAGGCCGCTGCCTGGATGAGGCGGCTGGGCGTGAAATCTGTGCGTACCGGGCTTTCCTGGGCAGACCGATTCCGGCCCAATGCCCTCGATTGGTTCGACCGACAGATGCGGGCCCTCGAAGATTTTGACGTAACGGTGACATTCTGCTTCACTCCGGAGCATCGAGGTATCGCGCCGCACCATACCAGTGCACCCCTGGTGCCCGAAGAATTCGCCGGCTTCTGCGAAGAAATGGTCGACCGTTACGCGCCGCACAGGGATAGCGGATATGTGTCGCGCGTTGCCAAGTCGGCAGCCCGACTGCTGGGGCTTGAATCACGTGCGTTCCTCGGAGCCGGCTAAACCCAGGCTCTGGGCTATCCTGCCGATCGGTCCCCGGGAATAAGCGACGCCCTGATAGCATGCCAGGGCAGCACGAGCCCACAGAATGTAAAGTCCGGGGCTATGCAGGAAAACGGCGATCGAAAAGACGCGATGACTCCAGAAACTGATCCCATAGCGCATGATGTAGACCGCCATGCGCTGCCGAGACAGGTTCGGGCTGCCGGCACGGACGCGTTTACGCGGGCGCATACCCATGCGAGGCCAGGTCAAGCGGAATGCGAGGCCCTCGCGACGCTGGCGGAATCCGGCGGCCTGGGTGGCGATAACGAAGTCGGAATCCACTGAAGACAGTACGATCCTCTTCTCAGCGATCCCGGCATGGATCGCATCCAGAAGTGCAGTTGAGCGGACGACCACCACGTTCGTTCCTCTTCCGTCAGAGGAATAGGGCTCCTTCCAGGCATCCCCGAAAGCGATATCGGCCGTTTCCGCAACGACGTCGTCGCAGAAATTGCAGGCGGAATTCTGAAAAAAGCCCGCGCCCCAGTCCCCGTCGGCCAGATGCCACCAGTCTTGGGCGCACGTCTCTCCGTTTTCGAGGGTCAACTCAGCCCGATACCAATTCGCAGGCCGATCCTGGGCTTTCTTCCTGTAGTCGAGCCGTTTAACCCTGCTGATGTCCTGCCCCATCTGCCATGCGAAGCTCTCGGCCATGCGCGCGCTTTTCATATGGCCGCAAAACAGCCCAAGCGTGAAGGCAATTCGCTCCTTCAATATCGGGTCATTGGCACAGGCCAGTCGCACCGCCTTGATGAAACAGGGAATGCCAACCACGGCGTACCGGCCGGGCGCCTCGCGAATAGACTGAAGCACGCCGGAAAGCTCGACGGGATAATATCGGGATTTAGCGCCGGCCTGAAGTTCCTGCAGATTACGTGACAGCGAATAATGAAACAGGCGCCCTTCCGATTGCGGATCATCGCTCGCCTTGACGTGAGCAACACCGTCGACAAGCCCCAGGCGCAGCAATTCCGCCGCCACCCAGGTGACCATGCCGCCGGAACTGCCACTCGAACGATATTCCCCTTCCTCGACATGGCCGACAAAGGCAGCCTCGAAACGGCCCAGCAGAGGGTCTCGGTTTCTCGCACCGGCAAAATATTCGGCTACCAATTCGTCCTCGTCCCGGGCCACCGGCGAAAACGGGCAAATTCGCGCAAATTCTTCATCACGGCCCCGCAACCAAGTCGTCGGGCCTGTCGGCTTCATCTGCCCGTACCGGTCGAGTTCCATGCGCACATCAGGTCGCGCTGACCTTGCGGCACAGGAGCCGCAGCCGATGCAGAAGCCGGCGCCTGCAATATCCTTGGGAGCGATGCCCGGCGTGAGCCGATTCTGTCGAGCGGAGCTATTGCAAGGCATGGCTGAGATAGACGTTGGATGTATCGCGCAGCGAAGATATGCGCTGCGAAATGCCCATAGGAAGTGGGTTACCGAGGATAACATCCAGATGCGAGGGCGTCGTATCTTCGGTCAGCACATGATGTTCGGCTCGGACGAGCCGCGTTAGATCGCGAAGCTTGTTGGAGCGGTAATCGGAGAGCACACATGCAAATGGCTTGTCGTTGACGAGCGAGAACACGCATCCATGAAAGAAGTTCGTTACGACAGCCTTTGCTTTGGAAATGAAGCTGGCGAAGTCCTCCGGGCCGGCATCAATCCATTGTTCGTCGGCCCAATCGTTCCGATAGCCGATGCTGACAAGCGGATGACCCCGGTCTCGTGCCCATCGGCGCACTGCATCCTGAAACCACACGGGAAAACTGTGCCCGTAGACGGCTATATACGCTGCCGCCTCCCCGTCATCCCCGCTCGCCTTCATCGTCTGCGGAAATTGCAGGCACGGGTCGAGAACGAGTTCGGGCTCCAGTCCCAATGTCTCGCGGATGATCCGGTCCGAATGGAGGTCCCGAACCGAAATATGAGAGAACTTACGCAGCTTTTCCGCCCAACCCTCCAGCCGCTCCGACGACGCCAGACTTCCAAACGTCGCGGCATAGGAGACAAGACGCCCGCATCGCAGGCCCTCTCCATAAAACAGCGGATACCCGCCATACCAGGGATGGCGAAGGTTCCACACCTCGTCGCTGCCGACGACGATGAGCGAATAGTCGTCCATCGCCGCTGGGTTCTCCAAGGGAAAAGGCGATGAAAGAGGTAGGCTGGCAAACGAGTGAAAGAATTTCCGGATCTTCGCTTTGTAGAGCGGGTAGTCTTCCTTTGGCGTTGCGGCAGGAAGCAGCGGTTGCAGCGCGCATCGCCATTCCGCGCGGTTCACGCGATCGGACACATGTTCCAGAAGAACGGCTTCCACTCCCATGGACGCAAGGCCTTCGGCCAGACAGCGTGCCTGCCAATAGGAGCCGTAATTTATGCAGCGATGAAAGGTAAGAATTCCGGCCTTAGGCATCTGGTCCCTGAAGCAGATCGAATAGATTCCACTAACCGACCAACTCCAGTTCCGTTCCCAACAAACCGCAGCTCGCTCCTGGTTCGGGAGCAGCTTTCTTCAGCATGTCGCAATGAATCAGATAACCCCCAGCTCAGCCGGGGGTTATCAGCAGTTTGCAGGCTGAAGCTTTCACTCCGGCCTTGCTGAAACAGCTTAGTTGACCGACTTGTCGACCAGCTTGTTCTTGCCGATCCAGGGCATCATGCCGCGCAGCTTGGCGCCGACTTCCTCGATCTGATGGCTGTCGTTGTTGCGGCGGATGCCCTTGAAGCGGGCGGCGCCCGACCGGTATTCCTGCATCCACTCGGAGGTGAACTTGCCGGTCTGGATGTCCTTGAGCACGCGCTTCATCTCAGCCTTGGTTTCTTCGGTGATGATGCGCGGACCGGTGACGTATTCGCCCCACTCGGCCGTGTTGGAGATCGAGTAGTTCATGTTGGCGATGCCGCCTTCATAGATCAGGTCGACGATCAGCTTCACTTCATGCAGGCACTCGAAATAGGCCATTTCAGGCGCGTAACCGGCTTCAACCAGCGTTTCGAAACCGGCGCGGATGAGCTCGACGAGACCGCCGCAGAGAACGACCTGTTCGCCGAAGAGGTCGGTTTCACACTCTTCGCGGAAGTTGGTTTCGATGATGCCGGAACGGCCGCCGCCGACGCCGCAGGCGTAGGAGAGAGCGAGTTCAAGAGCGTTGCCGGAGGCGTTCTGATGAACGGCGACGAGGCAGGGAACGCCGCCGCCCTTCTGGTATTCGCCGCGAACCGTGTGGCCCGGGCCCTTCGGGGCGATCATGACGACGTCGACCGAAGCCTTCGGCTCGATCAGGCCGAAGTGAACGTTGAGGCCGTGGGCGAAAGCGATGGCGGCGCCGTCGCGGATGTTCGGCGCGATGTCCGACTTGTAGATGTCGGCCTGCAGTTCGTCCGGCGTTGCCATCATCATCAGGTCGGCCCAGCCGGCGGCTTCTGCGACGGTCATGACCTTGAAGCCATCGGCCTCGGCCTTCTTGACCGTGGGCGAACCGGCCTTCAGCGCGATGGCGAGGTTCTGGGCGCCGCTGTCCTTGAGGTTCAGCGCATGGGCGCGGCCCTGCGAGCCGTAGCCGATGACGGCGACCTTCTTGGCCTTGATGAGGTTGAGATCGGCATCACGATCGTAATAGACGCGCATTTGAAGTTCCTTCCCTTGTGCTTGTCCTGTTGACTGTCATTAAGGCGAAATCAGCCGAGAGCCGGCATCTCCGCCAGAACCTTGTCCGTGCCGTAGAGCCGGAGGAAGGCGGTGACCGCCCTCTCCGCCTGGCGCGCGGTATCCTTGAGGCCGGGTTCGCCGAGCAGCATGCGCACATGCAGGTCGGAAACGACAAGGCCGTAAAGCGTATGATAGGCTTCGTCCGCATCGGAAAACCGCAGCAGCCCTGCCCTCTTTCCGGCGTCGATCAGCGCCATGGCGCGCCGGTCGATCTGGCGGCGGCCGCGTTCGAGCAAAAGCTTGCCGAGTTTCGAGCCGTCGCGGTGCGACTGGCCAATGGCAAGCCGGTTCAGCGCCAGCGAGACGTCGCCGGCGAGCACCTCCAGCAGGTCCCGCGCGAAGATGACGACATGATCGTGCAGGCTCGTCGCCGTCAGCCGTTCGCCGTTGCGCTCGAAGGTGCGCACCTTGCTCGCCTGATAGGCGATCATCGCCGACAAGAGGCCGTCGCGATCGCCGAACCACTTGTAGAGGCTTTCCTTGGAGCAATTGGCGGCGCGCGCAACACCGGAGGTCGTCAGCGCCTTCTCGCCGCCATCAACGAGCAGCCGCAGCGCCTGCTCCAGAACGGCGTTCTGGCGCGACGAAAATTCGTTCGGCTCTGCAGTATCGACGGACACGGTCAAGGCTCCCCTATACGTACCGTACGGTACGGTTCGCAGGCTTTATGCGACAATCCGATCGGGCCGTCAAGCAGGTCCAGGCAGATTTTTATACGGGAAAGGCCGGCGCTGCACCAGAATTGGATAGGCGGACACCGGATGCAGATTGCATAATGCCGCGCAAAATCATTTGCCGGGAGTCTTCCATGTTGCGTCCATCTGCCGCCCTTCTCCTGACGGGAGCGATGCTCCTGGCAACGACGTCCTTCACCGGCCGCGCCGCCGCGCAGTCGGATAGTGAGGTCTATAACCGCATCGAGGAATTGCACGGCGATGCCGCCGGGTTCGACCGGCCGCTGCGCCAACTCGTCCAGGCGATGCGCGCCGGCGATGCAGAAACCATCGCAGGCCTTGCCGAATATCCGCTGAGCGTAAAGGCAGATGGCGAAACCTATGATGTCGAAAACGCCGAGGATTTCATCGAGAATTTCGACGATCTGGTGACCCAGGAGACCCGCCGCGCTGTCGGCCGCCAGCAGTATGAGGATCTCTTCGTCAGCAGCGAAGGAGTGATGCTCGCAAATGGCGCCGTCTGGATGGGTGCAGTCTGCGACGACAACGCCTGCGAGGAGAGCCATTGGGCGATCATCGCCATCAATAATTAGCCCGCGGCATTTGTCGCACAGCGATGTCAGCCATCGCTGCGAAGCTTGCGCGCCAACGTCTGAAGCTCCTTGAACGCCTGGTAACGCTTGCGGTGGAGATTGGAAATTTCGCCCCCCGATGGCTGAAACCGTGTTTCCGCCCGGGTGAGTTCGCTCATCGCTGCTCGGACATCCGCAAACTGCCGGCCGGCGACGGCGCCGAGAATGGCCGCTCCCAGCAATACCGGCTCCTCGGCCTTCGTCGCCACCACCGGCTTGCCGCTCGCATCGGCGAGCAATTGGCGGACGAAATCGTGCTGGCCGGCCCCGCCGCTGATGACGATGTTCTCGATGGTCACCCCCGCCTCGCCCTGCGTTTCGATGATCTGCCTGAGGCCGTAGCCAATGCCGCAAAGCCCCGCGATATAAAGCGCGACCAGGTTGTCGACATCCCGCTCCATGCCGAGACCGACAATGACCGCGCGGGCATGCGGATCAGCAAAGGGCGCACGGTTGCCGAGGAATTCAGGTACGACGTGCAGCCCGGCCACCAGCTTGACGGCGCCGGAAGAACGCCCCGCCTTGCGGGTGGCCATGTCGGCAAGCAAGACCGGCAGAGCAATACCGGCGCTCTTTGCAAGCTCCTTCGCCTCGCCGGCCGCCGGGTGGAAGGAGAGGAGGTGGTCTATCGCCGCGCCGGCGGCACTCTGGCCGCCTTCGTTCAGCCACAGGCCCGGCACCATCGCCGAATAGTAAGGTCCCCAGACACCGGGCACGAAAGACGGTTCTGCCGTCGACGTCATCGTGCAGGAAGAGGTCCCGAAAACATAAGCAAGATTTGCTTCCGGATCGGCACCGACGGTTCCGACACCGCCGGCATGGGCATCGATCAGCCCGGCTGCTACGGCCGTGCCCGGCGTCAGGCCGAGCTCCTTCGCCGCTGCCGCAGTCAGTCCTTGGCCGAGTGCCGAACCGGGCTCGACAATGACTTTTCCGATGCGGGCAAACCCTTCGTCTGCCAGCACGCCGAGACCGATCTGATGAAAATAACCGCTGTCCCACCGCTTTTCATGAGCGAGATAGGTCCATTTGCAGGTGACTGTACAGGTCGAGCGCGACAGATCGCCAGTCGCCCGCCAGGTAAGGAAATCCGCAAGATCGAAAAACTGCCAGGCAGCATCAAAGACGCCAGGGCGGTTTTCCCTGAGCCAGAGAAGTTTGGGTGTTTCCATTTCGGGCGAAATACGACCGCCGACATAACGCAGCACCTCATGCCCAAACGCATTGATGCGCTCCGCCTGCGAGACGGCGCGATGGTCCATCCAGACGATGATGTCCCGGTCCGGATCTTCCGAAGGCCCGATGGGAAGCGACTTGCCGCCTTCGCCGAGGACGACGAGCGAGCAGGTGGCGTCGAATCCGAGCCCGACCACGGAAGCCGGGTCGACGCCGGCTGCGGCAACCGCCTCTCGCACGGCCGCGCAAACGGCGCTCCAGATTTCGCTGCTCGATTGTTCGACGATGGAACCGGCTTCATGAAACAGGCTGATATTTCGCTTGGCGGAGGCAAGCATGCGGCCGGCCATATCGAACAGGCCGGCTCGAGCGCTGCCGGTGCCGACATCGACGCCGATGACATATTTAGCGCCGGCTTCCGCTGTATGAGATGTGTCGCTCATGGTCTCTCGTTTCAGATCGCCAAGGATCGGGTTGATTAGCGGCTGGGGTCGAATTTCGAAGTCTGTTGTCTGGAAAGAGTCCCGCCTCCAGGGAGGCTGACATTACGCGGTCACGGCGACATGGCAAGGAGGCTGGGCACCGAGCGCGCCCACCGCCCGGGGCGCCTCACAGCCTCCCTCCGACATTTTCCAGAATGGCGGTAAGCTCCCCTGCCCCTGTCGCAACGGCGGTGGCTCCGGCGGCATCGAGCACGGCGCGGCGGCCGGGCCTCGGATCGGCCGGATCGACGAATCCGATGGCCGTCATGCCTGCGGCGATTGCCGCCGTCACACCATGAACGCTGTCGTCGATCATGATGCATCTCGCCGGCCGGGCCCGAAAACGCTCGGCGCAATATAGCAGCAGATCGGGCGCCGGCTTCGGCCGGGAGACGAATTCGGCGCTGAACACGTCTTCGCCGAAGGCGCTCCAGAGATCGAGTTTGCCCAGGCTGTTGCGCAACCGCCGCATCGTGCTGTTCGATGCGACGCATTTAGGGCGGTCGAGACTGTTGACGACCTCGGCGATGCCGGCAATGGGCGTCAGCGAGCGCGCGAATTCCTCGAACAGGTGAAGATGCCATTTCTCGAACAGCGCGGCGACGTCGATGATCCCGTATTCACGCCGGCACATCTCGGCGATGATGCTTTCCGAATTTCCGGTGAATTTGACATGCGCCTCGGCTGCGGTGATCGCAATGCCTGCGCCCTGGAGCGTATCTGCCAGTGTGCGGCTGGCGATCGGCTCGCTGTCGATCAGCACGCCGTCGCAATCGAAGATCACGAGGTCGATGCTGTCCACGGCGCCTGGGATGCCGGGATAATCGATGCGGCTATTGAGCATGTCTCAACCCCGCGCCTGCAAGGCGAGATCCGGACGGTCCGTCGTGATCTGCCGGATCGGTTTGGCAAGCCAATAGTCGAGATCGCTCAGTTCGTTCGGAACCCAGGCGCCGAGGCGGTCCAGCGGCACAATTTGGGTGATCTCGTCCCACTTCGCCTGCAGGAGAGATTTTTCGACGGCGATGATATGCGAGCATCGCTTCATCAGGCTGAGGCCGCTCGCAAGGCCGAGGCGTTCGGCGGACTTGGTGTCGAAGGACGACAAGATGCGAATTCCAGGAGCGACCTTGCGAATATCGGCAAGCACATCGGGATGAAAGCTCGTCAGGATCGAGCGCTCCACAAGACCAAGCCGCTCGACGGCGGCAAATGCCGTGGCGGCGAGCCCCTCGTAAGGCGTCCCATCGGCCTGGGTCTTCAGCTCGATATGAAGCTCGAGGGGCGTGTTCTTGAAGACGGCGAGGACCTCTTCCAGCGCCGGGATCGTTTCCCCAACGCTTTCCTTGAGACGGATTTCGCGATGTTGTCGGGGGCCGAGATCGGCGACCATGCCCTGCGCATCGGTCGTGCGATCGAGCGTCGGATCATGAATGACCAGCATTTCTCCCGATCGTGTCAGGTGGATGTCGAATTCCACGCCATCCACCGGCATTTGCGCAAGTTTACGGAAGCCCGAGAGGCTGTTCTCGGGCCAGAGATTGCGGCCACCGCGGTGGCCGATGATATGCACCATCGTCTGAATATCCTTGAGATTCGGCGTTTACTTCCCGGAGTCCACCAGCCCCTTGGTGAACCAGCGTTGCATGAAGAGAATGACGGCTGCCGGCGGAAGCATGACGAGCAGCGCAGCACTCATCGCAATGTTCCAGGCGGGTGCGGAGTCGGAGACCGGAACGAGTTGCTTCAGCCCGAGCACCGCTGTTCCCATCTCTTTGTCCGTGGTGAAGAGCAGCGGCCACAAATACTGGTTCCAGCCATAGAGGAACAGGATGATCGACAAGGCCGCGATGTTGGCGCTCGACAGCGGAAGAAGGATATCCTTGAAAAATTTCAGCGGACCGGCGCCGTCGAGCTTGGCCGCCTCGCAAAGCTCATCCGGAACTGTCAGGAAGAACTGTCGGAACAGGAATGTTGCGGAGGCGGAGGCAATCAGCGGCAGGATCAGGCCGGCATAGCTGTTGACCATGTTCCATTTCAACGAGGCTTCGATGCTGTATCCTGTCAGCCGTTCCACGACGCCGGAAAGCCCGACGGTCCCGACCAGCCAGCGGATCGGGCCGGCGGCATCGGCGACCGCCTCGTAGGTCGGAATGATGCGGACCTCGACCGGAAGCATCAGCGACACGAAGATGAGCCAGAAGGCCGTCATGCGAAATGGGAAGCGGAAATAGGTCACGCCGAATGCGGCGATCAGCGAGATCGCCAGCTTGCCGATGACGATGCCGGCGGTGACGATGATCGAATTCAGGAACAGCTGGGAGAATTCGCCCTGTTGCCAGGCCGCTGCCAGGTTTTCAAAGAAATGCCTGCCCGGCACCACCGGGAACGGCGCCTGCTGAACCTCTTGCAAGGTGAGCGACCCGGCGACGAAGGCAAAATAAAGAGGCAGGCAGACGAAAACCGCGCCGACGAGCAAGATCGCGTGGCAGAAGATCGACAGACCGAGATGACGTTCGGGCATGACTACACCTGGTAATTGACCTTGCGCTCGAGGGAGCGGAATTGAACGATGGTGAACAGGACGGCGATCAGCATCAAAAGCACCGACTGGGCGGCCGACGAGCCGAGATCCAGTTGCACGAAGCCGTCCTGATAGACCTTGTAGACCAGGCTGTTCGTCGCCCCCGCTGGGCCGCCGCGCGTGACCGCATCGATGATGCCGAAGGTTTCAAACAAGCCGTAGACGAAGTTCATCACCACGAGGAAGAAGATCGTCGGCGAGATCAGCGGAAGCGAAATCGTGAAAAAGCGCCGGACGGGTCTTGCGCCGTCGAGCTTTGCCGCTTCCAGAAGCGAGACAGGCACGGCGAGCAATGCGGCGACGAGAAAGATGTAGTCGTAGCAGACATTCTTCCAGACGGAAGCGATGGTCACCAGAAGCTGCGCATCGAAAGGCCGCCGGTTCGGATCCCATTCGAAGCCGAACCCGTGCAGAAGCTGCGCGATCGGCCCCACCGCCGGATTGAACAGGAAGGCCCAGATCACGCCCGATATGACAGGCGCGATCGCATAGGGAAGCAGGATGATGCTCTTGTAAATCCCCCTACCTCTGATCACGAAATCGGTCGCGAAGGCAAAGAGCCCGGCAAGCAGAAGCGTTGCGGCGTTCTGTGCAACGGTGAACCACAGCGTGAACAGCGCGCTGGCGCGATACTCCGGGCTTGCAAACAGATTGTAGAAATTGGTGAGCCCGACGAAAATCTGCGTGCCGCCGAAGGGATCGACCTGAACGAAGGCCAGCGACAGCGCCTTGTAGGATGGGATGAAAAAGAAGAACAGCAGGATCACCAGTTGCGGCGCAACCAGGCCGAAGGCGAGCCACGGCTTGCTGAAGTGGGCGGACTTCAACCCGGCCTCCGACGGCTGCGCAACCGAGCGGCCCGTCGACGGAAGATCGGGGATACGAAGGCGCCGGGCGGCGCCTTCCATCTTTCCCAGGGTTCTACTTTGCTGCATGAAGCTGCTCATACTGGCGGAGGATCTGGTTTCCGCGGGCCGCCGCGGCATCCAGCGCCTGCTGTGGTGTCTTCTGGCCGGTCCACACACCCTGAATCTCTTCCACCAGAAGCGCCATCGCCTGATTATGATTGCCGAAGCGGAAGCCGCGCGAATTATCGGTCGGGGTGCCGCGCGTGAGCTGGAGAATGGCGATCTCGCGGGTCGGGTGGTCCTTGAAGTAGCCCTCGGACTTGGCCTGCTCATAGGCGGCATTCGTAACCGGGACGTAGCCTGTCTGCTTGCTCCACCAGACCTGCGTCTTCGGCGAGGCGACGAAATTCAGGAAGGCGGCCGCGCCGGCGTATTCTTCCTCGGTCTTGCCTTTGAGAACCCAGAGCGCACCGCCGCCAATGGTGCTGTTTTTCGGCTCGACGCCTTCCTCATGCGGCAGGAACGTTGCGCTCCAATTGAATTTCGCGCCGCTCTCGACGGCGGCATGCGCCGCGGTGGAGGCCACATAGGTCGAGCAGGTTCCAGAGGTGAACAGTTGGTCTGGCGAGAGGCCCTGCCCCGCGATCTGCAGGATGCCGGCGTCCATCCACGTCTTGAGGCGCGTCACCTGACCCACCAGCAAGGGGCTCTTGTTGAAGATGAATTCGGTGTCGAGGCCGCCGAAACCATTCGCCTTGGTGCCGTAAGGCTGATCCTGGATCGCGGCATAGTTCTCGATCAGGCTCCAGTAGAAGTCGTTCGCAAGCGCCATCTGGCATTTTGAAACGCCTTTGTCCTTGATGGCGCGCAGCTGCTTGTCGAGCTCCTGCCAGGTCTCGCCCGGCTTGTCGAACCCGGCTGCCTTGAAGTGATCGGCATTGTACCAGAAGATCGGCGTCGAGCTGTTGAAGGGCATTGCCGCCGGCTTCCCGTCGACGAGATAAAAACCGGCGACCGGAGCGACGAAATCGTTCCAGTCGATCTTGTAGTCTTCCTTCTCCATCAGCTCCGGCACCGGAATGATCGCGCCGGAATTGTACATGGTCAGAAAGCCGCGCTCGGCCGCCTGGATCAGCACCGGTTGCTGATGGACGCGGTAGGCTGCCACCATTGCCGCCATGGTCTCTTCATAATTGCCTTTGCCGATGCCGACGACCTCGTATTTGTCCTGCGAGGCGTTGAAGTCCTTAATCAACTGATTGGTGATTTCAGCCAGGCGGCCGCCTGCCGCATTCCACCATTCGATCTTGACGCGATCGGCTGCGCTGGCGTCGCCCGCATTTGCCAATCCGAGCGTCATCAGTGCAGCGCCCGCCGCGAATGACCGGATCGTCAGCCCCATGCGGGACCTTATCGAAGACATTGCCGTCATTTGGTTTTCCTCTCCATTGCCTTGTTCGCCGACCGGGCGTCGAGCGTCGGTCAACCCCTCCCAGAGTGGCGATAAAACAAGGTTGGGGTCACTTGTTACAAATGTCAATAGCATGTTACAAATGTATGACGATCCAGGAGGAAGGATGCCATGGCCGCTATCGAACTGATCGACCTGAGGAAGAATTACGGACCGGTTCCCGCGGTAAAAGGGATCAATCTGACCGTCGCGGACGGCGAAATGATCGTATTGGTCGGGCCATCAGGATGTGGGAAATCGACCTTGCTGCGGATGATCGCGGGGCTCGAAGCCATAAGCTCCGGGCACCTCAGGATATCAGGCAACGACGTTGGCCGTGTCGATCCGGCCGACCGCAACATTGCGATGGTCTTCCAGAACTACGCGCTCTATCCTCATATGACCGTTCGGCAGAATCTCGAATATGGACTCAAGAACCGCCGCGTTCCTCGCCCCGAGATCGACCGGCGGATCGCTGACGCCGCCGACATTCTGGAAATCGGCGAATTCCTCGAGCGCCGCCCTCGTCAGCTCTCAGGCGGACAGCGCCAACGCGTTGCCATGGGCCGCGCCATCGTCCGCGATCCAGCCGCCTTCCTCTTTGACGAACCGTTGTCCAATCTGGATGCGAAGCTTCGCGTGCAAATGCGCGTCGAAATCCGCAGGTTGCAGCGGCAGCTCGAGACGACCAGCCTCTATGTGACGCACGACCAACTCGAGGCGATGACCCTCGCCGACAGGCTCGTCGTCATGAACGGCGGCCGAATCGAGCAGATCGGGACACCGATCGAGGTGTATCGCCGTCCCGAAACCGTCTTCGTTGCCGGCTTCATCGGTTCGCCGCCGATGAATCTGATCGAACTGGATGAACTCGGCCTCAGCGACATCGCGCTTCCGAAAGACACCGATCTCGTCGGCGTCAGACCTGGTTCGATCAACCTCGGGGTCGGATCGGCGCATGATCTCCGGTTCGACGCCTATGTCGAATTGATCGAAACCGTTGGCGATGAGAACAACGTGCATCTGCGCATCGACGACAGCCGGAAGCACATCGTCGCGAGCGTGCCTAGCGATCGGCGTCTGCAGGAACACGACCGCATTTCGTGCCATGTACGCATGGAAGGTTTGCATCCCTTCAACAAGTCGACCGGCCGGCGAACCGACTGACCGCGGTGAAGCGGCCGACGACGGGCCCCTGCGATTGACAAGCGCCGGGGATTTGAGATCCATGGCGTCGAACGGAGGCGCAGATTATTGCATGTCACAGAACAGAAGTGCTTCTTCCGCGCCCGTTGCGCTGCCGGACGAGCAGATGCAGGTGCGCGTCGTCTGGCTCTATTACATGGAGGGACGCACCCAGGGTGAAATCGCCGAAGCGCTTTCGACCAACAGGCTTCGCGTCAACAAGATCATCGCCGAGGCGCGCCGATCCGGCCTTGTGACGATCACCCTCAATTCCCGGCTGACCTCCTGTATCGCCCTGGAGCAGCAGCTGGCGGCAGAATTCAACCTCAATCGGGCAATTATCGTACCGACGCCGGAGGATGCGGAACTGATCCCCGTCCTGCTCGGCCAGGCGGCCGCCGATTATCTCGTCCAGTTGCTGAACGGCGGCAATATCCGCGGCGTTGGCGTCGGGTGGGGAGCGACGCTCCGCGAGATGGTGCGTCATATGCCCTCCCTCAAACGGCCTGATATCTGCGTCAATTCGGTCATGGGCGGGCTGACGCACGGCATCGAAATCAATACCTTTGACATTGCGAGCGACCTTGCTCGCCAGCTCAATGCCGAATGCTCCTATCTTGCTGCGCCGATCTACGTCGGCAGCCCGGAATCGCGGACGGCAATCATCCAACAGGATGTTTTTGAATCGGCCTTTCGACAGATCGAGACCAATGACGTCATCGTGCTCAGCATCGGCGACATGACCGAGCGTTCGCTGCTGATGCGCTACGGCTTGCCGCGCAACATCAACATTGAGGAATTGCTCGCAGCCGGTGCCTGTGGCGACGTGCTCGGCCAGTTCGTCGATAAGATCGGGCGGCCGATCGACCATGCGATAAACAGGTGCGCGATCGCTCCCGAGTTGGAAGCTCTGCGCTCCATTCCCAATGTCGTCTTCGCGTCAGGCGGCTGGAACAAGGCGCAGGCTATCGCAGCCGTGCTGCTGTCCGGCCTCGGCAACGTGTTGATTTGCGATGAAGACACTGCACGACAGGCACAACAGCTTGCTGGCGAGCTCAGGACGAGCGGCAGTTCGTAGAGCCGGACATGCACGGCATCGGCAGCTAAGTCTAAGACGCCCTGGCGCAACCGGCCGGGAGCGAGAGAGGCTCCGCCGGCGTTACCTTGTCGATCGCATAAAGCTTGGCGAAACCGGCATCCTCGATAAGCGTCAGCCCCGCCGGCATTGAGTTGCCGACGTAGCGGTCAGGGATATCGGCATTGGCGACGAGGATGAAATCGAAACGCCTGCGCCAATCCGAAAGATAGGGCGTAAAGCCCTCATACTCCCGCATCATTGCCGGGCATGAAAGTACGCCGATCGACACCAGATTGCCCTCGGGAACCGCGATATGAGACCATGGCGGCAGGACGGAAAGCGGCTGCTTGCCTTTTGCCGTGAAGAGCGTCGGCACGAAAGCATGCGAGAACGGCACGGCGAGCGTCGGCAGATGCCGGAAGGTATCCAATCCCCAGGCGAAGTGCCGATTGGAATGGGCAAGGCTGCTGGCGGTCTCCGGTTCATGCCCCAGGGGCAGCACGGCCGCGCCGGCAGGCATCTTTCTCAGCGCAGTCTCGACAGCCGCGACATCTTTCTGCGCCAGCCACCAATTCCAGCCGATCCAGGCGGCTCGGCCGAAGACCGCAAGGTTGATGATCAGCGCCAGCGACAGCGCCTGCCGGCGCGTCAAATTGGCAAACGGGCACACCATCGCCATGGCCACGAGTGCTGTCATGATCGGAAAGCGCCAGCTGATCCAGCCGGTGCCGAGAGCGTGTCGTGGCGAAATACAGGAAAGAAGCAACAATCCGCAGGCGGTGACCGCAAGCCCTGCATGCACCTGAATGTCGCCCGTCCGTGCGGCCCGCGTGCAGATGAGGATCAGTGGCAGAATCAGCACGACGTCAACCAACGGAAGATAAGTCGTGATGGCGGAGACAATGTTTATCAGGATCAGGATGACGCCATCGTTCCAGGCAAGTCCAAGGCCGCTCCCGCCGGCATCCGGTAAAGCAGCAGTACGGAGGT
Source organism: Rhizobium sp. NLR8a (assembly GCF_019685235.1). Taxonomy (NCBI): domain Bacteria; kingdom Pseudomonadati; phylum Pseudomonadota; class Alphaproteobacteria; order Hyphomicrobiales; family Rhizobiaceae; genus Rhizobium; species Rhizobium sp. NLR8a. Next base: position 285,798 of record NZ_JABDWI010000003.1, read on the forward strand.
ACAAAGCGAGCGGCGGTAGGGCGCAGACACTGACCACGAGCGCCAAGCGGCCGGCAAGCCTTGCCAACCCCACCCTCGATCGCAATATGTCGATGCGCCAGGAAAATTCGAGGCCGCAGACGATGGCGATATAGAACCCGAGCGAGAAGATGTGCATCACTGTCAGCAGCAATGCGGCGGCGAGGCGCCAGGCAAAAATCCAGACCGGATTTCCGCCCTGCAGCCGCAGATCGATGCACGAGAAGAACAAGGCCATGCCGAGGCCGATCTGAAAATTGATGAAGCCGCCGATCATCGTGGCGCACCAGCTAAACGAGAGCATGGCGATCTGCCAGTAGTGCCGGCCGCCGAACAGCGCGCGGTGCAGCCCGATCGCACCAAGCGGCGGCAACACGATCGCCAGAAAAAGCAATGCCCGCGCCAGCCTGTCGGCGCCGACGAGCGGCCCCAGCCAGACGGCGACAAGATCGATTCCGACATTGGTGAAGGTGCGGTTCCAATCGATCGCATAGATCTCAGGGAACGGCTGTTCGCCGATGCCGCCCGAAAGCAGCCAGATCCGGGCGTAGTGATTGGCGTAGTCGAGAACCGGCGGGAAGTGAAACAGGCCGACCAATGCAGCCGCAAGCGTGACGAACACGGCGATCGCTATGGTGGAGTCTTGCCGGGCGATCAAATCCTCCGGCCCGGCCGCGGCATGAATAGGCGCAGCAATTCGATTCATTATTTGGTCCGGTTGCTCCTTTGCGGCCGCGGCGGCTCTGTCGGCGCGAAGGCCGAATCCAGCGCCGCGCGCCGGTCGCCGGCGCTCATTTCCGAAAAAGCCGTCGGCAGTTCGGCATGGTAGCTGCCCCGCAGGATCGTCTCGACGATGAACATCGGCCGCCGCTTGCTCTCCTGGACGAGACGACCAAGATACTCGCCGATGATGCCGATGCAGATCAGCTGGATGGCGCTGAATACGCTGACGGCGGCCATGATCGACGACCAGCCGGTGACGGTCTCGCCCTGCAGCCAGCGAACAAGGGTATAGACGAGCAGCGCCACCGCCACACCGGCGCTGATCATGCCGAGCCATGTGGCGATGCGCAGCGGCGTCGTTGAAAAGCTGGTGATCGCATCGAGCGCGAAATTGATCATCTTGCGCAGTGGATATTTCGTCGTGCCGGCAAAACGGGCGTCCCGCTCGTAAGGCAGAGCCACCTGCCGGCCGCCGATCCAGCTGACCATGCCGCGGATGAAACGATCGCGCTCCGGCATCGCCAGCAGGATATCGACGACGCGCCGGCGCATCAGCCGGAAATCGCCGGTGTCACGCGGAATGGTCACGGAAGCGAGTCTCGAGAGCGTGCGATAGAAGAGCGACGCGGAGGCGAGCTTGAACCAGGTTTCGCCCTCGCGACGCGTGCGCTGGCCGTAAACGACATCGGCGCCGCGCTCCATGATCGGCATCATCATCAACAGCAGTTCGGGCGGGTCCTGAAGATCGGCGTCGATCAAAAGCACGCGCTCGCCCCGCGACGCCGAAAGGCCGGCCGTCGATGCCAGCTGATGGCCGTGATTGCGCAGGAGACGGACGCCGAGCACCTGCGGCACTTTTGCCGCCAGATCCGAAATGATCTCCCAGGTGCCGTCCGACGAGCCGTCATCGACCAAAATGAGCTCGAAGGCGTCGCCGGCGACGCTCTGCGCAGCGGCGGCGGCGCGGCGGCAGAATTCGCGCAGGCCGTCTTCCTCGTTATGACAAGGCGCGACGATGGAAAGTAACGGTGCTTGCGTCATGCGGACGGCGGTGCCTGCTTGTTTGATGGCGCCAGCCTAGCCGGGAAAGGTCAAACATCCTTTAATGGCTGGCCGGCAGCCGCGCCGACGCCCCTCAGCGCTATTCCGCCGCGATGATCTCGCGCACGCCGTCGACATCGCGGGCCGGCGACGCGCCATAGAGGCGGCTATATTCGCGGCTGAATTGCGACGGGCTCTGATAACCGACGCGGTGGCCAGCCGTGCCCGCGTCGAGCCGCTCGACGAGCATCAGCCGGCGCGCCTCGTGCAGACGAAGCTGCTTCTGATACTGGACGGGCGTCATCGCCGTCACCGACTTGAAATGGTGATGGAAGGACGACACGCTCATATTGACGCGCTCGGCAAGGTCTTCGATGCGCAGCGGCCGCGCGAAATTCTCTTTCAGCCAGGCAACGGCGCGCGCAATCCGGTTGCTGTGGCTGTCTGCCGTGGCGATGTTGATCAGCCGCGCGCCGTGCGGCCCGGTCAGCACCCGGTAAAGGATTTCCTGCTCGATCAGCGGCGCCATGGCCGGAATGTCACCTGGACGATCGAGCAAGCGCAGCAGGCGGACGGCGGCATCCATCAGCTCCGGCGGCGCGACGTTCACCACCATCCCGCGCTGCCCATCGGTATGGGCGGCCGGGCGCGGAACGTCGATGCGGCTGAGCAACTCCAGCAGCTTCTCGGAATCGATTGCCAGCCCAAGACAGAGATGCGGCACCTCGGGGCTCGCCTCCGTGACCCGCCAAGCGACCGGCAGGTCGAGCGAGGTCAGGAGATAATCGCCGGTCCCGTAGCTGATCTGCTCCGTCCCAAGCTGCAGGCTCTTGGCGCCCTGCAGCACGAAGGCGAAACAGGGCCGATAACTGCTGTGCAAGGGATCGCTCGGCTTGGACCGGCGACTGACATGAAGATTGCCGATGGCAGTCGAGAACTCGCCGTCGCTGGGCGCAAAGCGCATCGCGATGTCGACGATTTCCTGATAGGGGCTGAAGGGCAAAGTCATGCGGCAACTCTTTCTGTCAACTGTCTGAGCCGGCGATACCGTCTCTATCTAGAGTGCCACGGCCGTTTCGCAAACAGATAGGCGCCTCACTTTTGCAGGATCGTGCAAAAAGCTGAGAGGATCGCTCTACCCCTCTCCCGTCGTTCCGGGCAATAGTCCGCCATCCCATTCAACCCCTCCCAAAACGAAAAGGAAGGTTCCCATGCCGATTGCAAGAGGCTACGCCGCCACCGACGCTTCCAAGCCGCTGACTCCTTTCACCTTCGAGCGCCGCGACCCCAGACCAGATGATGTCGTCATCGACATCAAGTTTGCCGGTATCTGCCATTCAGACATCCACACCGTCCGCAACGAATGGAAGAACGCCGTCTATCCGATCGTGCCCGGCCATGAGATCGCCGGCATCGTCACGGCCGTCGGCTCCGCTGTCACCAAGTTCAAGGTCGGCGACCGCGTCGGCGTCGGCTGCTTCGTCGATTCCTGCATCGGCTGCGCCGAGCGCGACCTCGATCGCGAACAGTACATGCCGGGTCTCAGCGGCACCTACAATGACTTCGAAGCCGACGGCAAGACGCGCACCCAGGGCGGTTACTCCGACTCGATCGTCGTCAAGGAGGGCTATGTCATGTCCATCCCCGACAACCTGCCGCTCGACGCCTCCGCGCCGCTGCTCTGCGCCGGCATCACCCTCTATTCGCCGCTGCGCCACTGGAATGCCGGCCCCGGCAAGAAGGTCGCGATCGTCGGCATGGGCGGCCTCGGCCATATGGGCGTAAAACTGGGTTCGGCCATGGGCGCCGATATCACCGTTCTCTCCCAGAGCCTTTCCAAGAAGGAAGACGGGCTGAAGCTCGGCGCCAAGGAATATTACGCCACCAACGACCCGGAAACCTTCAAGAAGCTTGCCGGCACGTTCGATCTGATCATCTGCACCGTCAGCGCCGAGATCGACTGGAACGCCTATCTCGGCCTTCTCAAGGTGGACGGCTCCTTCGTGGTCGTCGGGGCGCCGGAGAATCCGATCCCGGTGCATGCCTTCTCGATTATCCCCGGCCGCAAGAGTATCTCCGGCTCGATGATCGGCTCGATCAAGGAGACCCAGGAAATGCTGGATTTCTGCGGCAAGCACAACATCGTCTCCGAGATCGAGAAGATCGACATCGACCAGGTCAACGAAGCCTATGAACGCGTCCTGAAGAGCGACGTCCGCTACCGCTTCGTCATCGACATCGCCTCGCTGGCGGCCTGAAGATAGGGGGAGGCGGCTGCTCCGACAGCCGCGCCAATGTGACATGCCGGCAGCCGCCGAAGTCGGAAAGCTCGACTTCGGCGGCGGTCTTCGTGTCTGCTGAAGATGACGGCTATCGGGCAACTCGGGCATCCCCTGAAAAGGCGAGCCGGAGGCCGAGGAGGACCATCATGATACCGGCGAACCTCTCCTGCCATACGATCGGCATCGGACGGCGCGAGAGCCAGCCGCCGAGCGTGCTCGCGCCGAATGCGACGGAACTGAGGATGACGAAATTTGAAAGTTTCGTCACCGCCCCGAAAACAAGAAGCTGAACCGCCACCGGCCAGGAACTCTCAGGATTGACGAATTGCGGAAGGAAGGCAAAGAGAAAGACGAGCGCCTTCGGATTGGTGAGATTGTTGATCGTGCCCTCGCGAAGCGCTGCCGCAGTCGAGACGGACCGCGCCGCCGCCCTTGCGCCGGCGCCGTGTCGGCCTGCTCCGCAATAAGGTTGGCGCCCAGCCAGGCCAAATAGGCGGCTCCCGCCCAGCGCAGAATGTCGAAAGCAAGCGGCGAGGCTTGAAGCAGCGAGGCAACGCCCAGGATCAGCAACGAGACCTGGATGGCCCCGGCAAGGACGGTTGTGACTTGCCCCAAGAAGCAGCCTACCCCTCCTCCCGCATCGTCTCCCGCTGAGTGATCAGCCGGGCGCTGTGCTGGCCGCTCAGATAAATCCACAGCCAGCTCCAGGCGACGGAGAAGCGCGAGCGGGTGCCGATCAGGAAGTAGATATGGGCAAGGCCCCAGATCCACCAGGCAATCCAGCCTTTGAGCTTGATCCGGCCGAAATCGATGATCGCGGCACTCTTGCCGATCGTCGCCAGACTGCCCTGGTGCCAGTATTTGAAGGGCGCCGGTGCCGGCTTGCCCGAAAGACGCGCGCGGATGACCTTGGCGACATAAGCGCCCTGCTGCTTGGCGGCGGGTGCGATACCCGGCACCGGTTTGCCGTCCTCGCGCATCACGGAGGCCGTGTCGCCGATGACGAAGACATCGGGCAGGCCGGGCGCGCTCAGATCCTTTTCGACAACCACACGCCCCGCCCGGTCGGCCGGCACGTCAAGCCACCGGGCGGCCGGCGAAGCCGTAACGCCGGCGGCCCAGACGATCGTCCGGCTAGGGATGAAGGTCTCCCCGATCTGCACGCCGTCGGCGCCGCACTCCGTCACCGGCTTGCCGAGGAGGACCTCGACCCCGAGTTTCTCCAGCGCCTTTTGTGCATAAGCCGAAAGCTCCTGGGCGAAGGTCGGCAGCACCCGCGGGCCGGCCTCGACCAGCACGACGCGGGTCTTGCGCGTATCGATGTTGCGGAATTCGTCCGGCAGCGTGAAATGCGCGAGCTCGGCGATAATGCCGGCAAGCTCGACCCCGGTTGGCCCGGCGCCGACGATGGTGAAGGTCAGCAGCGCATCGCGTATCGCCGGATCGGCCTCCATCTCCGCCTTCTCGAAGGCGAGCAGCACCCGCCGGCGGATCGTCGTCGCGTCCTCCAGCGTCTTGAGGCCGGGCGCCACCGGCTCCCATTCGTCATGGCCGAAATAGGCATGTGTCGCCCCGGTCGCCAGCACCAGCGTGTCGTAACCCAGAGTCATGCCGCTGCGTAACGAGACCGTCTTTGCGCCACTGTCGACATCGGTGACTTCGCCGAGCAGCACCGTCACGTCGGGCCGATCGGCATAGAGGCGGCGAATCGGCCAGGCGATTTCCGAGGTGGATAGAATGGTCGTCGCCACCTGATAGAGCAGCGGCTGGAAGAGATGGTGGTTGCGCCGGTCGACGAGCGTGATCTTCACGCCTGCGTCTCTCAACCCGTTGACGAGCTGCAGCCCGCCGAATCCGCCGCCGACAACGACGACGTGATGATCGCCCATGACCTGCCCCTTTTGCGCCATTTCGCTGAAAGACAATGTGGGCCTCGGCGCAAAGCTTGCCAACCGCCGTTTCGGCATGTCTCCCCTGCGCCGATCGCAGCCGAAAAGGCCGCCCGACGGATCCGAAGAAGTTGGGCGGCCTGAAACCAGTTCATAACGCAGATGGCGTCAGTGCCGATCAATAGGGACCAATGCACTGACGACGGGGGCCAGAATAGGGCTGGAAGGTATTGTCATACGCTCTGTACGAACGATACCGGGCATAGCACCAGCTCTCGTGGCTGCCGCCCCCTCCATAGTAGGCAGACGACGCATAGGCCCGATAGGGCCGGCCATAATAGCCGCCGTAATACCCGAAAGGCCGGCGGTAGTAGCCGTAGGGCGAGCCATAATAGCGGTAAGGCGAACCGTAATAGCCGTAGGGTGAACCGTAGTACGAGCCGTAATAGGGCTGCGCCAACGCGCCGCCAATGATGGTGCCAACGGCCAGACCGCCCAAGGCCCAGCCCCAGCCCGATCCATTGTGGTGATGATGGCCGTGATACCCGCCTCCATGATAACCGCCACCCCAATGACCGCCGTGGCCACGCCACTGCACTTGCTCGATTTGCTGCTGTGCTTCGATCCTGGGTGGGTTGATAGCCGGAAACGCCTGAGCCGGCGTGACGCCGGGGGCACCCACGATCAAGGCCAACGTGACGATTGCCAGCTTTCTCATGACTGTTCTCCTCTTCCTCCAAGAGGAGGAATATCCTCCCCTCCTCCTGAACCAAAGGTGAACATAATATAACGAAAAACGTTCGGTATCGAGACAAATTAATCGCTGCCGATGGCACTGAGGATTATCAGCTCCTCCTGCATTCCGACCTTATTTTTTCCGCATGGCACGGTTCACCGGGCGTAACCCACGGGTATCGCCATTCCATGTTTCAATTCTTCCATGGAGATCGACGCCGAGACGTCGAAGAGTTCCAGCTTGCGCACGATCTGCTTGTAGATCACGTCGTAGTGCTCGACGCGCGGCAGCACGATCTTCAGGATGTAATCGTGATTGCCGGTCAACCGGTGGGCCTCGACGATCTCGGGAATGTCGCTGATGATCCGGCGGAAGCTTTCCGTCCATTCATCGGAATGATGCGCAGTCTTCACCAGCGCGAAGACCGTCGTCGGAACGCCCATCCTTTCGCGGTCGAGCACGACGATGCGCCGGGCGATATGGCCGCTTTCCTCCAGCCGCTGGATGCGCCGCGAGCAGGCCGACACCGAAAGCGCTACGCGCTCGGCAAGGTTGGTTACGGAGATGCCCGCATCCTTCTGCAGCATATCGAGAATACGTCTGTCGCGATCATCCAGCATGTGTGAGAAGTGAACCTTCCGCCTTAATTTTGCGCCATCACTCCAAACCGCGCAAAATAATAGCACACATTAGACGCGCAGGACAAACAACGCAAACACATCGCGCCGGCATTGCGGCATCATTTTCGAAAGTTGAAACATGGGAGCGTGAAGAGATGGAAACGATCGGCCTGATCGGCGGCATGAGTTTCGAAAGTTCGGCGGTCTATTACCGGCTGGTCAACGAGATGGTGCGCACCCGCAAGGGTGGTCTCGCCTCGGCCGAGGTCATAATGCATTCGGTCAATTTTGAAGAGATCGTCGCGCTTCAGAAGGCCGGCAACTGGGATGGAGCCGCCCGCCGCCTCGCCGACGTGGCCTTGCGCCTGCAGATCGCCGGGGCCAATTGCGTCCTCATCTGCACCAATACCATGCACCTGATCGCCGAGGAAGTCGCGGCAAGGATTTCCGTGCCGCTGATCCACATCATCGACGAAACGGCGAAATCGCTGCATGCGGCCGGCCGCAAGCGCCCGCTGCTGCTTGCCACCCGCTACACGATGGAGCACGGCTTCTACGCCGACCGCATGAAGAACCTTGCCATCGACATCATGGTGCCCAACGCCGCCGACCGCACCACTGTGCACGACATCATCTTCAACGAACTGTGCGCCGGCAAGGTGCATGACCGCTCGCGCGAGAAGCTCATCGATATCATCGACCGCGCCGTGGAAAACGGCGCCGACAGTATCATCCTCGGCTGCACCGAGATTTGTCTGATCCTCGATCCCGACCGTCTGCCGCTGCCGGGCTTCGACACCACGGCGATCCATGCACGGGCTGCGGTCGAATTCGTCCTTGGCGCAGAGGAAGATGTGGAAGAGGAAGCCGCTTGATGCAGGTCGACATGTAGTTGACTCAGTCAACTAAATGCATGACAATAGTCTTCATACGGAGACTATTGTCAGTGTGTTGACTCAGTCGGCCAACCCTTCTTTCGACATGCTCGGGCTTGTCCCGAGCGTCTGCTTCCGGTCGATAGGGTGGCAGATCCTCGGCACAAGGCCGAGGATGACGGCGAGCGAGGAGCGGGCCTTATCAGCAGTCTGGCGAGATCTCCCCCTGGAGATCACCATGTCCGACATCGCCCTCATCGAAACCGCCCGCGACTTCAACCGCTTTTACACGAATTTCCTCGGCCTCCTGAACAAGGCCTATCTCGACTCGCCCTATACACTGACGGACGCCCGCATCCTTTTCGAGATCGGCTCGCATGCGGGCGTCAGCGCCACCGCACTCGCCCGCGACCTGCATCTCGATCCGGCCTATCTCAGCCGCATCCTCAAGCGTTTCCGCGCCGAAGGGCTGATCGATACCAGCGCCGATCCAGCCGATCTGCGGAGCCAGATCATCACTGTCACCGACCGGGGACGCAAAGAGTTCGAAGAACTCGGCCGGCGCGCCAATGCGCAGATCGCCGCCCGTTTCGACACGCTTGCAGCCAGCGAGCCGCAGGCTGTCGTCTCGGCCATGAACACGATCCGCGTCCTGCTCGACCCGGCGGCAAAGCCCGTGCCGGCGATCATCCGCGCCCATCGCGCCGGCGATATCGGCTGGATCGTCGAGAGCCAGAGCCGCTTCTATACCGACGAATATGGCTGGGACCTGCGCTTTGAGGCGCTGATCGCCGAGGTCGCCGGCAAATTCCTCGCCAATTTCGATCCCGAGAAGGAATATTGCTGGATCGCCGAGCGCGGCGGCGTCAATATCGGCTCGGTCCTCGTCACCAATGGCGGCGACGGCATCGCCAAGCTGCGCCTGCTCTATGTCGACAAATCCGCCCGCGGGCTCGGGCTCGGCAAGCTACTGGTCGAGGAATGCATCCGATTCGCCAGACACAAGGGCTATCGCCAGCTTTCGCTCTGGACGAACGACATGCTGGATACGGCCCGCGCGATCTACATCAAGGCCGGCTTCCGACTTGTCTCCGAGGAGAGACATCAGATGTTCGGCCCGGAGGCGAACGGGCAGACATGGGTACTCGATCTCTGAATTTGCTGCATAGCAGAAAATTCCGCTTGATTTGGAAATGATCGTTCCCTAATTAGGGGCCATGATCATCGCCGACCTCACATCAGATCAAAAAACCCGCAGCCGTGGCCGTCCGCGGGAGTTCGATATGGACGCGGCCCTGGATGCGGCCCTGCGGGTCTTTTCCGAACGCGGCTATCACGCCACCTCCATCAGCGATCTGGCCGAGGGGATGGGCCTTGCCTCGGGCAGCATCTACAAGGCGTTCAAGGACAAGCGCGGTATCTTTGTCGCCGCTTTTTCCCGTTATCGCCAACTCGGCCGGCGGCGCCTGGAAGCGATGATTGCGTCTGCGGAAACAGGCCGCGAAAAGGTCTTCCAGATGGTGATGTATTATACGGAGCTCTCCCATGGCGAGGCCGGCCGCAAAGGCTGCCTCGTCGTCGGCGGTGCCAATGACTTCGCCCTGCTCGACGATGAAACGGCCGCCCATGTCGCCACTGCCTTTGCCGCTGACGAGAAGCTGATGGCCGATCTCATCCGCATCGGCCAGGCCGACCACACCATCCCGCAGACGGTGGACCCTGATGCCGCCGCCCTCGCCTTTCTCTGCTTTACCAAGGGCTTGCGCGTCATCGGCAAAACAGGACGCAGCAGGCAGGAGATGGTTGCCGCAGCCGAAGCGGCGATGAAGCTCGTGACCTGAACGGGTACGTCCAGACGATCGAAATAGTGGCATCCGCTCAAGGATCGGGTGGCCGAAGACAGCATTTTTGCATTCAACTCTCACGATCTTTGAATACCGGAGTTTCTGATGAGCATTTCAGCCACCACGCCGGATAAAGCCATTCCACGCGCACTATCCCCCTGGCTCACCTTCCTTTTCGCCGCCGCCTGCGGGCTGGTCGCCGCCAATCTCTATTACGGCCAGCCGCTTGCCGGCCCGATCAGTGCCGATCTCGGCTTCTCCCCTGCCGCAACCGGCCTGATCGTCACGCTGACGCAGATCGGCTACGGCCTCGGCCTGCTGCTGATCGTGCCACTCGGCGACCTCACGGAAAACCGCCGGCTGGTGCTGCTGCTGATCGCCGTCTCTGCGGTGGCACTGATCGGCGCCGCCCTGTCGACGACGCCTGCGATGTTTCTCACCGCCTCGCTCTCCATTGGCCTCGCCTCCGTCGCCGTCCAGGTGCTCGTACCCTTTGCCGCGAACATGGCGCCGGATGCCACACGCGGCCAGGTCGTCGGCAATGTCATGAGCGGCCTACTCTGCGGCATCATGTTGGCGCGGCCCTTCGCGAGCTTCGTCGCCGAGGCCTCCTCCTGGCACATGGTCTATTACGTCACGGCAGCGTTGATGCTCGTGCTCGCCATCGTGCTGCGCGCCAACCTGCCGGTCCGTGTGCCGAAGACGAGGCTCGGCTATGGCGAACTGCTGGCCTCCATGGCCCGTCTGGCCCTGACCTCGCGGGTGCTGCAGCGCCGCGCCCTTTACCAGGCCGGCATGTTCGGCGCCTTCAGCCTGTTCTGGACGACGACGCCGCTGCTGCTCGCGAGCCCGGCTTTTGGCTTGACGCAGAACGGCATCGCCCTCTTTGCGCTTGCCGGTGCCGCCGGCGCCGTCGCCTCGCCAATCGCCGGCCGCCTTGCCGACCGCGGCATGACCAGAATCGCCTCGACGATCGCCATGCTGCTCGGCATGGCCTCCTTCCTGATCAGCCACTTCGCAAGCGACGGTTCGCTCGCCGCCCTGATCCTTCTCACCGTTGCCGCGATCATGCTCGATTTCGGCGTCACGACCAATCTCGTCTGCGGCCAGCGCGCCATTTACGGCCTTAACCCGGAACATCGCAGCCGACTGAACGGCCTCTTCATGGCCACCTTCTTTGGCGGCGGCGCGCTCGGCTCGGCGCTCGGCGGCTGGGCCTATGCGACCGGCGGCTGGACGATGACGTCGTGGATCGGCTTCGCCTTCCCTGCGCTGGCCTTCCTGCTGTTCCTGACGGAAGGGCGTGGCAACAAAGCCTAGAGCATGTCTCGCAAAAGCGTGCAGCGGTTTTGCGATTAAGACATGCGGAAAAACAAAGACCTAAAGCATGATAGCGAATCTGAAAGATCGCGACATGCTTTAGCTCTCTGCAGAATCGAAGCGCAAGCGAGCGTCACGAACCGCTTCGTGGTTCGCTTCCGCCCAATTCAAGAGCTGCGACAGCGGCTGGTAGAGCGAACGGCCGAGATCGGTCATCGAATATTCGACGCTCGGCGGCTTGGTGGGGAAGACTTCGCGATTGACATAACCGTCCCTCTGCAGGTCGCGCAGCGTCTGCGTCAGCATGCGCTGTGAGATATCGGGGAGCATCCGCCGCAACTCGCCAAACCGGCAAGGCCGAGCCGCCAATATCTCAAGCAGCAACGTCGACCATTTGCCGCCGATATGCTGCATCATGTCCCTGACTGGGCAGTTGGAAAAATCGAGACCAGCGAGATCGATCTCGCGCCGCATCTCCGGCATCCTGTTCTTCAAACTGAGGACCTCGCCGCTCATCTGCTGGTTCCCTTTTGGTAACGTAGAGCCGAAAAACTGCCTGCTTTACACCGCCAAGTCAATTCCTATTCTAGTGTTAGTCTCTTTTTGAGACTGTCATCAAACGCAGAAGGAAATGACGTATGAGCGAAACCATCCTGGTCACCGGCGCCGCCGGACAGCTCGGCCAGCGTGTCATCCATCACCTCATCGACACCTACAAGGTCGCCCCAGGCAGGATCGTCGCGGCAACGCGCAGCCCGGAAAAGCTCGTTGAGCTGGCGAACAAGGGCGTCGCCACCCGCAAGGCCGATTTCGATGATGCGGCCAGCCTGGAGAAGGCCTTCGCCGGCGTCGACCGGCTGCTGATCATCAGCACCGACGCGCTCGATACCCCCGGCAAGCGCCTCACCCAGCACAAGGCTGCCGTCGCTGCCGCCGCCAAGGCAGGCGTCAAACACATTGCCTATACTTCGATGCCGTCCCCGGACAATTCGCTCGTCATCTTCGCACCCGACCACCTCGGCACCGAAAACGCTATCAAGGCGAGCGGCATCGCCTATACGATCTTCCGCAACGCCTGGTATCACGACAATTACCTGCACGGCATGCCGCACAACCTGCAAGGCGGCAAATGGTACAGCGCCACGGGCGACGGCAAGATCTCGACTATTGCACGCGACGACTGCGCCCTGGCGATCGCCGCAGCGCTTGCCTCCGGCACCTCCGAAAGCGCCACCTATACCCTGACCGGCACTGAACTGCTGACCAACCGGCAGGTCGCCGCCACCGTCTCCGGGGCCGCCGGCAAGCCGCTCGACGTGGTCGACGTCAATGACGAGCAGCTCGGCCAGGGCATCCGCGGCGCCGGCCTCCCCGGCTTCATCGCCGACATGCTGGTCTCCGCCGACGCCAACATCCGCGCCGGCAAGTTCGAGATCATGACCGAAGACTTCATCAAGCTGACGGGTAAACAGCCGCAGCCGCTGAAGGATTTCTTCGTGGCGCATAAGGCTGCGTTGACGGCTGCTGGCGCCGATGCCCATTGAACATTCCGCTCATCCCTGCGCGTGTCGCAGGGATGAGCGGTCAGGTTTTGAATGAGAAAACCTCGTTACTGCAAACGAGTCATTCACGGCGCGGACGCGCCGTGGCTCGATTCCTGTGACAAGCACAGGAATGAGGGGCGGAAAGGTAACGCTTCCCGTTACCTGCTGTCTCAATGACGACCGGAAATTCTGGCAACAGCGCTTATTTTGATCTCCCTCATTCCTGTGCTTGTCGCAGGAATCCAGTGCGCCCAAGTCCTTGGGCGCTGACGACCCAATACGCCCACTGCGCCTGCCGCCAGAAACGTCATGACTCGATTCCGGTCAAAACACAGAGGCAACGGCCTTCCTCAAACCTTCTGCCCGCATGCCCTGCAAAAACGCCTCACCGTTTCCGCCATGCCATATTCCAGCGCATCGGCAGTCAGTCCATGGCCAATGGAAACCTCGGCAAGCGCTGGAATGCGCTTCACCAGATCAGGCAGGTTTGCGACCGTCAGATCGTGCCCGGCATTGACGCCAAGGCCGATCGCCAGCGCCGCGTCTGCAGTCTTTCCCAGCGCTTCGAGGATGGGAGCCGCCCGTTCGGGCGCGTCGTAGCAGCCGCCATAGGGGCCGGTATAGAGTTCGATTCGGTCGGCGCCGACCGCCTTGGCGATCTTGACCGCTTCCGCATCGCCGTCGCCGTCGGCAAAGAGCGAGACCCGGCATCCCATCTTCTTCAGCCGGGCGACGACATCGGTGAGGAACGCCTGATGTTTGCGGAAATCCCAGCCGTGATCGGAGGTCGCCTGGGAGGGATCGTCGGGCACCAACGTCACCTGCTCGGGTGCAGCGCCGGCGCAGAGATTGAGGAATTCGTCAGTCGGGTATCCCTCGATGTTGAACTCGGCCTTGGGGAATTCATCGTCGATCAGGTTGCGGATAACGGGCAGGTCGGAAAAACGGATATGCCGCTGATCGGGGCGCGGATGCACCGTCAGGCCGCTGGCGCCTGATGCAAGGGCTATGCGCCCCAGGACTTCGACACTCGGCCAGGGCAGATCACGCCGGTTGCGCAGCATGGCAATAGCGTTGAGGTTCACGGAGAGCTTGGCTGGCATGGCGGGATTATCCATCGGTCTCGGAAACGGGTGGCCCCGCTTTTAAGCCAAGTGTCCGGCGATGGCCAACGAGAATCGCAGATGAATGCGACGCCGATCATTGATGGATCGGCATTACAACAGTGAGGAGCTACCAGGAATAGCAGTTCCCGCCGCTGCGAAGATGCGGCGGGTGCGGCGCGTGTTTTGCCAGAACCTTCGCGCAAAGCCTGCAAAGCACGCCGTCGCGTTGCTATCCCATTTAAAAGAGATTATTTTTAGCACTTCTAAAAAAGATCGTTCACGCATAACGTGGACATTGTGTCGCGTAAACGTAGGCCGCGTACTGCTTCTTTCCCCATGTAAGACGCTCAGAGGAAACCCCACTCGCCGCGACCGGGAAGCAACTGGCAAATCCGCATGAGGTGCAACAAGATGCCCTAGGAGGGTTCATGCCAGACGGTTCCAAACGCCTGTTTGCTGCCGCCGGTATCGTTTCGGAGGCCCGGTCGAAATACCGGTTCCTGCCTTCGGCCGCGCTGCCGCCGGATCTACCGGGAGGTCCGGTGCCTATCGCCGATATGGCCAACGCATTCGGCGTTACGCACAGGACATTGCATTTCTACGAAGAAAAGGGACTGATCTCGGCCAATCGCATCGGCCTGATGCGGGTCTATGGCCAGGACGACGTGATGCGCATGGCCGTCATCACAGTCTGCCGCGAGACAGGCATGCCGATCGCGGTTATCCAGGAGTTGATGGACGAGCTTCGCAAGGCCGATTCGCAGGAAACAGCCGAGGCGATGTTTCGCGAGGCCTTGCAGGTGCGCAAGCGCGAACTGACGGCCGAAATGTCGACGCTGCACCGCCAGCTCCAACAGGTCGGCGATCTCCTGGATTTCGACGACGGCATGGAGACGCCGCCGCTCAACGACAATCAGGACAGTTCCAGCCTGACCGCGCAGGAACTGCGTTGCCTGGAACTGATGGCAGAGGGCTATTCCACCCAGCGCATCGCCCGGGCGCTCGACCTGAAGCATGACGAGACCCGCGATCTCGAAGCCGGCATCATCCTGAAATTCCGTGCCAACAATCGCTTCCAGGCAATCGCCAAGGCGGTCCTGCTCGGCATCGTGCAAGCTTAGCCCGGGTCGTGCCCGGACGTTCGCCACCGTCCCCTTCCCCCGGCCGAGCGCTGTCAGCGAACGATCGTCAGCGTCTCCGCCGCGCGCGTGATCGCGGTATAGAGCCAGCGTTCCCGCGTATCGCGAAAAGCCCAGCTCTCATCGAAGAGCACGACGTCATTCCATTGCGAGCCCTGCGCCTTGTGGACGGTCAGGGCATAACCGTAGTCGAACTCGTCATAGCGCTTGCGGGTGTTCCAAGGAATCTCGCCTTCGACATCCTCGAAGGCTTGTTTCAGCAGCTTGATCTTGGCCGCCCCGCGATCCATGTCGTCGTCCTCGGGACGGACGAGCAGATTGATGCCGGGCTTCGTCGTTTCCTTCGACGAGGTCATCACCTGCCAGAGCGAGCCGTTGAGCAGGCCCTTGGCCGGATCGTTCCGGAGGCAGACGAGCTTGTCGCCGGTCTGCGGATAATCGGCGGAAAAACCCTTCAATTCGCGCAGCCGCTGATTATAGCGCCGCCGCGTGCGGTTGGTACCGACGAGCACCTGGTCGGCATCGAGCACGAGCTGCTGCGTCACCTCATTCTTCGAAATCACCTTGGCGGTGCCGTAGTCGCCATACATGATCTCATTGCCTTCGCGCACCTGCATGGCGAGCTTGATGATCGGATTGTCGCGCGCCTGCCGGTGGATATCGGTCAGAAGATAATCCGGGTCCTGGTTGGTGAAGTAGCCGCCGCCGCTGACGGGCGGCAGCTGGCCGGGATCGCCAAGCACCAGGATCGGCGTGCCGAAGCTCATCAGGTCCTTGCCGAGCGCCTCGTCCACCATCGAGCATTCGTCGACGATGATCAGTGCCGCTTTCGCCACCGGGCTCTGCCGGTTGATCGCAAACATCGGCGCAATCGAAGTCTTGCCGGTTTCCTCGTCCTCCACCGCCTCCTCGCCACGCGGGCGATAGATCAGCGAATGAATGGTCTTGGCGTTGGAGGCGCCGCGCGAACGCAGCACCTGCGCGGCCTTGCCCGTAAAGGCGGCAAACAGCACGTCGCCGTCGACATTCTCGGCAAAATGCCGGGCAAGCGTCGTCTTGCCCGTTCCGGCATAGCCGAACAGGCGAAAGAGCGGCGAGCGCCCTTCGTTCAGCCATTTCGAAACAGCCTTCAGGGCTTCGTCTTGTTGCGGCGCAAATTGCATGATCGGACGACTTGGCAGGATTCGCCGCTATTAGGCAAGGCGGAAACTGACACCGCATGGCCGATGGCGGCAGATCCTGCCAAATCACCCGTCCCAGCCCCGGTCCACGCCGCCTGCGCACATCGACGGGTCCTGCGCCATCGCATCCATCAGAAAATCCAGAACAGTCTTGACGCGCAGCGGCATGTTGCGTCGCGAGGGATAGACGACGGTAACCGGCAGCCGGCTCGGCTGAAAATCCTTCATCACCGGGATCAGCCGCCCGGCGGCAATGTCGGGCATGGCGATGACGTGGGAGAGCACCGCAAGCCCCGCGCCGGCAAGGACCGCCCTGTGAATGGCGACGGCGTTACAGGCCGTCAGCCGCGGCGATATCCTGACGGATATGTCCTCCGAGCCATTCGAGAAGGACCATATGTTGGCCTCGCCTGCCCTGCTGTAGCACAGGCATTCATGGTCCTTGATGTCCTTCGGGGCGCGCGGCGCCGCCCTGCGTGCGAGATAGGCGGGAGAAGCGACGAGGAAAGCCGTCGTCCAGCCGATCCGCCGGCAGACGAGGCTGCTGTCGGCGACCGGGCCAAGGCGCACTTCGAGATCCAGGCGCTCCTCGATCATATCCGAGCTCTGCTCCCTGAAAAGCAGCTCGACCAACAGCTTCGGATGGGCGGCGAGAAGATCGCCCAGCCGCTCGCTGAGATAGAGGCCGAGCGGTGCCGGAACGCTCAGCCGGACCTTGCCCGAAGCGACCACTCCATCCGATCCGGCGGCATCGCCGAGCTCCTCCACCGCTTCGAGAATCCTGAGCGCCATCGGCAGCATCCGTTCCCCTTCCGCCGTCAGTGACAGGCCGCTCGTCGTGCGATGCAGGAGGCGCGTGTTGAAATGACCTTCGAGTGCGGCAACCTGCCGCGAGACCGCTGGCTGGGTCACGTCGAGATCGTGTGCTGCCGCTGAAAACGAGCCCGTCTCCACGACGCGTTGAAAGCTCCGCAATGCCGAAACGATATCCATGATAGCCCCCTCATACTTTTGCGCATAGGCTTTATGCCGCCAGACTAGGCGAGAATGGCTTTACAGTCCAGAAATTAAGGATATCGTTTATCCATAAGGATGCAAAATATCCTTAATTAGAGGAAAAAGACATGACCCAGCGATTGAACTACGCCCAGCAGTCCCCCGAACTTTTCAAGAAATTCATGGAATTCAGCATGGCGCTCCGCAGCAGCGTGATCGACGAGAAGCTGCAGGCCCTGGTCGAGATCCGCGCTTCGCAAATCAACGGATGCGGCTTCTGCCTCGACATGCATGTGAAGCAGGCCAAAATCCTCGGCGAGAGCGAGCTGCGGATCTATCACGTCGCCATCTGGCGGGAATCGAACCTGTTCATTCCCCGCGAGCGCGCAGCGCTGGCCTGGACCGAAGCGCTGACGAAACTTCCCGAGGGCGGCGTGCCCGACGAGATCTATGAGCGGGTTCGCGGCCAGCTTTCCGAAAAGGAAATCTCCGACCTGACCTTCGTTGTCATGGCCATCAATGCCTGGAACCGCGTCAATGTCGGCTTCAAGACCGTGCCCGGCACGGCCGACAAAGCCTATGGCCTCGATAAGGCAGGCCTGAACTAAGCCTCGCAATTCATAGAAGATTCAATTTTGACGCTGCCGCGCCGCGGCAGCGAAAGGAGATCCCTTATGAAAATCGTCGTCATCGGCGGGACCGGCCTCATCGGTTCGAAGACTGTCGAGCGCCTGCGCAAACGCGGGCATGAGGTGATTGCCGCCTCGCCGAACTCAGGCGTCAACACGATCTCCGGAGAAGGGCTGGCGGAAGCGCTTGCGGGCGCCCAGGTCGTGCTCGACCTTGCAAATTCACCCTCCTTCGAGGACCAGGCCGTGCTCGAATTCTTTGAGACCTCGGGACGCAATCTTCTCGCCGCCGAAAAGGCCGCAGGCGTCAAGCACCATATCGCCCTTTCGGTCGTGGGCACCGAGCGCCTGCAGGAAAGCGGCTATTTCCGCGGCAAGCTCGCCCAGGAAAAGCTGATCGAGTCCTCGGGCATTCCCTATACCATTGTGCATTCGACGCAGTTCATGGAATTCCTGAACGGCATCGCCCAATCCGGCACGGTCGGCCAGACGGTTCGGCTGTCGCCCGCCTATGTGCAGCCGATCGCGTCCGATGATGTTGCCGACGCCATGACCGATGTGGCGCTTTCAGCCCCGGCCAATGCGACGGTCGAGATCGCAGGTCCCGAGCGCGCCCGCCTCAGCGAGCTCGTCGCCCGCTACCTGACGGCGGTGAAAGACCCGAGGACCGTCGAGGCCGATGCAGAGGCGCGATATTTCGGCGCAAGGCTGAACGATCAGTCGCTCGTCTCCGATGATAATCCGCGGCTCGGCACGATCACCTTCGAAGAGTGGTTCGCCAAATCGGCCCGGTCGAAGTGATTGGCCTGCCTCAGGACGCGGCCGCTCGGACGCGTCCTCTCCACCTCAGCAACAAAGGAGATTCCCATGATCAGAGCATCAATCATCGCCGCCGCGCTCGCCTTTCTCGCCGCGACCGGTGCCGCCGCCCACGACAGCAGCAAATCCGCGAAGGTGACGCTCGTCTATGAGCACGAACTGCCGAACGTGCCGGGCAAGAGCATCAAGGGCGTGCTGGTCGAATACGGCCCGGGCGGCTTTTCCGAAGGCCATACCCACCCGGATTCGGCCTTCATCTACGCCACCGTGCTCGAAGGATCGATCCGCAGCCAGGTCAATGACGGCCCGGCCAAGGTCTATCAGGCCGGGGAGAGCTTTTCCGAAATGCCGGGCGACCGCCATGGCGTCAGCGCCAACGGCAGCGAGACCGAGCCCGCCCGCCTGCTCGCCGTCTTCGTCGTCGACACCAACCAGAAGGAATTGACCTTCCCGCTGCAGAACTGACGACCCGCCATTGGCTATCCGCGCAAATCCCGCGCTTGCGCGGGCGGCCGACATGCTGAATCAGGTGCCGCCGCCCCTTCCGGAGACAGACAGAGATGATCTACGACGCGCTCTTCGGCAAGCCGCTGATATCCCTGATCGTGGTCGGCTTTGCCGGTATCTTCGTCTGGTACTTCCTCTCCAGCCAGCGGCCGACGACGCGGCTGGTGGTGCAGATCCTCTTTTTTGCGGTGATGACGCTGATCCTCGTCGGCAGCGGCATCGAACCACACCGTTTCCAGGGATATCAGTCCGAAGACCCGCAGGCCCTGCTCGTCATCGTCGCCAAATCGCTCTGGTGGGTCCACCTGGCATGGGCCGTCATCGGTTTCATCAGGCTTTATCTGGTGCTGGAGGGCAGTCCGCGGGAGGCCCGGCTGCTTCAGGATCTCGTCATCGGCGTCGTCTATATCGGCATGGCGCTCTCGATCCTCGCCTTCGTCTTCGGCGTGCCGATCGGCACCCTCGTCGCGACGTCGGGCGTGGTCGCCATCATTCTCGGTCTGGCGCTCCAGAACACGCTCGCCGACGTCTTTTCCGGCATCGCGCTCACGCTCGGACGGCCCTATGTCATCGGCGACTGGATCCTTTTGAGCGACGGCACGGAAGGGCGCGTCGCCGAAAGCAACTGGCGCGCGACGCACATTCTGACCGGCGCAAACAATGTCGTCGTCCTGCCGAACAGCTTTCTCGCGAAACTCGGCCTGACCAATGTGAGTCGGCCGGACGAGACCCATCTCCTGATCCTCACCATCCGCATCGCCCCGACACGGATGCCGGCATCGGTCCGCCAGGTCATGCTCTCCGCGCTCACGAGCTGCAATACGATCGTGCGCGAGCCGCCGCCGGTCGTCGCGTTGAAGGGGCTGGATGCCACCGCGCTCGAAGTCGAGCTGCAGTTCCGGGTGACGAGCCCCAGCCAGCGCGTGCCGGCGCGAAACGAGGTGCTCGATCTCGTCTATCGCTATTGCAAATCCGCCGGCCTGCTTCTCGCCGTCCCACCCGCGGCCAATGTCCTCGCGGCCGACCTGCCCACGGAAGAAAACGCCAAGCCGCCGAGCGTCACACCGCTTGCGCTGATCGAAGCCATTCCGGTCTTTGCGACGCTGACATCAAATGAAAAGCAGAAACTCGCCGAAACCACCGCTGTCCGGCAGTTCCGCAGGGGCGATGTGATCGTGCGGGAGGGCGAGATGCTGCCCGCGCTGATGATGGTGCGCGCCGGCATCATCGTGGCGCGGCGCGAAGGCGAAGAGCGCGGGCGGTTTGCGCCGGGCGATTTCTTCGGCGAGACCGGCCTGCTCGCCGGCATGCAGGAGATCTGCGCCTTGGAGGCCCTGACCCCGGTGACGGTCTATGAAATCGACCAAGAGGCCTTCGCGCCGCTGCTCACCGAACGCCCCGCTTTGGCCGAAGAGATCGCCGAAGCCCTCGCCGGCCGCGCCGAACGCTTCCGCGACGGCGCCGCCCTGCCTCCGGAACAGGTCCGCAACGCGCATGCCATCCTGAACACCATCAGAACCATTTTCAGGGCATGATCAGCCGGCGCGCTGGAGGACCCATTGAAACGTATTCTGCCAGATGTCCGCCGGCACCTCCTCGGATAAGGTGCCGACGAGATCGGAAAGCCGGACGGCTCTCAGCGTATTTCGCCAGGCCTCGTCGGCTTCCCACATGATGCGCGCGACCGCGCAAGGCTTGCTGTCGCAGTAGCCGGCGGGCCGGCACGGATTGTTCTCCCGGATATTCGTGCAGGTGAAGCTGCGCGCCTTTCCCTCGACCGCTTCGACGATGTCGAGGAAATTGATCTCGGACGGGGATCTCGCAAGCCTGTAGCCGCCGCTCGGGCCAAGCGTGGTATTGACGAGCGAGGCTTGCGAAAGGCTTTGCAGCGCCTTGGAGAGATATTCCTTCGGCAGACCATGAAGCTCGGCGAGCGCCTTGGTGGAGAGATACCTGCCCTCGGGCAGGCCCGCGAGAATGGCGCAGCAATGCAGCGCCCACTCGACCTGGCTTTTCAGGATCATTCAGCAACTCGCAATGGCTGGTTCCGCGAACCAAATTAAGGACATAGAATATCCGCAAGAGGACATGATGTAAATGACCGGCGATGATAGTGAAGACATCCACCTTCGCCGAGCAGATCGTCCCGCAACCGCCATTTTCCGCGAAAAACTTTCGCTCAGCCGGGAATAAATTTGCGTCGTCCCGTGTCTCATCTCAGGTATCGCAGCATTGCGAGCCCAACCTGAGGAGAGACATCATGACATCCGTGAAATTCCTGTCCGTCGCGGCGGCAGCCGCCCTTGCCGCGAGTGCTGCTTTCGCCGCCCCTCCTGTCAAGGAAGTCGAATCCACCAAGGGCAAGGTGCTTGCCGGCGAAAACGGCATGACCCTCTACACCTTCAAGAAGGACGCCAAGGGCGTTTCCAACTGCTACGACGATTGCGCCAAGAACTGGCCTCCGCTGATGGCGGCTTCCGATGCCAAGGCCGATGGTCCATATTCGATCATCGAACGCAAGGACGGCACAAAGCAATGGGCCAAGGACGGGATGCCGCTCTATTACTGGGTCAAGGACAAGAAGGCCGGCGACATCACCGGCGACGGCGTCGGCGGCAACTGGGATCTCGCCAAACCTTGATCGTAGAGGCCCTGATCACAAGAGAACCGGCGTGAAGACACCCGCACCCGAAACATTCGAGGGCCAGATCCTGGCCCTCCTCCCCTCGCTCAGGCGCTATTCGCGCAGCCTGACGCGCTCGGATGCCGATGGCGAGGACCTGCTTCAGGATTGCGTCGAGAAGATTCTGACGCGCCGCGGCCAATGGCGCGGCCTCAATCTGCGCGGCTGGGTCCTGACCATCATGACCAATCTCTACCGCAACGGCCGGCGCGGCAAGGCACGCGCCGGCATGGTCGAGCTTGATGCCGCGGAGGATATGGCAGCGCCCGAACCGCCGGCCGATCCGCTGGAGCGCGCCCGGCTCAACGATGCGCTGAACAGCCTTTCGGAGGAGCACCGCGCCGTGCTGATGCTCGTCGTCATCGAGGGATATAGCTACAGCGAGATCGCCGCCGCCCTCGATATCCCGATCGGCACCGTCATGTCGCGCCTGTCGCGCGCCCGCCGGCGCGTCGCCGAGCACCTGAAGGCCGACAACGTCATTACGCTTCGGAGGCCGAAATGAACGAGACCAACCCGATCGTCACCGAAGCCGATCTCCACGCCTATGCCGACGGGCAACTGCCTGAAATGGCCCGCGCGCGCATCGAAGCCTACCTCGCCGACAATTCGGACGAAGCGGCGATGGTCGCCGAATGGCAGGCGCAGAATGCCGGCATCCGCTCGCTGTTTTCAGGCTACGAGAAGGCCAGGAAGACCGATCCTCTGCTGGTCGCGCTCCCGCGCGCAGTCTCGCCCACGCGAAATCGCTGGGCACTCGCCGCCGCAACCCTCGTCGTCTTCGTCCTCGGCGCCGTCAGCGGCCATTACGGCCCGGGCCTTCTGGAAAAGCCGGATCTGCAGCTTACCGGCTCCGAAACCTTTCCGAAACAGGCCGAGACCGCCTTTACCGTCTATGCCGCCGAGGTCCGCCATCCCGTCGAGGTCTTCGCCGACGAGGAGGCTCATCTCGCCACCTGGCTCGGCAAGCGCCTGGCGATCGAAAACCTCAAGATCCCGAACCTGCAGCCGCTCGGCTTCAAGCTGGTCGGCGGCCGCCTGCTGCCGGTCGACGGCAAGCCGGGGGCGATGTTCATGTACGAGAACCAGGCCGGCGAGCGCCTGACCGTCATGGTCGGGCGCCATCGGGAAAACCGCACGACCAGCTTCCGCTTCGCCTCGTCAGGTAATCTCGAAACCTTTTACTGGATCGACGGAGAGCTCGGCTATGCGGTCACCGGCGAAATCTCGCGCGAAGCGCTGCGCGCGGTGGCCGAGGAGTGCTACCGGCAGTTTCCGTCGTGACGCTCAGCGCAGCGGATCGTTGCCAAGCTCGATCGGCTTGCCATGCGGCGTCGCTTCCGCCGCCCGCTGCCAGCTCTTTTGCAGATCAAGGATGGCGGAGGCATCCACCACGCCACGACTGACCAGCATGCCCGAAAGCGCCGCCACCCAGCAGTCGAAATAGTCGCTGCCGTCCTCGGCCCGGCCGGGCTGATGCAATTCGTTTGAGAGAGCCGCCGCCCACTCGCTCCAGGAAAACAGCCCCTTCTCATGCAGATGCACGGTCATGGCGAAAGCTTCGGCCGCCCAGGGTTCGGGGAAGACGGGATCACCCTCCGGCGACTTCGGCAGGCCCGGAGATTGCGAGAGCTGAGAGGGGTTTTCACACGCGCTCAAGATAGCTCTCCCACGCATCGATCGAGACCGTGAGCGACGGGTCGGCGCCCTCGCCCCAGACCTCAGTGCCGTCGAAGACGACGGTATAAAGCCATTGCGGGTTCTCGCCCCTGCCATGCGCATTGTCGTCGGGAAAGACGAAGGAACCCTGCACCGCTTCGACGATACCGGTCTTGGCCCTGGCATAACGCGGCAGGCGCGTATGGGTCGCCGGATTGAAACTCCTCGTCCGCACCGTCTCGCCGACCGCAAAGATCGGCGCGGCCTCGACAGGACGATCGCATGGCCCGCCTTTCGCGAGAACTGCCGGCACCATCTCTGCCTTCAGCACCCGTTTGGGCGCCGCCCCATCCTGCAGCCGATGCCCGGACAACAGCTCCTCGCGCGTCACAAAACCGTGCCGTTCGAGCAGGGTCTCGACGCCTCGTATCCAGATCTCGTAATAGCTCGCCGCGAGATAATCGGCCGGCGGAATGTTTTCGCGCGCATGCCGGCTTTCATCGATCGTCCAGGCCCCGAAAGCGCCGCAGGAAAGCGTGATGCCGAGCGCCCGCTTTTCCCATTCCATATGGAAATAAGGCTCGTCCTTTTCAGGCGCGACCGGCCCGAAACCCATCTGCCCGCCGAGATCGTGCGGTCCGTTCATGACAGAGCCTCCGGGCTGCCTGCAACAGCCGTCCCGATCATCGCATCGCGGCTGACGAGACCAGCCAACGCGGCCTCGTCCATGCCCTCCGTACCTTTGGGTCGCTCGGGGATGACGAGATAACGCAGCTCCGCCGTCGAATCCCAGACGCGGATCTTTTTCCCCTCAGGCAGCGTCAGCCCGAACTCGGCCAGCACGCCGCGCGGATCGATGACGGCGCGCGAGCGATAGGCCGGCGCCTTGTACCAGACCGGCGGCAGGCCGAGCACCGACCAGGGATAACAGGAGCAGAGCGTGCAGACGATGAGGTTATGGGTGTCGGGCGTATTGAAGACGGCGCGCATATGCTCGCCCTGCCGGCCGGTAAACCCAAGGCTCGCAATCGCCGCCGTCGCATCGCGCTTCAGCCAGTCCGCGAATTCCGGATCGCTCCAGGCCTTGGCGACGACACGCGCACCATTTCGCGGCCCCACCTTCGTCTCATAAGTCTCGACAATCGCATCGATCGCCGCCGGATCGATCAACCCCTTCTCCGTCAGCAGCGTCTCCAGCGCTTTGACGCGCGCCTGCATGTCGGAATAGTGATTGTCTCCGTCATGCCCATGGGCATGACGATGGAGATCGTCGTGGTCATGGTCGTGCAAGGCAATGTCCTCCCAGAACGGAGCGTCCGTTTCTTATCTCCGCGGTAGCCCGGACACCCCTTCCACCCAGCGGGGAGAAGGGGACTCGCGGCAAGGCCCGGCCCTTCCTCAAAGCATTCTCGCATAAACATCTCTTCTCTTTCTATCACACCCCAAAACCCCGCCAAGCCCTCCTATCCCCCTCGAACTTTTCCGCTAATCTCCTGCCATGAACATCCTGATTCTCG
This sequence comes from Rhizobium sp. NLR8a, assembly GCF_019685235.1. Lineage (NCBI taxonomy): Bacteria > Pseudomonadati > Pseudomonadota > Alphaproteobacteria > Hyphomicrobiales > Rhizobiaceae > Rhizobium > Rhizobium sp. NLR8a. The sequence goes on from NZ_JABDWI010000003.1 coordinate 310,926, forward strand.
GCGCAACCGGCTTCATAGGCTCCGTCGTCGCGGCCCGGCTTGCGGCTGATGGGGATGCCGTGACCGGGCTCGGCCGCAATCCCGCACGAGCGCGCTTGAAGCAGCCGGCGATAAACTGGCGGCGGGCTGATCTCTCGCGCATGACGAAGGCTGAGGATTGGGAGGATATTCTTAAGGACCAGCATGTCGTCGTCAATTGCGCCGGCGCGCTGCAGGACGGCCTATCGGACGATCTGGCGGCCACTCAGGCAGAGGCGATGCTGGCGCTTTATGCCGCCGCGAAAGGCTCCCATCCTCTGATCGTGCAGATATCGGCAAGGACGGCCGGCGCGGCCGGCGAACTGCCTTTCCTCGCCACCAAGCGGCAGGCCGACGAGGCGCTGGCGGCAAGCGGCCTTCCTCACCTCATCCTGCGCCCTGCCCTCGTTCTCGGCCGCAACGCCCATGGCGGCTCGTCGCTCATCCGGGCGCTTGCCGCCTTTCCCCTGGCGCTGCCGCTCACCCATGCGCAAAGCCCGGTCGAAACGCTTTCCGTGGATGACGTGGCGGAGGCCGTGTCGCGGGCGGTCGCAGGCGATCTGCGCGGGGATATCGTTCTTGCCGCCGACGAGGTGCTGACGCTCGCCGATCTCGTGCGCCTTCACCGGCAATGGCTGGGCCTGCCGCCCGCCCGCGTGATTTCCCTTGGCGCCTGGCTTGCGCGGCCCGTGACCTGGCTCGCCGATGCCGCGGGCCTGCTCGGCTGGCGTTCGCCGCTGCGCTCGACAGCGACGACAGTCATGTCCGAAGGCATCAAAAGCGCGAAGGCGGAGAGCGGCCTTGCCGCGACATCAGCCGTGGCAACGCTTTCGGCCAATCCCTCCGGCGTGCAGGATCTCTGGTTCGCCAGGCTCTATCTCCTGAAGCCGCTGGTCATAGCAGGCCTGTCGGTCTTCTGGCTGCTCTCCGGCCTGATTCCGCTGCTGGCGGTGCAGAAGGCCTCCGCGCATTTCCTGCCCTTCATGCCCGAAGCGGCGGCGACGGTGCTGACGCTTGTCACTTGCCTCATCGATATCGCGCTCGGCGCCGCCGTCCTTGTCCGCCCGCTCGCCGGACGCGCCCTCCTCGGCATGCTCGCCGTCTCACTGGCCTATCTCACAGGCGGCACACTTCTCGAACCCGCCCTCTGGCTCGATCCGCTCGGCCCGCTCGTCAAGGTGCTGCCGTCCATCCTGCTGACGCTCACGGCGCTTGCCACCCTGGATGAACGCTGATGCTCGAGCAATGGCTACTGCTTGCCCATGTCATCGGCGCGACCGTGCTCTTCGGCACCGGCGCCGGCATCGCCTTTTTCATGGTGATGGCGCACCGCACGCGCGATCCCGTGCTGATCGCCCATGTCGCGGCAACCGTCGTCATCGCCGACACCGTCTTCACGGCGACCGCTGCCCTTCTCCAGCCGGTGAGCGGCTATCTCCTGGCGCGGTCGATCGGCTGGGACCTGTCGGAGGGCTGGATTGCGCTGTCGCTGCTGCTTTATGTCGTGACCGGCCTGTTCTGGCTGCCGGTCGTCTGGATTCAGATCCAACTGCGCGACCTCGCCCGCGCCGCGGCAAGCTCGGGAAGCGCTCTGCCGCCGAGCTATGACAGCCTCTACCGCATCTGGTTCGCCTTCGGCTTTCCGGCCTTCACGGCCGTCCTCGGCATATTCTGGCTGATGCTGACGAAACCCTCGATCGCTCTATTTTAGCATCGGCCAGAGGCTCGTCACCAGAAGCACCGCCATGCTGACATTGAACCATTTCAGCCGCACCGGATCGGACAGCCATTCCCGGAGCGCCGAACCGAAACCTGCCCAGGTCGAGACACTCGGCACGTTGACCACCGCGAAAGCCAGGCCGACGATCAGCACGCTCAAGAGGTAGAGCTCGGGATTGGTATAGGTCGCCATCGCGGTCACCGCCATCACCCAGGCTTTCGGATTGACCAATTGGAAGGCTGCCGCCGGGACAAAGGACATTGGCGCAGCGCAACTCTTACCCTCGCTGAGCGAGCGCGACGAGGCGATCTTCCAGGCAATCCAGACGAGATAGGCGCCGCCGGCGAACTTCAGCGCCGTATAGACCACGGGCATCGTGTGCAGCAGCGCCCCGATCCCGAAACCAACGCCGATCAGCAGCGAGAAGAAACCGGCGCCAATGCCGAACATATGCGGGATCGTTCGGCGGAGGCCGAAAATTCACGCCCGAGGCGAAGAGCATCATATTGTTCGGCCCCGGCGTGATCGAAGTGGTGAAGGCGAAGAGAACGAGGGCATCGCCGATGCCATCGCATCATTGTCATGGTGACAGGATTACTTGAAAGATAGCGGCGCAGCCCAATCTCTTCCCCAGGATCAAGACCATGCAGGACGACCCTATCCCATCGATCACATTCCCGAACGGCACGGAAGTGCCGGCGCTCGGCCAGGGAACCTGGGCCATGGGCGAGGATGCCGGCCATGCGAGCGCCGAGATCGAGAGCCTCAGAGCCGGCATCGATCTCGGCATGACGCTGATCGACACCGCCGAAATGTATGGCGACGGCGGCGCCGAAGAGATCGTTGGCGAGGCGATCAAGGGACGGCGCGACGAGGTCTTCATCGTCAGCAAGGTCTATCCCTGGAACGCCAGCCTGAAAGGCACGATCGAAGCCTGCGAACACAGTCTCGAACGCCTCGGCACCGACCGCATCGATCTCTATCTCCTGCACTGGCGCGGCAACTATCCGCTTGCCGAGACCGTCGCCGCCTTCGAGATGCTGAAGGCCTCCGGCAAGATCGGCGCCTGGGGCGTCTCCAACTTTGATACCGACGACATGGAGGAACTGCTTGGCGTGCCCGACGGCGCCAATGTCGCCGCTAACCAGGTGCTGTACAACCTCACCCGCCGCGGCGTCGAGTTCGACCTTTTGCCCTGGTGCCGGAGCCGCGGCATCCCCGTTATGGCCTATTCGCCAATCGAGCAGGGGCACGTCCTCCATCATCCGGAACTAATTCACATCGCAAAGGCCTACCAGGCGACACCAGCCCAACTGGCGCTCGCCTTCCTCCTGAAACGCGACGGCGTCATCGCCATCCCGAAGACCTCGAATGCCGAACGCGTTCGCGAAAACCGCGACTGTATCTCGCTTGATATCACCGACGAGGATTGGCAAGCGCTCGACGCCGCCTTCCCGCCACCGGCCAGGAAAAAGCCGCTGGAGATGCTGTGATCGACAGCGGCTACCCAGCTAAGAGCCCCTCATCCGGCTGCCGCCACCTTCTCCCCGCTTGCGGGGCGAAGGGGATATGCCGCACCGGCTTCATCCACCTCGACGTTGTATTTGGCACGTCGCCTCGCCCCGTTTACGGGGAAGGGTTAGGGTGAGGGGCAGCTTATCGGCACGGACCTGACAGCGGTAGCAGGCTCACATCCCCTGCGCGCCGCGGTTCATTGCCGCGATGCCGGTGCGGCAGACCTCGATCAGGCCCAGCGGCTTCATGATCGCGATGAACTGGTCGATCTTCGACGACTTGCCCGTTATCTCCAGGATAAAGTGGTCGATCGTCGCATCCACCACCTTGGCATGGAAGGCATCGGCAAGGCGCAGTGTCTCGGCGCGCATGTCGCCCTCGCCGATCACCTTGACCAGCGCCACTTCACGCTCGATCGGCCGATCCTGGCCGAGTTCACGGGCTCGTACCGTGAGATCGACGACGCGGTGCACCGGCACGATGCGCTCGAGCTGCGCCTTGATCTGCTCCAGCACGTGCGGCGTCCCGCGGGTGACGATGGTGATGCGGGAAAGATGTGCCTGGTGTTCGGTCTCGGAGACGGTGAGGCTCTCGATATTGTAGCCGCGGCCGGAGAACAGGCCGATGACGCGGGCAAGGACGCCGGGCTCGTTGTCGACGAGAACCGAGAGCGTGTGGCTCTCGACCGCGGTCGTTTCCGGAGAGATGAAATAGGCAGAGCCCGTGGGCTGAAGGTGTGCGTTCATGGTCCTGGGTTTCCTCTCGCCGCATAACCCCGAAAAATCGGCCACGATTTTCGGAAAGGATTATGCGCAATTATTAAGTCTTAGACGAGCTGGCGGCCCTTGGCGTCGATCGCGTTGGCAACCGCTTCGTCGGTAGCTTCGTCGGGCAGCAGCATCTCGTTATGCGCCTTGCCCGAGGGGATCATCGGGAAGCAGTTGGCGAGATTGGCGACGCGGCAATCGAAAATGACCGGCTTCTTGACCTCGATCATCTCGACGATGGCATCGTCGAGCTCGTCCGGCTTGTCGCAGCGCAGGCCGACCGCGCCATAGGCTTCCGCCAGTTTGACGAAATCGGGCATCGCTTCCGTATAGGAATGCGACAGGCGGTTGCCGTGCAGCAGCTGCTGCCACTGGCGCACCATGCCCATATACTGGTTGTTCATGATGAAGATCTTGATCGGCGCATCGTACTGAATCGCCGTCGACATTTCCTGGATGCACATCTGGATCGAGGCGTCGCCGGCAATGTCGATGACGAGGCTGCCGGGATGAGCTATCTGGACGCCGAGGGCGGCCGGCAAGCCGTAGCCCATCGTGCCGAGGCCGCCCGAGGTCATCCAGCGGTTCGGCTGCTCGAAACCGAAGAACTGTGCTGCCCACATCTGATGCTGGCCGACTTCGGTCGTGATGTAGGTGTCGCGGTCCTTGGTATGCGCAAAGAGCCGCTCCAGCGCATATTGCGGCATGATGACGTCGCTGTTCTTCGTATAGGCGAAGGAGTTTCGCGCGCGCCAGCGGGCGATATCGCTCCACCAGCCTTCGAGGCGATTCTTCTCCGGCTTCTTCGGCAGCGCCCGCCACAGGCGGACCATGTCTTCGAGGACATGGCCGACATCGCCGCGGATGCCGATGTCGACGCGGACGTTCTTGTTGATCGAGGACGGATCGATATCGATATGGATCTTCTTCGAGTTCGGCGAGAAGGCGTTGAGGCGGCCGGTGATGCGGTCGTCGAAGCGGGCGCCGATGCAGACCATGACGTCGCAATCATGCATCGCCATGTTGGCTTCGTAGGAGCCGTGCATGCCGAGCATCTTCAGCCAGTTCTTGCCCGAGGCGGGATAAGCGCCGAGACCCATCAGCGTCGAGGTGATCGGGAAATCGGTGAGCTCGACCAGCTCGCGCAGCAGCTTGGAGGCTTCGGGGCCGGAATTGACGACGCCGCCGCCGGAATAGATGATCGGACGGCGCGCATTCGCCATCATCTCGATCGCAGCGTGAATCTGGTTGAGGTCGCCCTGGATCTTCGGCTGGTAGCTCTTCTGGATCGCGTAATCGGCGGGCGGCGTGTAGGTGCCGGTCGCAAACTGCACGTCTTTCGGAATGTCGACGACGACGGGGCCCGGACGGCCGGACTGGGCGATGCGGAAGGCCTCATGAATGATGGCGGCGAGCTGATTGACGTCCTTGACCAGCCAGTTGTGCTTGGTGCAGGGCCGGGTGATGCCGACCGTGTCGCATTCCTGGAAGGCGTCGGAGCCGATCAGTGGGGTCGGAACCTGACCGGTCAGGCAGACGAGCGGGACCGAATCCATCAGTGCATCCTGCAGCGGCGTGACCGCATTGGTAGCGCCCGGACCCGAGGTCACCAGCATGACGCCGACCTTGCCGGTGGAGCGGGCGTAGCCTTCGGCCGCATGGCCGGCACCCTGCTCGTGGCGGACGAGAATGTGCTTGATCTCGTCCTGCTGGAAGATCTCGTCATAGATCGGCAGAACCGCGCCGCCGGGATAGCCGAAGATATGTTCGACGCCATTATCCTTCAGCGCCTTGAGAACGATCTCCGCCCCCGTCATCCGATTGCCTGCCGCCTGATTGTCCGTGCTCATCTGTGTCTGTTCCGTTTGATGCTGGGATTTGCGTTTGTGGCCGGGAGCCCGATTTCGGGCACAAAAAAAGGCCCCGGAGGACCTGTCATCTAGCGCATGGGTGGCTATCGCCGGATGGTTACACCATCCTGCCCATGCGCCTTCCCACCACGATAAGAGCCGTTGCGATTTTCATGGCGGGAAGTGATAGACAGAAAATTTCGCAGCGTCAACGCATGCCGCAACAAAAACTGCCTCGCGCCTCCGCAACCCCGAAATCGGTAGGATGAAGGATTTGTTAAAGGATCGACTTTATCCTTTAACGCTACCGTAAGGAGTAGCCTTTGCTCAACAACGACTTGCGCATGTCTGGCAAGGCAGGCGAGCACGATCGACGAGACGGCCACGCGCCGGGAAATCGCTTTCTCGGCCGCGTCGTTGCATGCAGCGGCTCCAGGGCGACGATTGCCGCGGTCGCCGAACAGGGCGGCACCGATCTTACCGAACTCTGGTCCGTCGGCCGGCTGATTTCGATCAGCGTCGGCCGCAACCGCGTCGTCGCTCTCGTCTATTCGATGAATACCGGTAGCCATGCCTGGGGCGAAGGCGAGGACAATTATTTCAAGATCGAGACGGAGCTTCTCGGCGAAGTCCGCGTCGACGAAGACGGGCGCGAGGAATTCTCGACCGGCATCTCGCGTTACCCCTATCTCGGCGCCATCGCTCATCGCATCCGCGCCGCCGACCTGATGCGCATCTATGATGCCGGAACGGGCACGACGGCCGTCATCGGCAAACTGACCCAGGACGAAAGCATCGATGCGGCAATCCACATCCCCTCGATGCTCTCCAAGCATTTCGCCGTCGTCGGCTCGACTGGCGTCGGCAAATCGACCGCCGTATCGCTGCTGCTGCACAAGGCGATCGCCGCCGATCCGAAGCTGCGCGTGCTGATCCTCGATCCGCACAATGAATTCGCCGCCGCCTTTCCCCAGCACGCTGTCACCATCGATACCGATACGCTCGACCTGCCCTTCTGGCTGATGCGGCTCGAAGAGTTTGCCGAAGTCGTCTTCCGCGGCCGCCCGCCGGTGCCCGAAGAGCTCGACCTGCTGCGCGACATCATGCCGGAGGCCAAGCGCGCCTTCCGCGGCAGCGACAATTCGCTGGTGCGCCGCACCACGGAAAAAAGTTCGATCACCGCCGACACACCCGTTCCCTACCGCATGGCCGATCTCCTGGCGCTGATCGACGAACGCATCGGCCGTCTGGAAGGCCGCGCGGAAAAGCCCTCCCTGCGTTCGCTGAAGATGCGACTCATCGCCGCGATAAACGATCCGCGCTATCACTTCATGTTCTCCAACAACACGATCAGCGACACGATCACCGATACCATCGCTCAGATCTTCCGCATCCCGGGCGATAGCAGGCCGATCTGCACCTTCCAGCTCGCAGGCATCCCCTCCGAGGTCGTCAACTCGGTTGCGTCAGTGCTCTGCCGCATGGCTTTCGAAGTGGCGCTGTGGAGCGACGGCGCCATCCACATGCTCGTCGTCTGCGAGGAAGCCCACCGCTACATTCCCTCCGATCCGACACTGGGCTTCGTGCCGACGCGCCAGGCGATCGCCCGCATCGCCAAGGAAGGCCGCAAATACGGCGTCTCGCTCGGCATCATCACCCAGCGGCCGGGCGAGCTCGACCAGACCATCCTGTCGCAGTGCTCGACGCTGTTTGCGATGCGCCTTGCCAATGACCGCGACCAGGAAATCATCCGCTCGGCGATCCCGAATTCGTCGATCTCGACGACAAGCTTCATCTCCTCGATCGGCAATGGCGAGGCGATTGCCTTCGGCGAGGCGATCAGCGTGCCGATGCGCATGCGCTTCTCCCGTGTCGACGAGAACCTGCTGCCGAAGGCCGCCAGCGCCAACAACAAACATAGCGAGGAAGATCCCGACACCGTCGATCTGCGCAAGATCGTCACCCGCATGAGGGCGGTGACCGTCGGGCCCGATATTTCGAATTTCCAGCAGAGCGTTGCGGCATCCATGCCAGGTTTCGACGAGGCGCTGGAAGCCGCCGAGGTTTTCGACACAACACCCGTCCCCCCGCCCCCGCCGGCTTCGGCGCCACTCGAATCCTACCGGCGCGAATTGCTGCCGCAGGCGCCGCGGCTGGACCCGGCCGAGCCGACCCCGACCGATCCGCGGCTGGACGCGCTGCGCCGCGAACTGCGTCGCGAGGAGCCGGTCTTTCCCCGGCCGGTGCCGCCGACAGACCAGTCGCCGATCACCCGCCGGGAACCCGGCACGTCACTGCGCGAAAGCATCCTGAAAAAGCCGCTGAGCAGCCTTTACAACAAGGATTGATGCTCCAGCGCGATCAACGGCCGGGCAGTATCGAGCACATGTTGGAGATCCGCCGACCCAAGCGGCAGGAGCGGCCGCGGGAGCTCCGTACGGACATCATGGAGATGCTCGGCCAGCATATAGACCACGCGGATGCTTCCATGCGCCTTGAACACCGCCCAGAGCGGCTGCAGAAGACCATCGAGCCGACGCGCCTCGCCGTCATTGCCAACCATGGCGGCCTTGGTCAAAGCAAGCGCCGTGCGCGGGAGCAGCCCGCCGATGACGCTGTACCACGCGTCTGCACCTGCAAGCAGCGCCTCCGCCGCACCCCAGTCACCGCTGTAGCCGATCGCGAGATCGGTCTTTTTCCGTAATGTCGCAAGCTCCGCTCGCAAGTCGCCGTCAACAGGCAGCGGCATTTTCACCGCCTTGATCGTCTCGATATCGGAGAGGCGCTGCAGAAGCTCGCGGCTGAACGTGAAGTGTGTCGTGCCGGGGTTGTTGTAGATGCAAAGCGGCAACTTGGTCGCCTTCGCCACAGCGAGGAAGTGCTGATAGACCTCTTCCTGGGTCAGCGGCGTATACGACACAGGCGCAAGCAGAAGCGCATCGGCGCCGGCAGCCTCGGCATCCCTGGCAAGATCGACGGCATGATCCGTCCTCAGTGCGCCGGCGCCGACAACCAGCGGAACACGGCCCTTGACGCATTCGACCGCCGCCTTGACGGCCCGCAGCCGCTCCTCACGGGTGAGATAGACGTAAATTCCGGTACTGCCGAGAAGACCGATGGAGGCCACACCTGCCTCGCAAAGGCGTTCCAGCAAGCGGCCGATGGCCTCGGCGTCGACCCGGCCATCCGGACCGGCAGGCGTCGGCGGAAAGGCCGAGAGGCCATGAAACGGTGAAGAAGACATGATGCAATCCTCAAAACGCGGTCAATGGGAGAACAGCAGGCGCGAACCCGCGCCGGCGAAGAAAACGGCAAGGCTTGCTTCGATCCAGCGGCGCGCCCGCGCGTAGCCGCGCACCAGTGGCGCCGTCGAGAAGAGCACGGCATAACCGGAAAATATCGAGACCCCGAGAAGCACGCAGCCGCCGAAAGCCAGAAGGGCCATTTCAGGCGAAGCGACGGGCTTGAGGCCGAGAGACATGATCGCCACCCAGGCCAACACCGCCTTCGGGTTTCCGAGATGCATCAGGATTCCACGCCGATACAGCGCGCCGAGCGCGGTGGCAGGCCGGGGGACCTCGCCTGTCGGCGCCTCCACGGCAACGGCCGAGCGAGCGGCCTTCCAGGCGAGCCAGAGCAGGTAGAGCCCGCCCGCGAGCTTGAGGAGGATGAGGGCATGAGCATAGCGGACCAGCAATGTGGAAATGCCGGTGACCGCGATCAGGCCCCAGCAGGTCGACATCGTGATTACCCCGGCGGCAAGCGCCAGCGCCGGCTGGCGCCCCTGGCTCATGGCCACGTTCATGATGGCCACGTTGCTTGGCCCAGGGCTGCCTGCGGCGATGACATAGGCGATATAGACGACGAGAAGATCTTGCATGTCCCTTTTCCGGAAGCTGTTGATGCGCTTCCTTCTCCCAGGAAATTGGTTCATAATGAAGCGCCATTTTCAAGAATCTTCATGGACCACTCTCAATGTCGAAGCGGCGCAGCAGCATCGCAATCCCATCGCTCAATGTGCTCGACAGGACGGCGAATATCGGCCGCCAGCTTGCCCAGGCGCTAAGGAGCGCGATCGCCCGCGGCGAGTTGAGACCGGGCGAGCGCCTGCCTTCGACGCGCACGCTTGCGGCATCCCTAAAGATCGCCCGCGGCACCGTCGTCGAGGTTTTCGATCAGTTGACCGCCGAGGGTTATCTCGAAGCGAGAGTGGGAGCCGGAACCCGTGTTGCCGCGGCTCTGACGGACGCGTCTCCAGCCATCCCGCCGGCACCGGCCGAACCGGCCGCCGACGATGCGATCGACCTGCCCGCCCCGGCGGCCCGGCTGATATCAATCGCCCGCGCGCTCACCTCTCACCCGCCCGTTCCCTTCGCCATATCAGTCCCGGCAGCCGGTATTGCGCCTGACGATAATTGGCGCCGTCTCGGCAATCGGGTGCGTGCTTCGAAGCAGGCTGCCCCGTCAGGCTATCAGGATCCGATGGGCCTGCTCGAGCTGCGCCTCGCCATTGCCGAACACGTCCGCCGTGCGCGAGCCGTCCATTGCGAACCGGAACAGGTGATCGTCACATCAGGCACCCAGCAGGGTCTCTACATGGCCGGCCGGGTCCTGCTGTCGCGCCACGACCCCGTCTGGGCCGAGGATCCCGCCTATCCCGGACTCACCGCCGTGCTCGACGATCTCGACGTCCGGACGCATCGCCTGCCGGTCGATGCACAGGGAATGAACGTCGAACGCGGGCTCGAGTTATGTCCAGAAGCGCGCGCCGCCTTCGTGACGGCGTCACACCAATATCCGATCGGCATGCCGCTCAGCATGACGCGGCGCAACGCCCTGATCGCGTGGGCCGACAGGAACCGCGCCTGGATCGTGGAGGACGATTACGACAGTGAACTGCGTTATGCCGGACACCCTTTTCCTTCGATGCAGGGGCTGCGTCCGTCGCGTGTCATCTATCTCGGCACCTTCAGCAAGGTCCTCTTTCCTTCGCTGCGCCTCGGTTACGCCATCGTCCCGCCGCCGCTCGCAGAAGCCTTCGCCGGAGCACGCGCCATTCTGGACCGGCATTCTCCGATAGCCGAACAGCACGTTCTGGCGGCCTACATGAGGGAAGGTTATTTCGAAGCGCATATCAGGCGCATCCGAAGTCTCTATGCCGAACGCCGCGCTATTCTGCTCGCGGCGCTCGAGCGGGCTTTGCCGCAGGGGTGCCAGGTTCAGCCGAGCGATCAGGGCATGCACGTTCTTCTGTGGCTGCCAGAGGAGATGGATGACGTGCGACTTGCGGCGCGCGCCCTCTCGGCCGGCCTCGCGGTGCGGGCGATCTCTCCGATGTATGCCGCGCAGCCTGCGCGCGCTGGCCTGATGCTGGGTTTCGGCGGCTTCCCACAGGCGCAACTGGAGGCGGCGGTAGGCGAGCTCTCCAGACTTCTGTAAGCGCTTATCGCGTAAACTGGAGCGGGAGGTCCGCAACGGGGATGACAACTAGACGGTCAGCCTTTGCCAGCTCTCGTCCATCTGGTTGCGGAACCAGGTCATTTGCCGCTTGGCATATTGCCGTGTCGCCGCAGCCCCCTTCTCCAGCATCTCATCGCGCGTCATCTCGCCCTTCAGCATCGCCGCGATCTGCGACACGCCAATGGCCTTCATGACAGGCGCTTCGGCCGGCAGGCCGAGCGCAAGCAGCGCCTTCACCTCGTCTTCCGCACCCTGTTGCAGCATCTTTTCGAAACGGCCGTTGATGCGGGCATGCAGCACCGCCCGGTCCGGCAGAACGACGATCTTGAGGGCCTCGTCGGCATCGATCACCACAGGCCCGGACCGGCCCTGGAAATCGGCGATCGAGCGTCCCGTCGCTTTGATCACCTCCAGCGCCCGGACGATGCGCTGGCCGTCCTGGCGGTTGAGGCTTGCCGCCATGACGGGATCGACGTCGGACAGCTCGGCGTAAAGCGCGTCCGGCCCTTCTTCTACGAGTCGCGTGCGTAATTCTTCCCGCAGTGCCTCGGGGATATCCGGCATGTCGGAGAGACCACCGGTCAGCGCCTTGAAGTAAAGCCCCGTGCCGCCGACGAAGACCGGCAGCTGCCCGGCGGCCCTGAGCGCCGGCAAAAGCGCCGAGACATTACGCAGCCACGCGCCTGTGGAATAGCCGGCCCCCGCCGGCACGTGGCCGTAAAGATGATGCGGCACGCCTTGCATCTCCTCTGCCGACGGACGCGCGGTCAGCACCCGCAATGTATCGTAGACCTGCATGCTGTCGGCATTGATAACGGCGCCGTCATGGCGTTTGGCCAATTCGACGGCGAGCGCGGACTTGCCGCTGGCGGTCGGCCCGGTTATCAGGATCGCGTTCTTTACGCTCAGAAGGTTTTCCATCATGGCCCTCGTTGCCACGCTTGTTGCCAATCCGTCAAATCCCGTTCTGACCGCCGACGTCGCCGAACAGGCGGCTGAGGCCGTCACGGCTTCCGGCCTCTACTGGCTGGCCGACGGCATTGCCTGTGACATCGCGCTGCGCGACGGCACGGATGCGCAAGCCGCCGAGGCCAATATCCTGGCGGTCATCGCCAGTGCGCCAATCGACCTCGTCATCCAGGAGCAGGACAGCCGCCGCAAGAAGCTGCTGATCGCCGACATGGACTCGACTATGATCGGCCAGGAATGCATCGACGAACTTGCCGCCGAAGTCGGGCTGAAGGAAAAAGTCGCCGCGATCACTGCGCGCGCCATGAACGGTGAGATCGCCTTTGAGCCCGCCCTGCGTGAGCGGGTCGCTCTGTTGAAGGGCCTGCCACTATCGGTCGTCGACGAGGTCATCGCCCGGCGTATCACGCTCACTCCGGGTGGTCCGGAACTGATTGCCACGATGAAGTCGAAAGGCCATTACACCGCCCTTGTCTCCGGCGGCTTCACCGTCTTCACTAGCCGCATCGCCGCCAGCCTCGGCTTTGATGAGAACCGCGCCAACACGTTGCTCGAAGAGGGCGGCATCCTTTCCGGCTTTGTCGCCGAGCCGATCCTCGGCAAGCAGGCGAAGGTGGATGCGCTGAACGAAATTTCGACAAGCCTCGGCATTTCGCCACAAGAGGCAATTGCCGTCGGCGACGGCGCCAACGACCTCGGCATGCTGCAACTCGCCGGCTCCGGCGTCGCCCTTCACGCTAAGCCCACCGTTGCCGCCCAGGCACAAATGCGCATCAATCACGCCGACCTGACGGCACTTCTTTACATCCAGGGTTACCGGAAGACGGATTTTGTGACGGGTTGAAGGCCGAAGCACGCCTCTCCGCCCTCATTCCTGTGGTCTCAGGGCTTTGCCCGAGGGATGTCACAGGAATGAGCAAGGAGAGATTGGGCGAGAACAGGAAAGCTGCGCCTAGTCGCCGCCGTAGCTCGCTCACTCCATCGGCACCGCCACGAACCGCAGATCGCCATTGGCCGATGCGATCATCAGCTGGGCGTTGCGCCGGCCTTCCTGTTTCAGCGATTTCACCTTTGCGGCAACCGCGTCCGGGGACTTCATGAACTCCTGCGCCACCTCGACAATAACGTCCCCTGGCTTCAACCCCTTTTCGGCCGAGGCGGAGCCGGGCTCCACCTCCGTCACGACGACGCCGTCGACGCTCTCGGCGATGCCGAAAGCCTTGCGTGTTTCGGGACTGAGGAGCGACAGCGACAAGCCGAGCACGTTCTTCGGCGTGGCCGCATCCGGCGATACCTGGCCCTGTTGGTGCTGATTCGGCGCCGGTGCGCCCGGTACGGGCGCTGCCTGGTCGCCGGTATCCGGCTGGTCCATATCGTCGTTCTCGCCGGGATCAGGGGTGATCACGCCGTCCTGCGAGCCATCGGGCGCCGCATCGCCGGATGCCGCCTGATCGCTGTCTTCGAGCCGTCCGAGCTTCACCTTGACGGTCTGCTCCTTGCCGTCGCGCAGCACCACGACGTCGACCTCTTTTCCGACCGTGCTTTCGGCCACGACGCGCGGCAGGTCGCGCATCTCATTGACCGTCTTGCCGTCAAATTTCAAAATGACGTCGCCCGCCTTGATCGAGCCGTCGTCGACGGGACCGCCCTTGATGACGCCGGCGACCAGCGCGCCCTTGGCGGTGTCGAGTCCGAGGCTGTCGGCGATGTCGTCGGTCACCGGCTGGATGCGCACGCCGAGCCAGCCGCGCCGCGTCTCGCCATACTGGCGCAACTGCTCGACGACGCCGGAAGCAAGTTCGGACGGTACCGAGAAGCCGATGCCGATCGAGCCGCCGCTCGGCGAGATGATCGCCGTGTTGATGCCGATCACTTCACCCTTCATGTTGAAGAGCGGCCCCCCGGAGTTGCCCTTGTTGATCGCCGCATCCGTCTGGATGAAGTTGTCGTAGGGGCCGGCATTGATGTTGCGGCCGCGCCCGGAAATGATGCCGACCGTCACCGAACCGCCGAAGCCGAACGGATTGCCGATCGCCATGACCCAGTCGCCGATGCGCATCTCGCTGGAATCGCCGAATTTCACCGATTTCAGCGGCGTCTTCGGCTCGACCTTCAGCACCGAGAGGTCGGTCTTCGTATCCGTTCCGATCAGCTTCGCCTTGAGCTTCGAGCCGTCGGCGAAATTGACCTCGATGTCGTCGGCCCCCTCGATCACGTGGTTGTTGGTGACGATATAACCGGCCGGATCGATGACGAAACCGGACCCAAGCGAGCTGACATTATGGTTGGGGCCTTTGTTGCCCTGCTGTTTGTTGAAGAAATCGTTGAAGAATTCCTGGAATGGCGACCCGTCAGGCGCACGCGGCGCCGGGCCGACCCCCTCGTCATCCTTCACATTCTGCGAGGTCGAGATATTGACCACCGCATCGAGCAACCCTTCGGCGAGATCGGCAACGGAAGCGGGACCGTTGGACGGCACGGTGGTCTGAACCGGTGGGGTCTGCTGCGGTTCGGCCGGTGCGGACGGCGCCGGAGCGGGTGCAGCCGGAACGGGCGCGGCAACCCCGGGCGCTGCTGTTTCAGGCGTGGTTTGCGCAAAAGCAATCCCGCTCATGCCGGCTTGCGCCAAGATGGCGGCGCTGGCCAGAAGCGCGAGCGTTCGTCTGAAGGGCGAGCGAATCGTGGTGGCCATCAAGCTTCCTCATAAGCGGTAAATGCGCACATTGAGCACCAGCATAAGGCGGAATGATGGAGGGTGAAATCACCTTTTCGCGAAATCCCCGTGCAATCTGACGGACCATCACAAAAGTCCGGCCTTGGCTCTTGAAACCGAAAAGGGTCGGCGCTGGGCCGACCCTTTCTCGATGTTGGCGGGAAGCAGATCCCGTGTTTTCAGTTTGCCGGCGGGGCTGGCGCCGCCGGAGCGGTTGCTCCGGGTGTTGCGGGAGCCGGCGCGCCCGGGCTGGCCGCCGCGGGGCCGGCGGCCTTGTTGAAATAGCGGAAGAATTCCGAATCCGGCGACAGGACCAGCGTTGTGTCCTGCGACGAAAGCGCTGCTGAATAGGCTGCCATCGAGCGATAGAACTCGAAGAAGCCCGGGTCTCTTGAGAATGCATCGGCGAAGACGCGGTTGCGTTCGGCGTCGCCCTGGCCACGCAGGATCTCGGAGTCGCGCTGTGCGCCGGCAGTCAGCTCAACGACCTGGCGGTCGGCAATGGCGCGGCGGCGCTGACCTTCCTCGTTGCCCTGCGCGCGCAGAAGCTCAGCTTCTGCCAGTCGCTCAGCCCGCATGCGGTTATAGGTGCGCTCGGAAACATCCTGTGTCAGGTCGGTCCGGCTGATGCGCACGTCGTCGAGCGTGATTCCGAGCGTCTCCGCATCGGCTTGCAGCTCGTTGCGAACCTCGAGCATCATCGCCACGCGCTCCCGGGAGAGCGCGGCTTCGATGCTGCGCACGCCGTAGACCCTGCGCAAGGCGGAATCGAGACGCGTGCGAAGCCGCGCTTCCGCCGCCTCCCTGTCGCCCGAGACCGTTTCGCGGAAACGGCGCGCGTCGTTGATGCGGTAGATGAGGAAGGCGTTCACCTCATAGAAGGCTCCGCCGGAAACCTGGACACGTATGTTGTCAAGATCGAAGCGCAGTTCCTGCTTCGGCACGTATTGCACCCTGTCGGCATCGGCAAAGGCGAAAGGCAGTTTGAAATAGATGCCTGGGTCAGTCTTGACCGACTGGATTTCACCAAAGCGAACGACGATAGCCTGTTCGCGGGCGGTCACGACGAAGACCGAGGAATAGATCCCGACCAGCATGACCGCCAGAAGGACCAGAATTACGGGAAGTCTGTTCGACATGGGTCTCAGCCTCCCTGCTGCTGTTGTTGCTGCGTCGGCTTGCCGACCTCATTGAGAGGCAGATAGGGCACGGCGCCCGCCTTTTGGTCTATGATCACTTTCTTGGAACCCTTCAGGACCTGTTCCATCGTCTCCAGGAACAGCCGCTCCCGCGTCACGTCAGGAGCCTTGGAATATTCGTCGTAGATCGAAACGAAGCGTTGCGCTTCACCTTCAGCCTCCTTGACGATCCGGTCCTTGTAGGCGGCTGCGGCTTCGCGGATGCGGGCCGCGTCACCGCGGGCCTGGCCGAGCTTCTGGTTGGCGTATTGGTTCGCCTCCTCCACGAGACGCTGCTTGTCCTGATCGGCACGCTGCACTTCCTCGAAGGCATCGGCCACGTCACGCGGCGGTGCGACGTCCTCGATCGTCACGCGGTTGATCGCAATGCCGGCGCCGTAGCGATCCATCGTATCCTGGATGATGTTGCGCACTTCGGTTTCGATCGGCCCGCGATTATCGCGGAAGGCATCCTGCGCCGGGCGCCGGCCGACGATTTCGCGCATGGCGCTTTCGGAAACCTGCTGCAGCGTTTCAGCCGGATTTTCGAGACGGAAAAGATAGGATTTCGGGTCGTTGATTGTGTAGAGCACGGAGAACTGCACGTTGACGATGTTCTGGTCGCCGGAGAGCATCAGTCCAGCCGTCGAATTGCTGTTGTTGCGTCCGCCAATATTCTGTTGCTGCTCGGTCACCTTCACGATCTCGACCGCGTCCATCGGCCAGATGCGGAAATGCAGGCCGGGCATGGAAATTTCCTCTCGCGGCTTGCCGAAGCGCAGTTCGACGCCGCGTTCGTCCGGCTGGACGGTGTAGACGCACTGGATCAGCCAGAAAACGGCGACGATCGCCACGACGATCGCCGCCACCCCACCATTGAAACCGCCGGGAACGATATTGCGCAACTGATCCTGGCCGCGCCGGATGATGTCTTCCAGATCGGGCGGTCCGCCCTTGCCGCCACGCGGGCGGTTCGGCCCCTGGCCCCATGGTCCCTGATTGTTACCGCCGCCGCCCCAAGGGCCGCCGCCGCCATTCTGATTGCTCCAGGGCATCAAAACCTCGTTGTTCGTTAAGTCTTCCCCGCATCCGGGACCGTGGGGGCTGACCGGCCGATGCGTTGGTGACCGTTATAAGTATCGCCGCACCGGCTTTCAACGCAGCGTGAGAAACTTGGTCAATTTAATTGGAAAATAGTTCGTTTTCAGGCGTGACGGCGTTCATAGACGACGTAGCGAGTGGGATAGCTGTCCCTTTCGCCGGCCGGCACCACGATCGTCTCCGCCGCCTGCCAGAGATCGGGATCGATCGCCGGAAACGACGCGTCGCCGTCGAGGTCGGCCTCGACATGGGTGATGCACATTCGGTCGGCAAGATTGATCGCCTGCGCGTAGATCTGGCCGCCGCCGATGATGCAGATCTCGTCGGCGCCGGTTTCGCGCGCCAGCCTTCCAGCCGCGTCCATTGCCTCAGGCAGTGAATGCGCCATACTGACATCGGGATGATCGATCGCCGCTTGCCGCGAGATCACCACGTTCGGCCGTCCCGGCAGCGGCTTGCCGATCGAATCATAGGTCTTGCGGCCCATCACCACAGGCTTGCCCAGCGTCAGCGCCTTGAAGCGCTTGAGATCGCTCGACAGGCGCCACGGCATGTCGCCGTCGCGGCCGATTGTACCGTTGTGGGCAACGGCGGCGATGATGGTCCTGCGAAAGTCGGCCATGAAATGTCCCGGATCAGACGGCGATCGGCGCCTTGATGCTGGCATCGGCCTCGTAGCCGATCAGCTCGAAATCATCGAAGGTGAAGCCGAAGATGTCTTTCACATCGGGGTTGATGCGCATGAAGGGCAGCGGCTTCGGCCGGCGTGTCATCTGCAGCTTCGCCTGGTCGAAATGGTTATGATAGAGATGCGCATCGCCGAGCGTGTGGACGAAATCGCCGGGTTTGAGCCCGGTCACCTGAGCCACCATCATCGTCAGCAGCGCATAGGAAGCGATATTGAAGGGCACGCCGAGAAAGATGTCGGCGGAGCGCTGGTAAAGCTGGCAGGAGAGCCTGCCGTCGGCAACATAGAACTGGAACAGGCAATGACAGGGCGGCAGCGCCATGTTGTCCACTTCGGCCGGATTCCACGCCGAGACGATGTGACGGCGCGAATTCCGATTGTTGACGATGCCTTTGACCAGATTGGCGATCTGGTCAATATGGCCGCCGTCCGGTGCCGGCCAGGAGCGCCATTGGGCGCCATAGACCGGCCCGAGGTCGCCGTTTTCATCGGCCCACTCATCCCAGATCGAGACGCCGTTCTCCCTGAGATAGCGGATATTCGTTTCGCCCTTCAGGAACCACAAAAGCTCGTGGATAATCGAGCGCAGATGCAGCTTCTTCGTGGTCAGCACGGGAAAGCCTTCTTCTAGGTCGAATCGCATCTGATAGCCGAAAACCGAGCGGGTGCCGGTGCCCGTGCGGTCGCCCCGGTCGGAGCCCTTTTCCATCACATGCTTCAGAAGATCAAGATATTGCTGCATGGCGCGCTGATTCCGTTTTCCCCAGTTTAAGCCTTCGCCTTCACGAAACCAATCGCCGGCACGCATTTTCCCGTTCTTTCTGCCGCCGGAGATAAAGCTTTTATGACGTTTGCCCTTTCCTTGGGCAAAGGAAATCACTATATGAAACCTGCCGGCTTCCGGGCCGGCTATGGCAATAAATGAGCGGTGTAATAAACCTATTGGACCCGGGGGCGGTACCCGGCGCCTCCACCAAAAACCGGCGGCATCAAAGGCCGGCTTTTGATGGGGGCGAAACAGGATCGACAAGGGTGTAAAGATCGACTTTTTGCTCGGCATTGTACCGCCGTTATCGGGCTAAAATTGTAGTTGCAAACGACAACTATGCGGAAGCTCGTCTCGCTGCTTAATCGCGGTGTGACACTTCAATCAAAGTCCTAGTGGTTCGCACCTCTAGGCGGGGTCCGAAGGCACCTGGCAACAGAAGCCTTCACCTTCTCCCTGCTGACGAAATCATGTATGCTGATCTCTAGCGTGACTCGGCTCCGGACTTTCCCAAGGCGCCTGAACGTGCCATATACCTTGTGAAAAGACTTCAGAACCGACGAAAGACAGGAAAAGCATGGGGCAGGATCATATCCGCTACGACATTCTGGCGCAGGATGCACTTCGCGGCGTCATCCGCAAGGTTTTGGCGGAGGTGGCAACGACGGGCCGCCTGCCCGGCGACCATCACTTCTTCATCACCTTCCTCACGGGCGCCGCCGGCGTGCGCATCTCGCAGCACCTGAAGTCCAAATATCCCGAGCAGATGACCATCGTCATCCAGCATCAGTTCTGGGATCTCAAGATCACCGAGACGCATTTCGAAATAGGCCTCTCCTTCTCCGACGTTCCTGAAAAACTGGTCATTCCGTTCAATGCGATCCGCGGCTTCTATGATCCCTCCGTCAATTTCGAGCTCGAATTCGACGTGCCGCTCGCTGACGGCGAGGAGCTGCCGTCCGGTGAGATCACCGCCTATCCCGTCGACGCGGCAGGAAAGCCTGACGAAGCCGCCGGCGCAAAACCGGCCGACGGCGAAGAGAAGAAACCGGGCTCCGTCGTCTCGCTCGACTCCTTCCGCAAGAAGCAGTGATTTCAAAGGGAGGCTCAGCCTCCCTTTTTCATAAGGATCAAGTCTCGCGCATGAGCGCCGAAATCATCAATCTGCGTCAGTTCCGCAAGAAGCAGGCCCGCTCCGAAAAGGAGAAGCAGGCCGAGCAGAACCGCATTTCCTTCGGCCGCACCAAGGCCGAAAAGCAGCTTACCCGCAGCCTGAATGAGAAGGCCGACAAGGCTCACCGCCACGGCCGGATCGAGACGGATGACGACGGCGCATGAAGCTTCACGCAAAGCTTGAAGAGCAGGAAACGACTCTGCGATCAGCCACTTGCGCGATTTCTTTGAATCGATCCTCCAAGCCGATTGCGATGTGAACCGGCTGATGATCCGCAAACACTCGGCGACACTGCATGGCCATCGCACCAGCTTTTCGCTGGAAGATGAATTCTGGGCCGAGCTGAAGACGATTGCGGCAAGCCGTTCGATGTCGCTTGCCGCCCTGATTTCCGAGATCGACGACCACCGCCCGCCGGACAGTAACTTGTCCTCGGCGCTGCGGCTCCATGTGCTTTCGTGGGCGAAGGCCGGCTGTGGCCGCCAGCCGTGACGCCGGGAATTCAAATAAAAACCTAAGATCTCAGGGGAGGCAAACCCCAAGCGTCTTCATTGAGCCTGAATGCCAGGCAGCTGGTCGAAATCGAGCTGACCCGGCTGCGTCTGCCCAGAGCGCCGGGCCGCTTCCGCCTCGGCGGCCGCCCTCGCCTGCGCATCGGCCTTGGCTTTTGCCTCCGCTGCACGTGCGGCCTCCGCCTCCGCGGCGGCCTTCTGCGCAGCCGCCTCCTGCGCCAGTCTGCGCAGCCGCTCTTCTTCCGCCTGCCGTTGCCGTTCGATTTCGGCCGCTCTGACGCGCTCGGCGTCGTTGAACCGATAGAGCGCCACTTCGCGGCGCAGCCGCTGCTTTTCGAGCACGATCGCCTGCAGCCGCTCGACGCGCCGCCGCTCGCGCTCGAAGGCGCGCAGCGACAGATAGCTGGTGATATCGGTCACGTCCATCGTCTTGCCGGGTGACGGCAGCATGCCGGAAAAGTTCAGCCTCAGCGCCGGCTCGACACCCGGAAGCGCCTCCGCGCCTGGATTGAGGCCGATGCCGACCGTCGCGCTGATCCGCTTCTCCGGCAAGGCGATCTGTGCGTCAGCGGTAACCCGGGCCAGATCGTTGGCCACGGTCACATTCTGCACCCTGAGCGTTCCGTCGGTGACGTTGAAGGGAATTCCGAGCGGCGGCAGCTTCGCCTCGCCGTTGTTGAGCAACGTCTCGACGATCGGATGCACCTTGCCGGCATTGATCTGTTCCTGCATCGGGTCGGTGGCGGCAAGCAGCGGCGGAAGGATGGCAAGGTTCAGTCCGCGTATGCTCGTGTCGCCGAGTCTCAGCTCCCCCGAACCATTGAGCGAGCTGGCGATCTCGCCAATCGTCTTTCCCGAGGCCTCCATCGACAGCGACAGGCCGAACTTGCCGTTGGCGATCGGTGCGCCATCGCGCAGCCAGATGACGCCCGCAAGATCGGAATCGGCAAGCGCCAGCTTCGTCTGCAGGAAACCGGTGCCGTCGGCATTGGTGAAGAGAAGATTACCGGAGAGCTTGCCGCCATCCCAGTTGCCGGCCATGTCGTTGAGCTGCAACTCGTCGCCCTTATAGGCGACGTTGCTGATGAAATCGGACACTGGCGTTTCCGGCAGGCCAGGCCAGAATTCCTTGGCCGACAGCTTCACCCTGACGTCCAGATCCTTGAAGGTGGGCAAGCCCAGCGGCGCCTTCGACAGCGTGCCGCTGGCGGGATCAACGATCTGGCCGAACACCGCCTCGCCGAGCCAGCCGGCATCTGCCTTGGCGAGCGTCAGCTCGCCGCTCGCCGTCGTCTTCGCAGCCTTGCGGTCGAAGGTCAGCGCACCGGAAAACGCATTGTCGGCCGCATGTCCCTTGAGATCGGACAAAACGATCTTGTCACGATCGACGGCGGCGTTGACCTGCAGGCCGAACGGCAACCCCGTTCCGGTCTGCGGCAGGGCTATGCCGTTCATGATGAGATAGGGGTCGATATCGGCGCTGTCGAGCGAGACGACGATCTGACCGTTCATGAAGCTCTCCGGCCGCACGTCAACCTTGCCCTTCGCGGTAAACGAGGTCCGGTCGGTCGCAAAGGTCAGCGCCGCATCGGCAGGATCGTTGCCAGACGCCTTCACCTTGAGCGTCAGGCGGCCATTCGCGCCGACATCGACCGGCAGCGGGTCGAGTCCGGCCTGGCCGAACAAGATTGACGGCACGGCGTTTTCGAGCGTCGCCTCGAGGCTCGTCGTGCCGTTGCCGGTCAGCGCCAGAAGATCGGACATGCGGTAATCGAGGTTGACCCGGCTGCCGTTCGAGACGCCGGCCAGTGTCACTGTCAGCGCATCACCCTCATCGCCACCGAGCGTCAGCGCGCCGCGCAACGCCGTATTGCCGTACCAGCCGGCATTGCGCACCAGCCGGTCGAGCACGGGGTGGTGTGGAAGATGCTCGCGCAGCATGGTGAAGAAGCCGCCGGGATCGGCCGATTTGAAGGTGATTTCGCCCGCACCCTTGTAGTCGAGCAGCGAGCCTTCGGCGCGGCCGGTCGCCGTCAACTCGGCGCCTGCGAGATTCTTGACCGACAGCCGGTCGACCGCAAGCGCCCCGTCCGCGATCGTGAAGGTGGTCTCGACATTCTCGGCGTCGACCCCGAAGGCGGTGAACCTGTCGGCCTTGAGCTGTGCGGCGATCTTATGGTCGAGGACATTGTCGCCGCTCTCCTGCCCGGTCGCAAGCCCGGCCAGCGCCTGCAGCGCGTCAAGATCGAGCGTATCGCCATTCAGAGCCACCGACAGGGTCGGCGTCTGGCCGGAGATCGCCTGCCGCTCCAGGCGGCCCTTCAGCGTCGCCGATCCGACGGCGATTTCGAGGTTCTCGAAACGCTGCAATTCATGAGTCAGGCTGACATTGGCGGAAAACCCCGCCTGCCGCAATTGACGGATGGCCGGGTCGACCGAGCCGGCCAGCCAGGAGGCTAGGCCCGTTGGCTGGTTAGAGGCCACCACGATCTGGCCGTTGAAAGACGGGTCTCCCTGAAGCAGGAGCTTGCCCTTGCCCTCGACCTGGGTCCGCCCCGGCAGCGTGCCGACGGCGCTATCGATCATCCAGCCCGTACCGGCCGGCTCCAGCTCCAGTTGAACATCGCGTAGCGTCGTGTCGCCGGCGACGATCGCCGGCAGCTTGACGCTTGCCTTCCCCGGCACCTGCGGGATCGGCACCTGCGCAACAATATCGATCAGAGAATTCAACCGCTGGCGCGCCGAAACCGCGGCATCCCGCGTCGTCTTGCCAGCCGCGCCCTGATTGCCGATGCGGTTCACGTCTATCTGCTGCCCGTCGGCGGTCAACAGGAATTCCGGCGCGTTGCCGGTATCGAGCGTCGCCTCCCCGGTTATCACATAGGGATCGTCCGTCGGACCGATCTCCATCCGGTATTCGGGAATGCGGATACGTTCGTTGGTAAGCTCGAAGCGCCCCTTGAGCCTCGGCGGCTGCTCGTTCTTGTTGGCCGACTTGGCGCTGTTGCCGCTTTCGATCGCCGCCGAAAGCTGGCCCTGATAGTTCGGCTTGCGGTCGACCAGCTTCAGTTCGCCGTCGAGATCGATACTGACCGGATGTTTGTCCGGCGACAGCTTCGTGCGCATGCGCAGCACGCCCCTCTCGTCCGGCTGGCTGCTCGAAATCGAGAAATTGCCATGTTCGCCGTCGAGGACCGCATCGCCCTCGACGCGCCAGGGGCCGGCGAGCGATTTGGCCGACATCTCCGCATTCAGGCCGGTGATGCGGCGCGCCCGGCCCGACTGGTCGTCGAGGAAGTCGACTTCGCCACCGCTGACATGCACATTTTCGAGAACGACTGTTTTGGCCGGTATTTCGGCGCGGCTGCCGCGCATCCAGTCGAGTGTGCCGTCCTTGAGCAATCTGAGGCGCACCTTCGGATTGACGACGCGCATATCGAAGATCAGCGCCTCGCCCGACAGGAATGGCGCAAGCTCGGCATCCATGGAAAATTGTTCGACCTTGACGATCGGCGTGCCGTCGGCCTCCTGACCGACACGCACGTCATGCAGCGTGACCGACGGAAACGGCAGCAGACGGGCATCCACCGTGCCATGGACGGTGACTTTCTTGCCAATGATGCGGCTTGCCTGATCCTCGAAGTTCTTGCGGAAATCGGTCCAGTCGATGAACAGCGGCGCAAGCAGCGCCACAAACAGCACTACGACGATCACTCCCCCCAGAAAGACGAGGAACCGGCCTACCAATGCGAGGATTCTCCATTCGGGATTGTGTTGCCGACACTGTTCAGGGTTCTGTTGTCGACACTAGCGCTATTCATGGGATGGGCAAGGCCCAAGTTCATGAGAATATTCCGTTTTCAGCCTTGGTGAAAAATCTTGCCGGGGTTGAAGATACCATCCGGATCGAGCGCCTGCTTCACCTGTCGCATCAGATCCACCGAGCCTCCGAGCTCCTGCTCTAGAAAGGCCATCTTGCCTTGTCCGATCCCGTGCTCGCCGGTGCATGTTCCGTCCATATCGAGTGCCCGGCGGTTGAGCCGCTCAACGAAGCGCTCGGCCCTGGCGATGTCTCCGGCGCTTTTGTCGTCGAACAGCAGCAGCACATGGAAGTTCCCGTCGCCGGCATGGCCGACGATAGGGCCGAGCAGCCCATGTTCCTCGATATCCGCCTGCGTTTCGGAAACGCAGTCGGCAAGCCTCGATATCGGAACACAAACATCGGTCGAAAGTGCGGCAAGCCCCGGCGCCAGCGCCCTCGCGGACCAATAGGCGTCATGACGCGCCTTCCAGAGCTTTGTCCGCTCCTCGGCATTGGCGGTCCAAAAAAACTCGCCCCCGCCGCATTCAGCCGCGATCTCAGCGAAGGCTGCCGATTGCAGCGGCACGGTCTCGTCGGTGCCGTGGAATTCGAGGAAAAGTGTCGGGCTTTCGGCATAAGACAGGCCGGAATAGGCGTTGCACGCCCGCATCTGCACAGCATCGAGCAGCTCGATGCGCGCCACCGGAATGCCCATCTGGATCGTCATGATGACGGCATCGCAAGCTGCCTTGATGCTCGGAAAGGCGCAGACGCCGCCGGCTATCTTCTGCGGGATAGCCTGCAGGCGCAGCGTCACCGAGGTCAATATGCCAAGCGTGCCTTCGGCGCCGACAAAGAGCCGCGTCAGGTCATAGCCGGCCGACGACTTGCGGGCACGCCGCGCCGTGCGGATCTCCTCACCATTGGCGGTGACTACCGTAACGGCAAGGACATTGTCCTTCATCGTGCCGTAGCGCACGGCATTGGTGCCGGAAGCCCGCGTCGACGCCATGCCGCCGATCGAGGCATTGGCTCCGGGATCGATCGGGAAGAACAGGCCGGTATCACGCAGATGGATGTTCAGGGCCTCGCGGGTGATACCGGGTTCGACCGTGCAGTCGAGATCCTCCGGATTGACCTCAAGGACCCGGTTCATGCGGCTGAAATCGATTGAAATACCGCCGCTGACGGCATTGACCTGACCTTCCAGCGAGGAGCCGGTGCCGAAGCCGATCACTGGAGCCTTGTGCGCCGCACAGGCCCTGACCGCCATCTTCACATCGTCGGCGCTTTCGGCAAACAGAACGCCGTCGGGCAGTTGCGGCGGGATATAGGTGGTCGTATGGGCGTGTTGTTCACGGAAGGACTGGCCGGTCTGGAAGCGCTCGCCGAAGCTCTGTTTGAGAATACCGAGGACGGCGGATATCCCCGCCTCATTGCGTGTTCCAGCCCTTGCGTCCTTCAGCGCCATCCCTTTGATCTCCCTGCCATTCCGCGTAGACGAGACCGCGTCCCGGAAACTACAGCGCCGTGCGCCTGCTCAGACGCACAAGGACGCTGTACAACTTTAAAATTGCTGCGTAATTCGTCTCACATCGATTCCGAGTTTAAGGAGATATGCAGCAGGCTGGGTATGGGGCAAGTCAACGCGGCTGTCCAGTTCAGATTGGGAAAAGATTTCACTCCTCTTTTGTTGGAGACCAGGGGCTATGGACAGGCCCCGGCCGCCTCAGACGATCGGTGGATTGAGGAGCGCAAAGCCCTGCTGCCGTCGATAGGGGAAATAAGGATAAGGTGCAGTCACCGCGCTGACCTCGTCGAGTCTTTCAATCTGATTCTTCGACAGGCTCCAGCCGGCCGCGGCAAGGTTCTGCCTGAGCTGATCTTCGTTCCGGGCGCCAATGATGACGCTCGATACTGTCGGCCGGCCGAGCAGCCAGTTTATCGCGATCTGCGGTACTGTCTTGCCGGTCTCCGCTGCGATCGAATCGAGCACCGCGATGATGTCGAACAGCCTCTCATCATCGACAGGTGGGCCGTATTGAGCCGTCTCGTGCAGGCGGCTTGCGGCCGGCAGCGGCTCGCCACGGCGGATCTTGCCGGTAAGCCGCCCCCAGGCGAGCGGGCTCCAGACGAGAGCGCCGACGCCCTGGTCCGCGCCGAGCGGCATCAGTTCCCATTCATAGTCGCGGCCCGCCAACGAATAATAGACCTGATGGGCGATATAACGCGGATAGCCTTGACGCTCGGCCGCGGCCAGCGACTTCATCAACTCCCAGCCGGAAAAGTTCGAGACGCCGACATAACGGATCTTGCCTGCGGCGACGAGGCCGTCGAGCGTCGACAGCACCTCCTCGATCGGCGTCGAGGCATCGAAGGCGTGAAGCTGCAAGAGGTCGATATAGTCGGTGCCAAGCCGGCGCAGCGCATCCTCGGTCGCCCGGATCAGCCGTGCCCGCGAGGTGCCCCAGTCCTGCCGCCCCTCGCCCATCGGCAGCGCGGTCTTGGTCGAGATCAGCACGGCGTCCCGCCGGCCGCGGATCGCCTGGCCGAGCACTTCCTCGGAAGCGCCGACCGAATAGACGTCAGCCGTGTCGAAAAGATTGACGCCGGCTTCGAGGCAGATGTCGACGAGCCGCCGGGCCTCTTCGGCACCGGTATTGCCCCAGGCGCCGAACAGTGGGCCGCTGCCGCCGAACGTACCCGCGCCGAAGCTCAAAACCGGCACCCTGAGCCCGGAGGCCCCGAGTTTTCTGTACTCCATCGATCTGTCTCCTTTGTTTCCTCTGAGATAGACCCAGCCTCTCCATTGATATAGATTGCCTGATAGAACATCATCTGTGACTTGAATTCATCATGAGCCGTCAGGACATCAACCGCTCCGGCGAGATGGAAGTCTTCGTCAGCGTTGTCGAGCGCGGCGGCTTTTCAGCAGCCGCCACCGCGCGGCGCATGACGCCGTCGGCCGTGAGCAAGCTCGTCGCCCGGCTGGAGGCGCGCCTCGGCGCCCGCCTCGTTAACCGCTCGACCCGCAAGCTGCAACTGACGCCTGAGGGCTGCGCCTTCTATGAGCGCAGCATCGCCATTCTTGCCGATATCGCCGAGGCCGAACGCCAGGCTTCCTCAGGCGAACAGGCCTCGGGCCGCATCCGCATCAACACCAGCGGCTCCTTCGGCAATCATGTGCTGGCCCCGCTCGTGCCCGCCTTCCTGGCGCTTCATCCCGTCGTGACGCTCGATATCGCCCACACCGATAAGGTGGTCGATCTGATGGAAGAACGCGCCGATGTTGCGATCCGCACCGGCCCCTTGAAGAACTCCAGCCTGATCGCCCGCAAGCTCGGCGCCACCGGCAAGCTCATCGTCGCTTCACCCGATTATCTCAGGCGGCATGGCGAACCGCGCAGCGTCGCCGATCTCAGCCGTCATTGCCGGATCGGATTTTCCTACGCCCGCGCCGTAGAGGGCTGGCCGCTGCGCGAGGACAGCGAAACCGTGTCGGTGCCGATCACGCCCGGCGTGCAGGTCGCCGACGGCGAAGCCATGCGCCATCTGGCACTTGCCGGCGCAGGCCTTGCACGACTGGCCGCGTTCACGGTGCGCGCCGATATCGAAGCCGGCCGGCTGGTGCCGGTGCTGGAAGCGGCCAATCCCGGCGATATCGAGGAATTCTATGCCGTCTATATGGGCCAGGGCGGGCCGCTGCCGGCGCGCGTGCGCGCGCTGCTCGATTTCCTCGTCGAACATGTGCGTCTCTGATGAGATAACAAGGACTTGATGCGGCGGCTTGAGTCAAGTTCGCATGGCAGATCGGCCGGAAGCCAGATTTCGTAATTGACCGCACTCGAGGCAGCCGCCTATACCGAGGCCGCGCCGACCGGCCCTTCAGCCGGCCTCTCTTCGTCATGCCGGAGCTTCCTCCCATCTTCAGCCCTCAGGACTTGGCACCGGCCGGGAAACATACGGGGATTCATGCCACTCAGCCACGCACGCCGCCTGATGCGGGATGCCGGCCTGCCGAAATGGGCGCTGCTGCTCACGCTTTCCACGGCCTTCACCGTCTTTCTCGAACTCTTCGCCCTGCCCGCCTCGCTGCTGATCGGACCGATGGTTGCCGCCATCGTGCTGGCGCTGACCGTCGGCAAGGGAAAGCTTCGCGTGCCGCTTCAGCCGCTGCAGTTCGGTCAGGTCCTTGTCGGTCTGATGATGGCGCGCACCATCACCCCTGATATTCTCGGCGCCATGGCGAAGGAAGCGCCGCTCTTCCTGCTGTTCGTCTTCTCGGTGATCGCCATCGCCACCGGTCTCGGCTGGCTGTTGACGCGCTGGCAGGTGCTGCCGGGCACAACGGCCGTCTGGGGCTCGTCGCCGGGCGCTGCCTCCGCCATGGTCATCATGTCGGAAGCCTATGGCGCCGATGCCCGCCTCGTCGCCTTCATGCAGTATCTGCGCGTCGTCTTCGTCGCCGTCGGCGCTTCGGCGATTTCGCGCCTCTGGGTGGCGGCCGACGGTGGCGAGCCGCCGCCGCTCGTCCTCTTTCCCGCAGTCGACTGGCCGGCCCTTGCGGCGACGCTCGCCTTTGCCGGCTTTTGCACCTATGCCGTACGCCGCCTGCGCATCCAGGGCGGCATGATCATCGTTCCGCTCTTTCTCGGCGCCTTCCTGCAAGGCATCGGCCTGCTGAAGATCGAGCTGCCGATGTGGCTGCTCGCCACGGCCTATGCGCTCGTCGGCTGGAGCATCGGCCTGCGTTTCACCCGCTCGATCATCAGCCACGTGGCGCGCGCCCTGCCGCGGGTCGCCGCCTGCATCGTGCTGCTGATGGCGCTCTGCGGCTGCATGGCAGCGGCACTGCACGTCTTCGCCGGCATCGATCCGCTGACCGCCTATCTCGCCACCAGCCCCGGCGGAGCCGATTCCGTCGCCATTATCGCCGCATCAAGCGATGTCGACGTGCCCTTCGTGATGGCGATGCAGACCGGCCGTTTCTTGGTCATTCTGCTGATCGGGCCGGCGCTCGCCCGCTTCATCGCGCGCCGTTCCGGCCTTGCGGAAAATCCCGTCTGAGACTGACCCACTGGCCGGGAGTGACGCCGTACGCCTTCTTGAAATGGCGATTGAAATGCGCCTGGTCGGCAAAACCCGTCGCGGCCGCCACATCGGCAAAACCCTCGCCGGCACCCATCAGCGCCCTCGCCTGCTGCAGGCGCCGCATCAGCAAGTAACGGTGCGGGCTGGTGGCAAAGGCCGTGCGGAAATGCCGTGACAGCGTGAAGCGGTCGAGGCCGGTAATCTTCTCCAGTTCGTCCGAGCGCACCGGCCTGAGCGCATGTGCCTCCAGATAATCGCGTGCTGCCCGCACCTGCCGCCAGGCGACCGTGCCCAGTGGCCGGCGGCGCACCTGCGAATGCCGTAACAAGCCACCGGCGACGCGGCTGACGAAATCGTCGACGAAAAGCTCGTCCAGCTCCCGATCGAGTGCGCCGAGCGCTCCCAGAAGCACCTTCGCCAGCGCACTATCGGCAGTCACGGGCTGCTCGACGAAGGGAAGCCCGACCTTCTCCACCTCAAGGCATTCCATCAGCAGCGAAGGCTCCAGGTAGAGCATGCGGTAATGCAGCCCGGCCTCGGTCGCCGCGCCGCCGTCATGCTCCTCGTCGGGATGCAGCACGATCACCTGCCCCGGCAGGCTGAAGCGCCGCTCGCCGCGATATGTGAAAGTCTGAACGCCGTGCAGCGTGACACCAAGCGCATAGGTATCGTGCCGATGCGGCTCGAAGACGTTGCCGGAAAACTGCGCCTCGATACGCTCGATGCCGGGAAAGGCGGGCGCAGTCAGGATGCCGCTGCCGGCGGGCACGGCCAGCATGCCGCTGCCGGCGGGCACGGCCAGCATGCCGCTGCCCACCTGCGGCTCGCACAAACGTTCAAGACCCTCGAAGACCTGCGGCGTTAGATCCTGGCTCAACGCGTTTCGATACCCTGATGAGAGAGACTGGAATGTTTGATACCAAAATTGCGATCGTCCTGCGAAACAATCTTGCTGGCTGGCAGAAGCTGAACGTCACAGCCTTCCTGTCGACAGGCATCGTCGGACAATATCCTGAGATCATCGGCGAGCCCTACAAGGACCGCGCCGGCAATCTCTACAATCCGCTATCGATCCAGCCAATCATCGTGCTTTCCGCCGACGAAGCGACGATATCGACCATCCACCGCCGCGCGCTGGAACGTGAGGTAACCTCCTCCATCTTCATCGAGGAGATGTTTGCCACCGGCCACGACGCCGCCAACCGCGCCGTCTTTGCCGAGTTTGCCCCTGACGACGCCAATGTCGTCGGCATCGCGATCAGAGCCGACAAGAAGATCGTCGACAAGATCACCAAAGGCGCGACGATGCAGCATTGATGCGATCAGCGGAAACGAAAGAGGCCGAGCGCGAGCTCGGCCTCTGTTGTCTGAAAGAGCGCCTGCTCAGCCCTGCGTGATCGGCGCGATCTGGATTTCGACGCGGCGGTTCTGGGCACGTCCAGCTTCGCTCGCGTTGGAGGCGACGGGTTGGGACGGGCCGAAACCGACGGCGGAGACGCGGCGCTGGTCGATACCTTGGCCGCCGAGATAATCGGCAACCGAAAGCGCGCGGCGCTGCGACAGGTCCTGGTTATGCTGCAAGCTGCCGGTCGAATCCGTATGGCCGTTGACGTCAATCAGCGTGCGGTTGAACTTGCGCAGCACGATCGCCACCGAATTCAGCGTCGGATAGAAGCCCGGTTTCACGGCATCCTGGTCGACGTCGAAAGTGATGTTCGAGGGCATGTTGAGGATGATGTTGTCGCCCTGGCGGGTGACGGAGATGCCGGTACCTTCGAGCTGGGCGCGAAGCTCGGCTTCCTGCTGGTCCATGTAGTTGCCGATCGCGCCGCCGGCCAGCGCGCCGATACCGGCGCCGATCAGCGCTGCGTTGCGCTTGCCATGTCCGCCGCCGCCGACGGCCACACCGACGAGAGCGCCACCGAGCGCGCCGAGCGCAGCACCGCCCGCGGTATTGGAAACTTTCTGCTCACCAGTATAGGGATCGGTCGTCGTGCAGGCGCTGAGATAGCTTGCTGCGACAGCCAGAAGTATGAATTTCTTGATCATGGACAGGACGGTCTCCGTTCAAAACTGATGCGAGCAAATGGCAAGGATTACGGCAAGAAAATGAAGATGTTCCCTTGATAGGGGAATTTCAGGCGCCGAAACAGCAGCCATGTTGCAGCAATGCGCTGATATCACCAGTTTTTATCAATAGGTGGGGCGCTAGGCTGCATCTGATATCGCGCGGAACGCCAGTGGCCGGCCCCGCCCTTCGAGGCCCCTGTGAGGCACCTCAGGATGAGGTCGGAGTCGCGGCTTGCCAACGCAAGACGCAGTGAAGAGCACAACAATTAGCCCTCATGGTGCGGAGGCCCAAGGGGCCGCCTCGAACCACGAGAGCGGTTAGCTGGATGATCAACCTTTAGAAATTCTGGAACAGCTGCCTGACCGTATCGTAGGTCGCATTAGCGATGTTCAGCGATTGCAGACCGAGCTGCTGCTGCGTCTGCAGCGCCCTGAGCCTGCTCGACTCCTCCTCCATATCGGCATCGACGAGCCGGCCGATTCCGGCGGTGACGTTGTCGTGCAGCTGCGTGGCGAAGTCGTTCTGCAGCTCAATGCGTTTTTCCAGCGCGCCGAAGGCAGATCCGACCGTCGTCAGCTGCGTCAGCGCGGCATCGACGACGCTGATCATTTCGTCGACCTGCCCTTTCGTCGTGTTTGCCGATAGCGAAATGACGACCTGCCCTGCTGTGGTCCCGTTTTTGCTGGTTATCAGCACGTAGTTCTGCGCGGTCCCGAGCTCGGTGGCGAAATAGGCCGAGGTCAGCACGCCGTATTCGCCCGAACCGGTGGCCCGGTCGTCGATCAAATAGCGCGCATCCTTTGAGGTTGTGGCCCCGACAGGCGTATTGTCGATATGGTAGCTCAGCATGCCCACAGAGACCGTGCCGTCGGCATTGCGAATGAAGGACGCCGGAATCTGGCGCGGCTGCGTGGGCGTCGCATCATTATTGAGGATCACCCAGTTATCGCTGTTGAAGGTCGCCGATTCCGAAATGCTGCGCAGCTGCTCCTGCAACTGTTTGAGTTCTTCGTTGATCTTGTTCTTGTCGACCCCGTTCTCGGTGGCGGCGACAAGCTTGGCCTTGATCTCGGAGACGACGTCGATGACATTCTGCACACCGGTATAGGCCGTGCCCATCGTCGCAGCCGCCATACCGAGCGCGTCCTGGATCGCCGAAACGGCCTTGTTGTCGGTGCGTGCGGTGGTGGCGATCGACCAGTAGACGGCGTTGTCGGCCGCTTTGGCGACACGCATGCCTGTCGTGATGTGGTTCTGCGTGACCGTCATACTGCGATTGATATCACGCAGCACAGAGAGCGCCGCATCAACGGAAACGCGCTGATAAATACTCACGGAACTAGACTCCAAAAACACAACAGAACGCAACTGAACAGGGATGAACCTTCCACGCAGACACTCATGTCCGGGGTCGCTGGGTCTCCAGCGCATTGCCTTCAAGAAACGAAGAAGGCCACGGTTCCTGGCCACGATCATTGCCGCTTATGCTTAAAAAACGGCTAATCTTCAGAGGAAATTTATCTTGTTCCGCAAGACTTCATACACCATAAGAAACGCCGCCGAAGGCAATCCGGCGGCGTGTTCAATGCGGATGGAAGGCTTATTCGGCGGCCTGCAGCTGCTCCTCGCCGGGTGCCGCAAGCGGCCTTGTCGCGACCGACATCTCCTCGTGCAGGCGCGCCTCCTCATGCGCATGCGGCTTGGCGAAGCGGGCAAGCAGGAGATAGGCGACCGGTGTGATGAACAGCGTCACCAACGTGGCGAAACCGAGGCCGCCGACGATCACCCAGCCGAGCGCCACGCGCGCTTCCGCACCCGCGCCATGGGCAAAGACCAGCGGCACGCCGCCGAGAATGGTGGCGATCATCGTCATCATCACCGGGCGAAGGCGCAGCGCGCAGGCCTTTTCGATCGAGGAGCGCACGTCCTCGCCCCTGTCGCGCAGCTGATTGGCGAATTCGACGATCAGGATGCCGTTCTTCGCCATCACGCCGACGAGCAGCACCAGGCCGATCTGGCTGTAGATATTCAGGCTGGAGCCGGTGATGATCAAAGCGAAGACGGCGCAGGCAAGGCCGAGCGGCACGGTCGACATGATGATCACCGAGGAGAGCACGCTTTCGAACTGGGCGGCGAGAACCAGGAAGATGATGACGATGGCAAAGCCGAAGGTCAGCGCCATGCCGCTCGAATTCTCTTCCAGCGTCGCGGCTTCCGCAAGCGGCAGTAGACGCGCGCCGGGCGGCAGCAGGGGTTCCGCAAGTTCCGTCACCTGTCTGACTGCATCGCCGAGCGACATGCCGTTCCTGAGGCCGGCGGTGATCGCGACCGAGGCGAGCTGCTGCTCGCGGTTCAGCTGCGGCGCGACCGAACCTTCCTTCATCGTGGCAATGACGGACATCGGCACGATCTTGCCGTCGCTGGTTTTCAGGAACACGTTTTCGAGATCCGTGGGATCATCGATCGGCCGCGTCGTCGAAGTCAAAAGCACGGGATAGGATTCGCCGTCGACGAAGACGTCGACCACCGAGCGCCCTTCGAGCAGCGACTGGATCGCCGTCGAAAGCCCTGATATGTCGATGCCGAGATCGGACGCGCGCTCGCGGTCGATCGCCACCGATACCTGCGCCTGGCTGGGCTCGTTGGTCAGCCGCGGCGTATCGTATTGGCCGGTGGCATCGAGCGCCTGCACCAGCTTGGCGGCCGCCGCCGTCAGCGCCTCGTGATCGTTACCAACAAGCGCCATTTGCACGCCGCTGCCGGCGCCGCGGATGCGCAGGCTGTTGGAGGAAATGGCGTTGCCGCGCAGCGCCGGCACCTTCGCCGCCGCCTGGTTGATGTCGCCGACGATCTCCGCCTGCGTCCTCTGCCGCTCTCCCCAAGGGGCAAGCGTCAGCACCATGAAGCCGCTGTTCAGCGAGCCGCCCTGACCGGAGATCGAGAAGACATTGCGGATGTCACCGCTGTCGACCAGCGGCTGCAGATATTCCTCGACGAGCTGCATCTTGTCTCGGGTATACTCCAGGCTCGATCCCTGCGGCGTCGTCAGCCGCATCATCACCAGCGACCGGTCCTCTTCCGGGGTCAGTTCACTCTTGACCGTCGAGAAGGCGATGAGTGCCGCGCCGGCAAAAATCATCGAGACCAGGATAACGACGAAGGGCGCATTGAGGCATCCGTGCAGCGCCCATTTATAGCAACGGGCGAGCGCGCCGCCGAAACGGCCGAGGGCGCCGTGATCTTCAATCATCGGCTTCGTCAACATGCGCGAGGCAAGCATCGGGCACAATGTCAGCGCCACGATCGACGACAGTCCGACCGAGAAGGCGAGCACGAAGCCGAATTCGCGGAAGAGACCGCCGACCTGCCCAGGCAGGAAGGAGAGCGGGATGAAGACGGCCGCGAGCGTCGCCGTCGTGGCGATAACGGCGAAGAATACCTCGCGCGTGCCGAGCACGGCGGCCGCACGCGGCCCCATGCCCTCGGCGCGCCGGCGCACGATGTTTTCGAGCACCACGATCGCGTCGTCGACGACGAGGCCGGTGGCGAGCACGATGGCGAGCAGCGTCAGGATGTTGATCGAGAATCCGACCATGTAGATCGCGGCCAGAGTCCCGATCAGCGCCACCGGCATGCTGACGGCCGGGATCAGCGTCGCCCGCCAGTCGCGCAGGAAGAGATAGATGACGGCGGTGACAATGACGGCGGCGAGCACCAGCGCCAGCACCACCTCATGGATTGCGCCCTGGATGAAGACGGCGTCGTCGCTAGTGATAGCGATCGTCGTTCCCTCAGGCAGCGTCTTCGACAGCTGCTCGACGGCAGCCTTGATGCCGGTCGAGATATTCAGCGTATTCGACTGCGCCTGGCGGATGATGCCAAGGCCGATGCCCGCCTTGCCGTTTGAACGCAGCGCCGTATCGCCGTCGCGGGGCCCGAGCGTCACGGTCGCCACGTCGCCCAACCGGACGCGGTCCTGCAGCATAACATTGGAAAAATCCGCCGGCGTCTGCAGGTTGGCGGTAGCGCGCACGACGATATCCTGCGTCGTGCTCTTCAGCGAGCCGGCGGGAACGTCGAGCGCGGCATTGTCCAGCGCCTTCGTCATGTCGCCGATCGTCAGCCCGCGGCTGGCAAGCGCTCCCTGATCGACATCGACGCGGAATACCTTTTCCTGTTCGCCATATTCCTCGACATCGGCGACGCCGTCGACGGAGGCGAGGCGATCGATCACCTCGTTCTCGACCAGTTGCGTCAGGTCGTCCATGTTGAGCTTGGTCGAGGTGACGGCAAGGCGCATGATCGCCGAGGAATCTGAATCCGCCTTGACGATCTGCGGCGCATCCGCCTCGTCGGGCAGGTTCTGGGTGATGCGGCCGATTGCATCGCGCACGTCGTTGGCGGCGACCGCGAGATCGATCGCATCGGAGAATTCGAGCGTTACCCGGCTCTGGCCGAACGAAGAAGTAGACGAGATCGATTTCAGGCCGCTGACGCGGGCGGCGGCGCCTTCGATCACCTTGGTCAGTTCCTGGTCAATCGTCTGCGGCGAAGCGCCGTCGAAGGTGGTGCGTACCGTGACAACGGGACGGTCGACATCCGGCAGCTCTCGCACTTCGACGCCGACATAGGCTGCAAGGCCGGCGACGACCATTAGCGTGTTGAACACCAGCGCCAGGATCGGCCGGCGAACGAAAAGCGCGGTGAAGCTCTGCTTGCCCGACGCTCGGTCCTGAGGCATCTCGGTCACGCTCATTGGGTCGCGACCTCCCCGCTCGCGGCGATATCGGCGGAAACACGGACCGCGCCGCCCTCACGCACGCGCTGCAGGCCCTGCGTCACGATCTTATCGCCGTCCTTGAGATCGGCCTTGACGAGAATGAAGTCGGGATTGCGCTGCACGATTCTCACCCGCACCTTGTGCGACTTGTCGTCCGTCACCTGCCACACGAAAGATCCTTGCGAATCCCACTGCACGGATTGCGGATCGACCGCCGGGTATTTGTCGCCGGGAAATTTCATGCTGACGCTGAAGGACATGCCGGCGCGCAGCTCGTCGGAAGAGTTGTCGATCCGGGCGCGCAGGCGCAGCGTGCGGCTTGCCGCGTCGATACGGTTGTCGATCGCCTCTATCACGCCCGAAAACACCTGCCCAGGCTTTGCCACCGACATCGCCTCCACCGGCTGGCCGACTGCAACCGTATTGGAAAAACGCTCCGGCACCCAAAAGTCGACGAGGATTTCCGATCGGTCGTCCAATGTGACGATCGGCGTTGATGTCGTGACATTATCGCCGATATTGACCGGCACGATGCCGACGATGCCGTCAATCGGCGCCGTGATGTTGCGCCGGGCGAGATTGAGCTCGGCGGCCTGCAGCTGCAGCCGCGCGCCCTGCTCGGCGATCTCGGAATCGAAGACGTCCATGCGCGACACGCTGGATTTGATGTTGTGGTAGAGATTGGACTTCTCGACGGCGGCTTTCACCGCCACATCCGCCTGGCCACGGGCGATCACCTGCTCCTCGCTGTCCAGCTTGGCGAGAACCTGCCCCGCCTTCACCCTGTCGCCCGACTTGATGAGTATTTCGCGGATCGTGCCCGTGGCCTGCGGCGTCACCGCGACCGAGCGGATCGCATCCCCCGTGCCGATGGCGTTCAGCCGGTCGTTGACGACGCCTTGAACGACGGCCTGCGTCGCGACGAGAATGGCGCTGTTGCGCCCGCCGCCGCTGCGGTGGTTCTGTCCCTGTCCCGGCCCTTGGCCCCGTTGCCCCTGCCCCCCGCCGGAAGCACCGGCATCAGCTGTTTCAGGCGCTTTAGGCGCGATCATGGAAACGAGGCTATCCGGAATGCCTGCATCGCGCATCTTGTCGCCGGCGCCGGGCGCAAGGAAAACCCACGCGGCAAAACCGGCAATGATGACGATGAGCGAAAGTACAAACTGCTTCCAAAAGGCCATTCACGTCTCCGGAGGGACTCGAGGTTGGACCAGGGTCGGTCGAAAGAGGCGCTGCGCGATCGGCATCCCGGAGATCTAATCCCCAGGGATCGAGATTCCCGGCTGGTGCGACAATATCGCGCTTTTGCAGCTTAACGGCAAGCATAAGCACCCGGCATTACCGATTTGTAATATCAGCAAAGATTGGAAATAATCCGGCCGCTCACTTTTGCTTGAACGAAGCTCGCAAACGTCTTCTCGCCGGCTCTGTCGGTACGGGATATCCAGCAAAACCAGTGAAGAGCAATGTCTATCGGCGCATCGACCACCGCAGGCCGATCGTCGCTGCGATCCCCAGTATCGGCCACACCGCCCAGAAGGTCCCGCTCCAGGTGAAGAGGTTGATGCCGATGATGCCGAGCGCGACGATCGCGAGCGTGGCAAACTTGCGATCGAACCAGGTCTGACCGCGATTCCAGGCAAGCGCCGCCACCACGGCAAGCGCCAGCACGGGAAACCGCGCCCAGAAAACGCCCTCCCACGACAGGAGATTGATGACGATCAGCACGACGGCGATGACGCCGAGCACGGCAAACAGCTTCCGTCCGCCAGGCGCCGGCCTTGCCTCGGTCATGACGGCGGCCGCTGGCTGCGGCCGGGTGGCGGCCGCTGGCTGCGGCCGGGTGGCGGCCGCTGGCTGCGGCCGGGCGGCGGCCGCTGGCTGCGGCCGGGCGGCGGCGGGTCGTTCGGCAGGCGGGGCCTCGTCGCTTCCGTCGCCGATTCTCACCGCATAGCTCGGCACGCCCTCTTCGACGTTCTTCACCATCAGCGGCCCGAGAAACTCGAAACCGACCGCCACCTTGTTGCGCACCTGGTCGTAGACGGTGCTCGATATCACGATGCCGCCGGGGGCGGCCGAGGCCTGCAGCCGCGCGGCGATATTGACACCGTCGCCATAGATGTCATCGCCCTCGACGATCACGTCGCCGAGATTGATGCCGATGCGGAAGAGCATGCGCCCGTCGCTTGGGCGGCGGGCATTGAAGCCGGCAAGTTCGTTCTGCGTATCGACGGCGGCGCGCACCGCCTCGACCACGCTCGGAAACTCGGCGATCAACCCGTCGCCCCAGGTGTTGACGACACGGCCGCCATGGCTTTCGATGAGGTGTGCCATCGCCTCGCGGCAGCGCTTCAGCGTCGCGAGCGTCCCCTCCTCGTCGGCTCCCATCAGCCGCGTATAGTCCTGCACGTCAGCACAGAAGATCGTCGTCAGCTTCCGCCGGGTTTCGCTCATGGTCACTCGCCTTTGCGCTATCGGCCCCGAAAGGTCGCTGCAAGGTGGAATTGGGTTGAGTGGAGACCAATATGAACGATTGCAGCGGCGGTAAATTACGCAGCCTTTGTGTTTGTTGCCATCGATAATTGCAGATCGCCGCCGGATGCGGACGAATGGATGGACGCGCACGACGCGCGTTAGCCCGGCGCGCCGCAAGAAACCCAGATCATTGAACGATCTTGCGCGGACTCGCCGTATGTTCTTTCGCCACGGTGCTCGAACCGTCGATTTCCTGAAGCAACACATCGTAGCCCCAGAGATCGGCGAGATGTTGAAGAACGAGCTTCGTGTCACCTTCCTGCAGATAGCAGCCGTTCATGACGATATGCTGCAGCAGCAGTCGCCGGTCGCCGGCGAGATCGACATCGACGATATCGATTGCCGGATCGGTCCAGCCGATATCGTATTCGCGGGAGAGCTGGCGGCGGATGCGCAGATAGCCACGCTCATTGTGAATTGCCGAGACCAGCACACCTTCGGTCTGTTCCGGGTCGTCGTAGAGATGGAACAGCCGCAACCGCCGGATCAGGTTCGGGCTCAGGAACTGACTGATGAAACTTTCGTCCCGATAATTTGCCCAAACGTCGCGCAGGACCCCCATCGCGTCGCCTCGTCCCGCAATATCGGGAAACCATGCCCGGTCCTCTTCCGTCGGCTTCGTGACGACCCTCTCGATGTCCTGCATCATCGCAAAACCAAGCGCATAGGGATTGAAGCCCGAGAACCGCCGATCGTCGTAGTTTGGCTGGAAGACGACATTGGCGTGGGACTTCAGGAATTCGAGGAAGTTCCCGTCGCTGATCTGCCCCCGCTCGTGAAGCCGGTTCATGATCTGGTAATGGACGAAGGTGGCGGTTCCCTCATTCATCACCTTAGTCTGCCGCTGGGGGTGGAAATATTGCGCGACGTGGCGGACGATGCGAAGGATCTCGCGCTGCCACGGCTGCAGCCGGGGCGCGGATTTCTCAAGAAAATAGAGGATGTTATCCTGCGGGAGACCGAGCGCGGCACGGCGCTTCTCCAAGCCGATGTCACCCGCCTTCTTCGCCTTGCCGACGGGAACCGTGCGCCACAGGTCGTTGAACATCTGCTCTTCGTGGGCGCGACGCTCCTGCTGCCGCTTCTCCTCCTGGCGAAGGTCGATTGTGGTCTTGCCGGCATATCGATGCACCCCATGCGACATCAGCGCATGCGCCGCATCGAGCGTTCTTTCGACGGCCGTCTCGCCGTAACGCTCTTCGCAGCGGGTGATATAACCCTTGGCGAAATCAAGGTAATCGAGAATTCCCTCGGCATCGGTCCAGAGCTTGAAGAGATAATTGTTCTTGAAGAAGTGATTGTGGCCGAAGGCCGCATGGGCGATGACGAGCGTCTGCATCGTCGCCGTGTTTTCCTCCATCAGATACGAGATGCAGGGAGAACTGTTGATGACGATCTCATAGGCAAGGTCGCGCATCCCGCGGCGGTAGAAGGTTTCATGATGCGCAAAGTGTTTTCCGAAGGACCAATGGCGGTAAAACAGCGGCATGCCGGTCGAGGAATAGGCATCCAGCATCTGCTCCGAGGTGATGACTTCGATCTGGTTCGGATAGACATCGAGACCGAGCTCGCCGAGCGCGATCTCCTCGCACGCATCATGGATGCGCTGCAGCGTTGCAAAGTCCCAGTCGGCTCCCTCGAATAAGAGCCGCTCTCTTGGCCTCACCGTCATGGTCATGGCGTCACCTTCGACTGTGCCTCACGTTTCTGGAAGAGATCGTGGAAAACAGGGAATATTTCGCTTCGCCGGCAGACCTTGCGCATCGAAAGCGGCAGCGGTTCGGAACGGATCCCGTCATAGAGCATCCAGAGGGGCGACCGCGACACTGAAGAATCGCCGCCTTCCTCGCCGACTTCGATATAGGCGAAATACTGGCACAGCGGCAAAATCTCGCGCAGCAGCTGCCCGGTCAGATTTCCGTCCGAATGGGCGTTGTCGCCGTCCGAGGCTTGGGCGCCATAGATATTCCACTCCGCCGGATCGAAACGCGCCGCGATGATCGCCCGCATGGCGGCAAGCGCGCTCGACACCAGCGTGCCGCCCGTCGCAGGACCGTAGAAGAAGGTTTCTTCGTCGACCTCCTCTGCCCTGTCAGTATGGCGGATGAAGACGATTTCCACTTTCTTGTAGCGTTTCGACAGGAAAAGGTAGAGCAGCAGGTAGAACCGCTTGGCAAGGTCCTTCATGTGCTCCGACATGGAGCCCGAGACGTCCATCAGGCAGAACATCACCGCTTTGGCGACAGGCTTCGGCTCGTTTTCGAAGCGGCGGTAACGCACGTCGAGCGGATCGATATAGGGAATGCGCCGGCTTTTTTCCGTCAGGGATTTGAGTTTTGCCTCAAGCGTCACGCGGGTCTCGTCGTCCTCGCATTCCTCGATCTGCCGCTGCAGGGCTTCGATTTCTTCGCGGCGCGGGCGGCCAAGCGCAACGCGGCGCATCATCGCCAGCTTCGTGGTGCGACCGACGGCAATGTTGGCGGGGGATCCCGATACGGAATAACCGGCCCGAAACGGAGTTTCTTCCTCCGTTTCGGCTAGACGCCGCTTGGCAAGGTCTGGCAATTCAAGATCATCGAGGAACACATCGAGGAATTCCTCCCGCGTCAGCACGAAGCGGAAGCCGTCCTCACCGTCGCCTTCGCCTGCATCTTTTGGTTTTCCGCCCTTTCCACCCGGCGGCCGCGGAATGATGTCCCCTTCGACGAAAGCCCGGTTCCCGGGCAGGATGTGATCGGCGATGCCGCCTTCGCCCCGTCGAAAGCTTGGTTCGGCCATTCCATCGATCGGCAGGCTGATCTCCCCACCGTCGAGCACGTCTCGAATGTTTCGATTTTGCAGCGAACGTTTCACCGCCTGCTGCACGGCTCCCTTCATGCGTCGAAGGAACCGCTGACGATTTTCCAGACTTTTACCGCGCGGATTTAGCCGCCGGTCGACAATGTGCATAATGGCTCCGCATTAACTTGCCTGTTTGACGCGCATGTACCATTCGACGAGGCGCCGAACCTGCCTTTCCGTGTAACCTCGCGCGGCCATGCGCGAGACGAATTCGCTATGCTTCTTTTCTGTTTCCGAATCCTTCTTCGATCCGAAGGAAATGACCGGCAAGAGATCTTCGACCTGCGAGAACATACGCTTCTCGATGACTTCCCGGATTTTCTCGTAGCTCGTCCATGACGGATTTTTTCCGCCGTTGGCTGCCCGCGATCTCAGAGAGAACTTGACAATTTCGTTGCGGAAGTCCTTCGGATTGGCGATCCCCGCCGGCTTTTCGATCTTCGTTAGCTCCTGGTTGAGGAGCTCGCGGTCGAGAAGCTGACCGGTATCAGGATCCTTGAAGTCCACATCTTCGATCCAGGCATCGGCATAGTCTACATAGCGGTCGAACAGATTCTGTCCGTAGTCCGCATAGGATTCAAGATAGGCCTTCTGAATCTCGTTGCCAATGAACTCTGCGTAGCGTGGCGCAAGATCGGCCTTGATGAATTCCAGATAACGCTTCTCGACATCGTCGGGAAACTGCTCGCGACGGATCGCCTGTTCCAGCACATACATCAGATGGACGGGATCGGCGCCGATATCCGTGGTGTCGTGATTGAAGGTGGAGGCGAGCACTTTGAAGGCGAAACGGGTCGATATCCCGTCCATGCCTTCGTCGATCCCGGCAGCATCCCGGTATTCCTGGACGCTGCGGGCGCGTGGATCGCTTTCCTTCAGGCTCTCCCCGTCATAGGTGCGCATCTTCGAGAAGAAGGTCGAATTCTCGTGCTTGCGCAGGCGCGAAAGGACGGAGAACCGCGCCAGCATTTCGAGCGTTGCCGGGGCGCATGGTGCATCCACCAGTTCCGATCCCTCGATCAGCTTTTCGTAGATCTTCTGTTCCTCTGTCACCCTGAGACAATAGGGCACTTTGATCACGCAGATGCGGTCGATGAAGGCCTCATTGTTCTTGTTGGCCTTGAAGGTCTGCCATTCCGCCTCGTTCGAATGCGCAAGGACGATGCCGGAGAAAGGTATGGCGCCGATATTCTCGGAGCCGATATAATTGCCCTCCTGCGTTGCCGTCAGCAGCGGGTGCAGCATCTTGATCGGCGCCTTGAACATCTCGACGAATTCGAGCACGCCCTGATTGGCACGGTTCAGTCCGCCCGAATAGCTGTAGGCGTCCGGATCGTTCTGAGAATAGGTTTCCAGTTTGCGGATATCCACCTTGCCGACCAAAGAGGAGATGTCCTGGTTGTTCTCGTCTCCAGGCTCGGTCTTGGCAATCGCGATCTGGCGCAATCGCGAGGGTTGTATCCTGACGACGCGGAATCGGGAGATATCGCCGCCGAAATCGTCGAGCCGCTTCAGGCACCACGGGCTCATCAATCCGTTCAGGCGCCGCTGCGGGATCCCGTACTGCTCCTGCAGGAGCGAGCCCATCGTCTCGGGATCGAAGAGATTGAGCGGGCTTTCGAACACAGGGCTGATCTCGTCACCGGCCTTCAGCACGTAGATCGGATACACCTCCATCAACTGCTTCAGCCGCTCCGCCAGCGACGACTTGCCGCCGCCGACCGGACCGAGCAGATAAAGAATCTGCTTGCGCTCCTCGAGCCCCTGCGCCGCATGCCGAAAAAAGGAGACGATGCGTTCGATTGTCTCTTCCATGCCGTGAAAGCCGGCAAAGGCCGGATAAACCCGGATGGTCCTGTTCATGAAGATCCTGCCGAGGCGCGCGTCCTTGGCGGTGTCCACCATCTGTGGTTCGCCTATGGCAGCGAGCAGACGCTCGGTCGCGTTGGCATAGGCGATCGGGTCGGTTTTGCAGAGATCGAGATATTCCGACACCGACATGTCGCTTTCGCGGCGCGATTCATAACTGCGTGTGAACGCATCGAATACGGATTCACTCA
Source organism: Rhizobium sp. NLR8a (assembly GCF_019685235.1). Lineage (NCBI taxonomy): Bacteria > Pseudomonadati > Pseudomonadota > Alphaproteobacteria > Hyphomicrobiales > Rhizobiaceae > Rhizobium > Rhizobium sp. NLR8a. Next base: position 354,537 of record NZ_JABDWI010000003.1, read on the forward strand.
GCATGGGACCTCCATTAAGGTAATGCCGCAGGCTCTAAGCCGTATAACCATCGAGATGGCCACGGCGTTCCTAAGAATCAATAGTTTCGTAGGTATATTCCACGCTGACCGGCCGTTTGTGGCAATGCACAAAATCGTGCATGCACCGGTATTTTTTTACTCCACGAAACTGTTTCTTATTGTAGTTGAGAAAAGGCTTGTCGCGATATCAGCACATTTAGCGACGTGACATGGAAGTAAAAAAGGTATGCAATAGCGCCCGTGATTCGAGCCGTAAATAATCGGCGATTGCCCGCCGGTGAGAGCCAGTCGGCTCCGACAGCGGGCAGCGAGTTCGCCGCCCGCAGAATGAAACCGGGCGAACGTCACATCCGACCGGCATATCCTACTCATGCGCCTCCTGGCTCTCAGCCGTTGAACGCCTTTTCCAGCGCAGCCACATCGATCTTGACCATGCCGAGCATGACTTCGGTGACGCGCCTTGCCCGCTCGCGATCTTCGTCGGCGATCATCTCGGAGAGCGCGCGCGGGACGATCTGCCAGGAAAGGCCCCAGCGGTCCTTCAGCCAGCCGCAGGCCTCCGGCGTGCCGCCATTGGCGAGGAAGGCATCCCATATCCGATCGATCTCCGCCTGGCTTTCCAGAAGGATCGCTATCGAAAAGGAATGGTTGAAGCTGTCGAGCGGACCGGCCTTCATCGCCAGGAAGGCTTGGTCGCCAAGCGTGAACTCGATCAGCTCGACGCTGCCGGGAGGGCCGCTCGGGGTTTCCGCCGGAAGTATGGTGGTTCGGCCGATCCTGGAATCCGGAATGATCGACACGTAGAATTCTACGGCTTCGCGTGCCTGCTCCGCGAACCAGAGATTTGAAATGACCTTGGGCATGGACAGCCTCCTTGTTGGCGAGTATCCCGGACTTCTGTCCGATGCTTCGAGGACGTCTGGTCGGCACCGGTTCCGACAGGCCGCGATCGGATTTTTTGGCCGCCCACCCCCCCGCAATAGCGGTGGCTCGGGAATGAAAGCAGAACATCTTTTCTGGTCTTTCCTTCCCGAATCACTACATTACGCGCCATGAGCAATAGTTTCGACGATATTCCCTTCTTCGACGAGGAGCCGGGCGATGTGGCGCGTAAGCCGCAGCCGTCTGTCGCAACCGCCGGAAGGCCGGCCGCCGGCGGCGGCATCGCCGCCCGCGCCATGGCGGCCCGTGACGGCGGCAAACGGCCGGACTATCTCGCCGGATTGAACCCGGAACAGACCGAAGCCGTCGAAACGCTGGAAGGCCCCGTCCTCGTGCTCGCCGGCGCCGGCACGGGAAAGACGCGCGTGCTGACGACCCGCATCGCCCATATCCTCAATACCGGCCGCGCCTTCCCGTCACAGATCCTCGCCGTCACCTTTACCAACAAGGCCGCGCGCGAGATGAAGGAGCGCATCGCCCTGCTCGTCGGCGGCGCCGTCGAAGGCATGCCGTGGCTCGGCACCTTCCACTCGATCGGCGTCAAGCTCCTGCGCCGCCATGGCGAGCTCGTCGGCCTGAGCTCCGGTTTCACCATTCTCGACACCGACGACGTCGTGCGCCTGATCAAGCAGCTGATCCAGGCCGAAGGCCTCGACGACAAGCGCTGGCCGGCAAAGCAGTTCGCCGGCATGATCGACACCTGGAAGAACAAGGGCCTCGGACCGGCCGATATTCCCGAAGGCGACGCCCGCGCCTTTGCCAATGGCCGCGGCCGCGATCTCTATTTCGCCTATCAGGCGCGCCTGTCGACGCTCAACGCCTGCGATTTCGGCGACCTGCTGATGCATCCGATCGCGATCTTCCGCAAGAATCCGGATCTTTTGAAGGAATATCACGGCCGCTTCCGCTATATCCTTGTCGACGAGTACCAGGACACCAACACTGCTCAGTACATGTGGCTGAGGCTTCTTGCCCAGCGCGCCAAGGGTGAGCCGCAGAATGTCTGCTGCGTCGGTGACGACGACCAGTCGATCTATGGCTGGCGCGGCGCGGAGGTCGACAATATCCTGCGCTTCGAGAAGGATTTCCCCGGCGCCAAGGTGATCAAGCTCGAGCGCAATTACCGATCGACCGAACATATCCTTGGCGCCGCCGCCCATCTGATCGCCCATAATGAAGGCCGCTTGGGCAAGACGTTGTTCACCGATCGCGCCGACCCAGATGACGTCAAGGTCCAGGTTCACGCCTCCTGGGACTCGGAGGAGGAGGCCCGCGCCATTGGCGAGGAGATCGAGCAACTCCAGCGCAACAAGCATCTGCTGAACGACATGGCGATCCTCGTGCGCGCCTCCTTCCAGATGCGCGAATTCGAAGATCGCTTCGTCACCCTTGGCCTCAACTACCGCGTCATTGGTGGCCCGCGCTTCTATGAGCGCCTCGAAATCCGCGATGCCCTGGCCTATTTCCGCCTGGTGGCGCAGCCGGCCGACGACCTCGCCTTCGAACGTATCATCAACACGCCGAAGCGCGGCCTCGGCGATACGACGGTGCGCGCGCTGCACGATTATGCACGCGCCCGCGACATCCCGATGCTGGCGGCCGCCGCCGACATCATCGAGACGGACGAGCTGAAGCCGAAGGCGCGAAAAGCCCTCTTCGACGTGATTCAATCTTTCCGCCGATGGCAGGAACTGCTTGAAAACACGCCACATACCGAACTTGCCGAGCAGATCCTCGAAGAGTCCGGCTATACCGACATGTGGAAGAACGACAAGAGCGCGGAAGCCCCGGGCCGCCTGGAAAACCTGAAGGAACTGATCCGCTCGATGGAAAGCTTCGAGTCAATGCGCGGCTTTCTCGAACACGTCTCCCTTGTGATGGATGCCGAGACCAACGAGAACCTCGACGCCGTCTCGATCATGACGCTGCATTCGGCCAAGGGCCTGGAATTCGACACCGTTTTCCTGCCCGGCTGGGAGGAAGGCCTTTTTCCGCACCAGCGCTCGCTCGATGAAAGCGGCCGTGCCGGCCTGGAGGAGGAACGCCGCCTCGCCTATGTCGGCATCACCCGCGCCAAACGTCGCTGCCACATCTGGTTCGTCTCCAACCGCCGCATCCACGGTCTCTGGCAATCGACCCTGCCCTCGCGTTTCCTGGACGAATTGCCGGAGACCCATGTCGAGGTCGCCGAGATGGAACAGAGCTACGGCGGTTACGGCCGCGGCGGTTACGGCCAGTCCCGCTTCGACAAAGCCGAACCCTTCGCCAACTCCTATTCGACCCCCGGCTGGAAGCGCGCCCAGGCCAACAGGACCGACGCCACCCGCGACAATTGGGGCACCCGCTCCGGCCACGCCGTCGAACGCATCGGTTATGGCGAAAGCGGCCCGAAGGGACGCACGATCGACGGGGAACTGGTGGCGAAGTCCACGTCCTCTGAATCATCGCGCTTCACCCTCGGCGACCGCGTCTTCCACCTGAAATTCGGCAATGGCAACATCACTGGCATCGAAGGCAACAAGCTGACGATCGATTTCGATCGCGCCGGACAGAAGCGGGTGCTGGACGGGTTCGTCGAGCGCGTGTGATTTTGCGGTTATACCGCGTGGAAACCGTTATCCGAACATCCGCATACTGCTGAGCCCGAGAATATCGTTCAGCAGGGCGATGCCCATTCCGACGGCGACGATCGACAGCCCGATCAGGAACAGTCGCCGAGCCCGGTCATATTTTGCGGCGAGCAGGGAGTCGCGCGCGAGCAGATCCGCAAACACCTTCACCTGAATGGCGATACCGACGGTCAGAAATGACATCGGCAGCAGATCGACGCGGCTCCAGTCATTGGGATTGGACACCCAAAGACTGATGAAATTGAGGGAGAAACCAAGAATGATCCCGGTCGCCGTCAGCGACCCGTTGCGGAAGGTGGCGTCGATCTTTTCATCTGCTTGAGGCTCGGACATGGCTTCAATCTTGACTTGCTGATGAGCTCAGAAAGACAGAAATCGCGGCGGCCGGCAAGATCGAGCGGACGTCGCCGTCGAAGAAGGCGCTGCAGCACCTCAGCCGGCAGACCGATGAAGGCTGACACCGGAAAATGAGGCTCTGCCGGGGAGATCCGCAGTGTAAAACCTTCGCCTTCCCGCCGTTTCGAGAGGAGAGTTACTGCGATCACATATCAATGGTTGCATTAACGTGTGCTTTTTCGACTAGCCACTACCGGAGGTACCAGAATTAACACTTGCGCGCCCGCGCTGGGAAATCCACTACTGGTGTGTTGGTGTGTTGGTGTGTTGGTGTGTTGGTGTGTTCGGTGCATTTGGCATTTGCATTGCAATAACGCGAAGGGATTGGCCTTGATGAAAGCGCTGCTGCTCGTCGATATCCAGAACGGCTTCTGTCCGGGCGGCAATCTGCCGGTGCCAGACGGCGACAAGGTGGTCCCCGTCGCAAACCGGCTGATCGACAGTGGCAGATATGATCTGATCGTCGCCTCCCAGGATTGGCATCCGCCCGGCCACGGCAGCTTCGCCTCTGCCCATCCGGGTGCCACCCCCTTCGAGATGGGCGAATTGTCCGGCAAGCCACAAATGATGTGGCCCGACCACTGTATCCAGGGTACGCTCGACGCCGAATTACATCCGGAACTGAGATCCGAAGAGATCGACCTGATCCAGCAGAAGGGCGAGGATCCCAGGATCGACAGCTATTCGGCATTCCGCGACAATGACCGCGATGCTTCGACCGGTCTTTCCAATTTTCTCCAGGAACAGGGTGTCACCGATCTCGACGTCTGTGGGCTTGCAACCGATTACTGTGTCAAGTTCTCGGCGCTCGACGCGCTCGAGATGATGCCTGGGGTGCGCGTCCGCTTCATCGAGGACGCAAGCCGCGGCATCACCCCCGAAGGTGTTGCCGCCGCCATCGACGAAATGCGGGCGCACGGCATCACTGTGATAAAAAGCGCAGATGCCTTGCGCCAATGAGCTTGCGATCGCCGGCTATTTCAACAAATAGGCATCGAATGTCTCATCGCTGCCGGCAACGGGGCCGAAGCGCTTGACCAGGGTCATCTCGCTCCGGAGTGCGGAAATGTCCTCTGGCGTCAGGGACAGCAGCCAATTGTAACTTTCGCGCAATGACACCGGCGCGGCAATTCGATCAAGCCGTTGTGAGAGAAGAACGACGACAGGACCATGCTCGCTCTGCTGCAACTGCCGCGCCGTCTGCAGAATGTCGGCAAGGCTGAGAGAAAGCCGCGCATTGCGGGTATAGTGCACAATGGCACCGAACCGCTCCTCTCTTAGGAGATAGGTGCGATTGGAAACATAATAGGGTAAGGCTTCCACGAGATAGTCGGGATCCGCCATGATGATCGCATCCTTGAGATCAGGACGGGATTGAATGAACGAGCCGAGATCCTGGGCTCGGCTGAGCGGCATGTCGGTGAAAAGGAATTGATGGACCCTCTCGATGCCGGAAGCGACCTGCAGCGCGAGCAATATCATGAAGCACAGGCGCCCGATCTTCACGATGCCGCCGGCAGCTTCGGTGCCGGCAACATCGGCGAGGCCGACCCGAGGCGGCAGGGTCAAAGCGGTGATTGCGATCATGAAGACCAGCCACAGCGCCTGATGCCTGTAGCTACCTGGGTAAACCAGCGTAAAAAGCAGAGAAAGCCCGAGGAGAACCAGTGCTGCTGCGAACATCGCCGGTCGCCGGTTCGCCAGCCCCAACAGACTGCCATAGATGAGCACAGCCATGAGCGACGCGAATATCCGGGCGAACAATGGATCAGCCAAGACCAGTGCAAGGATCCGGTCGGGGTAGAACGCCATGAAATAGGAACTGGGGGCGACAAGCGCCGAAAGGACAAGCAAAGCGAAATTCTTGCCCGCAAGATCGTTCTGCCCCGCATCGTTGAAGGTCGGATAGACCGTCATGACGCAGAGAACAATGCCGACGGCGGCAATGGCAGCGGCTGTCAAAAAGGCCCGATATGCGCTCAAAGGGGGTCTTGGCCGCGCCAGAACCAGATCGAAAAACCAATGGGCGAGGAAACCGCCGACGAGGACCACCGAATGGACGTTGGTATTGGCCAGCAAGGCGAACAGCAGGCCGAGCAATATTCCGTTGCGTCGGCCTTTCCCCCAGTTCAGGACGATAAGGAAGACCACCAGCATGCTGATGCCGTAATTTCGCGACATCGCCGCGTAATCGAAGATCGAAAAGCTGCTGAACAGCGACAGCAGCATGATGGGAAGGGGCAGTTTCAACCGGAAAACAAGAAGGTAGGCGGCGGCGGCCGCAATAGTCAGTGCGACGATTTTCAAGACGACGGGCGAGCCGATCATGACATGGGCGGCGCGCAGCAGGATATACCACAGGGCAGGATGCCCCTCGCCACGCAGCTGGCGAAGCATGGCGGCGAAATTGTCTCCCTGAAGGGCCAGTGACAATGCGCGAACTTCGTCACGCCATACCGTTTCGGACCAGCAAAGCGCAGACGCCAGCGCAAGCCAGGCGAGAAAGAGCATCGCCTTGGCGAGCCTGGCGGATCGAGGTTCATCAATAACAGAGACAATCAGGGCCAAATGACACCAACCTGGTGAAGGAAAGCGCCGACCGTATCGCCGCAGCCATAATTTGGCGTTAAGCGGGCCCGCCGCCCGATTTTCAGGCGCTGGATTTCTGCTCTCTCTCAAGAAGATGAATATCTTCGGCCACGTCTTCCATTCTCTTCAGTAGGGCAGCCTGGGCATCTCTCAGCCCTCGATTGTAGAAGTACGGGCCAATCTCCTCGGTAAAAAAATCGAGCAGGAATTCGGCCGGCAGCATGCCGATGGGATCAAGTTCGCGGTCGAAATAAGCGCGGATGCGTGCAACGATCTCAGTCTTTTCTTCCCTGGAAAATTCGATCTTCTGCACGTCTGCCTCTCCGACAAATGCAATCACCACGTTGATGCTTCAGCGAAATCGATTGGTCAATCAACGAAATTCAATTGTCGCCGAAGACCATAGCTCATAAGGGAAACCTGAATTTCCAACAGGACACTCACATGAATCGCGCCGACTTTGTTGAAGGTTTGCGGGGCGGCTCGGCCGTTGCGCTGGCATCGGCGCCCTTTGGCGCGCTGTTCGGAGCGCTGGCGGTTGAAAACGGCATGTCGCTTTCCGAGGCCGCCTTCATGAGCGCCACGGTCTATGCAGGCGCCAGCCAGATGGTCGGCATCGAACTCTTCGGCCACAATGTCCATGCCTGGCTGATCGTGCTGTCGATCCTTGCCGTCAATTTCCGCCACGTGCTCTATTCCGCGGCCTTAGCGCGCTACATCGGCCATTTCAGCTCGGTGCAGAAATTCTTCACCTTCTTCCTGCTCGTCGATCCGCAATTTGCTGCGGCGGTCAAGCGCGGCGAAGCCGGCAAGCCGCTCACCTTCGCCTGGTATCTCGGCTTCGGCATCATCATCTACATCCCCTGGGTGCTGATCAGCATCGCCGGCGGCATGCTCGGCGGCTTCATCGGCGATCCCAAGGCGATCGGCCTCGATATCCTGTTGCCAGCCTATTTTCTCGGCATTGTCGTTGGTTTCCGCAAGCGCGACAATTTCCTGCCGGTGGCGCTCGTCAGCGCGGTGGCATCAGTGCTCGCCTACCGTTACGTCGGCTCGCCCTGGCATGTCAGCCTGGGTGCGGCCGCCGGCATCGTGCTGGCTGCCCTGCTGCCGCTGCCGCGCGAGGTGCCGGATCTCGAAGCCGACGCCCTTCAATCCGAAGTGCACGAGGTCTGAGCCATGGAATTCGATCTCCACATGGCGCTCGTCATCCTCGCCGCTGCAGTCGCCACCTTCGCCACCCGGATCGGCGGCTATATCCTCATCACCCGAATGAAGAGCATTCCCCCGCGCGTGGAAGCGGCGCTGAATGCCGTGCCGGCCGCCGTGCTGACGACTCTTGTCGCACCTGCCTTCTTCATCGGCGGCTGGGAATCGAAACTGGCGCTGATCGTTGCCCTTATCGTGGGCCTGCGCATTGCTCATACATGGATGCTGGTTGCCGCCTGGGTTGTCGTGATGGCATGGCGCTACACGATCGGCGCCTAGCCCTGCCTTGCGCCTGAAAGATGCGCGACCTTGCAGCCCGAAAGCAGTGTCCGCCACCTCTTGCCTAATATTCGAGCGGCAGCGTCGCGTTTTCGAGCCAAGCCCTGACGTCGTGATCGTGGATCAGCGGCATCAGCGCCTCGCATGTGCGGCGGTGATAGTCGTTGAACCAATGCAGCTCATCATGGGTCAGAAGCTCGGGAATGACGAGGCTGCGGTCGATCGGGCAGAAGGTCAGCGTCTCGAAGCCGAGCATCGGCATGTCGCCGCCGTCAATCTCCTCGGCGCCGCGCACATAGATCAGGTTCTCGATGCGGATGCCGAAGCTGCCCGGCCGATAATAACCGGGTTCGTTCGAAAGGATCATGCCGGGCAGCAGCTCCTGCGTCGAGAGCCTGGAGATGCGCTGCGGTCCCTCATGCACAGAGAGATAGGAGCCGACTCCGTGGCCTGTGCCATGGGCAAAATCGGCGCCTGCCCGCCACAGTGCGATGCGCGCCAGCGGATCGAGGTCGCAGCCGCGTGTACCCTTCGGGAAACGTGCCGTGCTGATCTGGATCATTCCCTTGAGCACCATCGTGAAGAAACGGCGATGCTCCTCTGAAACCGTGCCGATTCCGACCGTGCGGGTAATATCGGTCGTGCCGTTGATATATTGCGCACCGGAATCGATGAGGAAGAGTTCGCCTGCCTCGATCATCCGGTTGGTCTCGGTGGTGACGCGATAATGCATGATCGCTGCATGTTCGCCGGCGCCCGAGATCGTATCGAAGGAAATGTCCTTCAGCGGGTTCTGCATGCTTTGGCCGACACGGGCGCGCACCGCCTCCAGATGTTCGGCGGCGGCGATCTCGCTTACGCTGCCTGGTTTCTCCTGCGACAGCCAATAAAGGAATTCCACCATCGCTGCTCCATCCTGCAGATGTGCAGCGGCCGAGCCGTTGATTTCGACGTCGTTTTTCACAGCACGCGGCAGCTTGGCGGGATCGGCGCCCTCCACCACTTCACCGCCAGCCCGGCGGATGATCTCCGCCAGCGCATGAGAGGCGATATCAGCGTCGATCAGCACGCGGCCGCCATCCCTGGAAACGGCAGCGAGCCTCTCTTCGAGCGCCGAAGGCGGCAGCTGCGTGCAGATCTGCCCGAGATAGGCTTCGGGCTCGATGCCTGTCTTGCGCTTGTCGAGGAAGAGTTCGGCCCGTCCGTCGGCATGAATGATAGCGCGCGCCAGCGGATGCGGCGTGTGCGGCACGTCGGCGCCGCGGATATTGAAGATCCAGGCAACCGACGAGGGATCGGCGATCAGCACCGCAGCAAGGTTTTTCTTCGAAAGATCGGCAGCTATCGTCGCAATCTTGTCGCTCGCCAGCACGCCGGCCTGGGCAACATTCTGGATGGTGACGGCGCCGAGCGGCTCGGCGGGCCGGTCGTGCCAGAGCCTGTCGAGCGGATTGTACGGCAGGAAGACCAACGTCCCGCCGATCTGCGCCAGTGCTTTTTCCAGGCGCCGTACCTCCGCGCCCGCGTGCAGCCAGGGATCGATGCCGAGCCTCAGCTCCTTGCTTCCGTTTGCCGCAAGCCAGACATGCGGCGGCTCGTTGACGAGATCACCACCCGAGAACACCGAGCCGTCGACCTGTTCGGCCAGTTGCGTCACATAGCGCCCGTCGACGAAGACGATCGCTTGGGTCCGCAGGATCAGCGCAATGCCCGCCGAGCCGGTGAAGCCCGTCAGCCATGCCAGGCGCTCGGAGCAGGCCGGAACATATTCGCCGTTGAATTCGTCGGCGCGCGGCACGAGGAAGGCATCTATGCCGAGCGCATCGAATCCGGCACGCAACGCCGAAACCCGATCCTTACCGAACTGCGGCGTGGAGGTGACCTCGAAAGACTGGAACATGCTGGGAAATCCGAATGGTTGAAACGAATCCGGTTAATGGGATGCGCGCCATGTTAGCGAAATTTCAATCGATGGGGAGAAAAAGCGACGAAACGAGTCGAAGTCACTGCCGACGCTCGTCATTTTGACAGAACGATGACGCCAAGAGTTTATTTGGCACGCTTTATGCATTGGCCGCATGGCTCCCATGAGGAAAACCCTCTGCCTCCGCATTTCAGAATAGCTATATAGGCGCCATCGAACAGTTCGGATGGAACAGCAAACAAAGGTTTTTGAAATGACCGCCTCTCTCTCGCGCTTCGCATATAGCAGCCCGGTACAGGCTGGCGAACGCCAGACCGTGCGTCACGTGATCGGCGCCCGCCGCCCGCAGAACGAGGACAGCCTCAAGCTGCTCGGTGCCGGTCAGCGCGTCACGCGCCACCAGGGCGCACCCAGCTACGCGTTCTAAGCTTAAAGCCTGTTCGTCTCCTCCCTCCCGGACAGGCCCATTGGAATGCAGTAGAGCCCGCTTGAGCACTCCTCCTCCTTCGAGCTCGCGGGCGTTGGCCGGATAGGCCGGTCTAAGGCGGTGCCACTGGCGCCGCCTTTTTCTTTTGCCTGAAGGGAGCTATTGTTTTTAGACAGCGCCAAAAGCAGTTTGTCTCCCATGGCGCGCGCAAACCTCCACCTCCCTCATTCCTGTGCTCGTCACAGGAATCCAGCGTGCCCAAGTCCTTGGGCACAAGAGACTCTCTTCAATCGCTCATAAAGCTATTCACCGCGCAGACGCGCGGTGGCTGGATTCCTGTGACGAGCAGCCGCGCCTTGGCAACGGTAAATGTTTCAGGGCGAGTTTGAGCTTCGAAAACTCAAGGCCGATCGAAATGAATTGTCACCCAACCGTTCCGCCAGATCGTCCTGACATGGCGGAGCCGAGCGCCACTATAGGCGGCGATCACCTTCCACCGTTGTGACGCGAGAATGCCCGAAAGAATCACCGAACCGCCGGGCGCAAGATACGTAGCGAGCTTTGGCGCCATTCGGATCAACGGCCGGGCGAGAATATTGGCGATGATAAGGTCGAATGGGCCATGCTCCAAGAAGGCCGTCGAATGAAAGCCCGGCGCGGTCTTCGTGACGATGCCCGACGCGATGCCGTTGCGTTGTACGTTCTCAGCCGCGACCCGCGTCGCGATCGGATCGATATCGGTCGCAAGCACCGGTATATTTTTAAGCTTGCGCACCGCGATCGCCAGAACGCCACTGCCGGTGCCGAGATCGAGCGCGTTGCGAACCCGGCGCGAACGCACCACGGCATCGATCATCTCCAAGCAACCGGCCGTTGTGCCGTGATGGCCGGTGCCGAAGGCTTGGCCGGCATCGATCTCGATGGCGATGTCGCCGGAGAGGACCTTGTCGCGGTCATGCGAGCCATGCACCAGGAAGCGCCCTGCCCTGACCGGCTTCAGCCCTTCGAGCGATTTCGCCACCCAATCGACATCCGGGATGACTTCTCGCAACAGCTGAGCATCGGGAAAAGCAACCTTCAGCGCCGCCTCGATGCGGGAGCGCACATCTGACTCGTCCTCGGTCATCATATAGACCGAGGCTTCCCAGACATCCTTCTTTTCATCGATTTCGGTGGTGCCGATGGCAAAGTCTTCTTCGCCGAAGACTTGGGTCAGGAGGTCGAGGATCGCTTCTGCCTCGCTTTCGGTGGTCGACACGTAAAGGCGGATTTCACTCACGATAGGCGGTCTTTCCCGTTTCCGTTGCCCGCCACCGGTCGAGCCAACGCCCTATCACGCTGAAGCCGTCATCCCTTACTGACGAGATTCTCCAGTTTCTTTACCGCCGTGTCCGGATTTTCGCCATAGGCGATCGTTCCGGCAAACCGCCCGGCTGAATCGAGCAGGAATACCGAGGCAGTATGATCCATCGTATAGTCGCCGTTTGGATCCTTCTCGTCGACCGGCACCTTTTTGGCATAGACGCGGAACCCCTTGATGACTTCGGCGATCTTGTCGGGCGGGCCTGAAATGCCGGTAATGCGTTTGGAAACGTTGGAGACGTACTCGTTCATGATCTCGGGCGTATCGCGTTCCGGATCGACGGTCACGAAATAGGCCTGCAGTTTGTCACCATGGGGATCGACCTTCTCCATCCAACCGTTCAGCTCGAAAAGCGTCGTCGGGCAGACTTCCGGGCAATGGGTAAAGCCGAAGAACAATGCCGTCGGCTTGCCGCGCAGCGCCTGTTCGGTGATCGGCTGGCCGCTTTGAGAAACCAGCGTGAAAGGCACGCCGAAGGGAGCTTCCGCCACGACATCCCGCGACTTCATGGAATAACTCACCGCGCCGAGAACTCCGGCAAGTATCAGAACACCGATCCAGACGGCGATGCGGAATGTCTTCATGGCGTGATCCTCGATCGGGCGGATTTGCCACCCGCCCCTGTCGGCGTGATTATCGTCTCGGCCGAAGGCGCGCAATTCAAGAATATGTTTTTTGACCCGTGATTAATTGTCTCACGGACCGCAGCCGTCGATCACCCGAAAGTCAGCCTGCCAGACTTGGCGTTCATCAAAAAAGCATTGCGCTTGAACGACTTCCCTTCTGCCCGAACCGACGATCTCACGATCAACACCATTAGGAAAGGCTTAAACCGTCATGTCTATATTTAGCGGTGCGTGCGGCGTACTCGAGCCGTTCTGACATGAAGTCTGCCGAGTGGCGAAACCTCCGGACGTCCGCATGAGGGTAGGAAAAAGATAAACCCCGCGCGGTTTATGGGAGGTCTTTTCATGACGAAATCAGCAGTGCGCAAGAGCCTGTCGGTCAGCCAGCGGCTCTGGACGCTCGGCGGCGCGGCCTTCATTGGTTTCGGCACGATGCTCGGCATCGGCTGGTACGAAAATGTGCGGGTCGACGCCAGCTTGCGTCGCGCCGGCGAAATACAGACGAGCGTCAATCATATCGATGACATGCGGGTTGCGAACTTGACGATGGTCCTGGCCGCCATGGACATCATCGTCGACAAGGACGACAAGGTGGTGGAGCCGGCACGCCTTAAGCTGATCGGCGACTCCCTCGCCGCCCTTACCAGCGGCTCGAAGGAAATGCGTCTGCTCGCCGACGAGATGAATGACGGCAATCTGCTAAAGAGTTACGACGCCGACGTCGCCGCAATGGGTAAGGCCATCCAGACCGATCTAGTCGCGCTGGTTCAGCAGGGCGCGCCCGATGCGGACTTCGACAAGATCGACGACGCGATCGATAGCGCCGGCGACGAGCTGACCGCGACCCTCGACAAGCTGGCCGCTGACGGCACCATTTTCGCCCAACAACATGTCGAGCTCGCCAATGCCGTATCGCGGGAGGCCCTCATCCTGCAGATCGGCCTCGGTGTCCTGGCCATCCTCACAATGGGCGTCCTGCAATATGTCCATGGCGGCTCGATCCGGCGCGGCATCGGCGCCGTGCGCCAGAGCATGCAGCGCATCATGAGCGGCGACCTAGCCAGCGACGTTCAGGAAAAGAACCGCGGCGACGAGATCGGCGAAATGGCCCGCGCCGCCGACAGCTTCCGCCTCGCCGCCATCGAAAAACGCGACCTTGAAGCCCAGACTCAGACCGAAAGGCAACGCAGCGATGCCGAGCACCGTGCCCGCGAAGCCGCCAAGCTTGCCGATGCTGAAGCTCTGAACGCCGCCGTCAGCGCTCTCGGCGCCGGCCTCACCCGTCTGTCGGGCGGCGATGTGACCGTAACGATCGACCAGCCGTTCCGCGACGAGCTGGAGCGCTTGCGCCTGGATTTCAACCAGACGACCGTGACGCTGCGCAAAGCGATGAGCGACATCGCCATCAACAGCAGCTCGATCGAAGCGAACAGCCGCCAGATGCGCGCCGCCGCCGACGACCTCGCCAAACGCACCGAGCAGCAGGCCGCCTCGCTGGAAGAGACCTCCGCCGCCCTCGACCAGATCACCGCCACCGTCCGTAACGCCACCAACCGCGCCGAGGAAGTGGGCCACATGGTCTCTCACACCCGCGAAAATACAGCGAAGTCGGACATCGTCGTTGGTGATGCGATGGCCGCGATGGAGCGAATCGAGGGCGCCTCCCGCGAGATCGGCAAGATCATCAACGTCATCGACGAGATCGCGTTCCAGACGAACCTCCTCGCGCTCAACGCCGGTGTCGAGGCAGCGCGTGCCGGCGAGGCCGGCAAGGGTTTTGCCGTTGTCGCCCAGGAAGTGCGCGAACTCGCTGGCCGTGCTGCGGGTGCTGCCAAGGATATCAAGGCCTTGATCGGAAAATCCGGCGAGGAAGTGAAGATCGGCGGCGAACTGGTGACGGCCGCAGGTGAAGCGCTTCGCCAGATCGGCGAGGATGTTCTGCGCATCGATGAGCATGTTAAATCAATCGTAACCTCTGCGCGCGAACAATCGGTTGGATTGAACGAAATCAATACTTCGATCAGCCAGATGGATCAGGTCACGCAGAAGAACGCGGCCATGGTGGAAGAGACGAACGCCGCAAGCCATACGCTCGCCATCGATGCCGAAAACCTGACGCAGTTGGTCAAGCAGTTCAAGACCGGCGAGGGCATGAGCGCCCGGCAAACGCCGCGAGAGGCAACGGCCGCCTCGCATTCGAGACCTTCTCCCGCACGCAGCCTGATAGGCAAAGTCGCGGGCGCATTCAACGGCGGTTCCGCCGCCAAAGCCATCGCCGCTCCCGCCGGGGACAACTGGGAAGAATTCTGATCATGAACAACAACGCCATCAAGCAGTCAGGCGCCTACCTCGAAATCGTTTCGTTCCACCTGGGCGACCAGGAGTTCTGCATCGACATCATGGCCATCCGCGAAATCCGTGGGTGGGCGCCGGTGACGCCGATGCCGCACACCCCGCCCTACGTTCTCGGCCTCATCAACCTGCGCGGCGCGGTGATCCCGGTCATCGACATGGCCTGCCGCCTCGGCATGAAGATGACCGAGCCTTCCGAGCGTTCGGCGATCATCGTCACTGACATCGCGGGCAAGCTGGTTGGTCTGCTGGTCGAGCAGGTTTCCGACATGATGACGATCAAGAGCGAAGACCTGCAGCCGCCGCCGGAAATCATCCCGGAAGCCCAGCGCGCCTTCTGCCGTGGCATCGTCGCGCTGGAGAAGACCATGGTCTGCTTCCTGAACCTCGATACGGTCATCGCCGACGAGCTGAATCAGGCGGCTTGATATTTATCACCAGAGATTGCGAAGGCCCGGCTCGTCCGGGCCTTTTCGTTTTGGAAGACGTGACTGATCTGACCTATTGACCTGATGGGCGGAGAGTCTTCTGCGCCAAAAGACTTGGGCGCGCTGGGTCCGTATGACAAGCACAGGGATGAGGGAGTTTGGGGAGACGACTCACCCCCTTCCTAACATCCGCAACCCTACTATGGCTTCCCATTCTTCCACGTCACATTCTGCCCATAGAGCGGAATGGTCGAAATCGACATCTTCGCCGAGCCGTCCGTCAACTCCCGCGAATGGGCGAGATAGATCAGCGTGTCGTTGCTCTTGTCGTAAATGCGGTTGACAACGAGCGTCTTCCAGATCAGCGACATGCCCTGACGAAACACCTCGCTGCCGTCCCTGGAGAGGTCGATGTTGCCGATCTCTATGGGGCCTGTCTGCCGGCATGCGATGGAATTGTTGGACGGATCTTCGAACCAGTTGCCGTTCTTGAAGCGATCGATCAGGCTGCGATCGAAATAGGTGACGTGGCAGGTGACACCCTTGACCTCGGGATCGGAAAGTGCCTCGACGATGATGTCGTTGCCGATCCAGTCGACCCCGACCTTGCCGACGACCTCGGCCGAGGTGGCGCCCGCGGAAATGGCAGCGAAGGAAAATGCGGCGAGAAAAAACGTGCGCAGCTTGGACATGGCGGCTCCCTGGATGATCCGCATCCTAGATAAGCATGCCCACAGGCTTTGCAAGAAAGCGCCGCTGCGGCGCGGGACACTCAGCCCTTCCTGCAGGTGCAGGGCTCATAGCCCCTCGCCGTCAACCGCCCCGGCGTCATTCCGATCAGCGCCGGGATCGCCTCCACGGCTTTCGCCTTGACTGCCTTCGCCATTTCGATCGCCGCTGCCGCGCAGACCGCCGCATCTTCGGCGGCGTTGTGGTGCATGAAACGCAGCCCAAGATGCTCGGCGATCAGGTTCAGCCGATGTGAGAGGAAATGCGGCCAGATCCGCTGCGCCATCTTCAGGCTGCAGAGATAGGTCAGTTCCGGATAGGATTGCCGGTAGAGATCGAGGCTCGCCCGCCAGACGCTGAAATCGAAGGCCGCGTTGTGCGCGATCATCGTCGCGCCGCTGATATCATCGTAGAACTCGTCCATCACCTCGGGAAACTCCGGCGCATCCTCGACATGCTCCGGCCGGATACCGTGGATCGCGATGTTCATGCCGGAAAACCGCATGTTGCGCGGCCGGATCAGCCTCTCCTCGACACGCGTCACCCGCCCCTCTTCGATCCAGGCAAGGCCGACCGAGCAAGCGCTGCCGCGCTGCTCATTGGCAGTCTCGAAATCGATGGCGATGGTCGTCAAGGACAAATATCCGAATCGTCTGCCCTACCGGAATAATCATAGCGGCGCGCGAAGGCAAATTTCGACCTGTTGACATCCACACCGATGGGGAAACTTCCGCGCATGATCAACTCTGTGACCCTTACCATGCATCATATCGCCACGACCCTTCCGGGGTACGCGGGAGCGATGGTGCGTCACTAGCCGTCCGATCATCCCGAGAACCCTGCCGAGGCGAGCAGAGTTTTCGAAAAGCCGGCTCTCCTCCCCTGAAATCCAAGGAGGCCATCCAATGTCTGAAACCGAAGAGAATAAACCCCGCGACCGAGCTGGCGTCGTCGTGCGCGCCGTCCGTCTTTCCGATGCCGAGGAAATCAGCGATCTCATAAATTTGCCGGGCTATCGGGCAGGCACGCTGCGGCCGCCCTACCAGCGGGTCGAAGAGGTCCGCAAGAACATGGAAAATCCTTCGCCAGGCGCGCTTAACCTCGTCGTCACGCTGGAGGGCAAGATCGTCGGCAATTGCGGCCTCAACCGCCTCGGCGGCCGCCGGCAACACGTCGCCAGCATCGGCATGGGCGTGCATGACGATTTCACCGGCCGCGGGTTCGGCCGCATCTTGCTTGGTGCGATGGTCGACGCCGCCGACGACTGGCTCGACGTCAAACGGCTGGAACTGACCGTCTACACGGATAATGAGGCCGCGATCGCCCTCTACGAGAAATTCGGTTTCGAGAAGGAAGGGCTCCTGCGCGCATTCGCCTACCGCGCCGGAGAATATGTCGACGCCTACACGATGGCGCGGCTGAGGACTTGAGACAAAGGGCCATCGACACCGACGTCAAACGCAGGGAGGGCCTGCCAAACGCTCCTTCGTCATACTCGAGCTTGTCCCGAGCATCTGCAACGATCGATACAGGGGAGATCCTCGACACAAAGCCGAGGATGACTCCGAGGAACCCTCAAGGCTTTCACACCGATCTCCTACCCGCCAATCAGCGCCAGCCACTCATCCTCGTCCATCGTCTGGACGCCGAGCTCACGCGCCTTGTCGAGCTTCGAGCCGGCGCCAGGGCCGGCGACGACGATATCGGTTTTCTTCGACACCGAGCCCGCCACCTTGGCGCCGAGACTTTCGGCCCTCGCCTTCGCCTCGTCGCGGGTGAATTTTTCGAGCGAACCAGTGAAGACCACCGTCTTACCGGCGACCGGGCTGCCTGACGTGACCGGTTGTTCGGCCTCCGTAGGCGTCACCTCGTCGAGCAGGCGGCCGATCACCTCGATATTGCGTGGCTCCTTGTAGAACTCGACCATGGCGCGCGCCACGACCTCGCCGATGCCCTCGATAGTGTTGAGATCGTTCCAGGCATCGCCGGAAAGCGGTGCCGCCTCCTTCATCGCGGTCGCAAAGGCCTCATAGGTGCCGTAGGAGCGCGCCAAGAGCTTTGCCGTGGTCTCGCCGACATGGCGGATCCCGAGCGCATAGATGAAGCGGTGGAGCGCGATGCTGCGCCGCTCGTTGATCGCCGCATAGAGCTTGCCGACGCTGACCTTGCCGAAGCCGTCGATATTCTCCAGCTTGGTGAGCGAGGATTGCTGGCGCTTCTCCAGCGTGAAAATCTCCGGGGCCGTGCGGATCTGCAGCGACGGGTCCTCGTTTTCAAAGAAGAAGTCGATCTGCTTCGAACCGAGCCCTTCGATATCGAAGGCATTGCGCGACACGAAATGCTTCAGGTGCTCTGTCGCCTGCGCCCGGCAGATAAAGCCGCCGGTGCAGCGACGCACCGAATCCATCTTGCCGGTCTTCTCGTTGACCTCGCGCACCGCGTGCGAACCGCAGACCGGGCATGTCTTCGGAAATTCGTAAGACCTTGCCGCCTCCGGCCGCTTCTCCATCACGACATCGAGGATCTGTGGAATGACGTCGCCGGCGCGCTGGACGATGACGGTATCGCCCTCGCGGATATCGTGTTCCTCCGGCCGGATGCGCTCGCCGCTATTGCCGATGCCCTTGATGTAATCCTCATTATGCAGCGTCGCATTGGTGACGACGACGCCGCCGACCGTGATCGGCTTCAGCCGCGCCACAGGCGTCAGCGCCCCGGTGCGGCCGACCTGGATCTCGATCTTCTCGACCTCGGTAAAGGCCTGCTCGGCCGGGAATTTATGCGCCGTCGCCCAGCGTGGGCTGCGCGAACGGAAGCCCAGGCGCTGCTGCAGTTCCAGGCTGTCGACCTTGTAGACGACGCCGTCGATATCGTAATCGAGATCCGGGCGCTTGAGGCCGATCTCATCGTAATGCGCCAGGATGTCGGCGACCGAATTCAGCCGCTTCATCAGCGGATTGACCGGAAATCCCCAATCCTTGAAGGTCTGCACCATGGAAAATTGCGTATCGGCCGGCATGTCAGACATCTCGCCCCAGGCATAGGCAAAGAATTTCAGCTTGCGGCTCGCCGTCACCTTGGCGTCGAGCTGGCGCAGCGACCCCGCTGCCGTGTTGCGCGGATTGACATAGGTTTGTTTGCCCTCCGCCTCCATCTGCCGGTTCAGCGCCAGGAAATCGCTCTTGGCCATATAGACTTCGCCGCGGATCTCCACGACCGTGGGAACGCCCTTCGGCAATTGGTTGGGTATTTCGGCGATCGTCCGGATATTGGCGGTGACGTTCTCGCCCGTGGTGCCGTCGCCGCGCGTGGCAGCCGTCGTCAGCCTGCCGTTCTCGTAGCGGATCGACATCGAAAGCCCGTCGATCTTCGGTTCGGCGGTAAAGGCGATCGACTGGTCCGGCAGGCGACCGAGGAAGCGATAGACGCTGGCGACGAAATCCTGCACGTCCTCCTGCGAAAAGGTGTTGTCAAGCGACAGCATCGGCCGCGCGTGGGCGACGGGCGAGAAGGTGACCGAGGGCGCAGCACCGACCCGCCGCGACGGGCTGTCCTCACGGATCAACTCGGGAAACCGCGCTTCCAGCGCATCGTTGCGGCGCTTCAATGCGTCGTAATCGGCATCCGAAATCTCCGGCCGGTCCTTGCCGTGGTAGAGCGCATCGTGATGCGCGATCTCCTTCGCCAGCCGTTCGAGCTCGACAGCAGCCTCTTCGATCGTCACCGTATCGACGGCGGAACTTTCGGTGGACATGGAACATCACTCCAGAGAATCTGGCCAGAAATCTGCATTGTTTTTAGAGCAAAATCGACGGATGAAAAGAGAGGCTGCATATCCCGTATCGGGAAGATCGACCCGCCGGTTTCTCCACCCTCATTCCTGTGCCTGTCACAAGAGTCCAGCCACGGCGCGTCCGCGCCGTGAATGACTTACAGGTCGGCAAACAGTCTCTCGCGCCCAAAGACTTGGGCGTTCCGGATCCCTGTGACGAGCACAGGGATGAGGGAAGTTGAGGTAGGCGTATGCACCAGACCTCTGCTCACGAAACCGTTGTCGCCGTCCTGCCCGCCCTATTCCCAATCCCGCGCATTGCGCAGCCGGATGCCGCTGACATGCAGGCCGGTATTCCCAAGGCTCTTCAGCGGCCGCAAGCTGTCGACTACCCGCAGCTCCACCCCGCGCGGCGCAAACTCCCGGTCGAGGCGCGAGATCGCGGTTCGCTCGATGGGAACGACGCGTGTACGGGCGACCCACATGCCTGCATCGCCGAGATCCTCGAAATCCTCGACCGGCAGCTCGTAGCGATGGATCGTCTCCGCTTCGAGCTTTTCCAGCCACTGGCGCTCGATGAAGGCGGCAGCCCGCCGGTCGCCGAGCCAGTGCCGCCGCTCGGCTCCGGACGTCTCGGAGGTTGCCCATATCAGGATGCGCGGGCAATCGCGGGGAAAGAGATACATGAAGTCATGGTCAGCATCGATCGCCCAGACGAGCGGAGCGTTCAGCCATTCCTTGCCCGCTGGGCGGGCCGAGGGAATGCGAACCGGGCGCGGCTCGAAGGCTGCAATGTCGGGATCATCACTGAAATGGAAAAGACGCATGGCAATGGATCGCCGCTGATCGGAGTGACCGGCATAATGTGAAGCGGAATATTTGTCACCGCTGCATGTATAGCATGCCGGATGGCTCAGCATCGGACGAGCTCGCCTACCTCTCCTCCTCATTCCTGGGCTCGTCACAGGAATCCAGCCACCGCGCGTCTGCGCGGTGAATGACTCACGCAGAATGAAAGGAGTCTTCCGCGCCCAAGGACTTGAGCTTGCTGGATCTCTGTGACATCCCTCGGGCAAAGCCCTGAGGCCACAGGGATGAAGGAGATTGACGTGAATGTTCGCGCCAAACTTGATCGTAGAAATGGAAAGCGCTGGTCGGACAATATCCGTCAAGCCGAACGCTTGTCACCGTTGCCGGCGGCAGCGATCAGCCGTTACCGGCCAGCAACCGCTTGGCGGCCGCCCTCGCCTCCTCCGTCACCGAAGCGCCGGCGAGCATGCGGGCGATTTCTTCGGTGCGGTCCTTCTGCGCCATCGTCGCGACGCGAGTGGCGATCTTTTCGGAACCTTCGGCCGCCGGCCCCTTGGAGATCAGCAGGTGCGTCGCCGCCCGGGCTGCGACCTGCGGCGCATGCGTGACCGATAGCACCTGCACCCGATCAGAGAGCCGCTTCAGCCGCTGGCCGATCGCATCGGCCACAGCACCGCCGACACCGGTATCAATTTCGTCGAAGACGAGCGTCGGCGCGGACCCGCGATCGGCGAGCGCCACCTTCAGCGCCAGCAGGAAACGCGACAATTCGCCGCCGGAGGCGACCTTCATGATCGAGCCGGGGCGCGTGCCGGGATTGGTCTGGACATGGAACTCGACGACGTCGATGCCTTCGGGCAGCGCCTCCTGCGCATCCGTGGTGATCTCGACCATGAAACGAGCGCGTTCGAGCTTCAGAGCTGGCAGTTCGGCCATCACGGCGGCAGCCAGCGCGGCGCCGGCCTGATGGCGCTTGTCGGAAAGCGAGCGCGCCGCCGAATCGTAATTCTCTCGCGCCAGACCGACCTCCGCTTCCAGACGCGCAAGCCGCTCCTCGCCCGCATCGAGGTCGGCAAGATCGGCGATCATGCGCACCGCCAGCGCCGGCAGCTCGGTGACCGGCACGGAATATTTGCGCGACGCGGCTCTGAGCGCGAAAAGCCGCTCCTCCACCCGCTCCAGCTCCCTGGGATCGTATTCGGTTTTGCGCAGCGCTGCCTCGACTTCCATCTGCGCATTGGAAAGCTGGTCGAGCGCGGCATCGAGCAGCGTCACCGTCTCCTCGAGCAGCCCGGGCGCTTCATGGCTCTTGCGTTCCAGTCGGCGCACCAGCGAGGCGATATGCGGCACCGGCGAGGCATTGCCGTTGAGGAATTCGGAGGCTTCGGCGATGTCGCCGGCGATTCGCTCTGCCTTCATCATCCTCTGCCGGCTTTCGGCGAGTTCTTCTTCCTCACCGTCTTGCGGCGAAAGCTTCTCGAGCTCCTCGACAGAGGAACGCAGATAGTCAGCCTCGCGCGCCGCGCTTTCCACCTTCTCGCGGTGTTTCTTCAGCGTCCGTTCGCTGTCGCGCCACAGACGATACAGCCGGGACACCTCAGCGACTTCATCAGTAAGGCCGCCGAAGGCATCGAGCAGGTTGCGGTGGGCATTGGTGTCGACAAGAGCGCGATCATCGTGCTGGCCGTGGATCTCGACCAGCATCTGGCCGGCCTGGCGCATCAGTTGCACACTGACCGGCTGGTCGTTGACATAGGCCTTGGTGCGCCCATCGGCTGATTGTTGACGGCGGAAGATCAGGTCGCCATCGTCGTCTATGCCGTTTTCACGCAGGAGCACCCGCGCCCCGTGGTCCATGCCGACATCGAACACCGCCGTCACCTGGCCCCTGTCTTCGCCATGGCGCACCAGACCGCCATCACCGCGCCCGCCGAGCGCCAGCGACAGACTGTCGAGCAGGATGGATTTGCCCGCTCCCGTCTCGCCCGTCAGCACGGAAAGGCCGGTCTCGAAGGCAAGATCCAGCCGCTCGATCAGGACGATATCGCGGATCGAAAGCTGGATCAGCATGGGACTTAGGAACCGAGCAGGAGTTTCTTGCCTGCCGCAGCGATCCACGAGCCCTTGTTCTCACGCGGCTCGGCGCCACCCGTCTGCAGCAGCTTGTAGGAATCGGCGTACCACTGGCTGTCCGGATAGTTGTGACCAAGAACGGCTGCCGCGGTCTGCGCCTCGTCGACGATACCCATGGCGTAATAAGCCTCGACGAGACGGGCCAGGGCCTCTTCGATCTGGTTCGTGTTCGGATACTTCTCGACGACGATGCGGAAGCGCGAAATTGCGGCGAGATATTCCTTCCGCTCCATATAGTAACGGCCGATCTGCATTTCCTTGCCGGCGAGCTGATCACGGGCGTAGCGGATCTTCGCCTGGGCATCGTCGACATATTCGGAGTTCGGATAATTGTCGACGACCGCCTGCATCGCCTCGATCGTCTTGGCCGAGGCGCGCTGGTCCTGGGTGACGTCGACGATCTGTTTGGAATAGGTGAGACCGATGAGATACTGCACATAGGCAGCGTCCTGAGACTTCGGATATTGCGACATGTAACGGTTGCCCGACGCAAGCGCATCATCGAGCTTGCCCTGGCGGTATTTGACGAAGGTGCTCATCACAAGCGCCTTGCGCGCCCATTCGGAGAATGGGTTCTCGCGATCGATCGCATCGAACTTGCGCGACGCTTCCGCCATGTTGCCCGCCTTCATATTGGCAAGGCCCTGGGTGTAGAGCACGTCAGGCGGATCGGTTTCGAGGCCAAGCTTGGTGATGTCGATATCGGGATCCGACTGGCAGCCGGAGATCGAGGCGCCTGCGCTAAGCACCAGAAGCGATGCGAACAAAGCGCGCGCTGTCTTCATCATACCTTCAGATCCTGCATAAGCCATTCAAAAGAACCCCACTGCCGCCGCTCGCTCCACGACAGCCATGCCTCGCTGGCGTTTCTAGCCACAAATGTGCATCAAGAGCAACGCAATGATAAGGCATTAACGCATTTTTGTGGCAGCCGCCGCCGGATTGGCCGGCTTTTCATCTTCTTGCCGATCTGTTGCAGCAGCGCATCTGCAAGAAATGCCTGTTGCCGCCAGTGCGACCGGATATAAAAAAACCGCCTCCGGGAAAGAGGCGGCCTGGTCTTGAGAATATGCTGGAGGTCATGCCGACCAGGGAGTGAATTCCGAAGCGCTGACGGCGATCAGCTCACGAGCGGCGACGCGCTGGCGCGGCGTCGAAGTCTCGACCAGCTCGTAGGCAGAGGGATCGGCGAGCAGCGCCTTCAAAGCATTGGCATTCATCTTGTGGCCGCCACGATAGGATCGGTAGCAACCGATGAACTGGACGCCGGCGAGAGACAGGTCGCCAACGGCATCAAGCGTCTTGTGGCGGACAAACTCGTCCTTGGCGTATCGCAGGCCTTCGACATTGATGACCGTATTGTCGTCCGAGATGACGACGGAATTTTCAAGCGAAGAACCGAGCGCATGGCCCGATGCCCAGAGACGCTCGACATCACGCATGAAGCCGAAGGTGCGGGCGCGAGAAAGTTCGGACTTGAAGACGGCGGCGCTTATGTCGCCGACCCACTTCTGCCGGCCGATCAGCGGGCATTCGAAATCGATCTCGACTTCGAAGCGCGTGCCGTCGTAGGGACGGAATTCGCTCCAGGAGCCGCCATGCTCGATCCGCACCGGCTTGGTGATGCGGATATAACGACGCTTGACGCCGAGCGAGACGAGACCGGCCTGCTCGATCGCTTCGACGAAGGGCAGCGAACTGCCGTCCATGATCGGCATTTCTGCGCCCTGCACCTCGATGATGACATTGTCGAGGCCGAGCGCATAGACGGCGGCCATGACATGTTCAATCGTCGCGATTGAACGCGTGGGTGAGAAACCGAGCACCGTGCAGAGGTCTGTATTGCCGACCTGCGAGGAGACGGCCTTCAGTTCGGTGATGTCGCCATTATCGTGCAGGCGCTGGAAAACGACGCCGGTGTCCGCTTCGGCAGGGTTCAGCGTGATCGAGACATTCGCACCCGAATGAACGCCAATGCCCGAGAGCGTCACGGGACGCGAAACCGTCGTTTGAAAACCCAGCAAGCCAATTGCCATAAAATCTGCCTTTATTTTTCCGCTCCAGCGGCTTGTCCCACGGCGCGGTTATCATTCCTTCTGCAGAAAGAGTCTCGTCCAGACGACTCCCAGCGCAGTTTTCTTGCGCCATATTTACGTGCGCCGGCGCTCCAATCCAAATCACTGTTTCTTTCGTTTTGTTACGAAGTCACACGGTTGATATCGCTCAAGAATTCCCGGCCGAAAAACAGCAATGCCCGGGACCTGGATCCCGGGCATGAACGGTGCCGATGCCCCGATATTTCAGTTCGACTGGCGGCGCAGGAATGCCGGAATTTCCAGCTGATCGTCTTCCTGCATCATGCGAGCCTGCGGAACCGCGCGACCCTGATCGTCGAGATTGCCGCGACGCGGCGCATAGAGGCTTGCTTCCGGCGACAACGGACGGCGCTGCTGTGACGCGGCCGGCGGTGCGGCGGTCATGTCGGCGGCAACGGCGTCATCGTCGCGGCGGCCAAGCGAATTGGTGATTCGCTTGAGCAGGCCCATCGGGCCGCGCTCTTCCTGGCTATGCGCGGAAGCCGGCTGCGTGCGATGGTCGAGTTCAGCCTGGACGACCGGCGGGAAATCCTCGACCTTCGGCATGCGCACCGGTTCAGCCGCCTGCCGGATAACCGGCTCCTGTCGGACCGGCTGCTGCTGGATGGGCTGCTGCTGGACGGGCTGGCTTATCACCGGCTGGCTCATTACCGGCGCCGGAGCCTGCTGCTGCACCTGCGGACGGATCGCCGGAGCTTCCTGTGCAGGCGCGAAGATCTTGCTCTGCGGGCGGAAGACTTCCTGCTGCGCAGCAGGCTGCTGGACGGGTGCTGCGGCACGCGGGGCCGAAATTTCGAGCTCACGTTCCATCTCGGCTTGGCGGATGGTCTGCGCGATCGGATCGATGGCCTTCGGTGCCTGCATCACCGGGGCAGGCTGAACTGCGGCCGCTGCCGGAGCAACAGCCGCGGAGGGACGGATAGCGGGCCTGGCGGCCGGCTGGAAGTTGCGCTCGGCGGCTTCGCTGATCGCCCGGTCGATACCGGTCGCGACGACCGAGACGCGAATGATGCCTTCGAGCGATTCGTCGAAGGTGGCGCCGAGGATGATGTTGGCGTCCGGATCGACTTCTTCGCGGATGCGGGTCGCAGCTTCGTCGACTTCGAAGAGGGTGAGGTCGCGACCGCCCGTGATGGAGATCAGCAGGCCCTGCGCACCCTTCATCGAGGTTTCGTCGAGCAGCGGGTTGGCGATTGCCGCTTCGGCTGCCTGCAGTGCGCGGCCGGAGCCGGAGGCTTCGCCGGTGCCCATCATCGCGCGGCCCATCTCGCGCATCACCGAGCGGACGTCGGCGAAGTCGAGGTTGATGAGGCCTTCCTTGACCATCAGGTCGGTGATGCAGGCGACGCCTGAATAGAGAACCTGGTCGGCCATGGCAAAAGCATCGGCGAAGGTCGTCTTGTCGTTGGCGATGCGGAAGAGGTTCTGGTTCGGAATGACGATCAGCGTGTCGACAGACTTCTGCAGTTCCTGGATGCCCATCTCGGCCAGACGCATGCGGCGGCCGCCTTCGAAATGGAACGGCTTGGTGACGACGCCGACCGTCAGGATGCCCTTGTTGCGGGCTGCCTGCGCGACGACGGGCGCAGCGCCGGTGCCGGTGCCGCCGCCCATGCCCGCGGTGACGAAGCACATATGCGTGCCGTTCAGGTGATCAATGATCTCGTCGATGCACTCTTCGGCGGCCGCACGGCCGACTTCCGGCTGCGAGCCGGCACCGAGGCCTTCGGTGACGTTGGCGCCGAGCTGGATGATGCGCTCGGCCTTCGTCATCGTCAGCGCCTGCGCGTCCGTGTTGGCAACGACGAAGTCGACGCCCTGGAGGCCTGCGGTGATCATGTTGTTGACGGCGTTGCCGCCGCCGCCGCCGACGCCGAACACGGTGATGCGCGGCTTCAGCTCGGTGATGTCAGGCTTTTGCAGCTTGATGGTCATGGTACCTGTTCCTTCTCTCTCTGGCCGCATCGCCACGCCGGCCAATTACGCAAATTTCAGAAACTTTCCTTCAGCCACTGGCCCATGCGGGCTATGCGGCTGTTATTTCCCCCAAGCGACATGAGCAGACCGCTCTGTGACGCATGTGTCTCCATGTCCGCGACCTGCGGATAAATCATCAGGCCGACGGCCGTCGAAAAGGCCGGGCCCTTGGCCGCCGTCGGCAGTCCCGAGACGCCCATCGGACGGCCGATGCGGACGTTGCGGGCCAGAATGCGCCGCGCCACCTCGGCAAGGCCGGTCAGCTGGCTCGCGCCTCCCGTCAACACGACGCGTTTTCCGACGATCGGGCTGAAGCCGGAACGCTGGATCCGGTCGCGGATCAGTTCCATCGTCTCTTCGATTCGGGCCGATACGATGCGCGAAACCAGCGCCCGCGGCACCTGAGACGGCTGGTCGCGATCGTCCTCGCCGATTGGCGGGATCGAGATCAGCTCGCGCTCATCGGAGGAATTCAAGAGTGCGGAGGCATGCACGACCTTCAGCCGCTCTGCATCCTCGATGCGGGTCGAAAGGCCGCGCGCCAGGTCGGTGGTGACATGATGGCCGCCGAGGCCGACGGCATCGGTATGAACGAGCTTCCCTTCGGCAAAGACCGAAATCGTCGTCGTGCCGCCGCCCATGTCGATCGCCGCGCAGCCGAGTTCGACCTCATCGTCGACTAGAGCCGCAAGACCGGATGCATAGGGGGTCGCCACAATGCCCTCGACCGACAGATGCGCGCGGTTGACGCTGAGTTCCAGATTCTTCAGCGCCGAGCGCTCCGCGGTCACGACATGCATGTCGACGCCGAGCGCATCGCCGTACATTGCCAGCGGGTCGCGGATGCCGCGCTCGCCGTCGAGCGAGAAGCCGGTCGCCAGCGAATGCAGCACCGAACGGTCCTGGCGCAGCGACTGCTGACAAGCGGCGGACAGCACCTTCTTCAAATCGTTGAGTTCGACTTCCTGGCCGCCCAGGTCGATCGTCGCGGTGTAGATATCGCTGCCGAGGCGGCCGGCCGTCAGGTTGACGATCAGGCTTTCGACGGTCAGCCCCGCCATCCGCTCCGCCGCATCGACGGCAAGACGGATGACGCCTTCCAACGCGTCGAGATCGGCGATGACGCCGGTCTTGATGCCGCGGGAGCGCTGATGGCCGATACCGATGATCTCGATATTGTGCGTGCGGCCCGGCAGGATCTGGCTTTCCTCGCGCGGCGTCAGCCGGCCGATCATGCAGACGACCTTGGTAGAGCCGATGTCGAGCACCGAAACGACATGCGACCGCTTCGACGAAAGCGGCTTCAGGCGCGGCAATCCGAAATGGGATGAACCGAACAAGCTCATATATTCTGCCCCGCCTTCTTCAATTCCTTGGTACGCTCCGTTACCGCCGCCTGCCGGCGGACCGCCGCTTCCGGTGTCAGCTGGATCGCGGTCCTGTCGGGCAATCTCAGATCGACCGCGGCGATGTCCCGCTCCAGGAGCTGATGCTCCCTGTCGAACTTCGAAAGCGTCGCCAGCGCCTGATCGATGCCGTCTTCCGGCAGCTTGACGATGACGCCGTTATCCATGTGCAGATCCCAACGACGGCCCGATATCCACACATAGGCCTTCACGCGGGCCTTCACGTCGGGCCACTTCGAGAAGGCGTCGCCGAGCGAAGCCGCCGCGGTCTCGGCGTCGCGGCCGACGACGAGCGGCAGCGACGAAAACTTGTTGTCACGCAGTGGCGCAATAACGCTGCCGTTCTTCTCGATGAGCGAAAGCTCCTGCCCGTGCTGCCAGATCGCATAGGCCTCACGCTCCTTGAGCTTCACTTCGATCGTCCTCGGATAGACCTTTCGAACCTCGACATTCTCGACCCACGGAAGGTGCGCGATCTTCCGGCGGGCCGCATCGACGTCGAGCGCGACCAGCGAGGTCGTGCCGTCGAGACCGATCAGCTGCAGGATCTCGATTTCGGAGGTTTCCGAATTTCCGGAGACTTTTACGTCCTCGATCGCAAAACCTGCGGCCGTCGTCGTGGCCTGCGCGACGGCTTCAGTGTGACCGCCGAGCGACATGCCGTAGAGGCCGGTCGCAACCAGGAAGGCAAGCGCCGACACCGTCCCGGTATGGGCCGGAATGTAGATGCGGCCGCTGCCGAGACTGATCAGGAAACGGGTGACGCGGCGCAGCGGACGCGGCAGCACGAACCGCTCTTCGGCCTCCACGATCGGAAGCACGGCATGATGGCTGGGGCGCCCTATCCTTTTGACCGTCAACGCAAACAAGACGCGTCCTCCACCATCCACCGGAGAAACTCACCAAAGGAATAGCCGGCATGACCGGCCATTTCGGGCACGAGCGAGGTAGGAGTCATGCCTGGCTGGGTATTGACCTCCAGCCAGATGATCTCGCCGTCTTCGGAGAAACGATCGTCGTAACGAAAGTCGGACCGACTGACGCCGCGACAACCGATTGCCTGATGCGCCCTTAGGGCCAATGTTTGTATTTTTTGGTAAATATTCGGTGAAATTTTCGCCGGGATGACGTGTTTTGAACCGCCCGCAGCATATTTGGAATCGTAATCATAAAAATTGTGTCCCTGCGGCACCACCTCCGTGACACCGAGCGCAGTCTCGCCCATGACGCCGCAGGTGAGCTCGCGGCCGTAGACATAGCGTTCGACCAGCACTTCTTCGCCATAACGCCATTCGGGCGAACTGACGACCTGCGGCGGATGCGCCTGATCTTCGCTGACGATCACGACGCCGAAGCTCGAGCCCTCGCGCACAGGCTTCACCACATAAGGCGGCTTTATCGGATGCGTCGGAGGAAAGGCGAAACGGTTGATGACCTGCGATTCGGCGACAGGGATGCCGGCGGCGGCAGCGACACGCTTCGCCTTGTCCTTATCCATTGCGAGCGCCGAGGCAAGCACACCTGAATGCGTATAGGGGATCTCCAGATATTCTAGGATGCCCTGGATGGTCCCGTCCTCACCGAACGGCCCATGAAGCGCATTGAAGACGACATCGGGCCTCAATGCCGCAAGCTTTTCAGAAACATCGCGGGCGACATCGATCGTGGTCACCTTGAAGCCTTCTGCTTCGAGTGCCTCTGCGCAAGCCTTTCCCGAGGAAAGGCTGACGGGCCTTTCCGAGGAAAATCCGCCCATCAGGACAGCAACATGCTTGCGACTCATCAACGCCCCCAAAAATAACTTCCACTTTTGAAATCGACGCTTGCGCGAAGCTGTCTACGTCGTTCGCGCCTTTGCCGGGCCTCACATGCATTAGAGCATCATTATGGTTAATGAAGTGTTTACTTTGGTTAACTGTTAGCCCGGAGTTTCGCGGCCTTTTAACATTTGCTCATTGTGCGACCGACCCCTCGCCGTCCGGGAATGAACCTGCGCGGAGGTGAAAAAGCGCATCCGTTCAACGACATACCCAATTGCGCTCACCCGCGATGGAGATAGCCAAGGGAATCGGATGCAATCTCTCAGCCGGATACCGGCAACAGTGAGGCGGCGGCCGGCGTCTCGAATTGATTAATGCAGAGCGCCTCGGCGCGCGGGCGTCACCGCTTTTCTATTGATGCCGATAGCGCTTCCGGTTAGCGAAGGCGCATGGGTGAGCAGGGAGAAAATCATGCGATGCCTCGTCACCGGCGCTGCCGGCTTCGTCGGTAGTCCGCTTGTCAAACGGCTGCACACAGACAAGACTTGCAAGCTCGTGGCCACCACGAGATCCAAGACCTCTGCCTTTCCGTCTGCGGTAGCGCATTTTCCGATTGAAATTACCGACGGAACCGACTGGAAGGCCGCGCTTGAAGGCGTCGACGTCATCATCCATCTCGCCGCCCGCGTTCACATCATGGACGACCGCGCAGCCGATCCGCTGGCGGAATTCCGCCGGGTCAACACCGCCGCCGCGCTCAATCTCGCCGAACAGGCCTCCCGCGCCGGCGTGAAGAGATTCGTCTTCGTCAGCACCATCAAGGTCAACGGAGAAGAGAACGACCGGCCGTTCCGGCACGACGACACACCGAAGCCGATTGATCCCTACGGCATTTCGAAGCTGGAATGCGAAATCGGCCTGCGCGAAATCGCGGCACGCACCGGCATGGAAGTCGTCATCATCCGCCCGCCGCTGGTCTATGGCCCCGGCGCACGCGGCAACTTCGCGCTTCTCGTCAATCTTGTCCGCAAGAAGCTGCCACTCCCCTTCGCTTCACTAAAGAACCGCCGCACATTGGTCGCGGTGCAAAATCTCGTCGATCTGATCATCGCCTGCATTGACCATCCCGCCGCCGCGGGCGAGACTTTCCTTGCCGGAGATGGCGAGGACCTCTCGACGCCTGAGCTCATCAGGGGAGTTGCCGCAGGACTCGGCGTCAAGCCGATGCTGGTCCCCGTCCCGCCTGCGCTGCTGCACATGGCGGCGAAGGCAGCCGGGAAGGAAGCCGTCTACCAGCGCCTTTGCGGTTCGCTACAGGTCGACATATCCCGGGCGCGTGAGGTTCTGGGCTGGTCGCCCGTCGTCACCCCGCGCGAAGGGCTGAAACTGGCAGTGAAGTAGGCCCTATTCGCTCGTCACGCCCTGGAACGGGCGCACTTCCCGGCCGGGCATGAAGACGCCGAGGCGCTTGATTTCCCATTCGAGCTTGATGCCGTCTTTCTCGAAGACCTCACGGCGCACCTGCTCGCCGAGATATTCGAGATCATAGCCGGTCGCCTGGCCCATGTTGATCATGAAGTTGCAGTGAAGCGATGACATCTGCGCACCGCCGATCACCAAGCCGCGGCAGCCGGCTTCGTCGATCAGCTTCCAAGCGGAATGGCCGGGCGGGTTCTTGAAGGTCGAACCGCCGGTTTTTTCACGCACCGGCTGCACCGTCTCGCGGTGATTGCGCACAGCGTCCATTTCGGCGCGGATCTGGGCGCGATCTTCCGGATAGCCCTCGAACAGGACCGAGGTGAAGATCAGATCGGCGGGTGCCTTTGAATGCCGGTAGGAATAACCCATCTCCGCATTGGAAAGCACATGCTTGTTGCCCTTGCGGTCGACGGCGTTAACCTCGATCAGCCGCTCACGCGTCTCGACACCGTTGGCGCCGGCATTCATCCGCGCCGCGCCGCCGATACCGCCCGGAATGCCGTAGAAGAAATGGAAGCCGCCGATGCCGTTGTCCATCGCCATTGCCGCGACGTGTTTGTCGGGGCAGATGGCGCCGGCGAGGATGCGGTTTTCGCCGGCAAGCTCGACGAAGCCGAAGCCTTTGGCCGAGAGGCGCAGCACAACGCCTGGAATGCCGCCGTCGCGCACCAGGATGTTGGAGCCGACGCCGACCACCGTCAGAGGTACCTCTTCCGGCAATATCTTCAGGAAGGCAATGAGGTCGTCGACGTCATGCGGCTGGAACATCAGTTCGGCGAGGCCGCCGGCCCTGAACCAGGTGACGCGATCCATGGGGGCATCCGGCGTGATACGGCCGCGGATATCCTTTACACCGTCTCCGAGAGACGCCAGAAGCTTTTCCCCATTCACCTGTTTCATGCGGACTTTCCCGATAGACCTTCCAGTTGCTTGGGCAGTGCTGCCGCCCATGATGTGATGCTCCCAGCCCCCAACAGAACCACGAAATCACCAGGCTTTGCAACCTCCGCAACCATTTGCGGCAGAAGCTCCGCCGAAGCGAGGAAGCGGGCGTCGCGATGGCCGCCGGATTTAATCCGCGAGACGAGCGACATGGAGTCGATCCCTTCGATCGCATCCTCGCCTGCCGCATAAACGGGCGCCAGGAAAATGCTGTCGGCGTCGTTGAAGCAGGCGGCGAATTCCTCGAACAGGCTCGCGAGACGCGTGTAACGATGCGGTTGATGGACGGCGATGATGCGCCCCTTGCAGGATTCACGGGCCGCCTTCAGCACCGCTTTGATCTCCACCGGATGGTGGCCGTAGTCGTCGAAGATCTGCACCCCGTTCCATTCGCCGGTCAGCGTGAAGCGACGCTTGACGCCGCCGAAGGAAGAAAGCCCCTTGGCGATATCTTCACTCGAGATGCCAAGTCGGTTGGCGACCGCGATCGCCGCCGTGGCGTTCGATATATTGTGGCGGCCGGGCATCGGCATGACCAGCCCCTTGAGCTCGGTCCTCTGGCCGGTGCGGCGACGGCGGATCTCGACGTCGAAGATCGAGCGCGTGCCGTCGATGCGCACATTCTTGAAACGCACGTCGGCTTGCGGGTTCTCGCCATAGGTGATGATCTTGCGGTCTTCGATGCGGCCGACCAACGCCTGCACCTCGGGATGGTCGAGGCACATCACGCCGAAGCCGTAGAACGGCACGTTTTCGACGAATTGCCGGAAGGCGGCGCGCACGGCGTCGAAACTGCCATAATGGTCGAGGTGCTCCGGGTCAATATTGGTGATGACGGCGACATCGGCTGGAAGTTTCAGGAAGGTGCCGTCGGATTCGTCGGCCTCGACCACCATCCACTCGCCCTCGCCCATGCGGGCGTTGGTGCCGTAGGCGTTGATGATGCCGCCGTTGATGACGGTCGGATCGAGCCCGCCGGCTTCGAGCAGGGTGGCGACCAGCGAGGTGGTCGTCGTCTTGCCGTGGGTGCCGCCAATGGCGATCGCATTGCGGAAGCGCATCAGCTCGGCGAGCATTTCGGCGCGGCGTACCACCGGCAGCAGCTTTTCACGCGCGGCGATAAGTTCCGGATTGGTCTTCTTGATCGCCGTCGAAACGACCACAACTTCGGCATCACCGAGATTTTCGGCGCGATGGCCGACGAATACCTCAATGCCTTTGTCGCGCAGTCGCTGCACATTGGCGCTGTCGGATTGATCCGATCCCTGCACCTTGTGCCCGAGATTGTGCAGCACTTCGGCAATGCCGCTCATGCCGATGCCGCCAATGCCGATAAAATGGACGAGACCGATCGCCTTCGGCAGTTTCATGCGCGTGTCCTCTTGAATTCTGAGACTGTCTTGCCGGCGGCAATAGCCTCAACCATGTCGGCAAGCAAGTTCGCCGCATTCGGTTTCCCGGCGAGCTTGGCCGCCGCCGCCATCTGCGAAAGCTTGTCCGGATCGTTCATCACATGGCTCAGTATAGAGGCGATACGCTCAGGTGAAAGCTCAGACTGAGAGATCACCTTCGCCCCCCCGGTCGCAGCCAGTGCTGCGGCGTTCGCCGCCTGATCATGGTCGAGCGCATGCGGATAGGGCACGAGAATGGCCGGGCGTCCGATGACGGAGATCTCCGAAACGGTCGAAGCGCCGGAGCGGCAGATCACCAGATGTGCCTGTGCAAGACGTTCCGCCATATCGTTGAAAAATGGCGCGATGTCGGCTCCCATCTCCAGCTTGGCGACACAGCCGCTGACCATTTCCATATCCTCAGGGCGCACCTGCTGCGTCACCCTGAGCCGTGTGCGCAGACCGTCATCGAGAAGGCTGATCGCCGTCGGCATGGCCTTGGAAAAATACTGCGCGCCCTGGCTGCCGCCGAAAACGACGAGATTGAAGGGCTCACCGGGATGCGACGGCGTGTAAGGCTGCTCGGCTGCGGCAAGAATTGCCGGGCGCACGGGATTGCCTGTTGCAACCGTCTTATCGGAAAAAGCATCGCCACTTTCCGGCAGAAAGCCGCCGGCAATCGCCCTGACGCGCGGCGCCAGCGCCTTGTTGGCGCGGCCCATGACCGCATTCTGCTCATGCAGCATCGAGGCGACGCCGAGCCGCGTCGCGGCCAGCAGCGGCGGCACGGTGGGGTAACCGCCGAAGCCGACAACAATCACCGGCTTCAGCCGCTGGATCAGCCTTTTGGCCGCTCGCATGCCGCTCCACAGCGTCCACAGCGAGCGGGCGACGGCAACGGGGTTCTTCGAGCCGATCGTCGCCGACGGCACGACATGGATCTCCTCGGCCGGGAACTTGCCGGCGTAGCGTTCGGCCCGGCTGTCAGTGACGAGATGCACCGAATAACCACGCTCCCTCAGCTTGAAGGCCAGCGCCTCCGCCGGGAACACATGGCCGCCGGTCCCCCCGGCGGCAAGCAGCACGATGCCTTTGCTCATGACCTCTTACTCCGCGGGCATGCCGTGCGGGACGCGGAAGAGGCTCCGGTCCTTCGCACGTTTTTCCGGGCGGTGGCGCGTCAGCGCCAGAATGAAGCCGGCGGTGACGCAGATCGCCACCATGGACGAGCCGCCGTAGGAAATCAGCGGCAGCGTCATCCCCTTCGCCGGCAGCAGTTCAAGATTGACGCCGATGTTGATAATCGACTGAATGCCCATCTGCAGCACGAGGCCAGCGACGGCAAAGCGGTTGAAATCATTGCGCTCGCGATAGGCATGCGAGAGGCCGCGCAGCACCAGCGCGGAAAACAGCGCAACGAGCGCCATGCAGAAGACGATGCCGAATTCCTCGGCCGCGACCGAGAAGATGAAGTCGGTATGCGCATCCGGGATAATACGCTTGACGATGCCTTCGCCCGGCCCCTGACCGAACCAGCTGCCGCGGATGATCGCCTCACGCGCCGTGTCGATCTGGAACGTGTCACCTTCGCCGGTCATGAACTTGTCTATGCGCAGCGCAACGTGCGGAAAGACGTAGTAGGCGCTGAGCAGACCGCCGGCGCCGCCGATGCCGAGCAGCATGATCCAGATCCACGGCATGCCGGCCATGAAGAACATGCCACCCCAGACGGCGGTCGTCAGGATGGTTTGACCGAGGTCGGGCTGCGCGACCAGCAGCGCCGCAACGATGCCGAACAGAATGATGGCAAAGAGATTGCCGGGGATTTCAGGCTGACGCGCATGCTCGGCAAACAGCCAGGCGCAGACGACGACGAAAGCGGGCTTCATGAATTCCGACGGCTGGATTGAAAGGCCGGCGATCCAGATCCAGCGCCTGCCGCCCTTGACCTCCTGGCCGACGAAGAGAACCAGCACCATCATGGCGAGCGAAATGATCAGGAGCAGGATCGCGGTTCGCCGCACCTGGCGCGGCGTCAGGAACGACAGCCCGAGCATGACGGCGATCGACGGGATCATGAAGGCCGCATGACGCTTGACGAAATGGAAGGGTTCGAGCCCGATGCGCTCGGCAACAGCTGGAGATGCCGCAAACGACAGCATGAACCCGATGCCCATCAGGAATATGAACATCGCCAGGAAGAAGCGGTCGATGGTCCAGAACCAATCGGCCAGAGGCCCACGTTCCGCGCGGCTTACCATGTCATCTCTCTCCTGTTGCCGGACCGATCAGCATCGTCATTCCGTCAAGGGCGGCCACATGGCTGACGAAGGCATCGCCCCTGACTTCGAAGTTCTTATACTGGTCGAAGCTTGCGCAAGCCGGGGATAACATCACGGCGGAAGCAGCAGCTTCGTCGCGCTCCGCATCGGCCGCCGCATGTGCGACTGCGCGCTCCAGCGTGCCGGAGATCTCGTAGGGCACGGCCTCGCCGAGTGTGGCGGCGAACTCCGCTGCCGCCTCGCCGATCAGATAGGCCTTGGCGATGCGCGGGAAATAGGGCACGAGCGTCGTGATGCCGCCAGCCTTCGGCAGGCCGCCGGCGATCCAGTAGATGCGATCATAGCTCGAAAGCGCCGGCGCCGCGGCATCGGCATTGGTCGCCTTGGAATCGTTGACGAAAACGACGCGGCCTCGTTTGCCCACAGGCTGCATACGGTGCTTGAGGCCGGGAAAGGAGGTAAGGCCTGAACGAATGTCGTCGGCGGAAACCCCGACGGCAAGGCAGGCGGCAACGGCCGCGGCGGCATTCTGCGCATTGTGGCTGCCGCGCAGCGTCTGAATGCCGTCGATCTCCGCAAAGGGCAGCATGGCGCCGCCGCCGGCCTTAACGAGCGTAGTGCCCTCGGCATAGATGCCCTCAGCCACCACGTTGCGGCGCGAAATCCGGACCACCTTGACACCTGCCCGCTCGATCCGGTCGGCGATCAGCGCCGAATGGCTGTCATCGATGCCGACGACTGCGACATCGCTGCCGGCGACCAGACGCTCCTTGATGTCGGCGTAGTGCTGCATTGTGCCATGGCGGTCGAGATGATCGGGCGTCAGGTTGAGCAGGATGCCCGCGGAGGGGTTCAGCGTCGGCGCCAGATCGATCTGATAGGAAGAGCATTCGATGACAAAATAACGCCCCGCCTTCGGCGGATCGAGCGTCAGCACCGCCGTGCCGATATTGCCGCCGAGCTGAGTGTCGTAGCCTGCGGATTCCAGGATGTGGGCGATCAGCGCCGTCGTCGTCGACTTGCCGTTGGTGCCGGTGATGGCGATGAAGGGGCAATCCGGCGCATGGGCGCGGCGTTCGCGCACGAAGAGCTCGACGTCGCCGACGATGTCGACGCCGGCCGCCCGCGCGAGGTCGACGGTCCAGTGCGGCTTGGGATGGGTGAGCGGCACGCCGGGGGACAGCACGAACAGCGCCTGCTGGCTCCAGTCGATGACGTGCATATCCTCCGTCCGGATGCCTTCCGCCGAAGCCTTGGCGACGCTGTCGGGATTGTCGTCCCACGCGGTCACCTCGGCGCCGCCCGCGACGAGCGCGTGAGCAGTCGCAAAACCGGAGCCGCCGAGCCCGAAGAGCGCGACCTTCTTGTCCTTGAGCGTCGTGGCCGGGATCATCGCCGCCTCACCGGAGCTTCAGCGTCGAAAGGCCGAGCAGGGCCAGGCCAACGGCGATGATCCAGAAGCGGATCACCACCTGGCTCTCGGTCCAGCCCTTCTTCTCGAAATGATGATGGATCGGCGCCATCAGGAAGACGCGCCGGCCGGTCATCTTGAAGAAGCCGACCTGGATGATGACCGACAGCGTCTCAATGACGAAGAGGCCGCCGATGATCGCCATGACGATCTCATGCTTGGTGGCGACGGCAACGGTGCCGATCGTGCCGCCGAGCGCAAGCGAGCCGGTGTCGCCCATGAAGATGGCGGCCGGCGGCGCGTTGAACCAGAGGAAGCCGAGGCCGGCGCCAATGACGGCGCCGAGCACGACGGCGAGCTCACCGGTGCCGGGCACGAAATTGATCTGCAGGTAGTTCGCAAACACCACATTGCCGGCGAGATAGGCGATGACGCCGAAGGAGGCGGCGGCGATCATGACTGGCACGATGGCAAGCCCGTCGAGGCCATCGGTCAGATTGACGGCATTGCCGGCGCCGACGATGACGAAGCCGCCGAAGACGACGAACATGATGCCGAGATTGATCAGGAAGTCCTTGAAGAAGGGAAAAGCGATGGAGGAACCGAAGGTCGAACCGGCGGTCCCCGAGGCAAGGGCCGTGCGCATCATGAAATAGACCGCGATGCCGGCGATGACGAATTCGATGCCGAGACGCGCCTTGCCGGAAAAGCCTTTGTGACTCTGCTTGGTCACCTTGAGATAATCGTCATAGAAGCCGATTGCGCCGAAGCCCAGCGTCACCAGCAAGGTGGCGACGACATAGACGTTGGAAAGATCGGCCCAGAGCAGCGACGCCCCGACGATGCCGGCCAGGATCATCAGCCCGCCCATGGTCGGCGTGCCGGCCTTCTTGAAATGCGTCTGCGGCCCGTCCGCGCGGATCGGTTGCCCCTTGCCCTGCCGGATGCGCAGCGAATTGATGATCGTCGGCCCGAACAGGAAAACAATCAATGCGGAGGTGAAGAGAGCGGCCCCTGTGCGGAAAGTGATATATCTGAACAGATTCAGAAATTTGAAATATTCCGACAGTTCGACAAGCCAGATCAGCATTCAGGGCCCCTTGTTTACCCGATCAAAGTTCGCGTTGCGTGTCGGCAAATGCTGGGAACTTGTCAAGGAGCGCGGCGACGATCTTGCCGAAACCGATGCCCAGAGACGATTTCACCATCAACACGTCGCCCGGTGCGACCGAGTTCAATACATATTTCGCCAATTCGTCCGTCCTCTCGCTATATTCGACCTGGACGCTTTCCGGCAGCGATTCCTTCAGCGCCACCATCTCTGCTCCTGCGAGCCAGACATGTTCGATGCCGGCCGCAAGTAGCGGCACGGCGAGATCGCTATGGACCTTCTGAGCATACTCGCCCATCTCGAGCATGTCGCCGAGCACGGCGATACGGCGTCCGCGGCCGGTCGGCTCGGAGGCCGCCAGCAGTGCGATCGCCGCGCGCATCGAAGCGGGATTGGCGTTATAGCTCTCGTCGATCAGCGTGAAGCTGCCGCTGCCGATCGACAGCCGGTGGCGCTTGCCCCTGCCCTTTTCCGGCTGCAGCGTCCCAAGCGCCCCGATCGCCTTTTCCATATCGGCGCCGACGACCCTGACAACGCCGAGCGCCGCGAGAGCATTTTCGGCGATATGGCGGCCCGGCGCACCGATCGCGACCTCCAGCGTCTCGCCGCCGATCGTCAGCCACAACGTCGAATTCTCGTCCGAGCCGTTGAATTCCGCGAGCCGGAATTCCGCCTTGGCATGTTGGCCGAAGGAATGAATATGCTCGATGCCGAGCGACTGCGCCGTTCGATCAAGGAAATTGAACTGGTCATTGTCGCGGTTGAGCACGACATGGCCGCCGGGCTCGAGCCCCTCGAAGATCTCCGCTTTAGCGGCAGCAATCTCCTTGATACTCTTGAAATTGCCGAGATGGGCCGGCGCGATCGTCGTGATGACCGCGACATCGGGGCGGATCATCGCCACCAGCGGCCGGATCTCACCCGGATGGTTCATGCCGACCTCGAAGACGCCGTAATCCGTATCATCAGGCATGCGCGCCAGCGTCAGCGGCACGCCCCAGTGATTGTTGAAGGAGGCGACGGAGGCGTGCACCTTGCCCGACGGCGACAGCACGTGCCGCAGCATCTCCTTGGTGGTTGTCTTGCCGACAGAACCGGTGACGGCGATGATCTTTGCCCGCGAGCGCTCGCGGGAAGCCTTTCCCAGGCGGCCGAGTGCGGCGAGCACGTCGTCGACGACAATCATCGGCACCGTCAGGCGACCCATCGCGGGAAGCCTCGCCTCGCTGACGACCAGCAGCGAAGCCCCGTTCGCCATTGCCATCGAAGCATAATCGTGACCGTCGACGCGGTCGCCCTTGATCGCGAAGAAGGCTTCGCCTGATCTAATCGAGCGGCTGTCGATGGAAATGCCGGTGATGCCTTCGGGCAGCGTGCCGAAGGGGCGCCCCGCCATCGCTGCGATCATGTCTTCGGTCGTCCAGAGCCAGCTCAAGATTGCAGTTCCTCCAAGGCCTTGCGCACCTCCGCGTGGTCGGAGAACGGCAGTGTGACGCTCCCAATCGTCTGCCCCTCCTCGTGCCCCTTGCCGGCAACGATCAGCGTATCGCCGGTTTTCAGCATGCCGACCGCCTCGCGGATAGCCGCAGCGCGATCGCCGATCTCGGAGGCGCAACCTGCTGCCGCCATGATCTCGGCCCGGATCGAAGCCGGCTCCTCCGAACGCGGATTGTCGTCGGTGACGATGACGACATCGGCAAGGCGGCAGGCGATTTCACCCATGATCGGCCGCTTGCCGCGGTCGCGATCGCCGCCGCAGCCGAAGACGACGACGACACGGCCGGTGGTGAATGGCCTCACCGAATTCAGCACATTTTCCAACGCATCCGGCTTGTGGGCATAATCGACATAAGCGAGTGCGCCATCTTTGGTATGGCCGACCAGTTCGAGGCGGCCGGACGCGCCCACCAGTTTCTCGAGCGCCGCCATCGCGACCTTCGGCTCGACTCCCGTTGACATGGCAAGTCCTGCCGCAACCAGCGCGTTGGCGACCTGGAAATCGCCGGCCAGCGGAATATCCACCTCGAAGATCTCGTCGCCGATATGGATCTCTGCCGTCTGCTTGTGGCGAAAATGCTCGACGCGTTTCAATGACAGATATTGCCCCTTGCGCCCGACGGTGCGGACGTCGTGACCCGCATCGACAGCCGCCTTGATGGCCTGAGCAGACCACGGATCGTCCGCGAAGACGACGGCCGGGGCACCCTTGGGCAGCAGCGTATCGAAAAGCCGCATCTTGGCGGCCATGTAGGCCTCGATCGTCGGATGATAATCCATGTGATCGCGGCCGAGATTGGTGAAGGCTGCGGCGGCGAGCCTGACGCCGTCGAGACGGCATTGGTCGAGGCCGTGGCTGGAAGCCTCCATCGAGGCATGCGTAACACCCTCGTCGGCGAGCTCCGCCAGCAGTTTGTGCAGCGACACCGGATCCGGCGTCGTCAGTGCGCCATATTCATTGCGCGTCGGCGAAACGACACCTGTTGTGCCGATCATCGCGGCTGCCTGGCCGGCATGTGCCCAGATCTGGCGGGTGAAAGAGGCGACGGAAGTCTTGCCGGCCGTGCCGGTGACGGCGACCATGGTCTCGGGCTGCCTGCCGTAAAAGCGGGAGGCGGCAATGGAAAGGAAGCGGCGCGGCTCCTTGACCGCAAGCACCGGGATGGGAGCATCGACAGCCTGGGAGGTGATCGCGACGGCGGCCCCACGGCCGGCGGCATCCGTGATGAAGCCCGCGCCATCCGCCCTGGTGCCGGCGACCGCGACAAAAGCGTTGCCCGGTTCCACCTTGCGGCTGTCCGAAGACAGGCCTGAGATATCAAGCAAGCCTGCCGGGCCTTCCAGTTGTGCTTCAAGTTCCGGAAACTGATCTCCGGCCAGGTCTCGCAATTTCATCGAACGCACTTTTCTCTCTTGAAGCCGGTTCACCCCTCGCGAATCGGCGTCGGTATTCATTCACACTCAATAAGACACCAGCAAGGCCGAACCGCCCTCCCCAAATTTCGGCTCGATGCCGAGAATGGGAGCCGCGCGGCGGATGATCTCACGAGCGATCGGGCCGGCAGTACCGGCGGAGATCGTTCCACCATATTGCTTCTCGCCTGTTTTCGGCTCGTCGCAGAAGGTGATGACCACATATTGGGGATTGTCGATCGGGAAGGCGGAGATGAATGAGTTGAAGTTGAGCGTCGCGGAATAACGCCCGTTCACCACCTTGTCCGCCGTGCCGGTCTTGCTGCCGACGGCAAAGCCC
Source organism: Rhizobium sp. NLR8a (assembly GCF_019685235.1). Lineage (NCBI taxonomy): Bacteria > Pseudomonadati > Pseudomonadota > Alphaproteobacteria > Hyphomicrobiales > Rhizobiaceae > Rhizobium > Rhizobium sp. NLR8a. Next base: position 396,272 of record NZ_JABDWI010000003.1, read on the forward strand.
GGAACACGGGCGACGCGTCCCGACCCTTTGTAACCGTTGAAATCGAGAAGATAGCGGATCTCATCGCTGGTCGACTTCTTGAGGACCTGCTTGGCGACCTGGTCAGCCTGTTCGCGGGTGCGCGGCAGGAATGTCGGCTCGATCAGCTTGCCGCCGTTGACAAGGGCGGCAGCCGCCACGCCCGTCTGCAGCGCGGTCGTCGAGACGCCGTGGCCGAAGGAAATCGTGATCGAATTGATCTTCTTCCAGACGCGCGGCTGGCTCGGCATCTTCACTTCCGGCAGTTCGGTCTGCATCTTCGTCAGCAAGCCGAATTTGGTCAGATAGTCCTTCTGCGCGTCGATGCCGACGAGGTCGATGACGCGCGCCGTGCCGATATTCGATGAATACTGGAAGATTTCGGGAACGGTCAGCCAGCGCCGCTGTCCGTGAAAGTCATGGATGGTGAAGCCGCCGATATAGATCGGCTTGCTGGCGTCGAACGTGTCGGACATCTTCACCTTGCCGCTGTCGAGCGCCATCGCCAGCGAGAAGGTCTTGAAGGTCGACCCCATTTCGAAGGTGCCGTTCGTCATCCGGTTGAGCCAGCCTTCCTTGGCGCCCTCCTGCGGATTGTTCGGATCGAAGTCGGGTGCCGATGCCATGCCGAGCACTTCCCCGGTGTGCACGTCGATAACAGCCGCGCCGGCCCCCTTGGACTGGAAATTGTTGACGGCGTTGACGACGGCATCGCGAACGATGTTCTGCACGCGCAGGTCGATCGACAGCCGCACCGGCTCCAGCGGCTGGTCGCTCGTCATGCCGACCGAGGCGAGATCGGCGAGCCCCTGGTCGTCGATAAATTTCTCCATGCCGGCCACGCCGCGGTTGTCGATGTTGACATAGCCGAGGATGTGCGCCGCGGTCGAGCCGCCGGGATAGAAGCGGCGCTTCTCCGGCCGAAAGCCGATGCCGGGAATGCCGAGCGCCAGGATCTGGCTCTGCTGCTTCGGCGTCAGCTGCCGGCGCAGCCAGGCGAAATGCGAGCTCTTGACCGAAAGTTTCTTGTAGGTGTCCCTGACGTCGAGCTCCGGCAGAACAGTTGCAAGCTTCTCGACCGCCTCATCGACGTCAACGATCTTGTTCGGCTCGGCAAACAGCGAGACCGTGCGGATGTCGGTCGCCAGCACCTCGCCATTGCGATCGAGAATGTCGGGCCGCGAGGCCATAAGCCGGTCGGGCGGCAGGATGCTGGAGACGACCTCCTGATCCTTCATGGCATATTCGACCAGACGGCCGCCGATGACGACATAGACACCCATGAAGCCAAGGATCAGCAGCCCGACGCGGCTTTTTGCCTGCCCCGTCTTCTTCTTGCGCGACCCCTCGATGGCGACGCCGGCAGAAGGGCCGCCGAAGCGGTTATAGACGCCGGCGGAGAAATGCGCCTGGCTCTTCAGGACCATGATGCGGGAAAGAAACGACATTATTCCACCGACCCCGTTTCGATCTCGTCTGCTTCATCCGCCACCACTCCACGCTGCTCGGCCGCGTCGCGCTGCTGTGCTGCGCCGCGTGGCGCGGGCATCGGCACGGGCTGCGCTTTGCCGGTCGCGCCTTTGGCGCTGGCGACCGTCGCACCCTTGGCATCGGCTTTGGCCTCCGTTGCGTCGGGTACCGGAACCGCGGATTTCAGCATCGGCAATTCCTTGGCATGCACGAGTGCCGTCGAATCCGTCGGCTGCAGCTGCAATTCCGCATTGTAGGCATTGACCAGCCGCTCCAGCCGGTTCGGCTGCGATTGCAGCGCCCAATCGGCCTTGAGAAGATCGATCGTGTCCTTCTCGAGCTTGATCTCGGCTTCGAGGCGATGAACCTCCTCGAGCTTCAATTCGGCGCGATGTTTGATCGTGTAGGTGACGGCGGCAGTCGCCGTCATGACGCCGATGAGCACGAGATCGAATGTTTTCAGCATATCAACCTCCGAGCTTTCCGAGCGAGGCAAGATTGGGAAACCCGAAGAGCGACATATCCGCGGCCTCGGCGGCCGCGTCTGTCCGCAGGCCGGCGCGCAGCTTGGCGGAGCGGGCGCGCGGATTGGCTTCAGCCTCCGCCTCGCTCGCAGAAACCATCGGCTTGCCGATTGCCGTGAACGTCGCCGCCCGCTCATGTGCTGCCGGCAGGTGCCGCGAGCCGGTCGCCTTGCCGGCGCGGTCGGAGAAGAATTTCTTGACGATGCGGTCTTCAAGCGAATGAAAGGTGACGACGACGAGCCGGCCGCCGGGCTTCAGAGCTCGTTCCGCCGCAAACAATGCCTGCGCCAGCTCCCCGAGCTCGTCATTGACGAAAATGCGCAATGCCTGGAAGACGCGCGTCGCGGGATGGATCTTGTCCTTCATCTTGCGCGGAGTGACCAGCTCGATGAGACCGGCAAGATCGCGCGTCGTTTCGAAGGGCTTTTCCTCGCGCCGCTTCTCGATCGCATGTGCGATTCGCGGTGCCTGGTTTTCCTCGCCGAGAAAATGGAAGATGCGGATCAGATCCGCGACCTTGGCGCGATTGACGACATCGGCGGCCGAAACGCCTGTTGCCGACATGCGCATGTCGAGCGGCCCGCTCTTCTGGAAGGAGAAGCCGCGCTCGGGCTCATCGATCTGCATGGAAGAGACGCCAATATCGAGCACCACGCCGTCAAGCCCGCCCTGCGGCGCATGATCGGCAAGATTCGAGAACTGCGCGTGAATGAGCCGGAGGCGGCCGGCATGAGCGGCAACCATCGCCTGGCCCGCCGCAATCGCTGTGGGATCACGATCGAGCGCAATCACCTCGGCGCCGGCCGCGAGGATGGCCGCGCTATAACCACCCGCACCGAATGTACCATCGAGGATGAGCTTGCCGGGTGCGGGCGAGAGCGCTGCGAGGACCTCATTGAGAAGAACAGGAATGTGACGAACCGGTCCGCCACCGGCATCAGTTGAACCTCCGCCAGGATTCGTCACCATTCCGTTCCCTCGTTCCTTTAGGAACGCTTGCCCGCCAGCTTGCGCTCCCCTCGTGCCTGCGCCTGCGCAGCCAAGAATGCCTGCGGCTGCCAGAGCTGAAAATGATCCGCTCGACCGACGAAGGTCACTTCGTCCGAGATGCCGGTGAAGTCGCGGATGAAATCCGTGACCATCAGCCGCCCCTCGGCATCGAGCTTCATGAAGACCCCGCCTCCGTGGATCAGAAGCGACATCGCGTTCGCATCCGGCGAAAATGGATCTTCCGCAGCAATCTGCCGCTCGAATCTTTCGAGAAGATCCGAGCCGCCGACGCTGATCGCCGGAAACACAAAGTCCTGGAAACAGTAGAGCTCCTGGACGTTGCGCTGCGCCAGCACGGAACGGAATGCCGAAGGCACGGAAACCCTGCCCTTGGCATCGATCCTGTTGGTCGCGTTCGAAAGGAAGCGGCTCATGACTCGAAACATCCGTTCCCGCAGGGAGCCGGACAAAAAGACGCCCGAAAGTCCCAATATCAGGCACAGCCTCGCAAGCCGGATGAGCCAAATCCCACCCGACGCTTCCAGAGAGGAAGGCGCCTTTGCTTTGCGATGAATGGGCAAATGATTGCCCTGGTGCAGTGCGCATTTGGGATAGCATGGGACCATATGGGCGTCAATGGGATGCGACCGTTTTGCAACGGACGTATGATCAAACATTTATAAGCTGTTAAGTTTAACAAAGGGTTAGCGCAGCCATTTTGCAGATGGCAAGCATTGATTGCGCCTTATTAAAATCCGTCCATAACGTGCATGAATATCAGCTTGGAAACAGTCGGTTTCAGCGACTTAGGCTGAAAATCCAGGCCCTGCCGCAGCTCGGATGTTAATCGCCAGTTGGCCTGTAAGCCGGGTTCTGTATGGCTCCGGCGCGAACCGGAACGTGGCAGCCATTCCTCTGGGACAGCGCTCGCACGCTGCCTCACGCAACCCACCCGGATGACTGGCCTGGAAACCGGCCGGAGAGCCTTTCGGCCCTCCACGTCATCCCTATTCGGTCTTGCTCCCGGTGGGGTTTACCGTGCCATATCCGTTGCCGGAGATGCGGTGGGCTCTTACCCCACCCTTTCACCCTTACCTGTCTTGACAGGCGGTTTGCTTTCTGTGGCACTTTCCCTGAGGTCGCCCTCGCCGGACGTTATCCGGCACCGTGTTTCCGTGGAGCCCGGACTTTCCTCACCTTACCGCCTTTCGGCATTGGTAAAGCGCGGCTGCCCGGCCAACTGGCAGGGCTCCCATAAACGAGAGAGCCCGTAAATGCCACCGAAATTTAGGGGACAGCCCTAACGGAAATTAGGTGTGAAATCCGTGGAGTAGCCCTGTTCGCTGATTCTGCCCGACAAAAGCAGCTCCGCGCCGAGTCTGCCGATTTCGTCCGAACTCTTCGCCGAGGTGCCGGCGCAGCCCGTCAGCACCGCGATCGCAGGCGAAGAGGTATAGCCGATCATCGGATAGCCGCTTTCCGTATAGGAGACGACGCAGGCGGCCGTCGAAATCGACAGCGGCGCCATATCGGGCACAAGGTCGGCGACGAAGCGCTGCAGATGCGAGCGCACGCTCTCTCGCCCTTCGGTCTTGAACCAGGCCCGCATCTCGATGTCGTTGTGTAAGATCAGATCGTCGGGATCGCCGCCAATCTTCAGGTAGAATTTGCGATCGGGATAACGGATCGGCGGCAGCAGATAGATATGGGTGCCGGGCACGTCGAGAATGAGCGACGGCATCGCCGCAAGGCGGAGCGCATCAGCCTCGCCGATCTCGAACAGCGTTACGGTCCGGCCATAAACCGTCATGGCAACAGGCCGTGGCAAGAGATTTTCGGCAATGGAAAATCCGCCCGCTGCCAGCAGCACCTTTTCACCGCGATAGCTGAGGCCCCCGGCAGTCTTGACGCTCGCCAGCCCGTCCTCCTCGCGGATCCAGACCACATGATCTCGGATGACAGTCGCGCCTGCCCTTTCTGCCAGCAGAGATTGTGCCTTGACCAGTTTGCGCGGGCTGATATGTCCGGCGCCCCTCGCCTCGAACACACCTGCACTGCCGGCGGGAAAGGCAAAGAAGGGAAATGCGGTCTTCAATCCGCCCGCGTCCAGAAGCCTGGTCTCGATGCCGAGCGAAACGGCGGCCTGCCGAGTCCTTTCGAGATAATCGCCTCTATCAGGCGCGACGACGACGCAGCCGGCCTCCCGATAGAAGTCGATGCCGCTCTCGTTCGCGATCTCGCCGTAGCGACCGATCGAGCGATTGGCGAGCAGCGCCCAGTTGCGGTCGGGATCGATGGTGCGGGTAATGCGCCCCTCGTCGTAATGGCTGGCGAAAACGCCTTCATGCGCCTTGCGATCGTCAGGCTCGTCCGGGCCGATTACCGCGACACCATCCGTCTGCCGCGCCAGATGCCGCGCGGCGGCGGCTCCCATCAGCCCGCGGCCGACGACGATATATTTGAAATCGACTGCCATGATATCCCTCTCAAGCGAAGACCGGCGTCAACTCGCGGCCGAAATCCTCATCCCCGAGCCGCCCTTCCCTGAGAAGCACGGCGCCGAGACGCCCGAGTTCGTCGGAAGATTTGGCCGCGACGAAATTGCCGCCAGTCAGCACCGCGATCCGCGGCGACGGCGTGAAGCCGACGTAAGGATAACCGGTCGGGGTGAAATTCGCCACGCACGGAGCCGACGTGACCGGGCATCCGGCAAGCTCCGGCATCAGTCGCAGGGCGATGCGCGAGAGATGATCGCGCTCGGCCATACTGCCGTCGGAACGGAACCACGTGCCGGCCTCTTCCAGCCGGCTGAAGGAAAGCGCCTCGGTATCGCCGCCAAGCTTCAGATAGATCTTGCCGTCCAGATAACGCACCGGCGGCAGAATATAGATGTGGTCCTCCTCCCGGTCGCCGAGCACGATGGTCGATGGCATGTCGCCGAAAATCGCCATTTCGCGGTCGCCGATTTCGTAGAAGACAACGGTACGCGCCATCACTCTCAAATCGACGGGACGCGGCAGCAGGGCATGGAAATTGCTGAAAGCGCCGGCCGCGACCAATACGCGCTCGGCGCTATAGCTTCTGTCACCGGCCGTCACCTCGACATGGGAACCTGTGTCGCGCACCGACGTCGCGGTCGCCTCGATCAGCGAGACGCCGCCCTGTTCGGCAAGCCTGGCTTGTGCGCGCACCAGCGCCCGCGGATTGATGTGCCCGGCGCGCTTGCGCTCGAAATATCCGCTGAAATCAGGGCCGACGGCAAGATAGGGAAAACGCCGGTCGAGTTCCGCCGGGGCGACGATCTCGATATCGCTGCCGAGCGTCTCGCTGACGGTCAGCGCCCTCAGAAGAAAGTCCTGCTCGTCCTTCGGTGGGGGACCGGCAAAAAGACATCCGACTTCCGAAAAGAAGGAAATGCCGCTCTTCGCCTCGATGTCGCGGTAGCGCCGGAGCGCCCGCGCGGCGAAAGTTCCCCAGGCGAGATTGCCGTCGAAGGTGCGGGTAATGCGCGCTTCGTCATAATGGCTGGCAAAAACGCCGTGATGGACCTTGCGATCCTCCGGCTCCGAAGGGCCGATCAGCGCGACGCCGTCGGCCATGGAAGAGAGATGCCGTGCGGCCGCCGCTCCCATCATGCCGCGCCCGATGACGATGAACCTGAAATCGACTGCCATATCTCACCTCATATCGAGGTGACCACCTCGTTTCGAGGTGGGATATCACGGCGAGCGTCCCGATTCATATTACAAAAACAGCAGCGGAAGATTTCCCTCCGAGCCGCGCGGCGGCTCAGTCGAGCATCGCCAGGACCTTGCCGCAATAAGTCTTCGACACCGGATTCATGCGCGTTGCGCCATGGCCGGCATTATATTTGAGGATGGTGTTGCAGGTCTGCCCGCCGCCGAGCTGGTGGGCGGCCGCCAGATACTTCATGCCGTATTTGATGTTGGTCTCGGGATCGAACAGGCCTTTGCGCGTGCCGGAATATCCCATCATCCTGGCCGTTGCCGGCTTGATCTGCATCAGGCCGATTTCGCCGGCGCTGCCGCGTGCCTTCGGATTGAAATTGCTCTCGACGCGAACGACCGCCTGGGCGAGCGCCACCGGAACGTTGTATTCAGCCGCATATTTGTTGATCAGCGCAGCATAGGGAATGCTGTTGGAGAAATCGGGCATGGCATAGCCGCTCTGTCGATCGACGGTTTTCAGCGGGATGGTTTCGGCCCTGACGCCCCAGTCATCATTAGCCGAGGCAAAGTTATACCCCGCCAGCAGCATGCCAAGGCATGCCGCAGCACCAATAATAAACTCTTTCATATAGTTTCTTCACTCCGACCCAAAGAACTGCAGGGACTGCGCGCCTCGCTGTCATCCGGATACACGCGATCAAGGACTGATCGCGCTCCATGGCAATTCTTATCGTTTCATTTGGCGGCCACGGTTACACTTGAAATCAGCCGCGAGCGCCGTTCAGCGGGCGTCCTTAGACCATCGCAATGAGGAGATAATAGGGAAATGATGTGGCGGGGCGGATTTCTCGCTTGTGACGGCAAAACTGCCCGGAATTCCGGCTGCCGCCGTCAGGAAAATCGCGGTAGCGCCGACAGCAGCCGGTGCAGCGTGTCGATCGTCGAGAAATCGGCGATCCCGTCCACCCGTTCGGGCCGGAAATGGCGCTGGAAGGCTTCCACGTCGCCGGCCGTCTTTTCGGAGAATTTGCCCGTAATTTCAGTGCTGTAACCGTAAAGCGACAGCATTGACTGCAGCGCTTCCACCGGCTGGCCGGCGTCCCCGCGCTGGAAGAAACGCCCGCCGGTGATCGTCGCCGGCTCGACCCAATGGCCCACACCCGCCCGATGAAGCTCGGCCCAAGGGAATTTCTCGCCAGGATCAACCTTGCGAATCGGTGCGACATCGGAATGCCCGAGCACTCTTTCCGGCACAATCGACCAACGTTTGACACAGTCACGACACAATTCGATGACTGCTGCGATCTGCTCTTTCGGATAATCGGGAAGACCGCCGGGATGGCCGGCATTGGCGATTTCAATGCCGATCGACAGCGAATTGATATCGCTCTCGCCGTGCCAGTTGCTCTTGCCGGCATGCCAGGCGCGCCGCGCCTCCGGCACAAGCTGGATCACCTCGCCATTCTCATGCACGAAATAATGGCTGGAAACCTGACTCTCTTCCCGACACAGCCAGTCGAGCGCGCCATCGGCCGTCGGCATCCCGGTATAATGCAGGAGGATCATATCGGGACGACGCCCGCCCGCCCGCTCGCCTCGGTTGGGCGATGGCCGCACGCAAGCGCCTCGATAATCGGCCTCGAAAGAGGTCATGCGGCGCGGCGTTCCTTCTCGATCGCCGCATATGCTGCGTTCAGCGCCGCCATGCGCTCATTGGCGATCAAATGAAACTCCTTCGGCACCCCGCGCGAGATCAGTCGATCGGGATGATGTTCGCTGACCAGGCCACGGTAACGGCGGCGGATCGTCGGAAAATCGTCGGAAGGCGACACGCCGAGCACCTTGTAGGGATCGCCGCCGGACGAGACATGGCGAGCTGCGATCTGCTCGAAACGAGTCTCGCTCATCTGGAAGATCTCGGCGATATGGCCGAGGAAATTCAGCTCCTTCTCGTGAATCAGCCCATCGGCCTTGGCAATGTGGAACAGGCCGTCAAGCACGTCTTCCAGGACCGGGCAATTGGCCGCGCAGGTGACGCAGAGCGTCGAAAGCCGCTCGGCATAGGCTTCGTAGCCGGCGACATCCTGGCGTGCGAGATTATAGAGCCTGGCAACATTCTTGGCCTGATCCTCGGGAAATTCGAAGATCTCGCGGAAAGCCTCGACCTCTTTCTCGCTGACGATGCCGTCGGCCTTGGCCATCTTGGCCGAAAGCGCAATGATCGCCACGGAGAAAGCCACTTTGCGCCGGGTCTCGGGATCGCCTTCGAAAACCGTTCGAATAGCCTCGACCACCGCGGAGAGCGCATTGCCCGCGGTATTGCCAATGGCATTCAACAATTTTTCCCAGAAGGACATCGAAATCTCTCGTAAGCGTGCCAAGTATGAGCAATCAGCTTGACCAAAGAATCGTAGCCTTTGCAAGGCGACTATTGGTCGTAGCATCGAAAACAGTTTTCACGATTCAGTAATTATTGCACTGCAGCAAGCGATCGACCGGTTCGCCGGATCCGCCGTGAGAGGGGTTGCCGCACCACGCTCGCTCAATGCTTGACCGCCGATTTCCACAAACAGTTCCCGGCGGCAGCTCGGGCTTGAAACGATTATATCGCGCTTCCCGCCGCCTTTGCCGTTCAACTCGGCAGAAAGCCGCGTTTTTCGTAAATTCTTTACTTTACAGGGCCCTTTCCCTGCCGCATCCATGCGCTAGCTAACGCTGCCCACAGAAACATCGCAGGAGGGATCCATGGCCAAACAGAAAGTCGCAATGCTGACCGCTGGAGGCCTGGCGCCCTGTCTTTCCTCTGCCGTCGGCGGCCTCATTGAACGCTACAGCGACATCGCCCCCGAAATCGACATCGTCGCTTATAAGTCTGGCTATCAGGGCGTGCTGCTCGGTGACCGCATCGAGATCACCGGTCAAATGCGTGCAAAGGCGCCGCTGCTGCACCGCTATGGCGGCTCACCGATCGGCAATAGCCGCGTCAAGCTCACCAATGCCGCCGACTGCGTCAAGCGCGGCCTTGTCAAGGAAGGCGAGAATCCGCTGAGGGTCGCCGCCGAGCGTCTTGCCGATGACGGCATCACCATTCTCCACACGATCGGGGGCGACGACACCAATACGACGGCCGCCGACCTTGCTGCCTACCTCGCCGCCAACGGCTATGACCTGACCGTCGTCGGCTTGCCGAAGACGGTCGACAACGATGTCGTGCCCATCCGCCAATCGCTCGGCGCCTGGACGGCCGCCGAAGTCGGTGCGCATTTCTTCGACAATGTCAGCAACGAGCAGACGGCTGCGCCGCGCACGCTCGTCATCCACGAAGTGATGGGCCGCCATTGCGGCTGGCTGACGGCAGCCACCGCCCGTGCCTATCTTCAGCGCACCAGCCGCAACCAGTATGTCGACGGCCTGCTGATGGACGCGCATCTGAAGAGCATCGACGCCGTCTATCTGCCCGAAATGGCCTTCGACCTCGACGCCGAGGCCGCCCGCCTGAAGGACATCATGGACCGCACCGGCCATGCCACCGTCTTCGTCTCGGAAGGCGCCTGCCTCGACGCTATCGTCGCCGAGCGTGAAGCTGCGGGTGAGACCGTAAAGCGTGACGCTTTCGGCCACGTGAAGATCGACACGATCAATGTCGGCGCCTGGTTCCAGAAGCAGTTCGCCAACCTCCTGGACGCCGAGCGTTCGCTGGTGCAGAAATCGGGCTATTTCGCTCGCTCGGCCCCGGCCAATGGCGACGACCTCAGGCTGATCCAGAGCATGGTCGATCTCGCCGTCGAAAGCGCGCTCAATAAGGTGTCCGGCGTCACCGGCCATGACGAAGCGCAGAACGGTAAGTTGCGCACTATAGAATTTCCCCGCATCAAAGGTGGCAAAGCTTTCGACCTGTCGACGGCGTGGTTTGCAGAAGTCATGGACAATATAGGGCAGAAATACAAAGAAGCATGATTGACGGACGGTTAATATGGTGTCTTTGCTTATTCCCGACGGAATAGGAGGAGATTCCATGTCGCTTGAAGCCTGGCTCGCTTTTGCTGCCGCATCCGCCATCATGCTGGCCATACCGGGACCAACGATACTGCTCGTCGTTTCCTATGCGCTTGGCCATGGCCGCCGGACGGCCTTTGCGACGGTGAGCGGCGTGGCGCTTGGCGACTTCACCGCAATGACCGCATCCCTCTTCGGTCTCGGCGCAGTGCTCGCCACCTCCGCCGCCCTCTTCACCCTTTTGAAGTGGATCGGCGGCGCCTACCTGATCTGGCTGGGAATCAAGCTCTGGCGGGCTCCCGTGATTGGCGAGCCGGTCGCCGACAACGACAATCTGCCGGAGGAAAAGTCGCTTAAGATCTTCCTCCACGCCTATGTCGTCACCGCCCTCAATCCGAAGAGTATCGTCTTCTTCGTCGCCTTCGTGCCGCAGTTCCTCAACCCGACCCTGCCCTTCTTCGGGCAGATGGCGATCATGGAAGCGACCTTCCTGGTGCTGGCGATCCTCAACGCCGCTGCCTACGCTTTTCTCGCCCATTCCGCTCGCGGACTGATTCGCAAGGCGAGTGTCCAGCGCGCCGTGAACCGGACCGGCGGCACCCTGCTGATCGCTGCAGGCGCCGTAACGGCTGGGTATCGCCGTATTGCGGCTTGAAATCCGGGTATCGCGCTATTGCAGCTGAGAAATATTCCGTGGTTGCCGGAATGCAACGAATAGGTTAATGGGGTCATCGGGTTTAAATTTTTTAGTAACTTTTATACGCTGCCGGGGCGGCGCGATTTCACGAAAGTGACGGAATGGTAGCGATCGGATTGTCCGGCCTGAAACGCAGTCTTGTCGTTTCCACGGTGCTCTGCTGCGGCGTGATCACCGGCTGCACGAGCGTTGAATATACCTCTCAGGCCGAACTGACAGCCGCTCAGACAGTGGTGCCGACGCCGAAGCCTGGCGAAGACGCGACACTCGCCGCGATCCCGACGGCAGAAGGCGCGACCGGCCAGGCAATTGCAGGCGCCATGCTTCCCCAGCCACGCCCGTCGCTCACCGCAACGGCAATGCCGGCGGTGGCCGCATCCCAGCCGGTCGATCTTACCATGCAGGCAGGCATACAGCCGGCAGCCTATGCGCAGATCCCGTTGACGCCTGAGATGACGGCGATCCAATCCGTCGTGCCGACCCCGCGCCCGGGAACGCCGTCACAGCCGGCGACGCAGCTTGCCTTTGCCGCCACCCCCCAGAACAGCGCGCTTGCAGCACTGGCCGCCGTCGACACGACGCCGCGCTCCATGGATTACGGCTTCGACGAATCCGGACCGATCGATCCGCCGACAGCTCCCCCGATGTTCAGCGACGACGACAGGGACGATGCGCCGACCGTCGAGAAGAGCTTCGTCACCAAGCTCATCCAGAAATATTCGAAGATCTACGAGATTCCCGAGACGCTGCTCCACCGCATCGTCCATCGCGAGAGCCGTTACAATCCGAAGGCTTATAACAAGCGCGGCTATTTCGGCCTCATGCAGATTAAATACAACACCGCCAAATCCATGGGCTATGACGGTGCGCCGGGCGGCCTCTTCGACGCCGAGACCAACATCAAATATGCCGCGAAATATCTGCGTGGCGCCTGGCTCGTCTCTGACAACAAGGAAGACGACGCCGTCCGCCTCTATGCGCGCGGCTATTACTACGATGCCAAGCGCAAGGGCATGAATGATGTCGCCCAGGGTAATTACTGAAACCGGGCAGCTATCGAGACAAACCAATCGAAACAGCGGTCGTAGCCTACGGCTGCGGTTGCGGCTGATGCCCCTGTGATTCGGCCTGCTGTTGCGGCGCTCGCGCTTGCGGCAACGCCGCCAGGACTGCCTTCAGAAGCGTCTGCGGTTGATAGCCGAGCCAGCCCGGTGTCAGGCCGAGCCGAACGACGATCAGATTGGCGGAAGGCACGATCGCCATGCTCTGCCCGTCATGCCCCGTGAGCCAGAACGTATCCTCGGGCAGCCCGAACGCGGCGCTTGAGCCACCGGGCGCGAGCCAGGCCTGACCTTGAGTATACCGGCCGTTCGACGCCGCCGTCGGCGTGCGCATGGCGCCGACGAAACCCTCCGGCAACAGCCGCTGGCCGTTCCACACGCCATCCTGCAGCAGGAACTGCCCAAAGCGGGCCCAATCATGCGCCGTCGCGTAGAGATAGGAGCTTCCGACAAAGGTGCCACGCGCGTCGAGTTCGAAGACGGCACTCGTCATGCCGAGTGGGGAGAAGAGCGCGTCGTGCGGGTAGGAGAAGGCTGCCGGCGCCCTGCCGACTCTGTCCATCCAGATGCGCGACAAGAGCACCGCCGTGCCGCTCGAATAGAGGAAGCGCTGACCCGGCGCCGCCTCCATCGGCGCATTGGCCGGCAACGACACCATGTCGGGGTCGAGATAGAGCATGCGCGTCACATCCGCGACATCGCCATAATTCTCGTTGAAGGCAAGACCGCTCTCCATGCCGAGCAGGTCGGAAACTTTGATTTTGGCGCGCGCATCATCCTTCCACTGCGCCAGCAGATGATTGTCGTCGAAGGAAATCTTACCATCGAGCATCAGCCGGCCGAGGATGGCCGCATTCACCGTCTTCGTCATCGACCAGCCGATCAGCGGCGTCTTCGCTGAGAATCCGGGACCATAGGCTTCGGCGACGATTCGGCCATCGCGCACGACCACAATCCCTCGCATGGCCGGGCCGGCAATCCCTGTGTCGTTAAGCACCGCAGCGATCTTTTCGTCCCGACCGCCGACACCCTCGCCTTCCGGCCACAGCGCCGCGTTCGCCTCCATTCTTGCCGGCGCGTCGAAAGCTACGGCATTCGCCGCCGCCTCGAAATCGCCGTCGGGCACGCTCGTGCAGCCGAAAGCGCCGCGGTAAAGCGCGTAGCTCGAAGCAAACAGCCCCAGGAAGCGCGCGGTCACACGGTTGTTGTCGCGGTCGACGCTGACGCGCACGAGCCGCAGCAACGGATTTCCCGGCGCCTGCACGTCATCCGCCAGCACGTCTTCGGCGTTCCGGCCGGCAACGAAGACATTGGAGCAGACGATCTTGGCGGCATAGCCGTCGCCGACGCGCAGAAGCTCCGGCGGCCGGACGAGCAGCCAGACGGCGCCGGCAACGACGATGAGAACGACAAGGAGCGCAAGCGCCTTCAGGACACGCAGGACAAATCGCATGGCATTCCTCCGAATGCCCGGAGAGAAGCAGGAATTCCGCCTGCCTGGAAGGGCGCGGCGCGAAGAATATCCCGTCACCCCGATCACTTTCCGAGGAGGGGCGATGTTTTCGAACGGCACGGGCCCACAGCCCGCGTCATCAAACTGTAGCAGTGGCGCGCTACACGCCCTGAACGCTAAAAAGGTGACAGACTCATGTCAGAATTTGCACCGGATGCCGGCTTCCGCAAGAACCGGAAACTCAAGGACGCCCTTCTCCGCCACAAGGCTTTTTCAAAGGAGGGCTTCTCCGAGCGTCTCTTCAGTCTTCTCTTCTCCGGTCTCGTCTATCCGCAGATCTGGGAGGATCCGGATCTCGACATGCAGGCGATGGAGCTGAAGCCCGATCATCGCATCGTCACCATCGGCTCCGGCGGCTGCAACATGCTCGCCTATCTCTCCAAGGCGCCGGCCTCGATCGACGTCGTCGACCTCAACCCGCACCACATCGCGCTGAACCGCCTGAAGCTTGCTGCGTTCAAGCACCTTCCCGGTCACGCCGATCTCGTCCGATTCCTGGCGATGCCGAACGAGAAGTCGAACAGCCGCGCTTATGACCAGCATCTCGCTGCCAAACTCGATGAAGCGACCCGCAGCTATTGGAACGGCCGCAAGTTCGGCCGCCGCCGCGTCACCGTCTTCGACCGCAACATCTACGAAACAGGCCTGCTCGGCCGCTTCATCGGCGCAGCCCATCTTCTGGCCCGCCTGCATGGCGTCAAGCTGCGCGAAATGACCAAGACCCGCTCGATCCGCGAACAGCGCCAATTCTTCGAAGAACAGATCGCCCCCCTGTTCGAAAAGCCGGTCGTGCGCTGGATCACCGGCCGCAAGAGCTCACTCTTCGGCCTCGGCATTCCGCCGCAGCAATATGACGAGCTCGCAAGCCTTGCCGCCGATCATTCGATCGCACCGGTGCTGAAGCATCGCCTGGAAAAGCTCGCCTGTCATTTCCCGATGCGCGACAACTATTTCGCCTGGCAGGCCTTCGGCCGCCGCTACGGCACCGAAGAAGAGGGCCCGCTGCCGACCTATCTAAAGGCGGAGCACTACGAGGTGATCCGCGCCAATGTCGACCGCGTCAACGTCCACCACGCAAGCTTCACCGAACTTCTGGCCTGCGAGCCGGCAGCCTCTCGCGACCGTTATATCCTGCTCGACGCGCAGGACTGGATGACTGACGACCAACTGAACGACGTCTGGCGGGAAATCACCCGCACGGCGCGCGAAGGCGCGCGCGTGATCTTCCGCACCGCCGCCGAAAAGAGCATCATCGAAGGCCGTCTGTCTCCTTCGATCCGCGACCAATGGGATTATTTCGAGGAGAAATCGCGAGAACTGACCGCGCTCGATCGCTCCGCGATCTACGGCGGTTTCCACATTTACGGGAAGAAGGCGTGAGTAAGATCGGCGCCGAGACGGCAGGAAAGAGCGATCAACATGCCAGCCTGATGGATGGCATGTACCGCTACCAGCGCCATATCTACGACCTGACCCGCAAATATTACCTCCTCGGCCGCGACAGCACGATCCGCCATCTCGACGTGCCAGACGGCGGCACCCTGCTCGAAGTCGGCTGCGGCACCGGCCGCAACATGGCCTTGGCGCACAAGCATTTTCCAGGCGCAAAGCTGTTCGGCCTCGACATTTCCCAGGAAATGCTGATTTCGGCCCGCAAGACCTTCGCCACCAAGGCGACCATCCCGGAATTCCGCGTCGCCGACGCGACGGCGTTTACACCGCGCGAATTCGGCGTCAGCGGCTTCGACCGCATCCTCATTTCCTATGCCCTGTCGATGATCCCGGACTGGGAACGCGCCGTCGACGCGTCGATCGCCGCACTTAATCCCGGCGGCCAGTTGCATATCGTCGATTTCGGCCAGCAGGAAGGCCTGCCGCGTTGGTTCCGCCGCATGCTGCAGGCTTGGCTTGCGAGATTCCATGTCACTCCGCGCGCCGATCTGCGGGAGGTCCTGGAAGCGCAGGCCCAGGAACACAATGCGCGTTTATCCTTCGAAACAGTCGGCGGCGGTTACGCCTGGCGGGCGGCCATCATCAGCAGGCGCTCATAATTCGCTTGAAACTAACCGATTTTTTACGTTGATATGATGAAAAGAGGGTTATTCCTCTGCTGGGCTCGTCATTTTCGAAGGTCAGGCTGTGGAGCAAAGAGATCATTCGGTTCACGACGGGATACCCATGCGCCGGCTTTTGTTTTGCGTTCTGCCCCTGGCCATCCTGCTGGCGGGGTGTTCCTCCTCCGGTCACGACTATCTCGAAACCGCATCGATCAAGCCGAAGACGCGCTTCCGGGATACCGATCCGCAGGATTTCGGCCCCAAGCATCCGCAGCAGAATGCGATCCACGGCATCGACATCTCCAAATGGCAGGGCGATATCGACTGGAGCACGGTGAGGAATTCCGGCGTCGCCTTTGCCTTCATCAAGGCGACGGAAGGCAAGGACAGGGTCGACCCCCGCTTCGATGAATATTGGCGCGAGGCGCGCGCCGCCGGCATCCCGCACGCCCCCTACCATTTCTATTATTTCTGCTCCTCGGCCGATGAGCAGGCCGACTGGTTCATCCGCAACGTGCCGAAGGAGGCCATGCGCCTGCCGCCGGTGCTCGACGTCGAATGGAACGCCGAATCGAAGACCTGTCGTTACCGCCCCGACGCGGAAACCGTGCGCTCCGAAATGCAGCGTTTCATGGACCGGCTGGAGGCCTATTATGGCAAGCGCCCGATTATCTACACCTCGGTCGATTTCCACCGCGATAATCTCGCCGGCTACTTCCAGGATTATCATTTCTGGGTCCGCTCGGTGGCAAAACATCCCGAGGTGACCTATTCCGACCGCCGCTGGGCCTTCTGGCAATATACCTCGACCGGCGTGATTCCCGGCATCAAGGGGCCGACCGACATCAACGTCTTTGCCGGCAGCGCAAAGAACTGGAACAATTGGGTCGCGGCCGTTTCCAAGGATAGAAATTCTTAGTAACGTCTTTCAATCATTCTTGCTTCCGTCACATTCCTCTGTGAAAGCGACGGGCATCCATTTGCTATAAGGACCGCATTCATGCACCGCTCGCTCACAAGCCGCTCTGCACTCGCCCTCCTGTTTGCCCTCGCTTTTGCAGGCGGCGCGGCCGCCCAGCAGGCGCCCGCGGCCTCGGCTCCGGGAGCCCCCTGCGGCGGCGATCTGTCTGCCTTTCTCCAGGGCGTCAAGGCTGATGCGGTCGCCGCAGGCGCCAGCGCCGCAGCCGCCGACGAGGCGCTGGCCGGCGCCGAAATCGATCCCAAGGTCCTGAGCCGGGATCGCGCCCAGGGCGTCTTCAAGCAGACCTTCCTAGAATTCTCGCAGCGCACCGTCAGCCAAGCCCGTCTCGACATCGGCCGCCAGAAGATGAAGCAATATGCCGACGTCTTTGCCCGGGCCGAGCAGGAATTCGGCATTCCCCAAGGCGTCATCACCGCATTCTGGGCGATGGAAACCGATTTCGGCGCCGTCCAGGGCGATTTCAACACCCGCAATGCTCTGGTGACGCTGTCGCACGACTGCCGCCGCCCAGAACTCTTCCGCCCGCAGCTGATCGCCTTGATCGAGATGGTCGAGCACGGCGACCTTGACCCCGCCACCAACACCGGCGCCTGGGCCGGCGAGATCGGCCAGGTCCAGATGTTGCCGCGCGACATCATCGCCTATGGCATGGACGGCGACGGCGACGGCCATGTCCGCCTGAAGCAGAGCGGCCCGGACGCCATCCTGACGGCAGCGAAATTCATCCAGCATCTCGGCTTCGAGCGCGGTCAGCCCTGGCTGCAGGAAGTCACCCTGCCCGACAACCTGCCTTGGGAGAAATCCGGCCTTGGCGGCGCAATGAAGGCCAGCGAGTGGTTCGCGCTCGGCGTCAAGCCGCGCGACGGCAATACGGCCTTCGGTGAGCTCGAGGGCGATCTGGTCCTGCCGCAGGGCCGCATGGGACCGGCCTTCATCGCCTACCCGAATTTCAAGATATATCTCGAATGGAACAAGTCTTTCATCTACACGACCTCGGCCGCCTATTTCGCGACCCGCCTTTCCGGCGCCCCGACCTATCTCAAGGGCGCGCCGGAACAAGGGCTTGCCAACGACCAGATGAAGACGCTGCAGACCAAGCTGCAGTCGCTCGGCCACGATGTCGGAGAGATCGACGGCATTCTCGGTTCCGGCACGCGTATCGCGATCCAGAAGGAACAGCAGCGCTTGGGGATACCGGCCGACGGCTGGGCGACGCCTGCCCTTCTCAACGCTCTCTGATCGCCGCTGACGTTTACCGCCACCCGTTTTGCAAGAAACGGGTGGCGGCATTTGCCGCTTGGGCTAAAGCTTCCTGATGAAGAACCGGTGCCGGTTGCGGACGGTTCGCTTGCGGTGGAGGAAGCGGCATGGACAGCAAGATGAATGCCTGGACTTGGGGGCTGCTGGTCCTGCTCGGCCTGATCTGGGGCGGCTCCTTTTTCTTTGCCCGCATCGCCGTCCAGCACGTGCCACCGCTGACCCTCGTCTTCCTCAGGCTGTTGCTCGCCGCGCTCGCGCTGCATGTCTATATTGCCGGGCGTCTTGACATCTATTCGATCTTCAAGGCCCGCTGGCGCGAGTTCCTGATCCTCGGCGTCATCAACAATGTCCTGCCGCATGCCCTGATCTTCTTCGGCCAGACCCGCATCGGCGCCGGCCTTGCGGCGATCCTGAACGCGACGACGCCGATCTGGACGGTGCTCATCGCCAATTACCTCACCTCGGACGAGAAGTTGAGCTCGGCCAAGATCGCAGGCTGCCTCGTGGGTCTCCTCGGGACGATCGTGCTGGTCGGCCCCGGCATCTCCACCGGCAGCGAAGCCCCGCTCTGGGCGCTGCTGTTTCCGGTGCTCGCCGCCGTCTCCTACGGTTTTGCCGCCACCTACGGCAAACGTTTCAAGGGCGTCCCTGCCGCGGTCACCGCCGCCGGCCAGTTGACCGCATCCTCACTGATCGCTCTGCCATTGTCGCTGCTGGCCGATCGACCCTGGGCACTGACCATACCGCCGCTCGAAGTGCTGCTTGCCATCCTGGCGCTGGCGCTGCTTTCGACCGCCTTCGCCTATATTCTCTATTTCAGGGTCATCGCGACCGCCGGAGCCACCAACGCCTCGCTCGTCACGCTGCTGGTGCCGCCGAGCGCCATCCTCCTCGGCGTGCTCTTCCTCCGCGAAAGGCTCAGCCTGAGCGAATTCGCCGGCATGGCGTTGATCGGTTTCGGCCTCGTCATCCTCGACGGGCGCGCCTATCGCCTGCTGGCCAAGCCCGCCTGACCTCAGGTTGCATTTTTCGTATGTTTTCAACCAGTTGCGGCTTCGCCAAGTTTCGGGCGCATAGGTAAATTCGCAGTCGCCTGATTTAACGCCGTGTTAAAATGTGTGAAGAAAAATTTTCTCGAAATTATCGTTTTATCTCATGGCTTTAGGAAAATGATGTTCGACTTGTCCACTGGCCGTTTCGGCAGCGCAGCATAAAATCCGCTTCCCAACCGACATATTTCAGACATAATATCCGACGGCTAACGCGAGGAGACAGACATGGGACTCACGCAATCCTTGAATGTTCTGTTGGTCAGTGCAGCGTTTGCTTTCGTCTTATCCATGCTCTTCATTTGAGCCGGAATGACGGAGGCGGAATGCTGATAGTGCCTAAACTCCCCTGATCAATCCGCCAACGAAAAAGCGCATGTCCCGCCCGACATGCGCTTTTTCACTTTTGAACGTCTGCAAGGATCAGGCGGCGGCTCCCGCGCTCTTTGTCGTTCGGCGGGCAAAGCCGAGATTGTCAAGCACCGCGGAAACCAGCGGCGCGCGATTCATCGTATAGAGATGGAAATCACCGATGCCGCGCCGGACGAGATCCTCGATCTGCTCGGCGGCAACTTCGGCCGCGACCTTCGCCCGGTCCTCGGGCTTATCGTCGAGGCCCGCGAAACGCTCGTCGAGGAAGCCAGGGATGACCGCGCCACAGGCGCCGGCGAAACGCTTCAACTGCGTCAGGTTCTGGATCGGCATGATACCTGGCACGATCGGGATCGAGATGCCGGCGGCGCGCACCCGCTCCAGGTAGCGCTCGAAATTGTCATTGTCGAAGAAGAACTGCGTCAGCGCCCGGTCGGCGCCGTTATCGGCCTTGCGCTTCAGCATGTCGATATCGGCGGCCGTATCACGGCTTTCCGGGTGCTTTTCCGGATAGGCGGAGACCGAAATCTCGAAATCACCGACCGACTTGAGGCCTGCCACCAGTTCTGCCGCATTGGCGTAACCGCCGGGATGCGGCTGATAGGGCGCGCCGACGCCGCCGGGCGCATCACCGCGCAAAGCCACGAAATGCTTTACGCCGACCTTGCGAAACGTATCGATCATATGATGCGTTTCCTCCTTCGTCGCACCAACGCAGGTCAGGTGCGAGGCGGTGGCAAGCGGCGTCTGCGACAGGAAACGCGTAACAGCAGACAGCGTCGGCGCCTTGGTGGTGCCGCCGGCGCCGTAGGTCACCGACACGAAATCCGGATCCCAATCCTGCAGCTTGCTGACAGTATCCCAGAGCTGCCCTTCCATTTCCTCCGATTTCGGCGGAAAAAATTCGAAGGAGATCCCGAAGTTGCGCCCGCGTCCTTCGCTTTTCAAAGCCATGTCATACTCTCCCGGCAAATGTGGGTTCGGCGCCTTCGCTCGTTTGCGAAGCCATGAGGCGCCTCGGATCGCGCGCGAGCCAGACGGTGACCGTCAACCCCTGCCCGCCCTGCTGACCCGGATGAAGATCGACGACCTGCTCGACGTCGAGCCCGGCCTTGCGCAACCAGTCGGACATCGCCTGGTGCGAAAAGCCGAGACGGACATGGGCATGTTCGTCTCTGAGATATTCGAGCGTGTGCGGCGCGAGGTCGATGACCACGAGCCGCCCGCCCGGCCGCAGCATGCGCGCCGCTTCCGCGATCGCAATCTCCGGCTGATCGAAGAAATGCAGCACCTGATGGATCGTCACAAGGTCGAAATCCTGCCCCTCGAACGGAAGGTTCAAGATATCGGCGTGGCGCACCGTCGCCTTGGTGATGCGGGACTTGTCGAGATTGGCGCGCGCCACGCTCAGCATGTCGCGACTGGCGTCGACACCGACAGCACGGCGGTAAAGTCCGGACAGGAGTTCGAGGATGCGGCCGGTGCCGGTGCCGAGATCCAGCAGCGAATCGATCGGCTGGTTGCCGAGCAGCCGAATGACGGCGGCGTCGACCTCCTCATCCGCCGCGTGCAGGCGGCGAAGCTCGTCCCATTCCGCGGCATTGCGGCTGAAATAGGCTTGCGCCCGCTCGGCCCGCTGGCGCTTGACAGCCGAAAGACGCTCGCCGTCACGAAGGATGGTCGGGTCGTTCTCGGAGACATGTTTCAGCAGCGCCCGCACCAGCATGGCCGCCTTGCCGTCCTGCTTGAGGCGAAAATAGGCCCAGGCGCCTTCCTGATAGCGTTCGATCAGTTCGGCCTCGCCGAGCAGCTTCAGGTGGCGGGAGATGCGCGGCTGCGACTGGCCGAGGATTTCAGTAAGATCGGTCACCGTCAGGTCGCCGCCGTCGAGAAGCGCCAGAAGACGCAGACGCGTGGGTTCTCCGGCCGCCTTCAAGACGTCCACCAGCCCATCCAGTCCCAGCTTCAAAGGTTCGCTCATCATTGGCCCAATCAAGATATAAAGATATCTTTATGTGATTTGAAAAGCGGTGGCAAGCGGCAATTCGCACTGTTCGCGAAATTGCCTGCGCAAATTGCGACGGGGTCTGACACGAAAAAGCCCCGGTCGAACCGGGGCTTCGGAAGCAGAAATGAAGCAGGGATCAGCGTGTCAGGCGCTTATGGGCCTGGCTGCCCGGATTGAGCGCATCCGGGCCGAGGCGACGGACCTTGTCCTCCTCATAATCCTCGAAGTTGCCTTCGAACCATTCGACATGGCCCTCGCCCTCAAAAGCCAGGATATGCGTCGCCAGGCGGTCGAGGAACATGCGATCGTGGCTGATGACGATGGCGCAACCGGCAAAATTCTCAAGCGCGTTCTCAAGGGCGCCAAGCGTTTCCGTATCAAGGTCGTTGGTCGGCTCGTCGAGCAGCAGAACGTTGCCGCCGGATTTCAACATCTTGGCGAGGTGAACGCGGTTACGCTGGCCGCCCGAGAGACTGCCGACCTTCTGCTGCTGATCGCCGCCCTTGAAGTTGAAGGCGCCGCAATAAGCACGGGAGTTCATGTCGAACTTGCCGAGCTTGATCACTTCGGCGCCGCCGGAGATTTCTTCCCAGACGGTCTTGTTTGGATCGAGCGCATCGCGGCTCTGGTCGACATAGCTGAGGTGCACGGTTTCGCCGATCCGGATCGTACCACCATCCGGCGTTTCCTGGCCGGTGATCATCTTGAACAGCGTCGTCTTTCCGGCGCCGTTCGGACCGATGATGCCGACAATGCCCCCCGGCGGCAGCTTCAGCGACAGGTCGTTGACCAGCGTGCGGCCGTCGAAGCCCTTGGTGATGCCCTCCATCTCGATGACCACCTGACCGAGGCGCTCGCTCACCGGGATGATGATCTGCGCGTCGCCGGGACGCTGCTTCTCGGCCGCCTCCACCAACTGCTCGTAGGATTTGATACGCGCCTTCGACTTGGCCTGGCGAGCCTTCGGGCTGGAAGCAATCCATTCCTGCTCGCGGCTGATCGCCTTCTGGCGTGATGCCTCTTCGCGGTTTTCCTGCAGCATGCGCTTGGCCTTGGCCTGCAGATAGGCGGAGTAGTTGCCTTCATAAGGGATGCCGCGGCCGCGATCGAGTTCGAGGATCCAGCCGGTGACGTTGTCCAGGAAGTAGCGGTCGTGGGTAATCATCATCACGGCGCCGGGATAGTCGCGCAGGTGCTTTTCGAGCCAGGCGATGGTTTCGGCATCCAGATGGTTGGTCGGTTCGTCGAGCAGCAGCAGATCCGGCTGCGACAGCAGCAGACGGCAGAGCGCGACGCGGCGGCGCTCACCACCGGAAAGATTGGTGACATCGGCATCGCGCGGCGGGCAGCGCAGGGCTTCCATCGCCATCTCGACCTGGCTTTCCAGATCCCAGAGGTTCTGGCTGTCGATGATGTCCTGGAGCTTCGCCCCCTCTTCCGCGGTCTCGTCCGAGTAGTTCATCATCAATTCGTTGTAACGATCGACGATCGCCGTCTTCGCGGCAACACCTTCCATGACGTTCTCGAAAACCGTCTTGGTGGGGTCGAGTTTCGGCTCCTGCTCGAGATAGCCGACCGTGGCACCCTCGGCGAGCCAGGCTTCGCCGGTATACTCCTTGTCCTGGCCGGCGATGATGCGCAGCACAGTGGATTTACCGGCGCCGTTCGGTCCGAGGATGCCGATCTTGGCATCCGGGTAGAAGGAAAGGTGGATGTTCTCCAGGATCTTCTTGTTGCCATAAGCCTTGTTGAGGCCGGACATATGATAGATGAATTGACGTGCCATGCTGCGCTGCTCCGGGCGGGAAACTTCGTTTCGTGCCGCTATGTAGGCGAAACAGCGCCTGTGAGCAACGCCGAAACCCGTTTACGCCGGATTCCGGTCAGAAGCCCGCCGCATCGACAACGCCCTCGTCACAGCCGAACGTGGTTTTTCCCGCTCCCTGGATCAGATCGGCAAGGCCCGCGCTTTTTGCCGATGCCGTTCCCGCATCCGCAGACAGGCCGATCGTCAACTCGCTGATCACCCTGACATTGCCGGCTCGCCGGCAGCTCATCTTGACGCGCTCGCCCGCACCCGGCCCGAAGCTCTTGTCGAAAGCAGCCTTGATCGCCTCGGCCTTGACCGCCTTGCCGATATTGGCGGCAAAGAGATCGCGCACGGCCGATGTATTGAGCGCATCCACTAAATGGACGCCGACGCCGAAATAATCCTCAACGCTCATTTTCGTGCAGGTGCCATGCTTTATCCATTCGTGCCGTTCAAGGCCGGATTGGGTGCCGGGCATTGCCTTTGCAAGCGACGCCTGCGTCTCGGCCGAAAGCGCAACCGCGGGCAATGTATCCCATTTGCCGTCCTTGTCGGCAGCCTTCTGGTCCTCACTGACGCCGCAATAATCCTGCCGCATCGGCCACAGGCCGTGCAGCGAGAAATTCGTCGCGTCATGGCGCTCGCCGGTCTGGCTGGCGCATTCGGGCTTCTTCTGGTTCGTCTGGCAGAAGGCGGGCTGCCAGCTCGCAGCAAGAATGAAACGGGTACGGCCATCGGCCTCCTGCGCCACGGCAGCGCCGGCAAGGATCATCGACAAGGCGAACGTAAAGGTACGCAACTGCATGCTGCTCATTTCAACCCCCAAAGAAGAACAATGCAGGAACAGATAAGCACAAAGAGTAAACGGCAGCAACCCTGAATCGCAGCCGTGCCGAAATTTGTTATCGACTGCGCGTCGCCGGAAACAGCTGACTATTGCGGGGACCTCACTGTCTTAGAGTTACGCGAGCACCGTGTCGCACTTATAGTTGCAGCATATTCGCTTAAATCGATTCCGCTTTAAGGAATTATGCAGTAGCGATCTGCTCTGCTGGGGCGGGGAGGATCCGGATGTTTTCTGATACGCAAAGACTCGCGATAGGGGAAGCGTCTCTGGCCTATCACCATGCCGAGGCTACCCACCCGGCGCGCGGCGTCCTGTTGATATCGCACGGCCTGGCGGAGCATTCGAAGCGGTACGGCCGCTTTGCCGCGGCGATGGCGGCGCGCGGCTACCACGTCTATGCCCATGATCACCGCGGCCACGGCGAGACGACGGCGCCCGACGCGCCGATTGGCCGCTTCGCCGGCCGGGATGGCGTCGACCGGGTGATCGGCGATGTCCATGCCGTGCGCGCCCATGCGGCCTCGCGCCATCCCGGCCTGAAGGTGATCCTCTTCGGCCATTCGATGGGCGGTCTCGTGGCGCTCAATGTCGCCGTCACCGCTCCGGGCGACTTCGACGCTGTCGCCGTCTGGAATTCGAATTTCGCCGTCGGCCTTGCCGGCCGAGCCGCCCAGGCGATCTTGCTTGCCGAGCGGATGCTGAAGGGCTCCGACGTGCCGAGCGGCCTCTTGCCGAAGCTCACCTTCGGAGCTTGGGGAAAATCGATCCCGGACCGCCGCACCGAGTTCGACTGGCTGTCCCGCCATGCCGATGAAGTCGACAAATATATCGGCGATCCGCTCTGCGGCTTCGATGCTTCGGTCTCGCTCTGGCTCGATCTCTTCGAACTGACGTTTCGCGCACCGCAGAAGCTCCATCTCGACCGGCTGCCGCGCGACATGCCGATCCATCTGGTCGGCGGCGGCGAGGATCCGGCGACGGGGCGTGGAAAAGCCATCCTCTGGCTGTCAAACCATTTGAAAGCGCAAGGCTTCTCTCGTATCAGCACTCGGATATATCAGGATATGCGGCATGAAACGCTGAACGAGATCGACGCCGAAGCGGCGACCGCCGCCTTCGCGGACTGGTGCGACGAGGCACTCGCAAGATCCTGAGCCAGAGAGATCCCATCATGAGCAGCACCTCCGCCCGGCCCGCTTCGTCCGCCTCCGAAGTGACGACGGGGCTTGCGCTGATGTTTCTTTCGGTGATGTTCTCGCCGCTCATCGACATCTTCGCCAAGCTTGCCGTCGTCACCGTCCCCTCCGCCGAGATCACCGCCGGCCGCTTCCTCGTGCAGGCGCTCTGCATGCTGCCGATCGTGCTATGGCGACGCAGCTTTACCGATTTCTCGTGGCGCCAGAGCCTGTTCCACGCCATCCGCGGCTTCGTCATCACCGTCTCGATGATCTCCTTCGTCACCACGCTGAAATATATGGCGGTCGCCGACGCGATCGCGATCTTCTTTATCGAGCCGATCATCGTGACGATCCTCGGCGGCATTATCCTCAAGGAGACGATCGGCTGGCGGCGCTATACCGCCTGCGGCGTCGGCTTCTTCGGGGCGATGCTGATCATCCAGCCCAGTTTCGAGGAGGTCGGCTCCATCGCGCTCCTGCCTGTCGTCAGCGCGCTCTGCATTGCGATCTTCGTGTTGATGACCCGCGTCCTCTCGCACCGGGAGGACCCCTGGTCGATGCAGTTCCAGATGGGCATCTGGGGCTTGCTCTTCTGCGCTTTCCTGCTTTTTGTCGGCGAAGGAAGCGGCTCCGATCTCTTCGATCCCGTCATGCCTGCAGGCAGCGCCTGGTTCTACGTGGCCGGCGTCGGCGCCATGGCCGCGATCGCCGGCATCCTCGGCGTCTATGCCTTTCGTGCGGCACCGGCGTCGACGCTGGCGCCGCTGCAATATTTCGAGATCGTTTCGGCAACGATCTTCGCCTGGCTTGTTTTCGGCGATTTTCCGGATGCGATCAAATGGCTCGGCATCACGATCATCATGGCGTCGGGCTTCTACATCCTCTGGCGCGAGCGCCGCTTTGCTTCAAAGCCGGTATCCGATACATCTGAGGTGACGCTGGCGCCGTAGACACCGACGGGAGGAACATGACCGAGACCGCGACGAACATGCCGCCGCTTGCCGGCATCCGGGTGATCGAGCTTGCCCGCGTGCTCGCCGGCCCCTGGGCGGGCCAGATGCTTGCCGATCTCGGCGCCGACGTCATCAAGGTGGAAAATCCCGACGGTGGCGACGACACCCGCCAATGGGGACCGCCCTTCGTCGAAGGTGCCGACGGCGAAAATCTCTCGGCCGCCTATTACCACGCCGCCAATCGCGGCAAGCGCTCAATCACCGCCGACCTCAAGAGCTCTGAGGGCCAGGATCTCGTTCGTCGCCTCACAGCCACAGCCGATGTAGTGATCGAGAATTTCAAGGTCGGAGGCCTCGTCAAATACGGGCTCGATTACGACAGCCTGCGCAAGCAGAACCCGAGGCTCGTCTATTGCTCGATCACCGGCTTCGGCCAGACCGGCCCCTATGCCGGCCTCGCCGGCTACGATTACATCGTCCAGGGCATGTCCGGCTTCATGTCGATAACAGGCGAGCCGGACGGCCAACCGATGAAGGCGGGCGTGGCGATCGCCGACATCTTCACCGGCATCTATGCCGTCTCGGCGATCGAGGCCGCCCTGATCCATGCCCTGAAAACCGGACAAGGCCAGTTGATCGACATGGCCCTGCTCGACGTGCAATCGGCCGTCCTCGCCAATCAGAACATGAATTACCTCATCACCGGCGCCGCACCGACCCGCCTCGGCAACGCCCATCCGAACATCTCGCCCTATGAGGTCGTACCGACGGCCGACGGTTATCTCATCCTGGCCGTCGGCAATGACGGCCAGTTCCGCCGCCTCTCTGCCATCCTCGGCCTGGAGACGATCGCGGATGACGAGCGTTTCTCCACCAACAAGGCCCGCGTCGCCAACCGCGGCGAGGTGCGCCGCCTGATCTCCACCGAGACGCTGAAATGGCAGAAGGCGGATCTCCTGAAGGCCTGCGAGCAGAACGCGGTTCCATCGGGCGCGATCAACACGATCGAGGAAATGTTCGCCGACCCGCAAGTGAAGGCTCGCGGTCTGCGCATCGACCTTGCCGATGCCGCCGGCACCGTCATCCCCGGGGTCAGGACGCCGGTGGGGCTGTCGGAAACACCATTGCGCTACGTCAGGCCGAGCCCGCGTCTCGGCGAACACAGGGAAGAAATTCTGGCGGAACTCGCCGAGCTTGAGAGGAAGACATCGTCATGAAGAAGGTATCATTATGAAACAAACGGGCGGGGAACTGATCGTCGAGGCGCTGAAGGCGAACGGTGTCAAACGCCTCTCCTGCGTGCCCGGCGAGAGTTTCCTCGCCGTGCTCGACGCCTTGCGTGACAGCGATATCGACGTCCTCGTCTGCCGGCAGGAAGGCGGGGCGGCGATGATGGCGGATTGCTGGGGCAGGCTCACCGGCGAACCCGGCATCTGCATGGTGACCCGCGGCCCCGGCGCCACCAACGCCTCCGCCGGCCTGCATATATCAAGGCAGGATTCGATCCCGATGATCCTCTTCATCGGCCAGGTGCAGCGTGATGCACGTGAGCGCGAGGCCTTCCAGGAGGTCGAATTCCGCCGCGCCTTCACCGAATTCGCCAAATGGGTGGGTGAAATCGACGATGCCGCCCGAATTCCCGAATTCGTCACCCGCGCCTTTGCGATCGCAACCTCCGGCCGTCCCGGCCCCGTGGTGCTGACGCTGCCGGAAGACATGCTGCGCGACGAGGTCGAGGCGCCCCTCGCCAGGCGTTATGCCAACGTCGAGGCGCATCCCGGCCCCAGCCAGATCGACGATCTCTATCTGCGTCTGCTCAAAGCTGAGCGACCGGTGGTGATCCTCGGCGGCACGCGCTGGGATGCCGATGCCGTCGCCGATTTTGCAATCTTCGCCGAGCGTTTCCAATTGCCGGTCGGCTGCTCCTTCCGCCGGCAGATGCTGTTCGATCACCTTCATCCCTGCTATGCCGGCGATGTCGGCATCGGCATCAATCCGGCGCTCGCCAAGGAGATCAAGGAGAGCGACCTGGTGATCCTGCTCGGCGCCCGCATGTCGGAAATGCCCTCGTCGTCCTACACGCTGATCGACATCCCCTACCCCCAGCAATCGCTGGTCCACGTCTATCCCGATGCGTCCGAACTCGGCCGTATCTATCGCCCGGATCTAGCGATCTGCGCGGCACCGGCCGATTTCGTCGCTGCACTTACCGATCTGAAAGCGCCGACCGAGCCGCACTGGGCGGAGCGCACGGAGCGCATGCACCAAGCCTATCTCGCCTGGTCGAAGCCGCCAGCGATAGGTCCTGGCGCTGTCCATATGGGACCGATCATGGAGTGGCTGGAGGCGAATACCAGGCAGGACGCAATCTTCACCAACGGCGCCGGCAACTATGCCACCTGGCTGCATCGCTTCCATCGTTTCCGCCGCTTCAACACCCAGGCCGCGCCCACCTCCGGCTCGATGGGTTACGGGTTGCCCGCCGCGGTGGCCGCCAAGCGGCTTTTTCCCGAGCGTGAGGTCATCTGTTTTGCCGGCGACGGCTGTTTCCTGATGCATGGCCAGGAATTCGCCACCGCCATCCGCTACGGTCTGCCGATCATCGCAATCGTCGTCAACAACGGCATGTACGGCACGATCCGCATGCATCAGGAGCGCGAATATCCCGGCCGCGTCAGCAGCACCGATCTCACCAACCCCGACTTCGCGGCCCTTGCCCGCGCCTATGGCGGCCACGGCGAGACGGTGGAAAGCACGGAGGAATTCGCCCCGGCTTTCGAGCGCGCGCGAAGAAGCGGCAAACCGGCGATCATCGAGGTGAAGCTCGATCCGGAAGCGATCACACCGACCAGAACGCTTTCGGAAATCGCGCAAACAAAAAGCCGGTAAGGGCGCCCCACCGGCTTTGAGAGACGGAACTGCGGCGAACTTAGTCGAGCGCAGCCGTAACGATGAACTCGACCTTGTATTTCGGCGCGGCGAGCTTGGCTTCGCTGGTGGCGCGTGCCGGCGGATTGGCCGGATCGATCCAGGCTTCCCAGGCTGCGTTCATCTCGCCGAAATAAGCGATGTCGGAAAGATAGACGAGGGTCTGCAGGATCTTCGACTTGTTGCTGCCGGCGGCCGCCAGCAGACGGTCGACTTCGGCGAGCGCAGACTTGCACTGATCGGTGACGCTTTCGCCCTCACCCACCTGGCCTGCGAGGTAGACCGTGTTGCCGTGAATGACGGCGCCGCTCATGCGCGCGCCGACGTCGATACGCTTAATGCTCATTATCGTCTCCTGCATCAATGAAAGGTGCCGGCGCTGAGGTTCAACGCCGGAAGTAGGAGCCCGGAAAGGGCGGTTAATTGCGGATATGCTGAGTTTTCTGATAGATCGCCGTCGAGCGCGCGCCCGAGCGGCAATAGCCAAGCATTGGCCGCGGGAATTCGTCGAGCGCGTCGACCATGCCCTGCACTGCCTCTTCGGTCACGCCCATCGGTCCAACCGGCACATGAGCGATGTCGAGTCCGAGCTCTTTGGCACGCGCCTCGATGACGGAAAACGACGCCTGGTCGGGGCTTTCATGGTCGGGGCGATGGCAGACGATCGATTTGAAGCCCAA
Organism: Rhizobium sp. NLR8a; assembly: GCF_019685235.1. NCBI lineage: Bacteria > Pseudomonadati > Pseudomonadota > Alphaproteobacteria > Hyphomicrobiales > Rhizobiaceae > Rhizobium > Rhizobium sp. NLR8a. Next base: position 426,354 of record NZ_JABDWI010000003.1, read on the forward strand.
CGCCTTGATCTCATCGAGGTCCTCAAGCGTGATCTGTCCCGAAACCGAATATTCATCGTCGAGCTGGCGAATATCCATCGTCTTGTCTCCTCAAAGATCGTGGGCTGAAGGTCTACGACGGGAGGCCCGCAAGCGTCAACAACACTTCACTCACAGGAAGGCAAAGGTCAGCGCATAGCTGCGGCTTTCGCCCGGGGCGAGCATGTTGAATTCACCGGCCGCATGAAGCTCGTCGCGCAATACCCAGCGATGCGACACCGGCTCGATGCCGATAATATGAGCGGGTGCCTTCTGGTTCCGCCAAACCTGCAGATAAGGCAGCGTATCGGCGCGGAAGCGCACGTTGAGCGTCCTGCCGCCAATTGCGGCGATCGGCCCGAGCCGGACTTCCGCCGAGCCCTCCTCCGTCGCCGTCGCCGGCACACAGAAGATGCCGCCGGGCTCCTCGCCGAATGTCCAGGGGAAGCCGCCATTCTCCAGCATCCGGCCTTCGAGCCGCGTGCCGTCGTCCAGCCATTTGCCGCCGACATTCATATGGTACATCAGGAAGGTCGGCACCGCCTGATCGCTGGTATTGATAACCCGGTCTTCGAGCCGCACCTCGCCGTTCGCGCCGTCGATCCGCCACAGCCGCTCGATGCGCTGCGGCAGTCCCTCGACCGTGGTAATGTCGATATCGGCGCGGCATTCGGCATTGCCATTCTCGTGTTTCGTCCACAGGATCTTGGCGGCGTGGCCGGAGGCCGATCCGTGCAGCGGATAGACCTTGCCGTCGGCACGGCCGGCGATCGGCTGGCGATGGCGGATATGGTCCGGGCCGCAGGTGAAGAGGAAACCTTCGAGCGAGTGATCGATTCGCGGATCGCCATCGTCCGGAATGGCACGCTTTGGCGCAATATCGACGCCGTCGACAATGCATCCGCCGATATCGAGCACCGATGTTTCATCCAGCATCAGGCGCGGCCCGCTTGCAGCGGCAAATTCGATCATCTCGGTCTCCTCAAGGTTAGCGGCCGCCGTAGCGTTAGAGCTTTTCCGGGTTAGATTGCAGCATTCTGTTGGCTCAAACGGTCGGATGGTCGACCGGCCGGCGCGCGTCGTAGCCAAGCTCTACGGCCAAGCCGGCCGGTCGATCAGCCGCCCTGTTTCAGCCAACCCTCCCGCAAATTTGGCTGGCAAATCTGCAAGACTTTGGAATCGCCGGACGCACATCGCTTCGCCACGGCGAAGCGGTGCGGCCGGTGGGCCGGGCATGTTTCCGCCAGGATCAGAGGCGATCGGCTCGGACGTACCTTGGGGTATGCCCTTCGCCAATCGCCTTTGCCCTGACGAAAACCTGCTCCGGCAGAATGCCGCAGTCTAACCCGGAAAAGCTCTAAGTTTCGCGCCCTCTTTCGTCAATCGCGCCGTTCTCCTCTTGCGCTTTTGCCGCAACCGCGGATTTTGCGGAACGGACACAAGGATGCAAACGTTTATGAGTAAAAGGAATCTTAGGGATTTTCATATTTTGTTCAGCACGCTTTCATAAATTCCACACTAGCGTCAAAATTCGCGGGTGTGTGTCGGCCCAGTCACTGTTCGAGGTGTGAGACGTGAATCGCTTTTTGAAGTCGGCATTTTCGCTTGCGGCCGTGCTGGCAGCCGTTGCGGCTGCAGCACCGCAGGCCGGCGCGCAGCAGTTTCGTGACCGTCGCCAGAGCGATGTCGTGCTGGTCACGCCGAACGGCGAAATCCTCGATTATGTCCCGCGCGGCTTTGCCTATGCCCGCGACCGCAGCGGCAACCGCGTGCTGATCGACGCCTACGGCAACGTCGTCGCCACCGAAATGCGCGCCCGCGGCTACTATCCACCACGGCCCGGCCCGCGCGAGGTTTATACCGACCAGGGTGGCAACGATCCCTATTATGCCGACGACAATTCCTATGGCGATACGCGTTATTCCGAACGCGGCGCCGTCACCGGTGGCATTCCGCGCGACGCTGCAATCGAGCGCCTGCCGCTCGGCGAGGAGCCCTATCCGAACGACAACAGCATTGGCAATCCGCAATCGGGCGACGATTACGCTTCGATCGATCCCGATCAGCAGATCCCGCCCGCCGATGCGCCGAAGGCAGCACCCGACGAGCCCGTGATCACGCTGAAGAACAAATCGAAGCCCGAGATCGTCGCGCTGCAGGTCTTCCTCGACCGCGCCGGCATCTCTCCCGGCGTCATCGACGGGCACATGGGCTCGAACGTCACCAAGGGCATTTATGCTTACGACCAGATGACGGGGTCAAAGCTCGACCCCAACGACACCGATGCCATTCTGGAAGAGCTGCGCATGAACGGCGGCCTGCCCGTCGTCAGCTATACGATCACGCCGGCCGATGCCGCCGGCCCCTTCGTCGCGGAGATCCCGGAAGATTATTCGCATAAGGCGCTGCTGCCGTCGCTCGCCTATACCTCGACCACTGAAATGCTGGCCGAGCGTTTCCATATGGACGAGGCCTTCCTCAAGGAGATGAATCCCGGCGCCGATTTCAGTGTTCCCGGCACGGTGATCAAGGTCGTCAATCCCGGCGAGATGAAGACCGGCGAGGTCGCCCGCATCATCGCCGACAAGGGGCGCAAACAGGTTTTCGCCTATGACGGCGCCGGCAATCTTATCGCCGCCTACCCGGCTTCGATCGGCTCAACCGACACCCCCTCCCCGTCCGGCACGGTGACGGTCGAGCGCGTCGCGTTCAATCCCGGTTATACCTACAACCCGAAGATCAACTTTCAGCAGGGCGCCAACGACAAGATCCTCAACATTCCCCCAGGCCCGAACGGCCCGGTCGGCACCGTCTGGATGGCGCTTTCCAGGCCGACTTACGGCATCCACGGCACGCCGGAGCCCTCCAAGATCGGCCGCACCCAGAGCCACGGCTGCATTCGCCTGACCAACTGGGATGCAACCGAGCTTGCGAAAATGGTCAAGCCCGGTGTGACGGTCGAGTTCGTCGACTGAGCCAAAGCCAAACTGGTCACCAACGATAAGGCCGCCGGATCGCCCCGACGGCCTTTCTGTTTCAATGCTTGGGTATTCAGGCCGCCGTCGCCATGCGAGCCGAGGCTGTCAACCGAACAGGCACCTTGCGCATGATTTCCTGGGCGAAACAGGCGGCGTTCTCACGCGCCTTGTCGAGATTGCTGACGCGCGTGGGGTCCATGGTCTGCAGCGTGCCGCCACAGTCGAAGATGTCGCGGAAGGCCGAACGTTCGATAATCGCCGTGTCCAGCACCGGCACGTGCCGCTCGCTGAGCAGCGACTTGACGAGTTGCAGCGCCCGGGTCGTCACCATCGAGCTGACGCGGGTCAGCACCACCGAATGGCCGATCTTGATGCCTGCCTTCTCGTCCAGATACTGCAGCAGTTCGAGCACCTGCGCGCCGCCGCGCGCATCCATGGCACAGCCCTGGATCGGGATCAGTACGTGGTCGGAAAGACCGACGGCGGTGGCAAGCAGCGGATTGCGCGCGCCCGGCAGGTCGACGATGAAATAGTCGGTATTATGCTTGTTTTCGCTGATATGCTGCGGCAGCGAGGCGGTCGTCACGAAATCGATCACTGAAATATTAGGCACGTGCCCCGATATCTCGTGCCAACGTGAAATCCAATGCTGCGGATCGGCATCCAGAATGGTCACGCGATAGCCCTGACGGGCAAGCTCGGTCGCGAGCAAGAGAACAGCGGTCGTCTTGCCGGCGCCGCCCTTGGTATTTGCGAATGTAATGACTGGCATGTTCGGTCCTCGGAGGAAATGGCGCGAGCCGGCATCGCTCTTGTGCGCACTGTCGGAGCATCGTGCGGTTAACCCATCCTTTACAATCATGGTTAACAAATTGCGAACGCGCGCGGCGAAATTGCAGGCGGTATTTTTCACATCCCTAAAATTCAGGATGCCTCCAAAATGAAAGAGCCCGGAAAGCAAGAGCTTTCCGGGCCGATCTGCAGGTCCAGCTGATCTTATCAGAAGCAGTCCCTGAAAAGCGCCTTGGTGTTTTCGAGCGTCATGGCAACCGGATTGCCCCCGGCGCTCGGATCTTCGATCGCCATGGCCGACAGTTCGTCGATGCGGTCGGACGCGATTCCCATTGCCGTCAGCGTATCCGGCACACCGAGATCGGAACGGAGCTTCAGCACATAATCGTAGAAGCCGTCGAAACCGCCCGAAATGCCGAGATAGGCGGCCGCCCGGCCGATCTTCTCCTCGATGACAGCGCGGTTGAAGCGCAGCACCGCCGGCATGACAACCGCATTGGTCATGCCGTGATGGGTGTTGTAGACCGCGCCGATCGGGTGCGACAGCGCATGGATGGCGCCGAGCCCCTTCTGGAAAGCGACCGCGCCCATGGCGGCGGCGGCCATCATGTTGGCGCGGGCTTCGAGATCGGTCCCTTCCCGATAGGCGCGCGGCAGGAATTCCTTGACGAGACGCATGCCTTCGAGCGCGATGCCGGCCGACATCGGGTGATAGAAGGGCGAGGAATAGGCCTCCAGGCAATGGGCGAAGGCATCCATGCCGGTGCCGGCGGTGATGATCTTCGGCATGCCGACCGTCAGTTCCGGATCGGAGATGACGACGCCTGGCAGGAACTTCGGATGGAAGATGATCTTCTTCACATGTGTGACGGAATTGGTGATGACGCTGGCGCGGCCGACTTCCGAGCCGGTGCCGGCCGTCGTCGGCACGGCGACGATCGGGGCGATGCCTTCGAGGCTCGCGCGTGTCCACCAGTCGCCGATATCCTCGAAATCCCAGACTGGCCGGCTCTGGCCGGCCATGAAGGCGACGCACTTGCCGAGATCGAGACCGGAGCCGCCGCCAAAGGCGACGACACCGTCATGGCCGCCATCCTTGAAAGCCTTGACGCCGGCCTCGAGGTTCTTCTCGTTCGGGTTCGGATCGACATCGGCAAAGATCGCCCGGCCGAGACCGGCATCTTCGAGGATATCGAGCGCGTTCTTGGTGATCGCCATCGAGGCGAGGCCGCGGTCGGTGACGAGCAGCGGCTTTTTGATGCCAAGGCTCTTGCAGGCGTCGGACAGTTCCTTGATGCGGCCCCGGCCGAGCTTGACCGATGTCGGATAGCTCCAGTTTGCAGTGATGTTGCTGCTCATGCTGTGACTTTCTTCAGGTGGAAGGATTTCGGGCGAGTCAGATTCTGGAAACCGATGATCGAGAGCGAACCGCCGCGGCCGGTCTCCTTGACACCGGTCCAGCAGAGCGCCGGATCGAGATAGTCGGCGCGGTTCATGAAGACGGTGCCGGTTTCGATCTCGCGGCCAAGCCGCGCCGCCCGCTCGGCATCCTTGGTCCATAGCGAAGCGGTCAGCCCGTACTGGCTGTCGTTCATCAAGGCCAGTGCCTCTTCGTCGCTCTTCACCTTCATGATGCCGACCGCCGGGCCGAAGGTCTCCTCGCGCATGAAGGCCATGGAATGGTCGACATCGACGAGGACCTGCGGCGCGAGATAGGCGCCGCCGTCATCCTGTGGGAAAAGCTTGGGGTCGACAAGCGCCTTGGCGCCCTTGGAAACCGCATCGGCGATCTGCTCGCGCACGACCTTGGCGAAGCGCTTGTTCGCCATCGGCCCGAGCGAAGTCTCAGGATCGAGCGGATTGCCGAGCTTGTAGTTCGACACCCAGGCGACCGATTTCTCGACGAAGGCATCGTAAAGAGACTCATGCACATAGATGCGCTCGATGCCGCAGCAGCACTGGCCGGAATTATAGGTCGCGCCGTCCATCAACGTGTCGACGGCCGCATCGAGATCGGCGTCTTCCATGACGTAGCCCGGATCCTTGCCGCCGAGTTCGAGGCCGAGGCCCGTGAAGGTGCCGGCGGCGGCCCGCTCCATCGACCGCCCGCCTTCGACCGATCCGGTAAAGTTGACGAAATTGAAGCTGCCGGCGGCAATCAGCGCCGAGGTCGTCTCATGGTCGAGGAAGACGTTCTGGAACACATCCTCGGGAACACCGGCCTCAATAAAGGCCTGCACCAGCCGTTCGCCGACGAGCAATGTCTGCGAGGCATGTTTCAGCACCACCGTATTGCCGGCCATCAGCGCCGGCGCGATCGTGTTGATCGCCGTCATATAGGGGTAGTTCCAGGGTGCAACGACGAAGACGACGCCATGCGCTTCGCGTTCGATACGGCGCTCGAAACGGTCGCTCTCCTCGACGACAACAGGTGCCAGCGCACCCGCCGCAATCGACGCGACATAATTGGAGCGCTCGTTGAAGCCCTTGTATTCACCGCCGTATTTGATCGGCCGGCCCATCTGCCAGGCAAGCTCCGGCACGACGACGTCGGACATTTCGTTCAGCCGTGCGGCGCCTTTCAGGACAAGCTGGACACGCTCTTCAAGCGGTCGCCTCGCCCAGGCCTTCTGCGCCTTGCGGGCGCGCGCCACCACGTCCTTGGCGGCGTCGAGCGAAAGTGCCGGGCGCTCCGCGTAAACCGATCCGTCGACCGGTGAAATGCATTGGATCATTGCCATGATCGATTTCCTGTCCTCGTATTCATCAAAAATTGAGTGAGGCCGCAGCCCCTCATCCGCCTGCCGGCACCTTCTCCCCGCTTACGGGGAGAAGGGATATGCAGCACCGTTTTCCTCAACCGCCAGCCCCGCAAGGGCACGTCCCCTCCCCGTTTCTACGGGGGGAGGGTTAGGGTGAGGAGCAATCCCGCGAAATCCGTATTAAGCTCTTTCGAAACCCCGCGCCACTTCCCAATCGGTGATGCGGCGGTCGTATTCTTCCTGCTCCCATTCGGCAGCACGGGTGTAATGGTCGATGACGTCGTCGCCGAAGGCTTTGCGCAGCATCGCCGATTCCGTCATTTCAGTCGTTGCCGCGCGCAGCGTGCGCGGAATTTCGCGAATGTCCTTGCCGCCATAGGCGTCACCGACGAACGGAGCTTCGAGCTCCAGCTTGTTCTCGATGCCGTCGATACCGGCGGCAAGCAGCGCGGCGAAGGCGAGATAAGGATTGAGATCGGAGCCTCCGACGCGGCATTCGATACGGATTCCCTTGGTCTCCTCGCCGCAGAGGCGGTAGCCGGCAGTGCGGTTGTCCTTGCTCCAGATCGCCTTGGTCGGTGCGAAGGTGCCGGCCATGAAGCGCTTGTAGGAATTAATGTAGGGCGCCAGGAAATAGGTGATCTCGCTCGCATGGGCGAGAAGCCCGGCGATGTAATTGTGCATTAGCGGCGACATGCCGTATTTGCCGGTGTGATCGAAGAACAGCGGCTTTTCCTCGAGGCTCCAGAGCGACTGGTGGATATGCGAGGAGCTGCCGGCGGCATTGTAGTTCCACTTGGCGAGGAAGGTGATGGCCTTGCCCTTCGACCAGGCGATCTCCTTGCAGCCGTTTTTGATGATCGCATGCCGGTCGGCCATGGCGAGCGCGTCGGCATAGCGCACGTTGATCTCCTCCTGACCGGCGGAAGCCTCGCCCTTGGAGTTCTCGACCGGAATGCCGGCGCCCTGCAGCCCGGTGCGGATCGCCCGCATCACCTCTTCTTCCTTCGTGGTCTGGAAGATGTGGTAGTCCTCGTTGTAGGCGCTGGCGAGCTTCAGGTTGCGGTAACCCGAGGCATGCGCCGCCTCGTAGCTCTGGTCGAACAGAAAGAATTCCAGCTCGGAGGCCATATAGGCCTTCATGCCCATGTCTTCGAGGCGCTTCACCTGCTTCTTCAGGATCGCACGCGGCGAATGGGCGACTTCCTCATGCGTGTGATGGTCGAGCACGTCGCAGAGTACGAGCGCCGTGCCCTCGAGCCAGGGAATGCGGCGCAGCGTCGCAAGATCCGGCTTCATTGTATAATCGCCGTAACCCTTCTCCCAGCTCGTCGCCTTGTAGCCGGAGACGGTCTCCATCTCCATGTCGGTGGCTTGCAGGTAGTTGCAGCTGTGCGTTTCCTTCCAGGCGCTTTCGACAAAATATTCGGCCTGGAAGCGCTTGCCCATCAGCCGCCCCTGCATGTCCACCTGGCAGGCCAGAACGGTGTCGATGCGCCCTTCGGCAACATCCTTCCTGAGATCGTCGATTGTATAGCTGCTGCTCATGAGTGATCCGCCTGAAATTGGGATTGAAAAAATCGGGGCAACAAAATCGCATGCGCCCGGCCTAGTGTGGCGGCCCGATGCCTTTTCGTTGAACCGGTGATGGGGCCGCAGGAGCGGCCCCGCCATTTGAGAGGGAAGCCTCGTTGCTTAACGTTCGCCGCTTTCGCCGACGGCCGCTTCTGCCGCCGCGATTTCGGCCTGGCGCTTCGCCACTTCGGCGCCGATCGGCGGCCCCTTGAAGCGCCGGCTCTCGAAGCCGAACCAGACGATCGCCGTCAGCAAGAGGAACCCGACGGTAACGTAAAGCGCAGCACCGTTCGGCGGCTGGACTCCGAGAACGAAGATCAGGACCATCGCGATGATCGAGAGCACGGCAAAGAGCTTGAAGAGGCCTTCGCCGAGGTTCCACGGGCCCATCTTGTCCCACTTAGACGTACCCCAGGCGAAGAGGCCGAGCGTTATCGGGATCGCAAAGGAGAAGAACAGGAAGATGACCGTGCACGAAACTACGATCGTGTAAACCGGCGTATCGCCGATTTTCACGAAGTCGAGTGAGGTGAACCAAACGAACAGAACCGACAGGATCGATCCCGTCCAGATCGCGGCCACCGGAGTGCGGTGTTGCGGGCTGACCTTCGACAGCGCCTTGGCGGCCGGAAGGCCACCGTCACGCGAGAAGGCGAAGATCATGCGCGAGACCGAGGTGACGGTCGCAAGGCCGCACAGCCACTGGCTGACGAAGATCGCTAGATAGAGGATGTCCTTGACGACGGGGTTTACCTGGCTGTCCATCGCCCAGAAGAACACATTCCAGCCCTGTTTGGCCGCGTCGTCCATGTTCGGCAGCATGAGCACAAAGGCGCACAGCATGATATAACCGAACAGCGCCGACCACAGGACCGAGGCGACCATGCCGCGCGGCACCGAATGGGCGGCCTTGACCGTCTCCTCCGACGTATGCGCCGAGGCGTCATAGCCGGTGATGGTGTAGATCGGCAACAACAGGCCGAGAAGGAAGACCCAGGCGCCCGAGGTCGACGGCCATACGCTACCGCCGACTTCGCCGGAATAGTTGGCGAACGTGAAGAGGCGGCCGAACTCATAGGAAGGGGCCGCGATAAGGCAGACGGCCGCCAGCGCGATCGAGGTTGCGAAGATCAGGTAGCCCGAGAAGTCCGTGAGCTTCGCGGTCAAGCCAATCCCCATGTGGTTTACCAGCGCCTGCGCGCCGGTAATTATGACGAGGAAAATGATCCGCACCGTGATCGTGTCCGTCAGCCCGAGATAAGTGGTGCCGAAGGAGCCCATGAAGAAGTAATAGGTACCGACGTTGATGGCGCCGAGAACGGTGACGAGACCGAGCAGATTGAACCAGGCTGTCAGCCAGCCGGTGAAGCGGTTGCCGAGGATCGAGCCCCAGTGATAGAGTCCGCCCGCCGTCGGATAGGCGGAGCTGATCTGCGCCATGGCGACGGCGAAAACGAGCGAGATGAAGCATCCCACGGGCCAGCCGATACCGATCGCCGCTCCGCCGGCGCCCGAAGTCGCCTGCGCCAGCGAATTGATGCCGCCGGAGAGAATGCAGATGATGGAGAATGAGACGGCGAAATTCGAGAATGAGCTCATTCGCCGTTCGAGTTCCTGGGCATAGCCCATGGAATGCAGGATGTGCACATCCTGCTTCTTGTCCAGTTCGGTGTAGTCCGACATGACTTCCCCCTGTTGACGAACCGGCCGCGGGATTGCAGGCCGGTTCAGTGCCAATTGCCCGCGGCATTTTCGCCGTGCGGACGTCCGCAGATAAACTGCTCCCTCGGGTCTTTTTTTATTCAGGCTTCCAGGCTGCGCTGGAGAAGCCCTGTCAGATAGTCGGCCATGACCCTTTGGCCGCCATCGTCTGCGACGAGGTCGTTGCGGACCTCGATCATCACATTGCGCAAGCCGTTCGAAAGCCCGTGCAGGATCAGCGTGTGGGTCACGCCGTCCTCCGGCCCATAAGGCTGGTTGCGTTCAGTCCTGTAAAGCGGCGCTTCAGCAGCAGCATCCATCATGCGGTCGGCCAGCCGGCTATCTTCGTCGTGCAGTATGCCAAGTTCGACGGCGCGTTGCCGGCCGTGATAGACCGGCGTGAAGCTGTGCATCGTCACGATAATGCTGTCTTGCCCCCTCGCCCTGCGATCGCGGATCAGCTCGCGAATGGCGTCGTGAAATGGCACGTAGAGCGCATCGGTGCGCGCCAGGCGTTCTTCGGCGGTCAAATCTTTGTTGCCGGGAATGGCATAGATTTCGCTGGTCTCCGGCATGGCGCCCGGTGAACTCGGCGGCCGGTTGCAGTCGTAGATGAGTCGGGAGAAGCGCTGGTAGACGAGCGTTGCGTCGAGTGCTTGCGATATGGCGCGGGCAACGGCGAGCGCGCCGGGGTCCCACGCAATATGGCTCGACAGCGCTTCGCTCGGCAAACCGAGATCGCTGAAGCAGGCAGGAAGCGCATTGGAAGCGTGCTCGCAGACGAGCAACACCGGGCTCTGGCCGCCGACGCGCTCGATCCCGACGCAGTTGCCGTCCGCTTCGCTGAGGATTTTCGGCCGGGCCAGCACCAAAGGCGCCACTCCTATCCATTAATAAAATGTTATAAGAAAAGAATTCTTCAGGTTTCCATCACTGTCAAGCATCCTCTGAAAAATTCTTTTCATGACACCGGTTGACATGGATTATGACAGCGTTGTTAACTTTGGTTGGGAAAGTGGCGCTAGACCATCCCGGGGAGCAAGATTAGGTGACAGTTGCGTCAAAGACGGTTTCGGACGTCATACACTCGCATTTCGGGCTGTTGACGCGCGCCGAAAAACAATTGGCTGAAAGCCTTCTCGACAATTATCCGGTGTCCGGCCTCGGCAGTATTACCACCATCGCCGAGAATGCCGGCGTGTCCACGCCGACCGTCGTGCGCATGGTGCAAAAGCTCGGCTTCAAAGGCTATCCGGATTTTCAGGCGCACCTGCATCTGGAGGTCGAAGCGACGATCTCCAACCCAATTGCCAAGCATGATCGCTGGGCGCAGAATGCACCGGGAACCCATATCCTCAACCGTTTCGCCGATGCCATCATGGGCAATCTGCGCCAGACGCTGACCGATCTCGACACCGCGACCTTCGACAGCGTCGCCTCGCTGCTGTCGGACCGCAAGCGCGGCCTCTACTTCGTCGGCGGCCGCATCACCGGCGCCCTTGCCGAATATTTCTTCACGCATATGCAGGTCATCCGGCCTGCCACGACGCTGCTGTCCTCCAATTCCAGCAGCTGGCCGCAATATGTCCTCAACATGAATGCCGGCGATATCCTGATCATCTTCGATATCCGCCGTTACGAACAGGAGATGGTGAGCCTGGCAACCGCCGCCCGAAAGCGTGGCGCCGAAATCGTCGTCTTCACCGACCAGTGGGGCTCGCCCGCCGCCAAGCTGGCCAGGCATGCCTTCCGTGTGCGGATCGAGGCGCCCTCAGCCTGGGATTCGTCCGTCGTTACTCTTTTCATCGTCGAGGCGCTGATCGAGGCCGTTCAGAATTCCACCTGGGATGAGACGAAGGAACGCATGAAGACCCTGGAGGGCTTGTTCGAGCAGACCACGCTTTTCCGCAAACTCGGTTAGGAGGACAAGACTAAAGGAGAGGAAAAACAATGACGGATTTGGCGGAAGTGAGCGATGCAGTCGCAATCGAAACATCTGTCGCAAGCGCCTGCTATCCCGGCAAAATTAACGTCATCCAACCGTCACACAAGCTTCATGTAAGCTGATTAACAGCATCGCCAGACACTGAAAACCCGAAGGAGAACAACAGTGATCTCTAATCTTTCTCGACTCCTGTCGCTTTCTACTGCGATGATCGTGGCTTCGACCGCGATTGCTGCCGCAGAACCGAGCGCTGAACTCATCGCCGCCGCCAAGAAGGAAGGCACGCTGACCACGATCGCCCTTCCGCATGACTGGTGCGGCTACGGCGACGTCATTGCCGGCTTCAAGGCCAAGTATGGTCTCGAAGTCAACGAACTGAACCCGGATGCCGGTTCGGGCGACGAAATCGAAGCCATCAAGGCCAACAAGGGCAACACCGGCCCGCAGGCTCCCGATGTCATCGACGTCGGCCTCTCCTTCGGCCCGTCCGCCAAGAAGGACGGCCTGATCCAGCCCTACAAGGTCTCCACCTGGGACTCGATCCCGGATTCCGCAAAAGATTCCGAAGGCTACTGGTACGGCGACTATTACGGCGTTCTCTCGTTCCTCGTGAACAAGGATCTCGTCAAGGAATCGCCGGCAGACTGGGCAGACCTGAAGAAGAGCGACTATGCAAACACCGTCGCACTCGCCGGCGACCCGCGCACGGCCAACCAGGCCGTCCAGGGCGTGTATGCCGCTGGCCTTTCCGCGTCCGGCGGTGATGCAGCCAAGGCAGGCGAAGAAGGCCTGAAGTTCTTCGCCGAACTCAACAAGGCCGGCAACTTCGTGCCGGTCGTCGGCAAGGCTGCCCCCTTCGCGCAGGGCTCCACGCCGATCATCGTCGCCTGGGACTACAACGCACTTTCGTGGGGTGAAAGCCTGAAGGGCAATCCTCCGTTCGAAGTCGTCGTTCCGAAGACCGGCGTCGTTGCCGGCGTCTATGTGCAGGCGATCTCCGCCTTCGCTCCGCACCCGAACGCTGCCAAGCTCTGGATGGAATACCTCTACTCCGACGAAGGTCAGCTCGGCTGGCTGAAGGGCTATTGCCACCCGATCCGCTTCAACGATCTTGCCAAGAACAACAAGATCCCGAAGGACCTGCTCGACAAGCTGCCGCCGGCAGCAGCCTATGAAAAGGCTGTCTTCCCGACGCTCGAAGAACAGGCTGCCGGCAAGGAAGCCATCACCAAGAACTGGGATTCCGTCGTCGGCGCAGCCGTCAAGTAATCTCCGATCCGGCCTCCCCGCCCAAAAGGCGGGGAGGCTTTCTCACTCCGACGCCCCAGGATGAGCTTTCCATGAGTACCGTTTCAACACCGATGGTAAGCAGCGCCCCCTTGATCAACAAAGACCGCGTGATCGACTGGCTGGGTATTGCACCCTTCATTATTTTTTCCCTGCTGTTCCTGATCATCCCCACGCTTTATCTCGTGGCCGGCGCGTTCCTGACGCCCGAGGGCGATTTCACGCTGAAGAATATCGGCGATCTCTTCACTCCATCCATTATCAGCGCCTACTGGATCAGTATTCGCGTGTCCGTCGCCTCCGCTCTCGGCGGCGCGCTGATCGGCTTCTTCCTCGCCTGGGCCGTTGTGCTCGGCGGCCTGCCCGCCTCGGTGCGCTCGACGCTTCTGACCTTCTCCGGCGTCGCCTCGAATTTCGCCGGCGTGCCGCTCGCCTTCGCCTTTCTCGCAACACTTGGCCGCACCGGCCTCGTGACGGTTTTCCTGCGGGAATGGTTCGGCTTCAATCTCTATGGCACAGGTTTCAACCTGCTGTCTTTCGTCGGCCTCACTATCACCTACATGTATTTCCAGATCCCGCTGATGGTGCTGATCCTGACGCCGGCGCTCGACGGCATGAAGAAGGAATGGCGCGAAGCATCGCAAATCCTCGGCGCCACCAACCGCCAATACTGGACGATGGTCGCCCTGCCGATCCTCTGGCCGAGCCTGCTCGGCACGACTCTGCTGCTCTTCGCCAACGCCTTCGGCGCCATCGCCACCGCCTTCGCGCTGACCGGCAGTTCGCTGAACATCGTGCCGATCCTGCTCTACGCGCAGATCCGCGGAGACGTTCTGCACAATGCCAACCTCGGTTACGCCATCGCTCTCGGCATGATTGTCATCACAGGCGTATCCAACATCCTTTATCTCATGCTGCGCATGCGCGCCGAGCGGTGGCAGAAATGAAAACACAACGTCTCGGAGCCTGGGCTGCCATCATTCTCGGCGCATCCTATTTCATCATCCCACTGATCGGCACCATCGAATTTTCGCTGCGCATGCGCCGCGGCGAATACAGCCTCGACGCCTATCAGTCGGTTTTCTCGGACATTCAGTTCCGCGAGACCTTCGGCTATTCCATGCTGATGGCGTTGCTCACCATCGTCTTCGGCATGCTGCTCGTGGTGCCGACGGCCTATTGGGTGCGGCTGCGCCTGCCGCAGATGCGTCCGGTCGTCGAGTTCATCACGCTGCTGCCGCTCGTCATTCCGGCGATCGTCATCGTCTTCGGCTACCTCAGAATGTACAATTCGTCATCCTACTTGCCGCTGACGGGTTCGACGACAGGGACTAACGCCCTGCTGGTCTTCTCCTATATCACGCTGTCCCTGCCCTACATGTACCGCGCTGTCGATACCGCCATGCGCGCCATCGATGTCCGCACGCTGACGGAGGCGGCCGAAAGCCTCGGCGCCCGCTGGACGACCATCATGTTCCGCTGCATCTTCCCGAACGTGATGAGCGGCGTACTCTCCGGCGCCTTCATCACGCTGGCGATCGTCATGGGCGAATTCACCTTCGCCGCGCTGCTCAACCGCCCGGCCTTCGGTCCGTACCTGCAGCTCGTCGGCGCCAACAAGGCCTACGAGCCTTCGGCGCTCGCCGTCATCGCCTTCTCGATCACCTGGCTCAGCATGGGCCTGCTCAACCTCGTTTCCCGCTTCGGCAAAGCCCGCCCGGCAAAGGCTTAAGGTAACTGGCTCATGTCCTTTCTCGCACTAAACAACATTCAGAAATCCTTCGGCCCGGTCCAGGTCGTCAAGAACTTCAACATGAACATCGAGAAGGGTGAATTCGTCTCCTTCCTCGGACCGTCGGGCTGCGGCAAGACGACCGTTTTGCGCATGATCGCCGGCTTTGAAACACCGACCGGCGGCACGCTGACCATCAACGGCAAGGACCAGAGCTCGCTGAAGCCGAACCAGCGCAATATCGGCATGGTCTTCCAGGCCTACGCGTTGTTCCCGAACATGACGGTGCACGACAATGTCGCCTTCGGCCTCAAGGTCGCCGGCGCCGCCAAGCCCGAGATCGACGCCCGCGTCAAGGAAATGCTCGGCCTGATTAAGCTCGATCACCTTGCCGATCGCTTCCCTTACCAGATGTCGGGCGGCCAGCAGCAGCGCGTGGCGCTCGCCCGCGCGCTTGCCGTCAAGCCGCAGGTGCTGTTGCTCGACGAGCCGCTCTCCGCACTCGACGCCAAGATCCGCGTGTCGCTGCGCGAGGAAATCCGCCAGATCCAGCAACAGCTCGGCATCACCACTGTTTTCGTCACCCACGATCAGGAAGAGGCGCTGTCGATCTCCGATCGCATCGTCGTCATGAATGCCGGCAAGGCCGATCAGATCGGTTCGCCCTTCGAGATCTACAACACGCCAGCCACGCGCTTCGTCGCCTCCTTCGTCGGCACATTGAACCTCATTGAGGCCAAGGTCGTCGATCCCGATGCCAACCTCATCCAGATCGGCGATCAGAAGATCACGCTGAAGCAGTCGGTCGCAGCCAACAAGGCCGGCGAAACCATCTCGCTGGCGCTGCGCCCGGAAGCCGGCTCCCTCTCCGACAGCGCCAGAAGCGACACCGCGCTGACGGGCCAAGTCGTCTCGGCTCACTTCTTAGGCTCGGTCATCCGCACCCGAATGGATGTCGGCGGCAACGTCATCTCCTTCGACATGTTCAACAGCCCCGGCACCACGCCACCGCAGGCCGGCGAAACCGTGACGCTGCGCTTCATGGCAGCCGACCTGCTGATCATCCGCGACTGATCCGGAAACGCAACTCGTGCGAAAGGCGCCGCCGACGCAACGCCTTTTTCATTTCAGGCCGCCCGAACTGTCAGAAAAGGTGATGCAGCCATCACGACAAAGCGCTTGAACTCTCCCAGCTTCGTGCCAGAAGTTGAATAAACCAAACGAGCCGGGCAGCCCGCGGCCCGGTATTTTGCGCGAGGGGATATTTCAATGATTACCTGCCACCTGCGCTATGTGATCGATCCATACAAGCTTGCCGAATTCGAGGAATATGCCCGGCTCTGGATTCCGATCGTCAATAGGATGGGCGGCACCCATCACGGTTATTTCCTGCCCTCTGAAGGCGCCAACAACATTGCCGTAGCATTGTTTTCCTTCTCAAGCCTTGCCACCTACGAGGACTACCGCACGCGCATGGCAAGCGATCCGGAATGTCAGGCGGCTTTCGAACTCGACAAGCGAAACCGCAGCATCGTCAGCTATGAGCGCAGCTTCATGCGGCCCGTCCTCGGCTGATCGAGCCCGCGCCGACTGGAAGCAAAAAGCCCCGCACGCTGGCGGGGCTATTCGTTCCGTCAACCGCTCAGCGGATCGCCCGGTCGTCGGCATCGAAGCGATGCACGCGCGCCTGGTCCGGCGTCGCATAGACGATTTCGTCGGGCTCATACTGGTGCTCGCCGAAGAGGCGCGCCGTCAGCAGGCCGCACTGGTCGGATTCCAGATAGATGATCGTGTCGGCGCCGAGATGCTCGACATGCACGACCTTCGCAGCCCAGCTCCCCTGCTCGCGCGACAGCGTCATGTGTTCGGGGCGCACCCCGATCGTCTTGGCGCTGTGATCGCCGACCTTCTCGCCCGGGATGAAATTCATCTGAGGCGAGCCGATGAAACCGGCAACGAAGACGTTGGCCGGGCGATTATAGAGTTCCATCGGCGAGCCGATCTGTTCGATCGCGCCGGCATTCAACACGACGATCTTGTCGGCAAGCGTCATCGCCTCGACCTGGTCGTGGGTGACGTAGATCATCGTCGCCTTCAGGCTACGATGCAGCCGAGCGATTTCCAGGCGAGTCTGCACGCGTAGCGCCGCATCGAGGTTCGACAGCGGCTCATCGAACAGGAAGAGTTCCGGTTCGCGCACGATGGCGCGGCCGATCGCGACGCGCTGGCGCTGGCCGCCGGAAAGCTCTGCCGGCCGACGTGCGAGATAAGGTGCCAGCGATAGCATGCCGGACGCCTTGCCGACGCGTTTGTCGATCTCCTCTCTGGAGGTGCCGGCCTGCTTGAGGCCGAGGCCCATATTGTCCTTGACCGTCAGGTGCGGATAGAGCGCATAAGACTGGAACACCATGGCGATGCCGCGTTTGGCCGGCGGCGTCAGCGTTTCGTCGCGGCCGTTGATGACCACGGCGCCCGAGGTGACATCCTCAAGGCCCGCAATGCTGCGCAGCAGCGTCGATTTCCCACAGCCCGACGGCCCGACAAAGATGACGAATTCGCCGTCCCTGACTTCGAGGTCGATGCCTTTCAGCACCTCATGCGTGCCATAGGTCTTGCGGATGGATTTGAGTTGAAGTGATCCCACTGTCTTTCCCTTACAATCTGACCGGCTGGCCGGTGCGCACGCTCTCGTCGGCGGCAAGGCAGATGCGCAGTGACGCCACCGCATCCGCCATATGGCGGTCGAGGTTCAGATCCTCACGGATCGCCCTCAGCATGAAGGCCTGTTCCAGGTCGCAGAGCTCCTGATGACCGGGCTCACCCGTCATCCTCATGTCCTGGTCTGGCCGGATGAACTTGCCGTCCGGGCCGGTTTCGGCCGTATGCAGACGGATCACGGAGGTCTTGGTGTGCGTGTCGATATCGTCGGACTTGGCGTTTGGATCCATGACAATCGACACCGCCCCCTTCGGCGACATCACGTCCTTCACGAAGAAAGCGGTCTCCGAGATCATCGGCCCCCAGCCGGCCTCGTACCAGCCGACCGAACCGTCCTCGAAAAGCACCTGCAGCTGACCGTAATTATACATGTCGGCAGCGATCTCATCGGACAGGCGCAGCCCCATGCCGCGCACCTCGACGGCCCTGGCGTCGGTGATCTGGCACATCACGTCGACATAATGAACGCCGCAATCGACAATCGGCGAGGTCGTGCGCATCAGCGACTTGTGCGTCGCCCAGGTCGGGCCGCTGGACTGCTGGTTGAGGTTCATGCGGAAGACGTAAGGCGGGCCGAGCTTGCGCGCCTCCTCGATCAGCTTCGTCCAGGATGGGTGATGCCGCAGGATATAACCGATCACCAGCTTGCGCCCGGCCTTCTCAGCCGCCGCCGCGACCCGCTCGGCATCGGCGACGGTGGTCGCCAGCGGCTTCTCCACGAAAACATGACAGCCCGCCTCGAAAGCGGCGACAGCGTAGTCGGCATGACTGTCGGAATAGGTGTTGATCGAGCAGAGATCCGGCTTCAGCTCCGCAAGCGCCGTCGCGAAGTCGGGGTGGACAGTATAGCCCTGCAGCGCGGGCTCCAGCTCCGGTGTCGAGCGGTTGACGAGACCGACGATCTCGAAGCCCGGATTGTTGTGATAGGCGAGCGCGTGGCTGCGGCCCATATTGCCGAGGCCGGCAACGAGGACGCGGATCGGTTTCTCCTGGCTCATTTGACGGCTCCCGACGTGATGCCGCGGATCAGCTGCCGCGAGAAGATGACGTAAAGGACGAGGATCGGCAGGATGGCGAGCGACAAGGCGGCCAGCACGGCGTTCCAATTGGTGACGAACTGACCGATGAAAATCTGCGAGCCGAGCGTCACTGTCTTGGTGCTTTCGGCAGGCGCCAGGATCAGCGGGAACCAGAGATCGTTCCAGATCGGGATCATCGTGAAGACGGCGACCGTCGCCATGGCCGGGCGCACCAGCGGTAGCACCAGGCGGAAGAAGATCGCATATTCCGAGAGCCCGTCGATGCGCCCGGCATTCTTCAGGTCGTCCGACACCGTGCGCATGAATTCCGACAGGATGAAGATCGCGAGCGGTATGCCCTGCGCGGTATAGACGAGGACGAGCGCCGTCAGCGTATTGACGAGGCCGGCCGCAACCATGCCCTGCAGGATCGCCACAGTGCCGAGACGGATCGGGATCATGATGCCGATCGCCATGTAGAGCCCGAGCAGCAGATTGCCGCGGAAACGGTATTCCGACAGCGCGAAGGCCGCCATGGCGCCGAAGAGCAGCACCAGCAGAATCGAAACAACAGTCACGATGAAGCTGTTCTGGAAATAGGTGGCGAAATCGCCCTGCCCGAGCACAGTCTGGTAGCCGACGAGGCTGAAGGTCGACGGCGTCGGGATCATCAGCGGTTCGCGGAAGATCGAGCTGCGATCCTTGAACGAATTGACGATGGTCAGGAACACCGGAAACAGCGCGACCAGGGTATAGGCGCCGAGCGCCAGGTGCACGAGGCCGGTGCGGATGGGAGATGTGCGTGCCTTGGACATGCGCGCTCCTCAGAACTGGTAGCGACGCATGCGCCGCTGGATGACGAAGAGATAAAGCGAGACGCCGGCGAGAATGATGAGGAACATCACGGTGGCGATCGTCGCACCCATCGAGCGGTCGCCGAGCTGCAGCTGGAAACCGAAGAAGGTGCGGTAGAGCAGCGTGCCGAGAATGTCGGTCGACATGTCAGGCCCGGCAAGCGCCCCCTGCACGGTGTAGATCAGGTCGAATGCGTTGAAATTGCCGACGAAGGTGAGGATAGAGATGATGCCGATCGCCGGCAGGATGAGCGGCAGCTTGATCTTCCAGAACTGCGCCCAGCCGGTGACGCCGTCGCATTCGGCAGCCTCGATCACCTCTTCGGGGATGCTGAGAAGCGCTGCATAGATAAGCATCATGGGAATGCCGATATATTGCCAGTTGGAGATCAGCGACACGGCGATCAGCGCCGAACCCGGCTTGCCGAGCCAAGGTGCGAACAGGAATTTCAGGCCGATGAGATCGAGCATCCAGGGCGCGACACCCCAGATCGGTGAAAGGATCAGCTTCCAGATGAAACCGACGATGACGAAGGAGAGCAGCGTCGGCAGGAACATCGCCGTGCGGTAGAAGGCGACACCGCGCAGCTTCGGCACCGAAAGCAGGGCTGCGAGCGCAATGCCGATCGGGTTCTGCACGCACATATGGATGGCGAAGAAGATCAGATTGTTGACGAGCGCGTTCCAGAAATCATGCGCCCAGCGCGGATCGCCGAACAGAACCTTGAAATTCGCAAGTCCGACAAAAGCTGATTGCCCGTCGACCGTGTTGTAAAGCGACAGCCTGAGCGTCTCGATGAGCGGCAGCACCATGACGGCGGAATAAACGATCACGGCGGGCAGCATGAAGACGAAGATGTGCCAGCGCACCGGGCGCTTGATCGGGACGATTTCGGCCGCGTTGTGGGTTTCGCTCATGGCTTTTGCCTTGTTGCTAGATAGATCTTGGAGCCGGGAAGCTGGACTTTTATGCACCGTCAGGGTGCTTCTTCGCTAAGGCGAACCGCCATGCCTCTGCGTGACGAAAGACCCCTTTTGGCCTTCCGGCCATCTTCCCCACAAGGGGGAAGAAGACTCGCGGAGCGATTCCCTCCCTGCCGGAACCGCTTTTTTGCGGCAGGCTAAGCCCCTCCCCTTGTAGGAAGGGGTTGGGGAGGGGTTTCACATCACTTGGCCGGCTTGTACCAGCTGTCGAGGCCCTTCTGCAGCTTCTCGGCGGCGACCTTCGGCGTATCCGTGCCGTTGATCACATTGGCCGATTCGACCCAGGTCTCGTTTTCAAGGTTCGGCGTGCCGCGCGACAGGATCTGGTAGGTCGAACGCACGGTCGACTTGTACGGGCCGCGCCAGGAGACGAATTCCTGAGCAAGCGGATCGGACATCTTCACCGGGTTGGAGTTCAGGCTGAAGAAGCCCGGCAGTGCATTGGCGTAGATATCGGCGAACTCAGGCGAAGCGACCCAGCTGAGGAACTTCTTGGCTTCCTCGGCATGCGTGCTCTTCGCGTTCAAGGCGACGCCGATATCGGGATGGTCGGAGATGTAGCCCTGGTCACCGGCCTTCGGAACCGGCGGCGGGAAGGCGCCCATCTTGAACTGCGCCTGCGTGTTGAAGAGCGCAATTTCCCAGGAACCAGCCGGATAGATCGCGGCGCGGCCGAGCGTGAAGAGGTTCTGGCTGTCCGAATAGGTCTGGGCTTCGAAACCGTCACCGAGATAAGGCTTCCACTTGGCAAGCTCCTCAAACGGTTTGACCCACTCCGGATCGGTCAGCTTCTGCTTGCCCGCGATCAGGGCTTCGCGGCCCTCTTCACCCTTCCAGTAGTTCGGGCCGATGTTCTGGTAGCCCATGGTGGCGGCTTCCCAGAGATCCTTCGTGCCCATGGCAAGCGGAATATAGGTGCCATCGGCCTTGATCTTATCGAGGGCTGCGTAGAACTCGTCCTGCGTCTTCGGCACGGAGATGCCGAGCTTGTCGAAGGCATCCTTGTTGTAGATGAAGCCGTGGATGACCGAAGCCATCGGCACGCAGAAGGTCGACTTGCCGTCGTCGGTCGTCCAGGCGGCCTTGGCGACCGGCGAGAAATTCTCCATGCCCGGCAGGCTGGTGATATCGACGAGCTGCTTCTTATTGAAGAGTTCGAGCGAGGCATCGAACGGACGGCAGGTGATGATATCGCCTGCGGAACCGGCATCGAGCTTGGCGTTCAGCGAAGCGTTGTATTCAGTCGGCGCGGTCGGCGAGAAGACGACTTTGATACCGGGGTTTTTCGCTTCGAACGCCGGAATGATCTTTTCCTGCCAGATCTGCAGGTCGTCGTTACGCCAGCTTTCGACGGTCAGCGTGACATCGGCGGCATGGACGAGACCTGTCGACGTCAGCAGGCTTGAGGCAAGCAGCAGGCTTTTCAGAGCAGTGTTTTTCATTTCCCTCTCCTGTTTTTAGCGCCGGAAAGCGCCGTTTTCGATCTGAAACAAGCAATTGGCGTGTATGAGGAAACACCCAACGCCCCTTGGAGGACCGCCAGCGGCTGCCGGTCCCGAAAGCTCGACGGACACGAAGGCGGATCGCCTGCGGCCGGACTGCGCGCTTTTCGGTGACTGCACCGGACGCGCCGAAAATCATGGGAAAGCCAATGGATGCCTGAATTCCATCGCCGGACCAACAGGGCCGCTGGCATTCTGGCAATCATCCTCGAAGCGGTTCCGGCTTGGCTCTGGTGCCGGTTTTCGTGGGCTTCGAAACGCTGTTCCCTTTTGTCGAATTAAGGCCAAAAAAATACCAATTGTCCAGACGAATTTTAACTTTTTGGCCTCCACGGCTTCATTAAAAATTTTTATTAAGTAAAATCAAATAGATAAAAAGGCGCAATTTCTCAGCCATTCCCACTTGGTAAATGGTATTTTTTTGGTATTGTAGGAAAAACAGGTGGGAACGGCGTATTCGGAGGTCCGATGACAGAGCTTGCAATCGGCATAGATGGCGGCGGAACGAGCTGCCGGGCCGCGGTCGCGGACAGAAACGGCACTATCATCGGCCGCGGCAAATCGGGGCCTGCCAATATCCTGTCCGATCTGGACAATTCTCTTCTCAATATCGTCGACTCCGCCCGGCAGGCTTTGCGCGATGCCGGGCTCGCCGCGGAAACAATTTCCTCCGTCGCAGCGGTCGTCGGCGTCGCTGGCGCCAACGTCACGGATTATGGCCAGCGAATCGAAAAGGCCCTGCCCTTTGCCGAAGGCCGCGTTGTTACCGACGCGCTGATCGCGCTCCAGGGCGCGCTCGGCGATGGCGACGGCATTGTCGGTGCTTTCGGCACCGGCTCGGTCTATAACGCCCGGAAAGACGGTCGGCTGAACGGCATCGGCGGCTGGGGCTTCGTCGTCGGCGACCAGGCAAGCGGCGCCCGCCTGGGCCGCGACCTCATGGAACGATCGCTGCTCGCCCATGACGGCGTGCGCCCGGCTTCCGCGATCACCGAAGCGGTCATGGCCGAATACGGCAATGATCCCGAGCGCATTGTCGAATTTGCGCATTCGGCAAGACCGACGGATTTTGCCCGTTACGCGCCTGCAGTCTTCGAACATGCAACGAGGGGCGATACGGTCGCGGTCGCCATCGTCACGGACGCGGCAACGGCGATCGGCGAAAGCCTTGAAGCGCTGCTCTGGCCCGGATGCCCGTCAATCTGCCTGCTTGGCGGTCTTGCGGTAGCCTATGAGCCCTGGCTTCCCCAACGCTACAGGCCGCTGCTTGCCAAACCGAAAAACGATGCCCTTCAAGGCGCGGTGGAACTTGCGGTCAAGCTCCTGAATGAGCGACAGAGAGGTGCGGCATGACCGATGATCTCGCCACAATCCTCTCCCTGGAACGCCTGCAGGCGGCCGGCACCGGCCCGCTCTACGTCAAGCTGCGCCGCACGCTCGAAGAGGCCGTGCGCGCCGGCACGCTTGGTCACGGCGACGCGCTGCCGCCGGAGCGCGACATCGCCGAACTTGCCGCCGTCAGCCGGGTCACCGTGCGCAAGGCGATCGACGAACTCGTCGCCGACGGCCTGTTGGTGCGCCGCCACGGCTCGGGCACCTTTGTCGCCAAGCCGGTCTCCAAGGTCGAGCAGCGCCTGTCGCAGCTCACCTCTTTCACCGAAGACATGGCACGCCGCGGCATGTCCTCCCGCTCGGAATGGCTGCATAAGGGCATTCATACCCCCTCGCCCGACGAGATGATGATCCTTGGCCTCGCCGCGGGCGTGAAGGTTTCGCGCCTCTCGCGCCTGCGGATCGCCGACGACCAGCCGCTGGCAATCGAGAATGCCAGCGTCTCCGGCGAATTCCTCCCCGATCCCTCCTCCGTCACCAATTCGCTCTACGCCGAACTCGAACGCCTCAACGTCCGTCCGGTGCGCGCCGTCCAGCGCATTTCGGCGACCAATATGAAGGAAGCCGACGCCCAGCTTCTCGGCGTCTCCGTGGGTGCGGCCGGCCTGTCGATCGAACGCATCTCCTATCTCGGCTCCGGCCGTGCCGTGGAGTTCACCCGCTCGCTCTATCGCGGCGATGCCTACGACTTCGTGGCCGAGCTGACGATCGGGGTGAGCTGACGGCTTGAGCTTATCCAAATTATACGTATAATCCGCGTATTGAAGTTTGGAATCCTATCATGACTCGAACCACGTCTCTGGAGTTTCAGCGAAAATTCGGTGAGTTTCAGCATCAGGCACAGCGCGAGCCTGTCGAAATCACCCGTCATGGCCGCCGCGAATTCGTGCTGATGTCGGCCGAGCACTATGATTGGCTGAGGGCCGCCGCGCAGCGGACGCACGTCACAGCCGACGCCTTGTCCGTCGTCATCGATGCCGTCGAAAGAGCGGAGATGGATGCCGCGCATGCCCCTCTCGATGAACTGCTGAAATAAAGCCGCATGGCCGCAATTCCCGAACCTAAGCCCGGCCTCGTCGTGCGCTATGATTACCTCTGGTCGCGCGAAGCATCGGCGGGTCGCGACCAAGGCAAGGACAGGCCCGCCTGCCTCGTCGCGGCAAGCGATAGCCTCGCCAATCCGCGCTACGTCGTTCTGCTGCCGATCACGCATACGCCGCCATCCGGCGACACGGTCGGAATAGAAATCCCGCCGAAAGTGAAGCAGGCAATCGGTCTGGACGACGCGCCGAGTTGGGTCATCGTCTCCGAACATAATATCGATGAATGGCCGAATGGCGGGCTTTCGCCCGTACCGGGCAGCGAGGGAATATTCGCCTACGGCTTCATTCCGCCCAGTCTTTTCGTAACGATCAAAGGGAAATTTCTTGATCTTGCCAAAGCCAGGAAGAGCGATCCCGTCCGCCGCTGATGCCTATCGCTCAAGAGCGGCTTTCGAGGGACGACATGCGGCAAAATCAAAGCTGCAGCATAGTTTTCACGTTCAATTTCAAAAGCATGAAGCCGGAAACTGAATCACTTTCCGGCTTCATCGTCTCTTGATTCATTGTATTAACAGCGGCGAACGTCTCTACGCCGCGTCCTCAATCTCCTCATCCGCCTTGCGCGGCACATAATTCAGTACCGGCCCGAGCCAACGCTCGACATCGGAAACCTCCATGCCCTTGCGCTTGGCATAGTCCTCCACCTGATCGCGCTCGACCTTGGCGACGCCGAAATAATAGGAGTCGGGGTGGCCGATATAGATGCCGGATACGGAGGAGCCGGGCCACATCGCATAGCTTTCAGTCAGTTTCACTCCGGCGGCTTTTTCCGCATCGAGCAACTTGAAGAGCGTTGCCTTTTCCGTGTGGTCGGGCTGGGCGGGATAACCGGGCGCCGGACGGATGCCGGCATAGGCTTCGCCGATCAGATCCTCGTTGCTGAGGTGCTCATCTCTTGCATAGCCCCAATATTCGCGCCGCACCTGCTCATGCATGCGCTCGGCAAAGGCTTCGGCGAAGCGGTCGGCCAGCGCCTTGACGAGGATTGAGGAATAGTCGTCGTTCGACCGCTCAAACCGTTCGGCAATGGCGATTTCCTCGATGCCGGCCGTTACCACGAAGCCGCCGACATAGTCCTGAACGCCGCTGGTGACAGGCGCCACGAAGTCCGAAAGCGCCACGTTCGCCCGCCCGTCCCGCTTCGAAAGCTGCTGGCGAAGCGTGTAGAAAGTGGCAAGCTCCTTGCTGCGGCTTTCATCCGTGAAGAGGCGGATATCGTCGCCGACAGCGCCGGCCGGCCAGAAGCCGATGACGGCGCGCGGGCGGAACCACTTCTCGCCGATGATCTTCTTCAGCATGGCCTGCGCATCGGCCCAGAGCGCACGCGCCGCCTCGCCCTGCTTCTCGTCTTCGAGAATGGCCGGGAAACGGCCGCGCAATTCCCAGGTCTGGAAGAACGGCGTCCAGTCGATATATCTGGCAAGCTCGGCCAGATCGTAATCCTCGAACACCCGCGTGCCGAAGAACTCAGGCCTCGTCGGCTTGTAGGCCGACCAGTCGACCTTATGCGCATTCTCGCGGGCTCGTGCCAGCGGCAGGCGCACCTTCTCCGCTTCGCTCCGGGCATGAGCGGCGGCCACCTTGGCATATTCGGCTCTTACATCGTCGACGTAACCCTGCCGCGTTTCTGGCGAGAGCAGCGCCGAGACGACGCCGACGGCGCGGCTCGCATCGGTCACGTAGATCGCCTGTCCCTTGTCGTAGCCGGGATGGATCTTCACGGCGGTATGCACGCGGCTGGTCGTGGCACCGCCGATCAGCAGCGGGATCTCGAAGCCCTGCCGCTCCATTTCGGCCGCGACATGCACCATCTCGTCGAGCGACGGCGTGATCAGGCCGGAAAGGCCGATGATATCGACCTTTTCGGCGATCGCTGTTTCGAGGATCTTCGTCGCCGGCACCATGACGCCGAGGTCGACGATCTCGTAATTGTTGCAGGCGAGCACGACGCCGACGATGTTCTTGCCGATATCGTGCACATCACCCTTGACCGTCGCCATCAGGATCTTGCCTGCCGACCGCCGTTCCTCGCCGCCGTTGAGGCGCTTTTCCTCTTCCATGTAGGGCAGCAGTACGGCGACCGCCTGCTTCATGACGCGCGCCGACTTGACCACCTGCGGCAGGAACATCTTGCCCGAACCGAACAGGTCGCCGACGACGTTCATGCCGGCCATCAGCGGTCCTTCGATGACGTGCAGCGGCCGGGCGGCCTGCCGGCGCGCCTCTTCCGTATCGGCCTCGATATATTCGGTGATGCCGTTGACCAGCGCATGTTCGAGACGCTTCTCGACGCTCCATTCGCGCCAAGAGAGATCCTGGACACGACCCTCCTTTGCCCCGGCGCCGCGGAAACGCTCGGCCACTTCGAGCAGCCGCTCGGTGCTGTCGGCGCGGCGGTTGAGCACCACGTCCTCGCAGGCCTCGCGCAGCTCGGGATCGATGTTGTCGTAGACGGCGAGCTGGCCGGCATTGACGATGCCCATGTCCATGCCGGCCTGGATGGCGTGGTAGAGAAACACCGCATGCATCGCCTCGCGCACCGGCTCGTTGCCGCGGAACGAGAAGGACAGGTTGGAGACGCCGCCAGAGATATGCACGAGCGGCATGCGCTCACGGATCGTCCGCGTCGCCTCTATGAAGTCGACGCCGTAATTATTGTGCTCTTCGATGCCGGTCGCGACCGCAAAGATGTTCGGGTCGAAGATGATGTCCTCGGGCGGAAAACCGATCTTCTCGGTCAACAGCTTGTAAGCGCGCGTGCAGATCTCGACCTTGCGGTCGTAATTGTCGGCCTGCCCGGTTTCGTCGAAGGCCATGACGACGACGGCAGCGCCGTAATTGCGCAGGAGCCGCGCTTGGGCGAGAAAGTTCTCCTCGCCTTCCTTCAGCGAGATCGAGTTGACGATCGGCTTGCCCTGCACCCGCTTCAGGCCGGATTCGATGATCGAGAATTTCGACGAGTCGATCATGACAGGCACGCGGGCAATGTCGGGCTCGGCGGCGATCAGGTTGAGGAACTCGACCATCGCCTTCTCGGAATCGATCAGGCCCTCGTCCATGTTGATGTCGATCACCTGCGCGCCGTTTTCGACCTGGTCGCGGGCGACGTCGAGTGCCGCCGTGTAATCGGCATTGGTAATCAGCTTGCGGAACTTCGCCGAGCCGGTGACGTTGGTGCGCTCGCCGACATTGACGAAAGGAATGTCCTTGGTCAGTTCGAAGGGTTCGAGACCCGACAGCGACATGAAGGGGCGATGCTCCGGGATCGGGCGCGGCTTGTATTTCGCAACGGTCTCGGCAATCGCCCTGATATGTTCCGGCGTCGAGCCGCAGCAGCCGCCGACGATATTGACCAGGCCTTCACGCGCGAAGCTGTCGATCTGTGCCGCCATCAGCTCCGGCGTTTCGTCGTACTGGCCGAACTCGTTCGGCAGGCCGGCATTCGGATAGGCGCAGATAAAGGTATCGGCGACGCCCGAAAGCTCCTGCAGGTGCGGGCGCATCGCGTTAGCCCCGAGCGCGCAGTTGAGGCCGATCGTGAAAGGATTGGCGTGGCGCACCGAGTTCCAGAAAGCCGACGGCGTCTGGCCGGAGAGCGTGCGGCCGGAAAGGTCGGTGATCGTGCCGGAGATCATCACCGGCAGGCGCACGCCCTTGGCCTCGAAACGCTCCTCGCAGGCGAAGATCGCGGCCTTGGCATTCAGGGTGTCGAAGATCGTCTCGATCAGGATGATGTCGGCGCCGCCGTCGATCAGCCCGTCGATCTGCTCGCCATAGGCTTCCCTGAGGTCGTCGAAGGTGACGGCGCGGAAGCCAGGATTGTTGACGTCGGGCGAGATCGAGGCGGTGCGGTTGGTTGGACCGATGGCGCCGGCGACGAAACGACGGCGGCCGTCCTCGCGTTCGGCGCGGATCGCCGCGCGGCGGACGATCTCCGCACCTTCCTTGTTCAGCGCATAGACCTCGCCTTCCATCTGGTAATCGGCCTGGGCGATGCGGGTCGAGGAGAAGGTGTTGGTCTCGAGGATATCGGCGCCGGCCTTGGCGTATTTGTAATGGATTTCTTCGATCGCATCCGGCTGGCTCAGGATCAGAAGGTCGTTATTGCCCTTCTGATGGCAGGCGCAGCCGATGAAGCGGGTTCCGCGGAACTGGTCTTCGTCATAGCCGAGCCCCTGGATCTGCGTGCCCATGGCGCCGTCGAGAACAAGGATGCGCTCGCTCGCGGCCTTTTTCAAAGCGGCGAAAACTTCACTGCCGTCACGCTTGCCCGTTTCCGGACCAAAGAGATTGTCAAACACGGGCGGGCTCCTTGACGTCGTAAGACCAGACTTTCAGATCACATAAAGATATCTTTATGTCAATATATGACTATCGATTTCGTGCTTCGCAAAGCTTCGCCGATGACAGGCTCGCCCGAGCCCTATATAGGCCTTTGCCAGGCTTGTGCACGAAATCGGAGGAGTATCATGGCATCCGCAACCGGCAACGCCGCGCTTGGAAACTGGACAAGCCGCGCCTATCACCGCAGCTGGCTGCTGGCGCAGGCTAATGGTCTCTTCGATTTCTTCCAGCATGATTCGATCAATCCCAAGGGCGGCTTCTACGATCTCGACGACGCCGGCCGGCCCCTCGATGCCGAGGGCCAGGTGCGCGGCATCCATATCGCGGCGCGCGCGGTCCATTGTTTTTCGATCGGCGCCCTGCTCGGCCGTCCCGGCGCCTCCAATGTCGTCGACCACGGCATGGACTATCTCTGGAACCACCATCGTGACCGCAAGAATGGCGGCTATTTCTGGTCGCTCGACAATAATGGTCCGGTCGATTCCAACAAGCAGGGTTACGGTCATGCTTTCGTGCTGCTCGCCGCCTCGTCGGCCAAGACGATCGGCCATCCGCTTGCCGACGGCATGCTCGCCGATATCACCGAGATCCTGAACACCAGGTTCTGGGAGCCGCGCCACGGCGCCATCGCCGAGGAATTCACCGCCGACTGGCAGCCGCTCGAGGGCGGCGCCTATCGCGGCCAGAACTCCAACATGCACCTGACCGAGGCGCTGATGGCCGCCTTCGAAGCCACCGGTGACAAGGAATACCTCGCCAAGGCCGAAAGCATCGCCGATCTCGTCATCCGCCGCGCGGCCGGTTCGGTCGACTGGCGCGTCGCCGAACATTTCGATGCCGAATGGAACCTCGATAAGGATTACTATCATCCGAACGAAATGTTCCGTCCGGCCGGCACGACGCCCGGCCATTGGCTGGAATGGGCCCGCCTCATCCTGCAGCTCTGGGCGCTCGGCGGCAAACGCATCGAATGGATGCCGGATGCGGCGAAAGCCCTTTTCGAGCAATCCATGGTCCTCGGCTGGGACAACGACAAGGGCGGCTTCTTCTACACCCTCGACTGGGCGGATAAACCGGCCAAGCGCAACAAGCTCTGGTGGCCGGCCTGCGAAGGTGCTGCCGCCGCACACTTCCTCAACGAGCACCTGCCGAGCGACTACCACGAGGAATGTTACCGCAAGATCTGGAACGTCATCGAGCGCGCCTTCATCGATCACAGGAACGGCGGCTGGCATGAGGAACTGACGGAGGATCTCATCCCGTCGCACTCGCTTTTCCCAGGTAAGGGCGATATCTACCACGCCCTGCAGGCCTGCCTCATCCCGCTCTTTCCGGCAACCGGCAGCCTGACGAAGGGCATTGCCGACGTCGGCGGCAGGCTCTGAGACATCGATCCAAAGTTCACCGTCCCCCCAGCGCGTCTGAAAAGACGCGCTGGGCTGCAAACTTCAATAGCCCGGTGCCCTCAACTCTGCGGTGGGGTTGCGCTGGAACCACTCGACATCCTCGTTTACACGGTCGAGTTCGTCCTGCACGTCGCGCTGGTCGCGACGAATGTCGTGCATGTCGTCTTCGAGATCCTCGATCCGCCGGCGTAACTCCGACCTGTCGCCGTCCTTCGCATCCTTCAGCCTGTCGGACAGCTCGTCGATTTCAGCCTCCTTGGAGCTGTAATCGTTCTGCATCGAATTGAGTCGCTCCTGTAGCCCGTGCTGCTTGCTGCCGAGGTTGAAGCCGCGCAGGAAGCCGGATGCCGTTTCGGGCGGGCAGACATTGGCGTAGCCACTGCCCGCCTGGCCGCGCGCCAGACCGCTGAGGGGCGTGCAGTAACGCACCAGGCCGGACTGGTATCCCTGGAACCAGATCGTTTGATCCGGCACGATCTTCACGCGTTCGCAGGATTTCGCATGCGCGGCGAAACGCTGCTGCGGCTCATAGCCTGCGGCCCCGTCGCTCTCGCCGATCACCCGCCAGTCGGCGGCAACACATTCCTCCTTGGACAGCGTATTGCAGGAGGCAAGCAAAAGACCGAAACCGATGGCGGCGGCAAGCGCAAAGAACAAGCGGATCATAGCGTCCCGGGAAGGTTAAGGAGGGCGGATGCCGCACCTTAACTGCAGGACAAGGCCGCGTCACCGGAGCGGCGGCGCGATTTTGCATTTTTCATGGCTTTTTTCTGTCGAAATTAGGGCGGCGCGCGCCACCTCAGAGCGGAGCGAGTCGCAACGTATCCAGATCTTTCGCCAGCATCAGCGCTAAGGCCTCGACCACAAGATTGTGGTCGTCGCGCTGCGGCAGGCCGGAGACGGTCACGGCGCCGATGCAGCCGGTGCCTTTGACGTTGATCGGAAAACTGCCGCCATGCGGCGCATAATCGGCGCCATCAAGCCCGTTATCCTCGACGGTCTTGCCATCCTTGCTGAGCTTCAGGCCGGAGGCATAGCTGCTGCGGAAATAGCGCAGAACCATGTTGCGCTTGCGGCGGACCCAGTTGACGTTGTCAGGCGTCACGCCCGGCAATGCTGCGTAGAAGACCGGCATCGAATGCAGCGTCACGTCGATCGCGATCCCGAGGCCGCGCTCGCTGGCGAGTTCCTGCAGAAGCTTGCCGAGCTGCCAGGCAGTGGTGAGATCGAAGGCGTCGAAGCTCAGCGCATTTTCCTGCTCGGCGATCCGACTGAGATCGTTGTCGATTGTCATGATAGGCGCTCCTCTCCTGCAATGATCCGCTGCAGACCATTCTCATCAGAAGAGAAAAAGTAAAGCAAAACTTGGGTCTATCAGAGCTTCGGCGTCAGCATCTCGAAACGGTCGCGGATGGTGGCGCAGGTATCGCCGCCCAATCGCGCAATGGCATCGACCGCCGCAGGATCGACATGCAGCCTCTCGGGATCGACGACGCCGTCACGATAATGCGCGTAGAGGATTTCGCCCATGACGATCTGCCGCGAGCGGCCAAGCTCCAGCGTCACATGCCGCCGGCATTCGAAGGCGGCCGGTGCCTCGGCGATGAACGGCGACACCACCTTCTCGCCCGGCACCGCCGTCAACCCGGCTTCCTTCAACTCGTCGATGCCGCGCGGGTATTTGCTGCCGCAGACATGCATTGCCTCGGCGATGGCGAAGGAGACGATGTTGACCGTGAAGACTTCGGTCATGCGGATATTGTGGCCGGTATCCTTGAACGACATATCCGCATTGTTCTCGACGCCGATCGCCAGGATCGGCGGTTCGGCCGACAGGCAGTTGAAGAAGCTGAAGGGCGCCGCGTTGATCCGGCCATGCTCGTCGACCGTCGTCACTAGCGCGATCGGCCGCGGGATGATCGTGCCGATCATCAGCTTGTAACGCTCGCGCTCCGAAAGCTCTTTGAAATCGAAGGAGACGGCCATGGGTTAGCCGATTTCCGGGGCCGGCGAGAAACCGCTCATCGCGCCCATAAAGGGTTTCGGCAGCGGCGAGGCGTAGGAGCCGCGCTTGCTGGTGGAAAGCCCGAGCGACACCAGCGCCTCGGCCTGCTTGACGGCGGCCGCCACTCCGTCGACGACGGGCACGCCGTAAATCTCCTGCAATTGCCTGGCCAGATCCGTCATGCCGGCACAGCCAAGCACGATCGCCTCGGCGCCGTCTTCGGCAAGCGCCCGCTCGATCTCGGCCTTCAGCTTGCCGATCGCGCCCGAGGCCGCATTTTCCAACTCCAGTACCGGGATGTCGGAGGCGCGCACCTTGGCGCGCTCGCCCATGCCGTAGCGGCGCACCAGATTGTCGATCAGCACCCGCGACCGCTCCAGCGTCGTCACCACGGTAAAGCGCTGCGCCAGGAAGCCCGCCGTGAACACGGCGGATTCGCAAAGCCCGAGGATCGGCACATCGGCGAAGCTCCGTGCCGCGTCGAGCCCGGTGTCGTCGAAGCAGGCGATGACGGCTGCATCGTAGCCCGCCGCCTGCCGGGCGTGGAGTTCGGAAAGCAGGCCGGGGATCGCCAGCGCCCCATCGTAATGCCCCTCGATGGAGACCGGCCCCATGGTGGATGTCGCGGCGATGATCTCGGTGCCGGATGCTGCGACCACCCGCGCGGCGGCCGCAGCCTTCTCGGTCATGGAGGCCGTGGTATTCGGATTGACGATGAGGATGCGCATATCAGTCTATCTTTGCCTGCCGCCGCCCCAGCATCGTCATGATGCCGAGCGCAATGAGAATGATGGTGAAGGAAAACAGCGTCGTCACCGTGCCGAGTGCATAGAGCACCGGCGTCGTGACATTGGTCGTCATGCCGTAGATTTCGAGCGGCAGCGTATTGTAGCTGCCCGACGTCATCAATGTGCGCGCGAATTCGTCATAGGAAAGCGTGAAGCCGAACAGCCCGACGCCGATCAGGCTCGGGGCGATCATCGGCAGCACGACATGCCGGAACGTCTGCCAGGAGGTGGCGCCAAGATCGCGGGCCGCTTCCTCGTAAGCGGGCGAGAAACGGTTGAAGACGGCAAACATGATCAGCACGCCGAAGGGCAGCGTCCAGGTCAGATGCGCCCCGAAGGCCGAGGAATACCATGCGGGCTTGAGACCGCCCTCCTGAAAGACGACGCCGATGCCGAGCGAAATGATGATCGACGGCACGACGAGGCTTGCGACCGTGGCGTAGAACAGCGCCGTCGATCCGCGGAAACGGCGGCGGAAGGCAAGGCCGGCCAGCAGCGACACGACGACGGTTACCACCATCACCATCAGCCCGAGGGTGAAGGAGCGACGGAACGAGGCGCCGAAATCGCCGACCGCCTGCTTTTCGAACAGGTTGAAGAACCAATGGGTGGAAATCCCGTTCATCGGGAAGGTCAGGCCGCCGTCCGGTCCCTGGAAGGAGAGGATGAGGATCGCCGAGAGCGGGCCGTAGAGGAACAGCACGAAGAGGACGAAGAAGGTCGCCAGCAGATAGAATTCGAGGCCGCGTTTTTCGTGGTTCATCTCAAAGCTCCTTGCGGATATCGACGACACGCAGGATGGCGGCGACCATCATGAGCACCACCGCAAGCAGCACCACGGCATTGGCGGCGGCGGCCGGATATTGCAGCAACGACATCTGGTTCTTCATCATCAGCGCCACCGAGGCGCTCTGGCCGCCGGACATCACCTGCACCGTCGAGAAGTCGGCCATCACCAACGTGACCACGAAGATCGTGCCGATCGCCATGCCGGGCTTGGCAAGCGGAATGACCACGTTCCAGAGCACCTGCCAGCCGGAGGCGCCGGCATCGCGGGCCGCCTCGAACAGCGACCGGTCGATACGCATCAGCGTGTTGAAGATCGGCGTCACCATGAACAGCGTATAGAGATGCACCATGGCGAGCACGACGGCGAAATCGGAATAGAGCAGCCATTCGATCGGCTGCGGAACGATGCCCATCTTGATCAGCGCCGAATTGACCAGGCCATTGCGCCCGAGCACCGGGATCCAGGAGATCATGCGGATGATGTTCGAGGTCATGAACGGCACCGTGCAGACGAGGAAGAGGATCATCTGCGTCGAGGTCTTGCGGATGTGGAAGGCCAGGAAATAGGCGACCCAGAAGCCGATGACCAGCGTCAGCGCCCAGACGATGGCGGTGAATTTCAGCGTGTTGAGATAGGTCTTCCACGTCACCCATGAACCGAGCGTGTCGGTGTAGTTCATGGTGAGGAAAGCGGGATAGAGGCCGGCGAAGTCGTAGTCCCAGAAGCTGACGACAGCGATCATTGCGATCGGTAGCAGGAAGAAGAAACCGAGGATGGCGATGAGCGGCGTCGCCTGGAGATAGGAGATGGCCGAGGGGGAGAGGCGGAAGGTATGGCGGTTCGCCGGCCGCGAAGCCTGATCCGTCTGCTCTGAAACGATCGTCGCCATTCCTTGCCCTTTCGGAAGTCATTCATCATCCGCATGGGAGGGCTCGAAAGACCCCTCCCCAACCCTCCCCACAAGGGGGAGGGAGTTTCTGTGCCGCGCCACCTCCGGACTCCCTCCCCTTGTGCGGAGGGTTGGGGAGGGGAAAGCGGCAACCGCTTACGCCGCGATGAACTCGTTCCAGCGGCGGACCATGTAGCGGTCTTCGTCCATGACCGAGTTCCAGCAGGCGACCGCGCCCATGCGGGCTTCGAAGGAGCCGCCGTCGCGCACAGCGCCGGCCTTCTCCATGACCTTGCTTTCGGGCGAGAGGATATCGCCCTGTGCCGGCTTGCCTTCGATCCAGTAACCCCATTCGTCTGCCGTCATGAAGTTCTTGGCCGTCTCCATGCAGGCAGAATAGTAGCCCTGGCGGTTGAGGTAGCCACCGACCCAGCCCGACGTATACCAGTTGATATATTCGTACGCCGCATCGAGTTGTGCCCCCTTGAGATGCGAGGCGAGGCCGAGGCCGCCGCCCCAGGCGCGGTAACCTTCCTTGAGCGGCTGATACTTGCAGGCGATGCCCTTGGAGCGGACGGCGGCGACGGCCGGCGACCACATCGACTGGATGACGACTTCGCCCGAGGCCATGAGGTTGACCGACTCGTCGAAGCTCTTCCAGAAGGCGCGGAACTGGCCGTCGCCTTTGGCCTTGATCAGGAATTCGATCGTCTTGTCGATCTCCTCCTTGGTCATGTTGCCCTTGTCGGCATATTTGATGTTGCCCATGGCTTCCATGATCATCGCCGCATCCATGATGCCGATCGACGGGATGTTGAGGATCGAAGTCTTGCCCTTGAACTTCGGATCCATGATGTCGGCCCAGCTGGTAATGTCTCGGCCGACGAGATCGGGGCGGATGCCGAGCGTGTCGGCATTGTAGATGGTGGGAACCATCGTCATCCACTGCGTCGGCTCCTTGGCGAACTTTTTGGCGCCCTGCGCCTCGACGAAGCCGACCGTATGTGGCGCAGTGCCCTGGGCGATGACGCTGTCCGGCTTCAGCTTGCCGTTGATGAACAGCGGCACGATCTTGTCGTAATATTTGAGCTTCTTGACGTCCATCGGCTGCAGCACGCCTGTTGGAAACACCTTCTTGGCGATCCAGTATTCGATGTCGGCGATATCGTAGCTGTCGGGCTGGGTGACGGCACGCTGGGCCGCGGCGTCGGAATCAGTCGCCGTCATCTCCAGCGTGATGCCGAGGTCGGCTTTGCACTTTTCAGCGATGGCATTGATGTTGGAAACGCCGGTGCCGAACTGGCGAAGCGTGATGTTCGTCTTCGCCCAGATGGTGGGAAAGCCGGAGATAGCTCCGGAGCCGGCGATGGCGCCGACGGCGGCAGCACCCGTCTTCAAGAGCGTGCGGCGGGAAAGACCCTTTTCCGCCTTGGTCGATGTCGTTTCAGTCGTCATGTCAGTTCCCCTTTTCTTGATGTGGAAGTTGATGTTTTTGAATGCTCATGCAGAGGCGCGGCCGAGAAGCACCGCATCCTCACGTTCCCAGCTGAGTGAGACCGCGTCACCGACGGCGACCGGGCGGGCGAAATAGTCGCTATCGTCAGATATGACGGTGAAGTCGTCGCTGCCGGCGCCGAGAACGGTGATCTTCACCGAGGAGCCGCGATATTCGACGTTAGCGACGATGCCGTTGAAGCCGAGTGTCCACTCAGTCGCCACCTGCAGGCGCACGCGATCGGTGCGGATGCCGATATCGACCGACTCGCCGACTTCCCTGCCCTCGCCCCGCACGGAAAAGCTCTGCCCCTCCGGCACGGTCATGACGAGCATGCCGTCCCCGCTCGACGTCACCCGGCCGGACAAGACGTTGTGATCACCCATGAAGCGGGCGACGAAGGCGGTTGCCGGCTTCTCGAAAACCTCGCGGGGTGCCGCCGCCTGCTCGATCCGGCCGTCATTCATGATGACGATGACGTCGGCGAGCGCCATCGCCTCTTCCTGGCTGTGGGTGACGTGGACGAAGGTGATGCCGAGCGACTTCTGCAGCTTCTTCAGTTCGGCGCGCATGCGGATCTTCAGGAACGGATCGAGCGCCGACAGCGGCTCGTCGAGCAACAGCGCCTCCGGATCGGTAATCAAGGCGCGGGCCAGCGCCACACGCTGCTGCTGGCCGCCGGAAAGCTGAGCCGGACGCCGGTTGGCATAGGGCTCCATCTGCATCAACTTCAGCATCTCGAGCGCCTTGGCCCGCCGCTGAGGCTTGTCGACGCCCTTCATCTTGAGGCTGAAAGCGACATTGTCGACCAGGTCAAGATGCGGGAAAAGCGCGTAGGACTGGAACATCATCGCCGTGCCGCGCCTGGCTGGCGGAAGATCGGTGACGACTGTTTTGCCAAGCCTGATGTCGCCCGAAGAAATGCTCTCATGGCCGGCGATCATTCGCAGCGTCGAGGTCTTGCCGCAGCCCGACGGGCCGAGGAAGCAGCAATAGGAACCGGCCGGAATCTTCAGGCTGATCCCATGCACGGCCGTCGTCGTTCCGTAAACCTTCGAAACGGATACTATATCGATCTCTGCCGCTTTCGACATCATGCCTTCCCCTTGTTCGGGAAAGACGATGCATCTGCCGTGCCAATCGCATCCAACCTCGACTAACCTATTAACAGGAAAGGATTTTAATACTCGAGACCGTGCAGGCACATTTTATGGGCACCGCATCGTCTGCACATCATTTAGGCTATTGTCTGCAATTTACGCAGAAAATCGTATACAATTTAACCGGCGTTTCGATGACAAATTCCGTTTAACTTTTGCCGCGAAGCCGGGTATGGTTTGCCCGCCATCAGGGAATAGTCTTCATGAAATCCGCCGCCAAGGCCATCCAGGCCGAAGAAGTCGCCGAAACCGGCGCGCACCAGATCCGCGACGCCATTCGCGAGGCAATCGTCGAGCGCAGGCTTTCCCCCGGCACCAAGCTTTCCGAAGGCGATGTCGGCAAACTTTTCAACGTCAGCCGCACACTTGCCCGCGCGGCGCTGCAGGCGCTTTCCTATGAGGGCCTCGTCAGCGTCGAAAAGAACCGCGGCGCCTTCGTCGCCTATCCCTCCCCTGATGAGGCGCGGCAGATCTTTTCCGCCCGGCGCCTCGTCGAGCCCGGCATATTGCGCGAGGCGGCGGCTCGGATCACCCCCGATGACATCAGGAATCTGCGAGAGCTTTTGCAGGAAGAAGGCCGCCTGATGAACGAGCGCGGCCAGACGGCGCGGCGCGCCGAGATCAAGGCATCCGGCGATTTCCACCTGATGCTGGCGGAAATTTCGGGCAACGCCATCATGCAGCGTTTCATGGAGGAGCTCGTCGCCCGCTCATCCCTCGTCATCGCGCTCTACGGCCAGTCGACCGCTTCCAGTTGCGGCCATTCCGAACATGGCGACATCATCTCGGCGATCGAAGGCAACGAACTCGACCGCGCCTGTCGGCTGATGCTGCATCACATCGCCCATATCGAGTCCGATCTTGACCTGCGCGAACGCAAGAGCCTCGGTCTCAAGGAAGCCTTCGAACTCTGAACGGGTGGGCGCACGTCGCCCGCAGCTATCACGACGCCTTCTTCGGCAGCTTGTCCAGCGCGGCGAAAATTTCTTCCACCGTGCGCGGCTCGCCCGAACGCAGCTTCACCGAGCCGTCACGCCCGATCAGGATCAGCCCGAACTCGCTGTAAGGCGGTCCCTGCAGCCGCTCGCGAATATCGTCCGCATCAAGCTCCCAAGCATCGTCGAACAGCGAGAAGGCGCCGCCGCCGGCGATGATGAAAACTTCGACGTCTTCCTCGATGAGGCGCATCTGTGCGTTCCGCAACCATTCGTCCTGGATTGCTGGGCGGTCGTCCTGCGCATCGGCGAAGATGATCAGCACCCGTTTGCTGCCTCGAAACTGCTCGAGCGATTGCGGGAGTTCCGGCTCACGTCGCGGTGTGCCGATGATTTCATGAACGATGGATCTCAGCATGGTGCTATTCCTCGCCCGTCATCTCACGGGCTGTGACTGCGCATTCCAGCGGCCGCGTATTTCAAGACGAGCAAGAACGCTGTAACGCGCTGAATAACTGAATAATTCCCAAATCCGATACGAACTGGGATCATGCAGTAAACGGCTGGAATTGGGGGAGGTTCCGACGAAGCGGAAAAGGATCGCAGCTCCTAAAGCGCAACGCGATCTTTCAGATTCGCTTCTTGCGCTTTAGGTCTTTGTTTGACGCATGTCCTTATCGCAAAACCGCAGCACACTTTTGCGCGACATGCTTTGGCCGCGATTTCTTTCCCGTCAATCGCGGCTCTGGTCCTCGGCCGCATGCGCCGAGACGGCCACGAGGTCCGCTGTGCCGTTCGCAAGGAGGCGTTTGCGCACCAGCACGCGCATGACGCGTGCCGCCGTCGAGAAGGTCATCTGGTCGAGCGGACCTTCGCCCTCCCACGGCTTGGTCAGCCGCTCGGTGACGGCGCCGACGATATTCATCGGCACGATATCGGTGCATTCGCGCATGGCTTCGAAAACGAAGCTTATCGGGATGACCCTTCCTTCATGGGTCACGATCGGTTCGGTCAATTCGCTGTCCCACTCCTCGAAGGCGTAAAGTGCTTCGCGAAACAGCTGCTGGAGGGTAAACGGCGCGTGGCCGTTATGAAGTGGCGGCAGGGCATTCATCATGTCTGTCTCCTCTTGATGGATTAAGCCAAAATCCTCCTGGATCGGTCGGCATGAACGCGGGGAACACAGCGTCTTTTTTGCCCCTGCGGACCGAATAACACGATTGATTCTATAGAGTAACCTTTCGTGAATAAAGCCCATTTCTCGGCCGAGGTGGCACCCGTTTTCCTAAACGCATGAAATTCCTGCATGTTTTAGGCGAAATTTTCTCAGTACGCCGCGTTCATGAAAATCCATGCCAGCCGCGTGAGCATGGTGCGGGAGGCGGAAAAAACCCTGAAAAATCACGGAACTTTTGCGGCTGTAATCTGTTTTGTTCGCGCACTTCGCAAAAGCAGATGGGGTTACCAGCAATGACGCAAATCCGTGAACCGGAGCGGCGGGCCAGAGTCCTGCGCGGCCGTCCTTACAGCCTTGATGAATTCGCCTCAAAATATGGCCTGCGCAGCGACCAGGCCGAGAGCCTGTTTACCCGTTTCGGGCCTTCCTCGATCGAACTCGATTTGCTGATGGCAGCCAAGCGCCGCGCGCCTGTTCTGCCGGACAGAATTGCCGAATAACGCCTTTCACGGACGGAACCGACGGATGAGCGACAGACGCCACGAATGGATTAGCAAGCGGGCCTATGCGATCTGGGAGGAACAGGGCCGCCCTGACGGCCGGGATAGCGAACATTGGCGCCAGGCGGTCGCCGAGCGGGACGCGCTGGAACGCACCCAGGCCTCCGTCGACGGACGTGAAGTGCTGGTGAAGTTTCGCCCGAAGCCGCCACGGCCGGAACTGCCGCGCGACGGCTGGCTCACCCCGCCGGCCAAGGCCGGTTGACCCCAGCGGCCAGCCGCGAGATTTTGCACGGCGCCGTTCAATTGCACTGCATCCCCGGATGCCGATGCCCTCGCTCTTCGAGCCGCGACGGGGCACATCAGGATATGGGCGGAGATAGGGTGCGGCTTGCCTCACCGGCGCGGGAGCACCCTGGCGCCGGCGCGCTGCGCTCGCCATGCTAGCCTGCCGCCAGGGAAGTCACCGTCTGTATCCTACACTGCAGCGACGGCTCCCATTATACCGGGCTGACCAAGCAGGAGATCGAGGCACGCGTGTGGAGCACAATGCCGGGACCCATGCCGGCTACACTGCCAAGCGCCTCCCGGTCGACCTCGTCTTTACCGAAACCTATGACCGTATCCCCGTCGCGCAACCCGTTTATACACCAACGGCAACGGACAAGGATGAGGGCGGAGAGAGGGGCAGCTTGCCTCACGGATGGCGGAGAGAGGGATGCGGTGCCTCAGCCGAGGGCGGATAGAGGGCGCGGTTTGGCTCACCGGAGAACGGCGCACGGCGGAGCGTCAATAAATGGCACAGTCCAACCTCCTTCCCCGAACGCCGCTGTTTCCGCTTGAAACACTTCGTCAAGCATATTGGCACAAATCCACGGAGTACGGGTTTTTCTTTCACCCGCCCCCGACATTGCCCCTCGACACTCTCCTCGCAAAATCGGAAACGGAACGGGGATGAAAAACTGCGCATGCGCGAAGCGTGGTTCCATCCGGCCGCGGCGCTGATTGATGCCCGGCCGAGCCTCTCATGTCGGGGAAGCCTCACGCCGCCCGCCGGGGCGGGCCATGTCAGAAGGCGTTGTTTTCCTGGCAAAGTGCCCGGTGGACCTCGGTCCAGAACAGTGCCAGCGGGGTGTCGCCGTTGCGCTCGGCAACAAGGGCGCGGATCAACGCTTCGGAACCTGCCATGTCCTGCCAGCTGGATTTCAGGCCTTCGGCGGCCTGTCGGCATTCGGCAATCTCGAACGGTCTCTTGCTGTCCATATGAGGTCTCCTCATGAAGGCGCTAGCAGGCGGCGGCCGGATTGTCATTCCCCGCATATGTGGGGATGCCTTGTATTTATGACGGTCCTCACGGTAGGATTGAGGGAACTGGGACAACGGAAATGATCGAGAATACCTACAGCGACAAGTTCGAACCCGCTTTCGAACAGATCAAGGCCGCAACCAATGTGGATGCCGCCATCCGTATTCTCCAGGCGGAATATGGCCTCGATTTCGTGACTTACCATCTCGCCCAGACGATCGCGAGCAAGATCGATTCCCCCTTCGTGCGCACCACCTATCCGGATGCCTGGGTCTCCCGCTACCTCTTGAACAGCTATGTGAAGGTCGATCCGATCGTCAAGCAGGGCTTCGAGCGCCAGCTGCCCTTCGATTGGAGCGAGGTCGAGCCGACGCCGGAAGCCTATGCCATGCTGGTCGACGCCCAGAAGCACGGCATCGGCGGCAACGGCTATTCCATTCCCGTCGCCGACAAGGCGCAGCGCCGCGCGCTCCTGTCGCTGAACGCCCGCATTCCGGCCGACGACTGGGCCGAGCTCGTGCGCCGCTGCCGCAATGAATGGATTGAGATCGCCCATCTGATCCACCGCAAGGCCGTTTATGAGCTGCATGGCGAGAACGATCCGGTGCCGACATTGTCGCCGCGCGAGATCGAGTGCCTGCACTGGACGGCGCTCGGCAAGGATTACAAGGATATCTCGGTCATATTGGGCATATCGGAGCACACGACGCGCGACTACCTGAAAACTGCCCGCTTCAAGCTCGGCTGCGCCACGATTTCGGCCGCGGCCTCGCGGGCCGTGCAATTGCGCATCATCAATCCCTGAGAATCGGAATCGATTTCCGAAAATACGTGTTGATTCAACAGCCGGAGGATCGCGATCCTTCCCGGCCGCGCCTCGT
The DNA here is from genome assembly GCF_019685235.1 of Rhizobium sp. NLR8a. Taxonomy (NCBI): domain Bacteria; kingdom Pseudomonadati; phylum Pseudomonadota; class Alphaproteobacteria; order Hyphomicrobiales; family Rhizobiaceae; genus Rhizobium; species Rhizobium sp. NLR8a. The sequence continues at coordinate 468,392 of NZ_JABDWI010000003.1, forward strand.
CTTTGCCCGTTGCCACCCAATCCTGATACTTTTGGGCTAATCCCCCCATCTGAGGGGGCCCATCTGAGGGAATTTCCGATCCGGCCCGCCTGAACCATTGTGCTCTCCACGAACTGCAAACGCTGGAGGGCAAAATGTTCGTTATCATTCAGGCACATGAGTATCAGAAACACGCCGCCGTACTCGAGCAGATGTTCCGCCTGCGAAAGAAGGTCTTCGCCGACCAGCTCGGCTGGGACGTTCCTGTCATCGGCCCTTACGAACGCGACAGCTACGATTCGCTTTCACCGGCCTACCTCGTCTGGTGCAACGACAGCCGCACCCGCCTTTATGGCGGCATGCGGCTGATGCCGACGACCGGTCCGACGCTTCTCTACGACGTCTTCCGTGAGACCTTTCCAGCTGCCGCCGATCTCGTCGCCCCGGGCATCTGGGAAGGCACGCGCATGTGCATCGACGAGGAGGCGATCGCCAAGGATTTCCCCAATATCGATGCCGGGCGCGCCTTCTCGATGATGCTGCTGGCGCTTTGCGAATGCGCGCTCGACCACGGCATCCATACGATGATTTCCAACTACGAACCCTATCTCAAGCGCGTCTACAAACGCGCAGGCGCCGAAGTGGAAGAACTCGGCCGCGCCGACGGCTACGGCAAGTATCCCGTCTGCTGCGGCGCCTTCGAAGTGTCGGACCGCGTGCTGCGCAAGATGCGCGCCGCCCTCGGCCTGACCCTACCCCTTTATGTCAGACATGTTCCGGCCCGCTCGGTCGTGACGCAATTCCTGGAGATGGCAGCATGAAACGCCTCGTTGAAACCGCAACACCGAAAGACATCTCCGCCCTGGAGCGCCATGTCCTCGCATCCCGCGACATCGCCACGCAGATAGGGGATCCGTTCCTCTCCTATCTGCTTTCGATGGCGCTGTTCACAATCTACGAAAAGAAGGCTCAGCATGAGAATGAGGCGCTGAAGAGCAGCTTCGGCTGAGGGTGCGGTCCCCTCCGCCGCGCCTGAAGAGGGGCTCGCCTCGCAGCGCCTCGCGCGGCCGCAAAACCTGTCCCCGTTTTGCGGCCGCGCGCCCCGGTTAGCCGAGGTCGTCACCTCATCGGGGAGGACATTTATGCCATCAGGGAATCGATCGTCGCAATCAGCGTGTCGTGCAGATAGGGCTTGGGCAGGAAGGCGGTATTGGCGGGCAGCGCCATCGGATCGAGCCGCACCATGCCGGAGGTGATAATGATGCCGATATTCGGCCGCATCGCCCTCACCCGCTTGGCAAGCTGGATGCCATCCATCGAACCGGCCATGTTGACGTCAGTGAACAGGATATCGATATCCTGCCGCCCCTTCAGCACCACCAGCGCCTCATCCGCATTCGCCGCCTCCAGCGCCACATGACCGACGTCCTCCAGCACATCGAGGATATTGAACCGGATCAGCGGCTCATCCTCCACGATGAGCACCACGGCACTGTTCGAAGTCATCTGCAATCGCCCTTTCCGTGCGAAATATGATTCGAATAAGTGTATCCGCCATGCGAAGGTTCCTCTGCCCATGAAATATGCATCATCCACAGATGTTGCCCTGCCCGCTTGTGGCTCCCTGCAATATGAGCTAGAGCGAACCGATGCCGTGGGAACCATTGCCCCGGCAACCAGGCGTCGGACATCCGACGCTGAGGGCCTGTAGCTCAATGGTTAGAGCCGGCGGCTCATAACCGCTTGGTTGGGGGTTCGAGTCCCTCCGGGCCCACCATTTTTCTAGTTCGCTGTCACGCTTGAAGGTGACGTTGCAGTCGGAACGACCCTTCCTGACACAGTCGAGATCCACAATCCCAGATCAACCTGATTACGGCTATGTTGTCGTGTGCTCGTCAATCCGAAGGCCCGCGCGGTGATCGAGGTCATCCAATAAGCTGAAAGCATCGCGGGCCCGGTTCCAAGGCCCGCGATTCCTCTATCATTCCACCTTCGTCCGCGTCAGGCTCCGTTCGCTCGGGGCAAACAGTTGATTCAGAATTACATCCACCGCGGTCAGCCGCGTCAGGTGACGTCTTAACCGCGGCGTCTCCTTTGTGCATTCAAGAAACGAAGGGACAATTTGTTCGTCGAATTTCGACCTGTTCCTTCGCGGTGGATCTTCACCGCCTGCGGTGCTCGTCCGGAGACGAAGACAGTGCTGTATCCCGCGCAGACCCTTCTTTAGCACGAGCCGAACCACGTAACAGGGGTCGATTCGTAAAATCACTCCAATGGTCACGAGTGACAGATATGTTCTCCGATCTTGTCGGAATTCCCAGAACGCAAATTTTTGCGTGGCGTCGATTGCACTTCGAACCACGTATCGGGGGAGGTGCGGATTTGCGGCCAGCGAACGCCTGACGACTTCCAGAGCACCTTTGCCCATTCGCAGGTGATTGGAAGACATGCTGCCGGGATGCTGTCGGTATCCCACCAGCTGCTCGGGAACGACTTCGATGCAGTAGCGTGCCGCGAGCCTGAGCTCGAAATCAAGGTCTTCGCAGCCTCCGATACCCGTTGCTGCATATGAGCTATCAAATCCACCAATCTCAAGCGCAACGTTTCGCCGGACGAGAAGCGCGCTTCCATTGCCCACGTACTTAAAAGACAGATGCCGGGCATAGATATATCCTCTTGCGACATGGGAAGTGCCAGGGCGAATAATTTCGTCGTCCTCGTTGATGAGGCAATGCTGCGCGTAGACCGCAGCCCACCGCGAGGACAACCGGTTGAGAGCGTTCACCTGTTTTTCGATTTTCGTCCGGTGCCAGAGATCGTCGGCGTCGAGGAATGCCACAAATCGACCTGATGATGCCTCGATGCCCGTATTCCTTGCGGCCGCGACACCGCGGTTAGGCGTGGACAGGAGGCGGATCCGCGAATCCGACATCGCTATCTGCGCGACGAGTTTTGCCGTGTCGTCTGTGGAGCCGTCGTTGACGACAATAATCTCCAGGACAGTGTAGGTCTGGCGCAGGGCGGACCGAAGCGTGCGCTCAATATAGGTGGAAGCGTTGAAGGCCGGGATGACCACAGAGACCAAGGTCTGGTCAGAATTAGTGGTCCCTCGTCGATCCTCCTCTGTACATGACAGCATTGCAGATCTCTCGCCACGTCAACGACAAAGATACTTTCGTACGGATGAAGGAACTGCATTATTGATTTCCGGCGTTCTTCTACATTCACTTCGGAAGCGGGAAAATCTCAGCCGCCGACATCTTTAGACGATCGCCTTAAACGCCTACTCTCCAACTTTGATCTGCGGGCGCAACGGACTTTGGTCTGACGTAGCCCCCTCTACTTTCGTAGAAGGGATAGGTATGCCAGCCATCCGGAAGAAGATTATCTGAAAGGAAGTGCTAACCCCTCCCTCCCGTTTGCGTTGCGATGAGGTTTGATCAGTTTGGACCGAAGCGCTCCGCGACGCCGGCATGGCGCCACGTCACGCCAGGCATCCCGTCAGTGGACGATAGCAATCACAGGAATTCCGCTTCCTCTGCAGCGCGAATGAGGGCGGCAACCTCGCCAAGTGACGCCGGGTGAATATCTGAGCAAATTGGACTGCGCGGAAGCCTGTGGCCGAGATTAAGCTTGGCGGGACTCTCCTACGGCTGATCCAACGGCAGTCCTTAGAATTTTACACCGATTCCGAACTTGAGTTCGTGCTGGTTGAGGTCGACATCAACGCCGAGAATGTCTTTCTCGCCGAAGTCATTATACCGATACTCGCCACGGGCGAAGATGTTGTTGGTGATGGCAAAGTCGACGCCAGCGCCGACAGTGTAGCCGTTGAAGGTCTCCGTTTCCTTATCGAATCCCGGCAGGTCAACGTATCCACGCGCAGCGGTCCAACCGGCCGCGCCATAAAGCAGCGCTCTGTCAAAGGCGTAGCCGACACGACCACGAACTGCACCGGCCCAATCGGTGCCGACATCCGCCCCCAGCGCTTCCTCTTCGTTCCAGTTGTATTCGAGGTTGCCCTCGATGCCGACTACGATGTTGTTGTCGAACTGGAAATTGTAACCCGCAAATGCACCGAAGACGCCACCGTTGAAATCCTGGGAATCGCTGGCGCCGCCGGCGCTGAAGTCACCGTTTAGCCAACTGGCGCCGCCATCGATTCCGAGATACGGGCCCGACCAGGTGAAAACTGGCGCAGCCGCAACAGGTGCGGTCGGGACATCCTGCACGGCATCCGCTGCAAAGGCGGTCGTTGCGGCAAGTGCTAGAAAAGTTGTGGCGATCGTGAGCTTCATGTTCGTGACCCCATGTCTTGCAACACAACTGGAGGGTACAGCCTAGTTCAACAAATAGCTGTAACGCCAAAGACACACTCGCATAACTGCACGGTAGAGAACATATCCGCCGAAGCGGTCATGGCAAGTAGCGCACCCTCTAATAACTGCATGAACGCCCATCGCTTGGCCTGAACCCACCACCGCAGGCCGGATTGAGCGGCTGACTCTCGTAGTAGTAACCGCCGTCGATCGACGAAGTCTGGTCGATGTATCCTGATGATGTGCAGGCCGAAATGAGCGTGGCAAGGCTGATCAGCGTTCCGGTCGCGATCAATGCGAAAAATCGGTTCATCTGAGCTTCTCCTTCGGGCATGGCTTCAACCCAAGCCGTACAATTTACACGCCGCGGTGCAGAGAGCATTGATCTGCGGCAATCGACTGCCTCCGGTAGGTTCTTGTCACGCTAAAGTGATCGCCTTTCAGCCCATCTTTTCAAGACTATGCGCTGTCACATAACTGTCATGCAAAATTGCCCGTTGTTAAGGCAGCCTGCGCAAAATATATGCCGCCAGCTAACAAAAAAAAAGAATGAGTGAACTGCCATGAGCCTACAGAAACTTTTCAACCGCAACCTCCTGACCCGTTTTGTCGCCGGTCTCGGTGCGGTTCCCCAGCGCATTCGCGAAGCGCGCGAAGAGCGCAAGCCCGCGATTCATCCCTCCTTCATGGATGATTTCGGCGCCTGACGCGCGGCGCAAAGCCGCCGCTGACCAATCTTTTCAAGCGGCGGATAACTCCTTCCTGAACCAGATTCTGTCGATCGGCCGGCCTTCGGCGTAGCCGCCAATCCTGCCGAATTCGATATAGCCGAGCTTCGGATAGAAGCTCGGCGCCTGGGTCGAGAGCGTGTCGACGCAGGCCACGACTGCGGCGCGGCGGCGCCCCTCCTCCGCCGCCGCCATCAGCTTCGTGCCGATGCCGTTGGGCCGTTCAGATTGCGTGACCCATAGATTGCCGATGAAGAGAACCGCCGATTGTCCTCAGAAATCGTGGAACTGCCGACCAGGCCCACAAAGTTCGTGCCGGTCTCGGTCCTGGAGGCGGGCGCCATATGTCGGCAGATCGTCATGCCGTTCTTCAACGGTGTTGCGCCAATCATCGGCCCGAAGGTTGCTTCGGAGCCGGAAAGCCGAGCCATCGGCGATTGATCAGCGCGTCACCCTCAACCTCCCTCATTCCTGTGCTCGTCAGGAATGAGGGATGAGAAGGAGGGGACCTTCACCCCAACCAACCTCCCCATGAGGAACCTAATGACGGGGCGAGACCCTAGCGGGGCCGGGGCAGCACCCCTCTCCTCCCGCACCCTCACATTTTTCTCCCGTTCCGCCACCGCTCCTCCCTTCCGCCGCAATAGCTTCACAATCAACCGACAGAAAGCTCATCGGGAAACGACAACTAGGGAATGAAACATGGCGCCGATTTTTTCCAAGACACTTGTGATGACTGCCCTTCTTGCTCTGCCGCTCGGCAGCGCCGCGCCTGTATTGGCGCAGGAGGCAAAGCCGCGTGAGGCGGTGATTTCGGTGACTGGCGATGGCGAATCGTCCTTGGCGCCGGACATGGCGGTCGTCAACCTCGCCGTCGTCAAGCAGGCGAAGACCGCCCGTGAAGCGCTCGATGAGAACAACAAGGCGATGAACGACGTGCTGAAGGCGCTGAAGGACGGCGGAATCGCCGAGCGCGATCTGCAGACCTCAGGCTTCTCCATCCAGCCGCAGTTCAATTATCCGCAGCCGGTCGACGGCCAGCAGCAGCAGCCGCAGCTGATCGGCTACCAGACGATCAACTCGGTTACCGTGCGCCTGCGCGACCTTTCCAAGCTCGGCCAGGTGATCGACCAATCCGTTACCCTCGGCATCAACCAGGGCGGCGACATCCAGTTCACCAACGACAAGCCGGAGGCGGCGCTCGAAGAGGCGCGCAAGAACGCCGTCGCCGAAGCCGTCAAGAAGGCGAAAACGCTGAGCGAAGCCGCCGGCGTCAAGCTCGGCCGTATCATCGAAATCAACGAGAATGAGCCGCGTCCGCTGCCGCAGCCCGCTTATCGCGCCACGATGATGAAGGAAGCCGACGCTGCCGTTCCCGTCCAGGGCGGCGAGAACAATTACACTGTCAGCGTCACCGTGACCTTCGCCATCGAGCAGTAAACGGAAGCGCCGCGCGTCTTTTTTAGAGGCGCGCGGCATGCTGACTGCTGGCGTCGCCTGCGAGCGCCGACTGCTGCGCCTCACCCTAACCCTCTCTCCCGCCAGAGCGCGGAGAAGGTGCCGGCAGGCGGATGAGGGGCTGCTCTCGTTATTTTCATCGGCAGGACAGCCGCGGCACAAGGCCCCAGGAAAGGGAGCTCCTGCCATTAAACTGAAAGCCGCACGTCCTTCCAGGCGCGCGGCTTTGGAATCTCACAAAGAAACCGCCCGTGCCGGTTCAGCGAGACGGGCGCTGGACGATCAGCGGCGCAAAGCGGGGCAGCCGCGGACGTTGGCGAAGCTCATTTCATCGGGGCCACGGCGGGTCCAGCCCTGGACGATGACGCGGCGCGGGGTGATGTCGACGACGCGCGCGCGGCGGAAACCCCAATCGCGGGCGAGATCTTCCGCCAGACGCGGGTCGCAGCCGCGCGGGCGCCGGCCGAAGCCCGGCGGCGGAGGCGGACGGCGATAATCGCGCGGCGGATCACGATCCTGATCGCCGATAATGATACTAAACTGGGCGGCCGCCGGGACCACCGTGCCGGCAAGTGTGCCGGCGATCAGCATGGCGGCAAGGCCCGCCTTTGCCAGAAACTGCATCGTCGAAAAACCTTTCGTTCTATAGTCGGTTGCGGTCGAGCCGCTTTCCCCACTCTCCGCATCACGCCGAAGCGTCAGTGGAATCACTTAGACAAACCTGAGAAGAGACGGCTGAAAGTGCCGCCGTCAAGGCAAAAGGGGCGGCAAGCGCCGTCGGTGCCTGCCGCATCATCGTCAGCGCCGGATCAGCGGGCAACCGCGAACATTGGCGAAGACCATCCTGTCCCAGCCGCGCCGGTCGCGCCCGGCGACGACGACGACACGTGGCGACATGCGGGTGATATGGGCTCGGCGCAAGCCGAAATCGCGCGCCTTGTTCACGGCGTGCATCGGCGAGCAGCCGCGGATTGGACGATAATATTGCGCCTCGACGATGAAGTTCGTCTGCGGCCCCGCGGCTGCCGCCGTGGAAACAGTGGCCGGAATGGATGAGAGGGCGAGCACTGCGGCAAGGCAAGCCTTGGCGAGGAAATGCGTCATGGAGTGTCTCCGTCGATTGGTCTTTTAAGCTCTCCCTTCAGGGATTGCCTCGACACTAAACGCGGCAAGCTGAATGCTGTTCAAACCGGTCATTCAGTTTGCATTCACAAGAAGATGAGCGGTTTTCGACGGCTCTCCTTTCGGATTCGCATGATCGCCCGTCCGTGGGAGACCGTTCATCATCCGCCCCCCGTCCTTCGATGCTGCGGCCTATGGCCTCGGCGTCTCAGGATGAGGGCTGATCGGTATGCCGTGTGGCTGGTGGGTTGATCGATATGCCATAGCCTCGGCGAGGGCGCGGGGCGCTCTCAGCTCCCGAGATGCAGCACGATTTCGCGCCGGTGCGGCTGGTCGCGATGTTCGAAGAGATAGAGGCCCTGCCAGATGCCGAGCGTCAGACGCCCCCTGGCGACGGGAATGCCGATCGACACCTGCGTCAGCGCCGCCTTGATGTGCGCCGGCATGTCGTCCGGCCCCTCGGCCCTGTGCAGGACCCAGCCCATCGACGGATCCGAGGTCGGCGGTACGAGGCGGCGGAAGAAGGCGAGAAGGTCGCTGCGCACGTCGGGATCGGCATTTTCCTGGATCAGCAGCGAACAGGATGTGTGGCGCACGAAGACGGTGAGAAGCCCCTCCTCCCGTCCCGAGGCGCTGACGAAGGCCCCCGCCTGATTGGTGAATTCGTAAAGTCCCTGGCCGCGTGTGGACAGGGTGAGGATTGTCTGGGGCACGGGCGCTCTCCGTCTCGCAATGACATCCCCGCGAGTTGGCGCGCCATGACTGCCAAGTCAATGGCCTCATGGGGCAGGCGCATGCTCGTGTGGGGATCCATGCCCGCCACCCTCTCAGGGTCCATTTACCAGCTTGAGAATGAGCTGCTGGATATTGCCGCCGTCGCCCATTTCGACCTTGTCGAAGTCGCGGCCGCGCTGGCGCTGCCTTGCGGAAATCTCGCCGAGCCGCCGCGTCAGCTCGACCCTGATCTTCTGGCAATCCGGATCGTCGGCGACCGTGAGGCCGACGCTCATCGCCTCGATTTCCCTAACCATGTCCTTGATGGTTTCGCCATGCACCCGCTCATGTGCGGCAACGCCTGAAATGAAGCCATCCCAGCTGCTCTTGACGTCTGCCGGCAGCGCGGCTGAAGGCTTCGGCAGCGTGTAGGTGATGATGAGCTTCGGCCGGTTGGTGACGATGACGCAGGCATTGCCCTGCGGCTCGTATTTGCGGGTCCAGGTAAGCTTGAACGTCGTATGCGCAATGACCCTGCCGGTATCGCCGGCCTTGGGGCCCTGTGCCCCGATCGATTCATACAGTTCGGCGCCGGTCTTGCCTGAAATCGAATAAGGCCGCACCTCCTCGACCGCCTGCCATTCGGTCTGCGCCGCAGCCGGTCCCGCCGCGAAAACCGCCGCCAATACGTAGGGTAGAAAAGTCTTCGTCACGCACCGCCCCATCAAGTGATTTCCGCCAGCCTAACGGCGCCGTTCCTCCCTTTCAACGCGCATGCGCTGCCGGTGATATCAGCGCGGCTCCCGGGAGATGCTGAGATAGGCGGGGTCGAATTCGGCGATCTCCTGCAGACGTTCCCAATCGACGATGGTGATCGTTCGGTTCTCCCAGGTGAAGACGCCCTCGCGCCTGAGCGCCTGCAGCGTCTTGTTGAGGTGGACCACCGATATGCCGAGCACGTCAGCCATCTCGATCTGCGTCAGCGGAAACTGAAAGCTTTCGCCCTGGGTCCGCCTGACGACCTTCAGCCGCAGGAAGAGTTCGCAGACGAGATGGGCGATCTGGGCGCGTTTGGAGCGCCGCCCCATGGCGACGATCCATTCCCGGTGAATAGCGCCATCGACCAGCGTGTCGAGCCAAAGCAGCCGCGTCAAATGCGGCATGCGCTCGGTGATCGCCCTCAAGTCGGCATGATCGGCCAAGGCGACGTGGCAGGGTGAGAGCGCAACGATGCCATGATCCATTACCTTGACGGGAAAAGCATGAAGGTCAACAAAGTCGCCGGCAACATGAAGAGCGGTGATCTGCCGGCTGCCGTCCGCCATCACCTTGTAGCGCGCGGCGAACCCATCGAGCAGCAGCGTGCTGAAGGGCGGCCGGCTGCCTTGGGAAACGAGATCTTCTCCGACGGCGAATTGCCTGTCCTTGACGAGGATCGACCGAAGAAGGTTTTCCTCTTCGCTCGACAGCACATCACGGCTTCCAAGGTTCAGCAACAGGGACTCAATCACGGTCCTGTCTCCCGCTATCGCGATGGCTCGGGACCCTCTCGGTGCGACCTGTATTTTCTATAAAAATCAACGTCTAGCCTCGGGAACAATTGTCTTCATTGGTTATTTCTTCTCTGACGCGCAGGAAAGAACATGGCTCGCTACTATTTCGATCTACATAACGGGGAAGGTCCGACCCGCGACGAGCACGGCACCGAGCTCAAATCTCGTGAAGACATCCCCAAAGAGGTGACCCGCATCCTGCTGGACGTGGCCCGAGACGAGTTGCCCGCAGGTGACCGCATGACGATTGCCGTCACGGTCCGCGACGAGCGCGGCGATCCTGTCACAGTCGCCAGTCTCGTCTTCAGCAATGAATGGCTCGACGTCATCCGATGACGGCCTCTGGTTGCCGCCGGGTCCCCTATAGGCATCACATCGACTCGGTCGATAGATGCGCTCTAGCTCCTTGCTTTCATGCATGTCGTCATCCGCACACTTCCGTGCGACATGCATTAAGACCCCGCGCCGGCAGGCGGCAATTAAATTTGACATAGTTCCGCGATTGCCCGGGAGGCGTCGACAGCCATTCCTCCTGTCGAATTCCGATCGCTTCTATTTCGAGATCTCTTCCAGAATCAGCCGAATTTCGGCAAGCGGTTTGCGGCTTTCGTCGAAAAGTTCGACCGAAAGCATGTTCAAAGGCGCAGTCGGCAGGCCTTCGGCTGCCATTTCCGCGAGGACCCTTCGCGCCTCTGCCTTGGCAGCCTCGACGGATTCGAATTCGTATCCGGTCTCGGTGCCGACACCATCGCGATCGAAGAGCTGGAAGTGGAATTTCGGCACGGCATGCTCCTTCGATGATGCCCCTAACGATGCTGGAGGCGACAGGTTCCGCCCGAACGATTTTCAGCGCCCGCCGTCCGGCAATCCTCAGAAGGCGCCGGCCTCGGGCGAAGCCAATTCCTCGATTGCGTCGACACGGTCGGGATAAAAGGCGAGATGGTCCTTGATGTTGCTGACGGCGGCATGCGGGGCTTCGTAGGTCCACACCGCGTTCTCGGAGCGTTCGCCACCCAGAGCAATGCTATAATAGGAGGCATCGCCCTTGTAGGGGCAATGTGTGGCGTGATCGGTGCGCTGAAGCAGCGACATGTCGATATCCCTGCGCGGAATATAGTGGACCGGCGGATAGGAAGCCTCGCGCAGCGTCAGCGCGTTGCGGCTATCGGCAATCGTCCGGCCGCCGACGGTGATGACAACGCGGCAGGGATTGTGCTCAACGGTGATCGGATGGTCCGGCCCCGGAATCTTGATCGACTTGTCCAACATCGGGTTCGTCTCCAGAAGATGGCGATGCCCCTGAGATAGGGCGCGCATGCCGCCGGCCCAAGCCCCTGACCTTTCCTCCCCTCATGCCTGGAATTCGAAACGCGGTGATGCGTGGCTGAGGGCGGCGGTCGCCACTGTCACCGACCAGTGACGCGCGAGCGCATCCGCGAGCGTCGCAACCAGCCTGGCGCTTTCCTCGCCGGCGCCGGCGTGCAGCGCCTCGGCGACGACCAGCACCGAGCGCGTCCTCGCCCGCACCGCCGAAAGCCCGCTCTGCCGGTTCGTCCAGCGGCGCGCATGCGCTCTGCCTTCGCTATCCGCGAAGATCACTTCGTCAGGCTCCGGATGTTCGCTTTGACCGCCGAAAGTGAGATAGGTCTCATGTCCCGTTGCGTGCCGCACCTGCAGATCGCCGACAATTTTTTCCGTGTCGAAGACGGCGACAGGAATGGCAAAGGCGAGTGAAATCGCGTTGCAGAGATCGACGAGCGGATGAAGGCGCGGCAGCGCGCGCTCCTGACGGAAGCGGCGCAGCAGCGCCTCGGAGGCCGAGCGATACTGCGTCGGCTTCAAGCCCATGCGGGAAAAGCCGCGCCGCCAGGCCTGGATCTCCGGGAACTCGCTTTCCTGGGCTTCAGCGAGGCGAGCATCGGCAATCGCGCTGAAACTTGCGACCGCCTCTTCGACGTCTGCCGACGCATGAATGCCTTCGGCATAAAGCGCTCCGGCGCGAAGCTGCGGAAAAGCCTGCCATATCGCGTTGGAATGGCTGAACTGCATGATCATTTTCCTTCGATGAATTTCCTGTGGTTTCCTACAAAGGCGAGCCCGAACACGGCCGCCAGCACGCAGGCGATGCCGGCAATCTGGCTGAAGCCGACCTGCTCGCCGAGAATGACGAAAGCGAGCATGACGGCCGAAACGGGCGCAAGCGCGGTGAAGAGCGCGGCTTCCATGCCGCTCACCCTCTCTGCCCCTGCATACCACAGCAGGAAGCCGCCGACGGTCGGCACCAGGGCGTAATAGACGACGGCAGCGGCAGCGCTTCCGGAAAACCCATGAAGGGGCGCCTCGAAAATCGCCGGAACGATCGAGACGACGAAGCCGATGCCGGTCATCAGCATCGACTGGGCAACGGGCGGGATCTCGGCCGTCAGCCGCTTGTTCAAGAGAATGAACAAGCCCTCGCAGATGACCGCGAGGAAAATCAGCAGATTGCCGGCAAGCGAGCCGCCGGTCGCCCCCGGCGTGAAGGCGATCGAAAACAGGCCGGCGCTTGCCAGCGCGACCGCCAGCAGCAGGGCGCGACCCGGCCGTTCGCGCAGCAGCAGGATCGAAACCGCCGCCGAGACCACCGGCAGCGTGCCGATAATGACGCCGGCATCGGCGGCCGAGGTCAGGCTGAGACCCGATATCAGCAGCGTCGTATACCCGACACTGCCGGCGCCGGCCTGAATGACGAGAATGAGACGGTCATGCCCGGAGAGCTTCGGCAACCGCGCACCGCTTGCCCGCATCAGCAGGAAAAAGACGGGAAGAGCGAAGGCGAAGCGCAAGCCGGTGGCGGTGAAGGGCGGCAGTCCTGACGCGATGATCTTGCTCGCAATGACAGTGCTGCCGACCGTCAGCATGGCCAGCGCCAGATAGAAATAACCTTGAACCTGTCTCGACATTCTGTGCCTCCGATTGGATGCGCCGAGGAAACAGCAGCGACCGGTCGGGGTCTTGAACGAAATTGCAGGCGTACGAACCAAAGCAAGGTGGCCAGCCCCGTCCTTCGAGGCCCCTTGCAGGGCACCTCAGGATAAGGCTGGAGTGAGGTCGCGGGCCGCGGCACCCACGACCAGTCCTCTGAGGCGCGCAGGCCGAAGCACCTCGAAGGACGACGGCCGGTGGCTGGGTCTCACCGCTCAGAGAAAAGCGCCGGCGTAAAGCCGCGGCGACAGGCCGTATTTGCGCACGAAGACACGCGTCATGTGGCTCTGGTCGGCAAAGCCGCTGGCAAAGGCGGCTTCCGCAAGCGGCGTGCGCTGTGCGATCAGCCGCCGGGCGATATGAATGCGGGCCTGCACGAGGTAGGCATGCGGCGTCAGTCCCGTCGCCCTGGCGAAGCCGCGCAGCACCTGGAAGCGGCTGAGGCCGCTTTCCCTGGAAAGATCGGCAAGCGAGACGGCGGCAAGAGGATCGTCATCGATCAGGTCCCGCGCCGCGCGGATGGATGCCGGCACCGGCGGCCTCTCCTCGCGGTCGCCGCCTTCCCGCATGACATCGGCGACGAGTTGAAGAAGCAGTTCCTCGCAAAGCAGCCCGTCGGCAGCACTCGCGGTCGCCGCGCGAAACAGCGTTTCGAAGCGGGCGGCGACCGCCGCATCGCGAATGACGGGATGCGGGATTTCCGAGCGCCCTGGCTCGATCTCTTGCGAGAGGCCGGTGACGATCTCGGGATTGAAATAGAGGATGCGCCACGACCGACGCTCGCCGAGCGGCGCGCCGTCATGCACCTCGTTCGGATTGACGGTGATGATATCGCCGGCCTCGGCCTCCACCACGCCGCGCCCGCTCAGCGATTTCTGCGCCCCCGATGACACGAGGCCGATGCCGAACTGCTCATGCGTGTGCCTGGCGAAACTGTGAGGCGTTTCGGCTTCCACCGCTTCGACGCCTGGAAGCGCCGAGCGCAGCATCCTGAACTGGTTTTTCGGCATTTGACATCCGCAGGTCCGATGCCGGCAACTCTGCCAGCCGCGCCTTGATGACGCAACCGTCTAAAGCGCGTCGCGATCTTTCAGATTCGCTCTCCGCGCTTTAGGTCTTTGTTTTTACGCATATCGTTCTCGCAAAACCGCTGTACACTTTTGCGCGACATGCTTTAGAAGAACTCGTCGAGCAGCTGATAGTAATGGATCCTCGCCGGATCGGGCGCCGGCAGGCCGTAACGATCGAGAAATGGCTGCACCAGCGCCTCGCCGAAATTATAGGCGATGCTGCGGCAGGCGAGCGCGATATCCTGGTAGCGGTCGGCGACGCCGAGGCGGCTGCAATCGATATAGCCGGAGAATCGGCCGCCGGAAGCGACGAAATTCGGCAGGCAGGCGTCGCCATGGGTGACGACGAGATCCGCGCTGCCCGGCTTTAAGCTCTCAAGCTCAGCGAAAAGTTCGGCAGCGCTCTTGCCAAGCCGGGCCGCATCGAAATCCTCTTCATCGACGATTCCCGCTTCCATGCGCGCCTTGGCTACCGGCAGGCGTTTTTCCAGGCGGTGGTCGAACGGACAGGAGGTGATCGGCAGGCGATGAAGATCGAGCAGTGCCTCCGCCAGTAATTCGACGCGCGCAAGCGGCGTCAGCGCCGAGGCGCAGGCAAGGTCGCTTCCCGGCAGCGCGCTCACTAGCAGCCAATTGTGCTCGCCGTCGCTTTCCCGGGCGATCACCTGCGGGCATGGCAGGCGGCAAGCCTTGAGCCAGGAGAGCCGGGCCGCCTCGTCGGCAAGTTCGCCGAACGGCCCCGCCGCCTCGACCTTCAGATAAAGCGCCGGCAGCCCCTCGCCTTCCAGGCGAAAGACGCTCGCCGCCGAACGGCCGAGCGCAGCCCGCTCCATCCGGTAGCGGGCCAGCTGGGCAGCAAGCCGACGTGGCAATCTCTCGAAAGATGTCAATGCAGCGTTTCGGCGGGGGCTGCTTCGAGCAGGATCTCGAACGCCTCTTCGAGCGCCGCCACCAGGATATCGGTCAGCTCGTCACCCTTGTTTTCCAGGAACAGCGCGCTGATGGCTTCATCCTGACGCTCAAGAAAACGCTCGATCTCGTTCGACATATCATTGTCCCTTCTTCACCGTACCATCACGGCCAACGAGGAGAGGTTAGGCAGGGTTCCTTGCGCGTGGCTGGTTCCAGTGACGCCGTTGTGGATCGCGTAACTACTCACGAATGCTGTAGGTTGCGTACTGATTGCGAGGGATCAGCCCACCGGCCTCATGGGCAAACGAGACGACTTTCGTGGCATCCCCGTTGACCTCGCAACGAAAACGGATTTTGTACCAGCCTTTAGCAGTGCGGAAAGCCGCACTTTTTATGTCGAGAACTGTGCCGCGGGATAGTGGGAAAGTGGGCACTATAATCGGCTGAAAGCTAGGCGAGCCATGAAAGAGCTGTTGCTGGAGCTCGTTGCCGCAAAGCTGGGCGACACGTTTGCCGCGCGGCACCCCGCTCATCGCTATCCTCGCCACTGGATCATCGTCAGCTGTCTGCGAAAATAACGTCTTTGCTTTGGGCAGGTCGTCCTTTGCAACTTCCGCCTTCGGCGGCTCAGGAGGCTTCTGCGCCTGTGGCTTGACGACTTCAATATCAGTCTTGGCGTCACCGTTAGTTTCTGCCAAAGGCGCATTGCGCTCGTGAGAAACATCAGCCGTAGCAACCTCAGGAAGCTTTACATCCTCCGGAACCGGCCTTTCCGGCGGCGTCTCAGTCTGCGGCTTTTCTGCAGAAGTCTCAGCAAGCGCCTGTTCCGGCTGTGTGTCATGCTGAGGTGCGGCTGTCGCAGGTTTAGCGTCGCCCTGGGATGAATTCCCCGCTGCCGATATTTCGGGTCCACTGTCCCTGTCACCGAACTCAAAGACAGGCTTCAAGCTTGGCATAGGGGTAGCAGGCTTGGCCTGTTCTGCTGTCCTGTTTTCAGCCGGAGGCGGCGGTGGAGGAGGAGGCGGTGGAGGCAACTCAGCCTTCGCCTGCTCTTGCGGCTTCTCTTCCTCTTTCGGTTTCTCCTCGACCTTTTTCTCCTCCGGCTTCTGCTCCTCCGGCGGCGGGACGAGCTCGACCTTCACGCTCTCGTCCTCCGGGGGCTTCGGTTCGATCTTCGGCAAGCCGAAAATCAGAAGCGCAACGACCGGCACGTGCAGAAGCACGGACACACCGATACCCCAGCGGATTTCGGGCCGCCGTTTTGCCGTTTCGTGATTCGTCTCCACCAAGTCCACTTCGTCTGTCACAGCAGCGATGTGGCCTTTAAAGCCGGCAGCATCAAGCCGCAAAAGCAAAAAACCTCGTGATCGCGCCGAAGCCATCGCTGGCCGGTGCGCCATCCGTTCCCTCCTCAGACCCGGGCAACGGGCCACCCACGAGCGGGGCCGAGGCCGCGCCCTTGATGGGGAGAGGCGCTGAAATTCTGCATGCGTTAGCTGAGCGAGCCGATGATCTCTCGATAGGCAGCCTCCGGGAATGCCTTCAGTGTCTGGGTGCGGACATTGCCGGCCATCGCCAGCGAAAGGCCAAATCGCGCCATGACGGCATCGTCAGGCGCTTCGCAGACAGCCACCATGTCGTGGCCGCCCATCGTCAGAAAGAACTGGTTGAAGGAGCCGCCCATGTCGCCTAGCAGTTTCTTCGCCGCATCCAGCCGTTTTGACGAGTCGCGAACAGTGCGCACGCCTTGGTCCGTCCAGTTGATCAACACAATGTAAGTGGTCATCTTGCACCTCCGAACGGAGGATTCGTCCGACACGGGTATGCGTCGGTCCTCGCTCGCGCACCGCGATCGATTTCTTCCCCCGTGGCCGGACTATAATCTTGTCACCACTGAGCGACAAGAAAGCCGCCGGGATCATTGGTATTAATCACAAAAGCAAAAGCCGGGCACGACGCCCGGCTTTCCAATCATGACGGCAATTGTCGAAACCTCAGCTGTCGAGGATCGAGCGCAGCTTGCAGTTTCTTAGCTGTCCAGAAAGCTTCTCAGCTTTCTCGAGCGGCTCGGATGCTTCAGCTTGCGCAGCGCCTTCGCTTCGATCTGGCGGATACGTTCGCGGGTGACCGAGAACTGCTGGCCGACTTCTTCGAGCGTGTGATCGGTGTTCATGCCGATGCCGAAGCGCATGCGCAGCACGCGCTCTTCGCGCGGCGTCAGCGAGGCGAGAACGCGGGTCGTCGTCTCGCGCAGGTTCGCCTGGATGGCGGCGTCGATCGGCAGCAGCGCGTTCTTGTCCTCGATGAAATCGCCGAGATGCGAATCTTCTTCATCGCCCACCGGGGTTTCGAGCGAGATCGGCTCCTTGGCGATCTTCAGGACCTTGCGGACCTTTTCGAGCGGCATGGCGAGCTTTTCGGCCAGTTCTTCCGGCGTCGGCTCGCGGCCGATCTCGTGCAGCATCTGGCGCGAGGTCCGGACGATCTTGTTGATCGTCTCGATCATATGCACCGGAATGCGGATCGTGCGGGCCTGGTCGGCGATCGAGCGGGTGATCGCCTGACGGATCCACCATGTTGCATAGGTCGAGAACTTGTAACCGCGGCGGTATTCGAACTTGTCGACCGCCTTCATCAGGCCGATATTGCCTTCCTGAATGAGGTCGAGGAACTGCAGGCCGCGGTTCGTGTACTTCTTGGCGATTGAAATGACGAGGCGAAGATTCGCTTCGACCATTTCCTTCTTGGCGATTCGGGCTTCGCGCTCGCCCTTCTGCACCATGTGCACGATGCGGCGGAATTCCGAGATCGAGATGCCGGTTTCCGTCGCGAGATTCTGGATCTCCTGGCGGATGTCGCGGATCGTCGTATTCTCTGACTTGGCGAATTCCTTCCAGCCGCGGGCGGCCAGATTGCCGATCGACTTCATCCAGTTCGGATCGAGCTCGGCGCCCTGATATTGCTCGAGGAACGAGTCGCGCTTGACGCCGTAGGATTCGGCCAGGCGCAGCAGGCGGCCTTCGTTCTGCACGAGGCGCTTGTTGATGTCGTAGAGCTGCTCGACCAGCGCGTCGATGCGGTTCTGGTTGAGCGACAGCGACTTGACCGCCTTGATCAGTTCGTCCTTGAGCTCCTTGTAGCGGCGCTCCTGGGCGGAAGACAACGTGCCGGTAGCGGCCAGTCGCTGCTCGACCTGCTGGTCCTGCAGCTTGCGCAGCTTCTTATAAGTCTCGGCGATGATGTCGAGCGTTTCCATGACCTGCGGGCGCAGCTCGGCTTCCATCGCGGCGAGAGAGAGGTTGGATTCGTCCTCGTCCTCTTCCTCCTCTTCAGGAGGCAGGCCTTCGCCGCCGACATCGGTGATGTCGTCGTCGCCGGAGCGGGCGCGCCGGGTCTTTTCCTTCTCTTCCGCCGCCTTGCGGTCGGCCTCGATCTTCTCGGGGCTCTGGAACTGCGGCGCGGCCTTGGCTTCCGGACCGGAATAGGTCGTCTCGAGATCGATGATCTCGCGCAGCAGCGTCGTGCCTTCGTTGAGTTCGTCGCGCCAGATGATCAGGGCCTGGAAGGTCAGCGGGCTCTCACAGAGGCCGGCGATCATCGTCTCGCGGCCGGCTTCGATGCGCTTGGCGATCGCGATTTCGCCCTCGCGCGACAGAAGCTCCACCGAGCCCATCTCGCGCAGATACATGCGCACCGGATCATCGGTACGGTCGGTCGGCTCTTTCTTCTTGGCGGTCGCCAGCGCGGTGCCAGCCGAAGGCGCGAGTTCGCCGCCTTCGCTGTCCTCATCGCCGCCGGCGTCATCGTCATCGCCACTGCCGGAAGCACCAGCCTCTTCGGCTTCCTCGTCCTCGATAACGTTGATGCCCATGTCCGACAGCATCGACATCGTGTCTTCGATCTGCTCGGAGGTCACTTCCTCGGACGGCAGGACGGCGTTCAGCTCGTCCATCGTCACATAGCCGCGCTTCTTGGCGGCCTTGATCATCTTCTTGACCGCGTCGTCGGAAAGATCGAGAAGAGGGCCGTCGCTTGCGCCGTCGCGTTCGACTTCCGCGTCTTCGTTCTCTTTGACCTTGGTTGCCATTTATATCGTCGCCTTCCTGACGCTATCCAATCTCGCTACGGTGAATGGGCCGTCTCAGGGCCTGACGCGCCGCTCGCGTCGCCCTTCAATCACCTGAGCCCACCTAACGGGATGACATTTAAAGTCTGATTAACCACGATCGCCGGCACCGGACAGCAAAGTTTTCTTGCCTTTGGATTTCCGGCCATGGTTGCGCGATCCGCCTTGACCCTGTTCACCGCTTCAACAAGTCGAACGGTGATTCCCACATTTTTTGTTCTCGTCAAGCTTTTCCAGCAAAAAAGCCCGCGAAAACTCGGAAAAAGCCTTATCCACAGGCTTTGAACCGCGGCTGCGATTGCGAACCTTATTTAAGAAGCAGCAAACAAAAGACAAGGGCGGCCGAGATTTTGCTCGCCGCGCCCGTTGTTTCAGCTTTTTGACGCAGTTGCGACGGGGATATATTTCCCTCTTTCCGGGCGGGTATCGGCGGGCTAATGCGCAGCGCCATCATAGGGCGTCACCTTCAGTGCGCCGAGATCGACAGCGGGAATGCAGCGCAGATTGATCGAAGCCATCGCCGAGCCATTAGGGGCCACGCCCTCGCCGAAGGGTGCGATGCCGCATTTGGCGCAGAAATGATGCCGGATGACGTGCCTGTTGAAAGTATAAGTCGAGATATTTTCCTCAGGTGTCTTCAGCACCAGCTTCTCGCGCGGCACGAAGGCAAGAAGGCCGCCCCGCCTGCGGCAGAGCGAACAGTTGCAGTCGAGCGCCTCTGTGAATTCGCCTTCGACAGTGAAAGCGATGTTGCCGCAATGACAGCTTCCATAGAGCATGTCGTCCTCCTCACATCCAATCCATCACGACCTTGCCTGAATTGCCCGACCGCATCGCCTCGAAACCGTCGCGGAAATCGTCGATCTTGATGCGATGGGTAATGATCGGCGAAAGATCGAGGCCGCCCTGGACGAAGGCAATCATCTTGTACCAGGTCTCGAACATCTCACGGCCATAGATGCCCTTGAGATTGAGCATCTTGAAGATCACCTTGTTCCAGTCGATCTCGAACCCGGCCGGTGCAATGCCGAGAATGGCGATCTTGCCGCCATTGTTCATCTTGTCGATCATATCGCGGAAGGCGGGTGCTGCGCCCGACATTTCGAGCCCCACGTCGAACCCTTCCGTCATGCCGATCGCCTTCATCACGTCGGCGAGATTTTCTTTCGATGCGTCGACGACATGGTCGATACCGAGCTTGCGCGCCAGGTCCAGACGATGCGGATTGATATCGGTGATGACGACCTTGCGAGCGCCGGAACGCTTGGCGACGAGCGCCCCCATGATGCCGATCGGGCCGGCGCCGGTGACGAGCACGTCCTCGCCGACGAGATCGAAGGAAAGCGCGGTATGCACGGCATTGCCGAAGGGGTCGAAGATCGCGGCGATCTCGTCGGATATATCGTCCGGGATCGGCACGACATTGCTTTCGGGAATGCAGACGAATTCGCCAAAGGAACCCGGCCGGTTGACGCCGACCCCCAGCGTGTTGCGGCAGAGATGCCCCCTGCCCGCGCGGCAATTGCGGCACTTGCCGCAGACGATATGCCCCTCGCCGGAGACCCGCTCGCCGACATGATAGCGGGTGACCGCCGAACCGACCTCGGCGATCTCACCGGAGAATTCATGACCGACGACCATCGGCACCGGAATAGTCTTCTGCGCCCACTGGTCCCAATTCCAGATATGAACGTCGGTGCCGCAGATCGCCGATTTCTTCACCCGGATCAGCACATCGTTCGGCCCGACCTCCGGCACCGGCACATTCTCCATCCAGAGCCCGACCTCGGGCCTCGACTTGACCAGCGCCTTCATCATGTTCGACATATTTGTATCCTTGGTCAGTGCCTATTCCGGCTCCTCATCCGCCTGCTGGCACCGTCTCCCCGCGCGCGGGGCGAAGGGGATGTGCCGCACCGGTTTCGTCACCCTCAACGCTGCCTTTGCCACGTCCCCTCGCCCCGTTACGGGGGTCCGCAGGACGGATCGAGACCAGTGGCTCGACCCCGGCAAGGGTTAGGGTGAGGGGCAATCTTCCATTCTCAAATCACCCCCAACTCCCGCCCCGCCTCGGCAAAGGCTGCAATCGCCCGCTCGACATCTTGACGCGAGTGCGCCGCCGACATCTGCGTGCGGATACGGGCCTGGCCCTTCGGCACCACCGGGAAAAAGAAGCCGATGACATAGATCCCCTTCTTCAGCATCAGGCTTGCCATGTCCTGCGCGAGCTTGGCATCGCCAAGCATGACCGGGATGATCGGGTGGCCCTCGCCGGCGAGCCTGAAGCCGAGCTTCGTCATTTCAATGCGGAAGAGATCGGCATTGTCGGCAAGGCGCTTGCGTAGAGCATCGCCGTTTTCGATCAGGTCGAATACTTTGAGCGAGGCGGCAGCGATGACGGGGGCCAGTGTGTTCGAGAACAGATAGGGCCGCGAACGCTGCCGCAGCCATTCGACGACTTCGGCTCTCGCCGAAGTGTAACCGCCGGACGCGCCGCCGAGCGCCTTGCCGAGCGTTCCGGTGATGATATCAATCCGGCCCTCGACGCCGCAATGTTCCGGCGAGCCGCGACCGTTCTTGCCGACGAAACCCACCGCATGGCTGTCGTCGACCATGACCATGGCGCCGTATTTCTCGGCGAGATCGCAGACGCCACCGAGATTGGCGATGATGCCGTCCATGGAGAAGACGCCGTCGGTGGCAATCAGCTTGAAGCGGCTGCCTTCGGCCTTTTTCAGCTCCTCTTCCAGCGCCGTCATGTCGTTGTTGGCGTAGCGGAGGCGCTTGGCCTTGGAGAGCCGCACGCCATCGATGATCGAGGCATGGTTCAGCGCGTCGGAAATGATCGCATCCTCTTCGCCAAGCAGCGTCTCGAACAGGCCGCCATTGGCATCGAAGCAGGAGGAATAGAGGATCGTATCCTCCATGCCGAGGAAGGAGGAAATGCGGGCTTCGAGTTGCTTATGCTCCTCCTGCGTGCCGCAGATGAAGCGCACCGAAGCCATGCCGTAGCCGTAGCGGTCGAGCGCCTTCTTGCCGGCCTCGGCCAGTTCCTCGTTGTCGGCAAGGCCGAGATAGTTGTTGGCGCAGAAATTCAGCACCCGCTCGCCGGTGGAAATCGCAATCTCGCCCGCCTGCTTGGAACTGATGACCCTCTCTGACTTGTAGAGGCCGGCATCCCTGAGCGCCGAAATTTCGGCCCGGAGATGGGAAAGAAATGGCGAGGTCATGGGCGGCCCTTCCTGACGTTTTTTATAGCAATCGGGTTAGCATATCGCTGCTTGCTTGTCTTCTCGCTGCACCAAAATCAGCAGGTCCGTTCAATCCGTGTCATGCGAAAGAATGATCTCCAGGAAAGCGTCGCCATAACGCTCGAGCTTCGATTGCCCGACGCCGGATATGCCGAGCAATTCCTTGCGGCTGCGCGGCCGCTCCGTCGCAAAGGCAATGAGCGTCGTATCGGGAAAGACGACATAAGGCGGCACGCCGAGCGATTTGGCGATCGCCATGCGCTCGGCTCTCAGCGCCTCGAAAAGCGTCCCGTCGGCGCCCGTCAGGCCCGATTTGCGCTCGCTGCGCTCGGCCTTCTTCGTGCGCCGTTCCGAGGCCGGCCGATCCTTGCGGAAGAAAACCTGCCGTTTATGCTTGAAGACGGCGCGCGCCTCCGGCTCCAGCTTCAGCGCCCCATAGGCCTCATGATCGATACGGATCAGCCCCATGGCGAGCAGCTGGCGGTAGACGGATTGCCAGGTGCGCGCCGGAATGTCCTTGCCGGCGCCGAAGACCGGCATATTCACATGGCCGAAACGCTCGGTCTTTTCGTTGATGTTACCGACCAGCACATCGATGACATGACCGGCGCCGAAACGCTCGCCGGTGCGGTAGACGGCGGCGAGCGCCTTGATCGCCGCATCCGTGCCTTCCCAGGTCTCGACCGGCTTCAGGCAGGTGTCGCAATTGCCGCATTGGCCGGCATGCGCCTCGCCGAAATGGGCAAGGATCGCCTGCCGGCGGCAGGAGGCGGTTTCGCAGATCGCGAGCAAAGCGTTGAGCTTGGCGCGCTCGATCCGCTTGATCTCGTCTGCGGCATTGCCCTCGTCGATCATGCGGCGGCGCTGGATGACGTCGGCCATGCCATAGGCCATCCAGACCTCGGACGGCAGCCCGTCTCGGCCGGCGCGCCCGGTTTCCTGATAATAGGCCTCCACCGAACCCGGCAGGTCGAGATGGGCGACATAGCGCACATTCGGCTTGTCGATGCCCATGCCGAAGGCGACTGTGGCGACCAGGCAGAGGTTCTCTTCTTTGAGGAAAGCATCCTGATTGGCGTCGCGCAGCGCCCGGTCCATGCCGGCGTGATAGGGCAGCGCACGGATGCCCTGCCCGTTCAGCCAGTCGGCCGTATCCTCGACCTTGGCGCGCGACAGGCAATAGACGATGCCGCTGTTGCCCTTGTGGCCGGAGAGGAAACGCAGGAGCTGCTGGCGCGGCTGGTCGCGCTCGACGATTTCATAGGCAATATTCGCCCGGTCGAAGCTGGTTGTGAAGATTTCGGCATTGCCGAGCCCCAGCCGCTCGATGATATCGTCACGCGTATGCGGGTCCGCCGTTGCCGTCAGCGCCACGCGGGGCACATCAGGATACTGCTCGGCGAGGCGGCCGAGCTCGCGATATTCCGGCCGGAAATCATGGCCCCATTGCGAGACGCAGTGGGCTTCGTCGATCGCAAACAGCGCGATCTTCTCACTGGCGATCAGCTCGCGGAAACCGTCCGTCAGGATGCGCTCGGGCGTCACGTAGAGGAGGTCGAGCTTTCCCGCCGAAAGCGCCCGGCGAACCTCGACGAACTCCTCGCGCGACAGCGACGAATTGAGTGCCGCAGCCCTGATGCCGAGCTGCTTCATCGCCTCCACCTGATCGCGCATCAACGCAATCAGCGGCGAGACGACGATGCCGACGCCGTCGCGGCAAAGCGCCGGAATCTGGAAACACAGTGATTTTCCCGCACCTGTCGGAAAGAGCACCACGGCATCGCCGCCCGAAACGATATGCTCGACCACCTGCTGCTGCTTGCCGCGGAAGGAGGAATAACCATAGACCTGCTTCAGGACGTCGAGCGGCGAGCGGCCGGCGGAAAACAGCGCATCGGAAGCGGAAAAGCCTGGCTCATTGCGTTCGCTGAGCGGCATCAGTGGCTCGCCGCCCCTTTGACACGGCCGGAAAGCACGCCGAAGCCGTCGATGATCGCCTCCTGGTTCTCGAGGCGTACGCCTTCAAGATGCACTTCCTGCTGCGCCCGTATCAGCTGAACGATCGCCTCGCCGTCGCCGGCTTCGGTCGCCAGCGCGATCTCGCGTTCGAGTTCCATCTTCTGCCGTCGCAGCGCCTTCGCCCGTTTGTGGAAGGCGAGCGCCTGACGATAGCCCTCACGGGCATCCTCCATCGCCGCCTCCTCGGTCGCCGTCCACAGCCTCGCATTGCGCACCTGCTGGTCGAGGCTCTTGATAAGCGGACCGAAGCCTTCGAATTCCAGCCGTTCAGTCAGATATTCGCGCGTCAGATGCGGCCCGGCGACGGCAGCGGCTGCGCCGAGCATCGCCGACCAGAGCCGCTGCAGCTCCCGGCTGTCATATTCAATCGCGGCGATCTCGTCATAATCGTCGATCATCAGGGCCGGATGATTGACGATGGTGAGCGCCAGCACGCTCTCGCGCAGCGCCGTATTGTCCCGGTGTCCGCGCACGGGGCCCGAGCGGGCGAGCCGGTCGGAAATCAGGCTGGGGCTTTTCGGTCCTGCCTTGGCCGCATTGTCACGGCCGTTCCGGGAATTGCCGCTGAAACCGCGCCGCTCGCCATTGTTGCGGTTCTGGAACTGCGGCTGGAAGAAGGCGTTCAGCCGGTCGCGAATATCCTGCTGGTAATGGCGGCGCACATTTTCGTCGGCGATGACGGCCACAAGCTGCTTCAGCCGCGCTTCGAGCTCGGCGCGCGCCTCGGGCGTATCGAACTTGCCGGTGTTGATCTCCCGGCTCCACAACATCTCCGAAAGCGGCTTTGCCTGGCTCATCACCTTGTCGAACGGCGCGCGCCCCTCATCGCGTACGAGATCATCAGGGTCCTTGCCGTCGGGCAGAAGCGCGAAGCGGACCGAGCGCCCGGGCTTCAGATGCGGCAGCGCCAGTTCGGCGGCGCGATTGGCGGCGCGGATGCCGGCGCCGTCGCCATCGAAGCAGAGCACCGGCTGCGGCACCATCTTCCAGAGCAGCTCGAGCTGGTTTTCGGTGAGCGCCGTGCCGAGCGGCGCAACGGCGTTTTCGATGCCCGCCTGATAGAGCGCGATCACGTCCATATAACCTTCGACGGCGATGATGGTGCCGCTCGCATTGTCGTCCTGATCGCCGCGGCCAAGCCCCTGTATGGCGCGACGCGCGCGGGCAAAATTGTAAAGGACATTGCCCTTGTGGAAGAGCTCGGTTTCGTTGGAGTTCAGATATTTCGCGGGTGCATCTGATGACATGGCGCGGCCGCCAAAGGCGATCACCTTTTCCCGCGACGAGAGGATCGGAAACATGATGCGGTCGCGGAAGCGGTCGTAGGAGACCGGCACGTTTTCATGAACGACCAGGCCGCAGGCCTCGATCTGCTCCTTGGAAACACCCTTGCCGGCGAGGAATTCCTTCAGCGCATTGCGGCTGTCAGGCGCATAACCGAGACGGAAGGTCTCAATGGTTCGCCCCGTCAGCCCGCGATCGCGCAGATAGGCGCGCGCCTTTGCGCCATGGGCCGTCTGCAGCTGGTCCTGGAAGAAGCTGGTCGCCATTTCCATGACGTCGATCAGCGAGCCGCGCTCCTTCTCGCGCTTCTCCATCGCGGCATCGACAAGCGGCATCGGCATGCCCGCCATGTCGGCAATCTGCTGCACGGCCTCGGGAAAACTCAAGCCCTCCAGCTCCGTCAGGAAGCGGAAGTGATCGCCGGTGACGCCGCAGCCGAAGCAGTGATACCGACCCTTTCGGTCCTCGCAGTGGAAGCTCGGCGATTTCTCGCCATGGAACGGGCAGCAGGCCCAGTAGTCGCCACGCGAGACATTGGTCTTGCGCTTGTCCCAGCTGACGCGGCGCGCGATCACGTTCGAAATCGGAACGCGGTCGCGGATCTCATCGAGAAAGGTGTTGGAAAAGCGCATTTATCCCTCTTGGCCAAACTCCATATAAGCTGCTTTGCCGCACCATGCCACGAAACTCGTCGGGAAAACCCGCTATTCACAGGCAAGTGCATCCAACGGTGGCGGCGTCGGTTATCCAATCAACAACGCGTGACCACCCCTGCGACAGGGGTGCGACATTATAGTCGCCGAACAGCCTGGGGTCGGCCACCGCAACAGTTGCGACATAAGTGCTGGCGAAACACGAAATCGAATTTAAATGTTTCAAAACAGGCTTTTATCACCAAGGTCGATCGCGCCTCTTGATCCGCGCGGCGCCAACCGAACCTTCGCCTCAAGGTCGCTCGAAGCGCCGTTTCCGGCAATCATTATTTTTTTGTAATTTGAACGGAGAACCGCACCGCCATAGGTTCGATCCCAACAAAGCGATCCCCGAGCGAAGCACCATCCCTACCCCCGGCGCCGCTTCGCAAGGGTGCCTTTGCAAAACCCTCCGGCTTGGGCCTCAGCCTGCGTTGCCGGCGGGAGCAAAGAGCAAGAAGGCAGGAGCGCCCCCAGCTCCTGCCTTCTTAAATTTTAGGCTCTGTTTGCCAACTCTCCCTTTGAAATTAACCGCTTATCGACAAAACCGTTGACAGACGGCGCGTGCATGAAAGATGTGTGCGCCGAACCCCTGGACCCTTCCCCAATGGCTTTCACCGCGGAAAATCTTGGAGCAGACGATCGCTTTCTCGCTGCGATCCTACAGTGCGCCAATCAACTGCTTGCGATCTATCGCGAGAGCCCGCGCATCGCATCGATTTTCGCCGCGCAGCAGCGCTGGCTGATGGCCCATGCCGGCTTCGCACTTCATTACGGTTATCCTGACGACGGCCAGAGCGGCGGCCTCTATTCCGGCCGCTTTGTCGATTTCGCAGTCAAGAATGACATTGCCAGCCGCAACACGGCCGCAGCCTTCATGCAGGAAATGCTGGCCTATCGTTTCCTGCGTGTGGTGCCCGGACCTGACAAGCGCACACGCTATCTGGAACCGACCGAAATTGCCGAACAGCATTTCACCCGATGGCTCGTCACCCATATGATGATCCTCGACAGCCTCGACGGCGGCGAACGCGCCGACCAGATCACCGCCGCCCCCTCCGCAACAATGGCTGCGATTCAGCCGCGGATCGCAAGGGCGATCATCGGCAGTGAGT
Organism: Rhizobium sp. NLR8a; assembly: GCF_019685235.1. Classification (NCBI taxonomy): domain Bacteria; kingdom Pseudomonadati; phylum Pseudomonadota; class Alphaproteobacteria; order Hyphomicrobiales; family Rhizobiaceae; genus Rhizobium; species Rhizobium sp. NLR8a. The sequence continues at coordinate 495,698 of NZ_JABDWI010000003.1, forward strand.
CCGTGCGCAATCCCGGCCCCACCTTCAACCTCTTCAACCGGGCGAATTCCGGCGGACTCGTGATGGATTACCTGATCTCCCGCCTTCCGCAATTTCCTCGCACGGCCGAGCGCGTCATTATCGGTCCCCTGTCGCTCCGGGAGCTCCGCGAACAATTCATGATTTCCAATACCCACCTGAAGCGGCTTCTGACCCAGGCCGCGACCATGGAAAGCGTCGGCTGGACAGAACCTTCGCGCAAGGGTGACCTCTGGCTGTCGCGCCGCTTCATCCTCGAATATTGGAACTATCAGGCGGCGAAGTTTGCCATCGTCGATGCCGCCGCCGAGGCCGTGCTCGGACCTGCGGTCCGTCGAGAGCCGCAGGCGAGACGGGCCATCTGATGCTTATCCGTTCAAAAGCTCCTTGACGGTTGCCGATGCCTTGGCGAAATCCATTTGGCCGGCATAACGCTCCTTGAGCGCCGCCATCACCTTGCCTATGTCCTTGACTCCGGCGGCACCCGTCTCCGCGATGATCGCCGAGATATTGGCGCGCACTTCGCCGTCGGAAAGCTGCTTCGGCATGAAGTCCTGAATGACGGCTATTTCCGCACGCTCCTTGGCAGCGAGCTCCGGTCGGGAATTCTCCTCATAGATCTTTGCCGATTCGTCGCGCTGCTTTACCATCTTGGCGAGGATCTGCAGGATCTCGTCGTCACTCGCCTGCTCCTTGCCGGCGCCGCGATTGGCAATGTCGCGGTCCTTGATGGCCGCCTGAATCAGCCGAACGGTCGACAGCCGCTCCGAATCCTTGGCCTTCATCGCCTCTTTCAGCTGGGTGGCGAGTTGATCGCGCAGCATGTCTTCACTCCTTTTTTGATGCCGCTTCATAAACCACGCCGATGCGACGGATCAAATAAATTGCGCGGTCGTCGCGATAAAGCGCAGGAAAACGGCCGCAATCCCGGCTACAAAGATTGACGCTGAGCGATTGCGTGGCTATTTACCGCCACCTGCACCAAAATTCGTGATCAGGCCTGAAGCGCGCGGCATTGCCGTGCCCACACGCCTGCGAGATCAAATGGCGACGAGCGCGGCTAGGCGCATCGGCCGCCGGAAACGGGATGAAGATGACCGCAACAGCACCCTGGACAACTGAAAAGCCGACCGCCCTGCTCGTTCTTGCCGACGGCACGGTGATCGAAGGCAGGGGCATCGGCGCCACCGGCAAGGTCCAGGCCGAAGTCGTCTTCAACACGGCGCTTACCGGCTACGAAGAGATTATGACCGACCCCTCCTATCTGGGCCAGATCGTCACCTTCACCTTTCCCCACATCGGCAATATCGGCACCAACGACGAAGATATCGAGGACCTGACCCCTGCGGCCCGCCACGGCGCCGTCGGCGTCATCTTCAAGGCCGACATTACCGACCCCTCAAACTACCGCGCCGCTAAGCATCTCGACCAGTGGCTGAAGGCCCGCGGTATCATCGGCCTTTGCGGCATCGACACGCGTGCGCTCACCGCCTGGATCCGCGAGAACGGCGCTCCGAACGCGGTGATCGCCCACGACCCCAACGGCGTCTTCGACATCGAGGCGCTGAAGGCCGAAGCCAAGGCCTGGAGCGGCTTGGAAGGTCTCGATCTCGCCAAGATCGCCTCGTCCGGCCAGTCCTCACAATGGGCGCAGACGCCGTGGGTCTGGAACGAAGGTTACGGCGAACTCGGCGCGGCGGATGCGAAATATCACGTCGTCTGCCTCGATTACGGCGTCAAGCGCAACATCCTGCGCCTGTTTGCCGGCCTCGACTGCAAGGTGACCGTCGTGCCGGCAACAACGAGCGCCGAAGACGTGCTCGCCTTGCAGCCGGACGGTATCTTCCTGTCGAACGGTCCCGGCGATCCAGCGGCAACCGGCGAATATGCCGTGCCTGTCATCAAGACGCTTGTTAAGACCGATATCCCGGTCTTCGGCATCTGCCTCGGCCACCAGATGCTCGGCCTCGCATTGGGCGCGAAGACCGAAAAGATGCATCAGGGCCATCACGGCGCCAATCACCCGGTCAAGGATCACACGACGGGCAAGGTCGAGATCGTCTCGATGAATCACGGCTTCGCGATCGACTCGAAGTCGCTGCCCGATGGCGTTGAAGAGACTCATATTTCGCTTTTCGACGGCACCAATTGCGGCCTGCGCGTGCTCGGCAAGCAGGTTTTCTCCGTCCAGCACCATCCGGAAGCCTCACCCGGCCCGCAGGACAGCCACTATCTCTTCCGCCGCTTCGTCAACATGGTGCGCGAGAAAAAGGGCGAACCGGCGCTCGCAGAGCGGTGATTTCGAGAGTGCCGATTTGGCAGGGGCGCGTTAAACCGGCAGCCACTAGAGCTTTTCCGGGTTAGATTGAAGCATTCTGTTGGCTCAAACGGAGTCGGATGGTCGACCGGCCGGCGCGTGTCGTAGCCCAGTTCTACGGCCAAGCGGGCCGGTCGATCAGCCGGCCCGTTTCAGCCAACCCTCCCGCAGATTTGCCTGGCAAATCTGCAAGACTTTGGAATCGCCGGACGCACTTGTCGCTTCGCCCACGGCGAAGCGGTGCGGCCGGTGGGCCGGGCATGCTTCCGCCAGGATCAAAGGCGATTGGCTCGGACGTACCTGGGTATGCCCGTCGCCAATCGCCTTTGCCCTGACGAAAACCTGCTCCGGCAGATGCTTCAAGCTGACCAGAAAAGGCTTGTCTTATGATTTCCACGCTTCTTGTTGAGATAAAGAAGCGCCGGAGAGGACGGCCATCCTTCTCCGGCGATGGGGGACGGATCGTGAAATGGCAGGTCGACGTTCTTGCGAATGCCGGGCCGA